>JBBSZK010000001.1:0-2442 GCA_038044745.1 Nanobdellota archaeon
CCTGCGATTACGGTTTACGATGACGCGCCCGCCATTAATGCTCGTCTCTCGGGCGCTATCCTTTCGATTGATGGTGTGCCGACACGTTCTATCGAAGAGCTCCGTTTAACCATTGCCTCCAAACAGCCCGGTCAAACGATTGTCGTAACAACTCGTGAAGGCGATGCTAATTTTGACCATTCAATTACATTGGCAGATCGTGATGGGAAAGCCTATTTGGGCATCGGCATAAACAAACCGAGTCGATCAGGGTTCAAAGGTATTGTTTCGTCGGTTATCTTCAAGATTAAAGATCCCTACATCTATTATGCGCCAACATGGGGAGGGGAATTTGCATGGTTTGTCTATTACTTATTGTGGTGGGTCTTCATGATTAATCTGCTTGTTGCTCTCTTTAACATGCTTCCCTTGGGAATGCTCGACGGCGGACGATTCTTCTATCTGGCTGTTTGGGGCATCACTGGAAGAGAAGTATGGGGGAAACGCGCATTCAAAATTGCGAGTTGGTTCTTTATTGCGCTTCTTGCCTTAATGATGGTGCGTTGGTTCGCGATATTTTTTTAAGAGTTAATTAACAAACTCAACGCCGTTCTTGGTGAATGCAACAAGACGTATGCCTGTGGGGATTGCAAGTAATGAAGATATGAGCGCCATGTGTTCTTTGCCGGTTCCTGACGCAATTGAAACGCAGGCATCAAACTCGGACAAGAGAGGTTTAAGTTTTTCAACGAGGTATTTTTTTATTTCTAGAAGCGGTTGGGTGGTATCGACAAAGAGCGCATCGACGCCTTCAGGAACGGGAAAGTCGAGTGCAAGTTTGTTCTTTATGAGCACAACGCGATCCCATGTTCCGTGATTGATTAATCCGGTTACTTGCCCCCACGATTCTTTGTCAAGACCGACGGTTGCAACAAGCTCCATGCTACCGTGGACAGAGGTAGCTTTATAACCTTTCTCGTATCAGAGTGAGTAATGGCCCGCGATGCCCCTCTAAATGAAATTACGCTTCGGCGATATGAACGGCCCTATGAAACAAGCCGTAGAGAACTTGTAAAAAAAATTTGTTTGAGCCTGGGTCTACTGCAGCCCGGAGATTCACGAGATGTGATGGTAGATGTCTTGCTCGCATTAGACGATGCACGTAAAGAGCGTAAGGAAATGACTTCGTTTGAGATTATCGATAAGATTAAAGCATTGCGGCAAGAACATTCGCTTGAGCCTAAAGGACTTGCAGAAAGCAACATTCGCCGACAATTGAAACGCCTGCGGGACTTGATGCTTGTCGACAAGAAAAATAACGTGTATCGGCTTGCGGAGTTTGAGCCCTTATCGCATTTATTTGAACAGAAGATAGAGGGATTTCTTATTCCTCAAACTATCGAGCGTGTGAAAGAGTATCTCGGTAAGATTGATGAAAGTGTCCGCTAGCATAGTATGGAAAAAAAATTTGATTGTTATCCGACCCCTTTCGAAATATAATCTTAAAGGAGCGTTGGAAGTTCTCGATAAGGTATTTGGAGAAAGTGAAGAGGATAAATTTGGTTATACAAGAGGATTTAACGCCAGTTTAGGAAATAAAAAATATTTGGCGATGTACCCTGCTGAACGACCTAAGTATCTAAAATACTTTGTTGCCCTTGATAAAAAGACTGGAAAGGTCGTTGGTACAACCGGGTTATATGCCTATGAAAAAGACTGGAGAGATAATGCCTTTTCTACAGGATGGTTCGGAGTAGACCCTGTTTATAGGGGCCTTGGCATTGGCAAACAGTTGCTTACGTTTACAATCGAGAAGGCTAAGAAACTCAAAAGAAAATATTTAAGACTGTGGACATCGGATACTGAACTTACGGAGACGGCTAGGAAAATGTATGAAAGCAGGGGTTTTATAATCACTGCCGAGAAAAAGGAAGCTGGAAAAGATTATACTACTATTTATATGGAACTAAAAATCTAGGTTTCAAAATCTTTAAATACCCTCTTTCAATGAAGTTTTGTCGCATACTACGTACCGTTAGACCCGTTTTCTGGGCATGACGGTCATCACGTAGGAGACACACATGGAACTCGAAAACGCACTTAAAGAAATTCGGAAAGGAGACAAACGAAAGTTTGAACAGACTGTTGATTTACTTATTAGTTTGAAAAGTATGGACATGCGACGCGACAGCGTTAACGTGGTGAGCACGATTCCTCATGTTTTCTCTGAGAAACGCGTGTGTGGATTTCTTGAAAATAAGAGCGATCTTGTCAAAACCGTGACGAAAGCAGAATTTGAGAAGTATAAAGACAAAAAGGCCCTTAAACTACTTATTCGAGATTATGACTTCTTCATTGCGAGCGCAAAGGTCATGCCGGCCGTTGCCACTGCATTTGGTAAGTCCCTCGGACCGACAGGTAAAATGCCGACTCCGCAGTTGGGAGTCCTTATGCAAGAAACTC
>JBBSZK010000002.1:0-4249 GCA_038044745.1 Nanobdellota archaeon
TTTGAAATATTGGTCGTTACCAATTCAACAACCAAATCATCTTCATACTTTTTATAGGTAAGAAACGTTTCATCAACAAACGGTGCAAAAGAACGCGCAACTTCCAACGCTTGAGCCACATAACTCGTCTCATCGAGACCCGCTTCATCCTGAAGCGCAGGATTTTCTGCGAGATTTTTCAAAATAATGCCTACTTTTGTCTCCCGCACCGGTGTAATCTCTTTTTCGTTGAATCCAAGCGCGCCTACACGTTTTTCCTCAATTTTAATAGCCTCACGAATTGCCTCAAGCGCATCTTCCGTTTTTTCATTAATGGGAGCAAGGTAATTAAGACTGTTAGCAAGTCGTGAAATATTGAGTGTCTGCTGTTCTGTAAGGTTATCAAGAAATTCATCGGCTTCATCAATAATTTCCACATCGGTCGCAGGCTTTTTGTTATTAAGAGTCTCAATTTTGTACTTCGCTGCATTAAACATAATCACGTCTGCATCAAGATACGCATTGTATTGGTCGTAATAGCCACATCCTTTCTTACGCTGATAGAAAATAAATTCAGAACCATCGAGCCCCACATACCGGCGTTTTCGCGCATCAGGCATCTCGAGTTCAAAATGAACAGGTACAATCGGGCTCCAGTACGGATTTGCAGGAGCAATAGAGATGCGCCTCAGGTTTTTCAAAGACAAGTCCCCTTTATGTTTAATGTAAGGATTTTGATTGTAATACTCTTGCAAATGCGTCCAATTCTTTTCAGTCAGGCGAATCGTATCCGGCAACGTAGGGTCTGCGCATGAAAGACCCGGTTCAATAACCGAGTCATGATTCTCACGACCCGTAATCATAGCAATCTTGAGCTTATGCCCATTGGGTTTGAGTACATGTTTTTTCCCCATGTAGTCTTCTTCATACTGCCGTTGTAACGTCTTTACAGGAACCACAATCGATGCACGACCAAGTTGTCGCGCGATATTGAGTGCAATAGCAGACTTACCGGTGCCACACACACCGTGAATGAACACAATCTTCGTTCCCGAACGTATCGCCTGCACGGCTTCTGCAACAACATCGGCCTGTGTCTTACCGTTAGAGAACCGCAGAGGCCCTAGATGCTTTCCCTGTTCGTACAGAGACCATCGCTCATCAACCTGTCCTGAAAAAACAACCTCGGGAACCACAACCTCCTCTTCCCGTTTAGAAGAGGAACGTGGATCGAGCGCTGCAATAAGCCCTTGAAAATTCTCGACGACCTCTTTATGTGCCATAGCAGAGCTCCCTGTTTAAGATGCAATTTAAAGGTTATGGGAGTGTGGAACAGGGTAACGATCAAGATGATGCGCTATACGCTCATCGATAATCATGGTCCACCCAATCGCTTTAACGTACTTTTGTTTAACCATAATACGCTTATAACCTATTTTTTTAGCAAGACGACTGTTGACCTGAATTATCCATCCATAGATTTTATAGTGTTCAAGATAGATTTCTTTCACAACCCCTATTCCATTCCCATTTTCTGCATACACGCTCTTCCCAATAATATTCTTTATCCGATTAGAGCTTCCAAGCGAGTTGCGAGAATGGAAAATGACTCTCTTAAGAAAGAAGATTATACCTCCTATAGCGACAATACCTGCACCTATACCGAAAGCAAATCTGTTCTGAGCAACAGAAAGTACGCTACGAATGAACAAGAAAGAGTTCCCAGCATAGGCAACAAGACCGTTGATAAACGAACGAGAGGACGTTTCCTCGGGTAGAGAGACAATTGTATCATTTTTAGCCTCGGATTCTTTCGGCAATTCATCACGATCACAAAGAGTGTTATTATTGACGTCCAAGCAACATTCAAGCCCGTAGCGCATATAGGGAGGAGCACACACGACCGTGTCCACGACAGCACCCGTTATGCCTCCTCCACCAGAGCCACCACCACTTGAACCTTCATCAGAATCCCCTTCATCGCCACCCTCCGATTCGGAGCCGACCAAAAAACTGTCATAGGCAAAGTCAGGACCACCAATATAACTAGTCAATGCCCGCAAACGATACGTCCCATTAACGGAAGGAGAAGTGAGCGTCGCCGTCAAATTAGTTGACCCAGATGCAGCAACATAAATCGTCTGTTGACCCGATGTATAATTAGTCGTTTCGTCGTTAGAAGTAATCCAATAGTCTACAATAAAGTTTTTGCCTATATCGGGATTTTGATTTACAATTTCAATAGTCGAATCAAAACTGGTAGATGCATTGACCTGCGCGGGAGCATACACAATCGTATCGGCAGGTCCACCGTATCCCGGAATACTTATTTTAATCTGATTTGATTGATACGTAACCGTATTGACGGTGGCGGAAGACTTTGCAAACGTTCTTTCAGAATTAGAAGCCTCCTTCTGAATAATCAGTGAACCTGTTGAGTTCCACGTCTGTGTTTGATTCAACGCAATTACCTGATTAATATCTAAATCAGAATCGATGACCGTTATTCCCTGTAAATCAACATCTCCCGCATTGATAACCTCGACCGTAAGCGTATAGTTAACAGCAGTTTCATTCTCCGAGTTGAAATATGCATTTTTGACAAGTGCAAGTTGCTGTCCAGATTCAGTCGCGGGCACGGGAATTACAATATCTGATGCATTAACTTTTAACAAAACACCAGAATAGGAGTCAAATGCGTAACTCTGAGCCCGCGAGAGATTAACATAGTAGGTTGTAGAATTTCTTGCGTATGTCGCGAGATAACTTCTAGAAACAGATTCTCCTGCGGCTAACGCCCCAATCATGTAGGGCGAAGATGAAGAGTCCGCATCACTAACATTGGCATCGGTCGAAGAGCTACCTCCTGTATTTACAAGCCTCAAGCTGATATTATAGGCAATCGTTGTGTTTGAAACGTTATAAAAAGTAACCATCTTATCTAAAATCAAATAAGCAGGAGTAACAGACACGTTTGCGGGAACAGTCACGTTGAGTGATTGAGCAAAAACGTTCAAGAAATTATCACTTTTTGCATCTATCGCCAAGGCCGTAGCATTAGACAATATCGCAATAGAAGTCGTGTTGGAACGTGCGAACGAAAGAACATAACTGCGCGTGATAGATTGTCCTGAGACAAGAGTGCCCAGTAAATAAGGCGACGAACTCGAATTAGCATCGGTTATATTCGCATTAGTTGCGTTGCTTCCTCCGGCATTCACCAAAGAAAGAGTAACGTTATAGACGATTTCAGCATGAGTAAGCGAAGAAACTGAAGCAACCTTGGTAAGATACAAAGAGGCATTTGAAGGGTCGGGACCGCCTTCAGAAACTATCGTGAAAGAGTCATTACAATAAGAGAGATAGTCATTATAGCCAAACGAAGCGTTTAGCGTATAGTTCCCAATGGCCAATCCAGCAAACGTCGTCTGAAAGCTCCCGTCTGAAAGGGAAGTTAAATTCCGTGATGCGGCATAAGCGCCATCTTCATACACGCTAACATTTGCCTGCAAATGCCCTAATCCCAAACGCCCGTCTGAAAGGTTGCCCTGTACTAAAACAAGAGCCCCTTCTTGATAGGAACCACCAGCCTCACAACTAATAGTCAAATTGCTTACGTTGAAATAACGATGACCTGCGGAAGAATTCTTCAGACTGTTACTCGCGATAACCGTCCAATTATATCTTCCCAAACCGAGCGTGCTCCAACTATAGTTCAGCAACGTACCATTCGTTATATTATATGAAGTCGCGAGCAAAGTATTATTGCCATAAAGCCAGACAGTCATGTTGGCGGGGCTCGAGTCATAGACAGTGTAATTAATTGACACGGCACTTATGTTGTTAAAGTAAGCATCTTCCTGAGGATAGTTAAACGTAACCGAAGGAATAGAATAGGAAACATTCAAAATTCGAGATTGAGAACGATTAGTATTGTTGCTACCGTCAAAGCATTCAACATACCACGAATAGTTTCCCTCGCTCATATTGTAAAGGACCATAGTTGTCAATACCCCCGAACTTACAGTCTGATTTGTTTGATTAAGTGAATCATTAAGTGAAAGTGTACAGGAGAGGAGTGAAGAAACATCATCAGAAGCGGTAAAGTTAAACGCGAGGTCCTTGTACGTCGCGTTGAATGAGGGAACAGGCTGGTTTAACGTAAGAGAAGGGGCGCTTGAGCTAGAGTTAATAGAATAATTGCCTCCTCCGGTTACGGTAAAGGTAACATTGCCTGCCTGCAAAGAAGTAAGATTTTGACAAAGTTCAA
>JBBSZK010000002.1:4349-175988 GCA_038044745.1 Nanobdellota archaeon
ACGGTAAAGGTAACATTGCCTGCCTGCAAAGAAGTAAGATTTTGACAAAGTTCAATAGGGCAGATCACCCCGTTACGAACAATTTGTAGCTCGGTAGAAGCGGTCGGAATGTTGTAAATTGTTATCTGCGCTGATTTATTGAGCTCTCGAGTGTACTCGTCGATTTTTACAAAATTAGCGCGGACCGTAACACGATCGCTGAAACTCGTATTGGTGCCATTAACCGGCGAAGTAAAGCGTATTTCACCCGCAGTCGTATTTCGAACAGTCAAAATCCCCCCAATCCCTGTAAACGTGTAATTTCCTACCGCTTGATCAACCAACGTGGTATCATTGAGGCTCGCTGTTTCAAATCGCAAATCGGGCCCTGCTATGGAAACCAAGTTATTGCCTTGCAGGGTATTATTAACCGGGTATCCGGGCGCTACAAAGAGAAAGGCAAATGCAGGAGAAGTTGACCTATTTGCATACTCAAACGTCGAAATAGTGTTGTTGAGAAAAACATTGCTCATAGAACTGGACTGAATATAGGCGCCGAAGTTCGTTCCATTCCCCGACGTATTAATGACATTATCCTTGAATAAATTACGATGAGCTTCAGATAAAAACAAGCCATGATTAGAATTATTATTGCCCGACGTATACACAAAATTATTTTCATAAGTATTACGTCGAGAACTTGTTATCAAAGAAAGACCGTAATTAGTACTTCCTCCAAAAGTTTGTACGGTGTTGTTGGCAATGAGATTAGATTCTGAGTTTACTGCAAGATGGATTCCCCAGTTGGCCGTAGCGCCAGAGATAGTCGTGCCATTGGCAATTATAATGTTGCCCAAAATTTTATTGCTCTCCGAAGCAGAAAGAAAAACACCATAGTTAGAACTCAATCCCCCAGTTCTTACAATATTATTCTTAATGGTATTAAGATTCGCCGTAGTAAGAAGATAGATGCCATAATTCGTTACAGTTCCATTTGTAGTTATATTATTACTTTCTATTAGATTATTTCGATTTTGCGTTAAGTATACTCCATAATTAAGAGATGTATTTCCGAAAACACCGAGCGAATTATTGGTAACCCGATTTCCCTCAGAAGCGGTTGACAAGAAGAGCGGGCTATTCGCCGTCGTTCCAAAAACAGTAACATTATTCTTTGTGATAATATTGGCCTCTGAATAAAGCAAATAAAACCCATATATGGGAGTTGTACCCGTTACATTGATGGTATTATTGTTGAATTCGTTAGTATATGACGAAATTAAACCGATGCCCGTGTTCGTTGCAGTACGTCCGTTGACAGCAAAGGTATTATTGCTAACACGATTGCCATAAGAGGAAGTTACTTGAGCCCCTATGACGGACGTTACGCCAAGAAGCGTTACACTATTGTTTTCAACAATGTTGTTATTTGCAGAAGAAAGAAAAACACCCGTAAGGGAAGTACCATTCACCACAAGATTATTACCGATAATCCTATTTGACGACCCATAGAGAATATACACGCCATAATTCGTACCTTCCGTATGATTTGCAAAGAGAGTATTATTCGCAATCGTATTGTTATTCGCTGAAGCGGTGAAATAGAAGGCGTAATTTCTCGCAGCTGAGCGCCCGTACACGATATTATCGGCAAAGAGATTGCGCCCGCTTCCCGTCGTTACGTACACGACATGACCGTCTGTGTTGCCAGTCGTCGTTGTTGAAAGAGTGCTCAGAGTATTATTGATAACTTCAGTGTCACTCGTCCCTGTTGAGATAAGGATCGCATAACTCGTAGTCGTGCCCGTACCGGTTATGACATTTTGTCGTATGAGGTTTCCATCTGATGCCGATAAAAGATACAGACCATAATTCCCGGTAGAGGTGCCAAATGCCGAAATAGTATTATTTTCTATCAGATTATTATTGCAATTCGTGTTGAAATAGAGACCATGACTCGAAGAAGAACCATTGGTCAAAATAGTATTATTATAAATGAAGGAGCTCGACGTTTTTGTAAATTGAATCCCATACCCTGTTGTTCCACTTGTATTAATATCCCGGATAACACAATTACGAATGGTAATATTTTGCAGAGGAACTACACCGAAGAGAACGTTAATACCAATCGCTCCATTCGCCCCATTTATTCCATACAGGATAGAATTTCCCTTGCAGTCAAGTTCCATATTGCTTGCGTTAAGCGTTAAACAGGTAGCATTTGAATTGAGAGTATCCAATAGCTCATACTGCCCCGGAGCAGAGGTCGCATTCGTACAGCTTGTCAGGCCTATAGCAGCGGATGCAGAGCCAATCGCAAAGATAACAAGCGCTAAACAGAAAAACCCAAAAAGAAGTTTATTTAGTAACATGTTTGCCTCTCTTTTGTAAGTGCTCCCTAAGCATTCGTTCAATCAGTTTTGACGAATTGACACATTCCTCTTCAGAATATTCTTTCCAAGTTTTAAATACATTTTCGTCAACCGTAACGCTGAGCACCCTCTTTACCATACAATAATATGAATAATATTTATATTATTAGCTATTTAAAGATTACCCTTAGGTTTTCTTTAGAAAAAATGCAAACGTTCTTTCAGAATTACCAGCTATAATGATAGATATTGTTACCGCAGTAACTCACTGAGCTCCATCGCCCACTTCGGTCATTGGCACAGCGAGGTTCATCGCCTTCCCAATTGTACGTATTTCCATTATAGAAATAACGAGGATTATAATAATAGTCAGTGTATTGTGTATCGTATCGATCGCGTTGATAGCTATCGTCCCACGCGTACCCCATATGACGCCACTCATCACCATAGGTATTGGTCATGCGATAGGTACGTGAATACCCACTCGGACCTTCATACCAATAATCGCCCACGCGATTTCCGTACGGAGACGCATATCCGTCATTGTCTTTAATCTTTTTGTAGGTCGTTACTTCGCCCCACGGACTTTTATCAGTATTCTTTTCGTAATAACTATATCCATAGTCGTCATACGTCTCTTTGACCGTGTATTCTTTCTTATAGCCATCCCCGTAGTAGTACGCAGAAGCTATGCCTGAAAGCAAGATAATCGCAAAGAGAGGTACAAGAAGTTTGAAGACGTTTTTATTCATAATTAGTAGGAGCAGAGGTTATTTATAAATCTATCGTATGTCATGACTTGAAAATGACACTTAATCGAATTAGAGACAATAGTTTTTTATATCCTTTTTCTCTGGCAGATAGTTAAATGCTCTAGTCCTATCGAGAACATAGTCTCTCGAGCTCGTGTACTTTATACTCTGTTAGAGTATAATCTATTATCACTCTGGGATAACTACACAAGAAAAAGTTTATAAATTATGGCTCTATGTTACGACATGCAGATAGAACGTGTCGAGAGGTCTCGGGACGGCAGCATAAAATTTGCTTACCTTCTTCCTTCTAAAGGAATCGCTGAGGCAATTTACTTTAATTTTAATGCTCATCATAGGGGTCCCCTTGTTGATAGTAAGGTAATCTGTCTTTCTTCACAAATTGGATGTGACGTAGGATGTCCTTTTTGTGAAACTGGAAAAATGAATTTTGCTAAGAATCTAAGCGGTCTGGAAATGGAACAAGAGGTACTCATGGCCCAAGAATACGTTTCCTCTCGAGGGTTGCCTCCTGCAGAATTTTACGCGATCATGGGGATGGGTGAACCTCTTATGAATACTTCTGGAGTGCTTGATTTCTTTAAGCGTACTCGTAAGTCAGTAAAAAGAATTTCTTTATCAACCTCTGGAATCTCTATAGAAATATCTCGCTTAGCTAAAGATCCCTCAGTCGACTTTGAGTTATTTGTCTCGTTACACACGCCCTACGATTCACAGAGAAATCAACTAGTCCCTTCAAACCGATTTTGGCCAATTAAAAAGTTGCTTGAAGCAGGCGAAGAATATGCGCGCGAAAAAGGAGAAAAAACAACATTAACTTATATGGTCCTCCCTAATGTCAATGATAGTCGAGAACATTTTAATGATCTTGGGAATCTTGTGGATCCAAAATTTTTCTCCTTTCAATTTACGTGTGTTAATTCTTTAGATTCAAATAAAACAGAAAAAACAAGGAAACGCTTTATGGAAGATATTGTACCAGAATTAGAAAAAATTATGGATTCCAGAGGTATAACTTTTGATGTACAATTAAGCAAGGGTTTCGATATTAAAGGGGGTTGTGGTCAGCTTTCAACTGAAATTACAAAAGAAGGTAAAAAGATATGATTGGCCCATATAAAACTGAAAGCAATAGAACTATCTCGTATAAAGGTAATAATCTCTTCCCTCCTATGAAAGATATAACTGATCTCAATCATAAAAAGAATATCAATGAAGAAATGGAAGGAAGGGTTCGTCAGTTAGGGAAAGAAAAAATGTGGGGGCACTTGGCACGCATAAATCATAGAATAAATATTGTATCAAATGCCTATTTTGATTCTATCGGAGCGTTATTCACTGCCCTTCCTCTCACTACGCGCATGATTTCTTCTCCTGGTGCGGTGTATGGAAAAGAAGCTTTAAAATACACGTCGGATACAAGCCCAATAACTCTTAAATGGTTTGACTTAAAAGAACAAGCGTTTCTTTCAGAGTCTTCTCAAATTTATCTAGAAATCGCATTAATACAAGAAAAAGTAAATCATGTATATTCAATTTATAATTCGTTTAGAAAGGAGAGGGCCGATGCAACGCATCTTTCAGAATTTCATCATATAGAATATGAAGGAAAAATCTCTCAATCAGAAAACGAAAAGATAGCCTTGGGTTTGTTAGGGTCGATTATAAAAGATTTACTCTCATTTAACAAAGAGGATCTTTCTTATTTTCTAAATGAAGAGATGTTGCATCTACTCAGAAAAATAAGTTTGGAAATACAATCTATTCCTCGAATAAGTTTAAAAGAAAGTCTAGAAAGATTGTATCAAGATACAAGGGATTCAAAATACAAGGAGTTTACTCTAAAAAATTTTGGAGTCTGGGAAGAAGTAAGACTAACCGAGTTAATGGGAGGACCAGTAATAGTAAAAGAATTTCCTCTTTTAGAAGTGCCTTTTTATCACTCACAATTAACCGAAAAAGATGCTCTAGTCGCAAACAATGCAGATCTTATCTGGGGAGGGTATCGAGAAATCTTGGGTAGTGGCGAAAGAATAAGCTCTGTTTCTGAGTTAGAAAATAAGTCAAAACTATTCAATCTCCCAAAAGAAGATTATTTGCCCTATCTTGAGACGCGGGAGCTCCCTAATTATGTGAGGACGTCTGGATTTGGCCTTGGTTGGGAAAGGTTCATTCAAGGGATACTCAATATGCCTTTCATTTGGAGCGCAGCGCAGTTTCCGAGAATTGATTCGATACTTAAACCCTAATATGTTAATCAAAGCAAAAAAATTCCAAGAAGTCTCTGAGGGAGCTGAAATCGAAATAAGGGGAAGAGTTCTCGGAAAAAGGGATTTTGGAAAGATAAAATTCTTTGATGTAAGGGATGAATCTGGAAGAATTCAAGTTATGGTCGATGAAAAAACCTCTATATCTGCCGAGTCTTCCGCGGGTCCCGTTGCTTTAGGGGATATCATTGGAATTCGAGGGAGAGTAATGAAGACTCATACGGGCCAAAAAAGTCTTGGAGCAACTTCCTGTTTAATTTACACTCGATGCCTCTCTCCTCTTCCTGATTTAAGGGAAGGAGTCTCAAATCATATAAAGTATAATGAACGAGCACTTGATCTTCTAACAAGCGATGATGCGCTAGCAAGATTTCAAAAAATAAATGGGGCAGTTTCTTCGATAAGAAGTTTTTTGTATGGTCGAGGATATCAAGAAGTCGATACTGGAATACTTCAAAGGACAGGAGATAGCGCTCCTGCAGGAGGATTTGAAACTCATTGCATTGCTCTTAAAAGGAATCTTTTTCTAAGAAAGTCAAAAGAGCAAAGAATGAAGCAACTTTTAGTTGGAGGGTTGGAAAAAATATTTGAAATAGGAAAAAGTTTTAGGAATTGTCAAATTACAAGAAAATATCATCCAGAGATTAATGGTCTGGAGCTATATCATTCTTACTCCGACTGGGAAGGCATGTTGGGTCTGACAAAAGATTTACTCAATATGCTCAATGAAAGTTGGGAAGTTCCCGAATCTAAACCCCATATTTCAAAGAGAGTTAACTTTTACGATATTCTAAATGGCGCGTACGGTTTAGATTGCAGGAGTGCATCCCTAGAATCAATTGCTTCTCTGATTCCTGAAAAAAGAAGAAGGGCCTATTCGTCAGATGACTATGGAAGGGCATTTGCACTTATGGACTTAGCAGGACAGGCTATTGAGATGAGGAAGAGCGAAAATCTAGTTTTAATGGGAGTACCAAAACAAATTTCAGTCTTATCTGCGACCCATAAAGAAGAGCCTAGCCTTGCACAAGAGTTTCGTTATTTTGTTAAAGGAGTTTCTTTTTGTTATGGAAATACAGAGTTAACTGACGTTAAAGAGCAAGAAAAGAGAATAGCAGATCAAGCACATCACGAGAGAAAAGCGGTTGATTTTGATAATGATCCGTTTCTTAAAATGATGAGACTTGGGCTGCCTCCCACGGGAGGTCTTGGAATAGGTCTCGACAGATTGTTTATGATTTACACGGGCCGTGATTCCGTAAAAGACGTTATTTATTATCCTCTTTAGAAAGGAACAGTTCTCTTTCTTCGGCATATTCTCTTTTTTGTAACACAAAGAGGGTAAATCCCGCATACTTTAGATTTTCATTAAAAAGAGTCATAAACTCGGTTCCTTTTTCTCTCAAGAGTGCAAGGGTGTCGGAATCGTATACTTCAAGAGAAGGTTTATTGAACACTTCTTCTAGATATGAGGGTATGTCTTCTTTCATATCTTTATAGAAAAAATCTTTCTCAAAACAAATTTCTAAGTGAACTTTGGATGATTTGATAAATTTAATCCAGTCAAATTTACTTCGTATCTCCAGAGTAGATCTTATTGCTTTCTCGACCTTCATTATCAACTTATCAGGAGGGGTTTTGACATAGTAAATGGGCACGAAAATGAGAAACCCTTCGTTCTTTAAAACTCGTAGACATTCGGAGATAGTCTGCGTTTTATCTCCTATAAATGAGAGAACATTACTCAGCCAAACTGCATCAAATGATTTATCTTCAAAGGGTATTTTCGTGGCCGAGGCATTCACAAAATTAACTTGTTTTGAATCAATTCCAAATTTATTGTTCATATTTCGGGCAGTCTCTAAAGAATCGTTATTAATATCCATGCCCACTACTTTTGAACCAGTTAGCATATGGATTGTTCTAGAAGTAAATCCCGTATTGCATCCAATTTCAAGAACCTTTTTGTTGGCATCTAAAAACGAATTTACACAAGCAAGGTGGACCGTTTTGATACCTCCAGACGGGCGATTAGTTTCCTTGACGATTCCTACATAAGAGGAATAATCAAGGTTCTCTATGGTCTCTTTAGATAGTTTCATATTAGTGTTTAGTTATGCGTACGGAAACTGAATCGCGAGTAGCGGTAAGCTCGACTTCCCCTCCGATAGGGAAAGTTATAATTGGCTGAGTATGCCCGAAGTCTGCATCTGCAATTATAGGGATATTTTTCAATTCGAGTTTGTTTTTGATTATTAGATTAAATGTCTCTTCGGAGATGTTTGACTCCTTCTGAAATCTGCCAAAGATAAGTGCGCGAACTTTTTCAAAGCCTGGTTGGTGAATTAAGGATTGCAGATTTCTATCAAAATTACCCACTTTAGAGTCTTCATCGTCTTCAATAAACAATACTTTTCCAGCTAGTGAAGGTATAAACGAGGTACCTTGGAGCAGATTAAAAGTACATAAATTTCCTCCTATAATCGCTCCCATTGCTTCTCCCGGGAAAATCGTTCGCATGCCTTTATTCTCAATGAATTTACGTTTAGACTGATTCATAAACCACACATCGTCACTCCAAGAAGCAGAAGGTACAATGGAATACGGGACAGCATCAATAACTGCTTTTTTGAAGAACTCGATATAAAACTCAATTCCTTGTTCCATTCCAAAGGTAGAGAAATGAGGTCCTGAATATGTAACAAGGCCAGTTTTAGTAAATATTGCGTTTTGGAGGGCGGTTATATCGGAGAAACCGCACAATACTTTTGGATTTTTTTTTATAAGAGAGTAGTCGACACGATCGAGTAATTGATTGGAGTTATATCCGCCAACAACGGTCAATATACCTTTAACGTTAGGGTCCCTAAACGCTTCGTGAATGTCTTCAATTCGAGATTCGATAGAAGAGGAATCAAATTTATCTCTCTCATATACATTCTTCCCAAAACTAACGCTAAAACCCATTTCCATTAATCTTTTCTTAGCGAGCGCAATTCCCGAAGGAGCAATGATTGCAAGTGTCCTTGAGGGAGCAATAACCCGTATCTCATCGCCCTTCTTTAAATGGGCTGGAAAAATTGATTTCATAGAGCTCTGAGTGGTTCTACCTATAAAATCCTTTCTTATTAGTAAAATACGAATCTCTAGACCTTTCTTATTTCTATAAGTAAAGTTTAAAAGAGATCATTACCGAATGAATTCGTTGCTCGCATCGTATAGTGGCTAGTACACATCCCTGTCGCGGATGAGACCCGGGTCCGATTCCCGGTGCGGGCGTACCGTTATGACGCCATCTTCGAACATTTACATCACAGAATAAACGTAATATTTATATAGTAAGAATAATCTTACTAACAGTGGCGCAGATAGACATAACAAGGATGAGCTCTAAAGGTCAAATAGTGATACCGCAAGATTTGCGAAAAGGCTTTAATGAGGGCGATAAAATTGTCGTTATTAGAAGTAATGACCAAATTATTCTTAAGAGAGCAGATAAGATGGATAAACAATTAAAAGAGGACATAGAAGTGGCAAAGCGAGTAGAAAAAGCCTGGAAGGATATTGATGAAGGCAGATATAAAACTTATACCGTCGAAGAGTTCAAAAGAAGGCTGAAAAATGGTGCTTCTAAAGTCGACTGAGCAATTCGAAAGGACATTAGATAAAATTGATAATGCGCTCCGTTTACAGATAGATAAGACAATTGATAAAATTCTTGTTAATCCTGAAATTGGTAAGCCTATGATGTACAAAAGAAAAGGAACAAGAGAGGTATATGTGGGTCACTTTAGATTATCTTATGCTTATGAAAAACTATCCGATACTTTAA
This sequence comes from Nanobdellota archaeon, assembly GCA_038044745.1. Taxonomy (GTDB): domain Archaea; phylum Nanobdellota; class Nanobdellia; order Pacearchaeales; family GW2011-AR1; genus JBBSZK01. The sequence continues at coordinate 13,573 of JBBSZK010000002.1, forward strand.
TTCTCTTAGATTTATATCACAAGGACGAACAGTAAATCTCCTCAAAATCATACACGCCCGTTTAATCAATGAAAAGAGAGTGCTCTAGAAAGGGTTTTAAAGCCGAGTCTTAATTTGATGATTATGATAATTGACACAAGATTTGACGATGGAGCTAGACAGACATACGTAGATATTATGCATGACTTTGTTGATTCTATTCCTCTTGATAGACTAGTTGGGAAAATTGGTATCAGAGGCACTGCCATATGTTCTGATCCGAAGACTATAGCGGAGATGATTGACCCTGAAAAGATTGATATTATCACGAGTGATCTAGATGAAGTCCGAGCCACTCTAGAAAGAATGCAACCCATAGCACACACGATTGGGTTGAATATTGGCGGATTAGAGTTAGGAGGATACGAAAGACCAGTTGTAAGAGTCTATGGTGAAGAAAGTCGTACGCCGATTAGAGGTCTTTTTGGCAAGGGTTCTTTCCAACACACATTATCAGTTCAACGCAGTTATTATGGTGCAGACCTAATTAGTCGCAAACAGATAGGTCCTTTAGAAGAGAGCGACGGAATTAGATTGGTTTATTTTGTTTCATCTCCAAAATCTAAGCTTGCTAAGGCACACGCATCTTAGTATCTTCCTGTAGCATAGTTAATCTGGGCGCGTGCTTACCTGAAGCATTCTTTAGATTTCTTATAGATATGCTTCTATGTACAAAATTTTATAAGCTCGGATGATGTCTAGAATTATGGAAGAAAAAGTGGATTGCGCTAAATGTCAAGGTAAACGACGCATTATGAAAGCAAATGGAGAGGTTAGTCCGTGCTTTGAGTGCCTCGTTGCAGGACGAATGGACCAACACGCAAAAGATATTAAAGATTCTGGAATACGGCTATAACTCTACTTCTAAGAAAAAAAAGAAAAATAAAAAAAAGAAAACAAACAGCGCGGTTAGTTTCGAGCGAAACTGAAGACGTGCTTAACTGCAACGATAACGACTGCAGGAGTGAATACCATCAAGAGCGCGTCCAAGATATCCACAAAGAGAGGGGTTGACGAAAGCGCGTCCTGTCCTACATACGCAGCGAGAAGTAACATAATACCCGCCGTCAAGAATGAGTGCGTTTCAGCCTCCGTGATATTAAACAGACCGACAATAAGTCCAATAACGACAAGGACCCATGCCCAGGTCGCATTAATACCCGTGACTCCTAAGACAACCGCCAAGAGCACTCCAATAAGGAACGCCCATCCTCCAATTTTGTTAGATGATTTGTGTGAAGCCATAGTGCACCTCCTTTCAGCAAAGCTACTGGAGGGTAGCAAAAGAGCTTTATATACCTTGCGCGCACCAAGAACACGGAACATGCTCCCCTCACACGAGATTTTACAGCGATACGCAGACGTACTCGTAAATTTTGCATTGAATAGTGGAAAAGGTCTTCAAAAAAACGAGCTTGTATACCTTCAAATTCCCGAATGCGCAAAACCTCTGCTAAAAGCATTGCAGATTACGATACTCAAAGCAGGGGGACACTATATCACACAATTTATTCCGGATAATATAACACGACATTTTTACGAACACGCCTCAGAAGAACAAATCGCATTTTTCCCTGACAAATATCTCAAAGGTCGCGTCGATCAAGCAGACCATTTCCTCATGATTATCGCAGAAGCCGATAAACAAGAACTACGTGGTATCGACCCAAAAAAAATAATGGCTCGTTCAAAGGTGTTTAAGCCGTATATGGATTGGCGCACTGAAAAAGAAAACGCGGGTAAACTGACGTGGACACTTGCACTCTATGGTACGGAAGCAATGGCGCAAGAAGCTAGTCTTTCGCTTGAAGACTATTGGGATCAAATCATAAAAGCATGTTACTTGGATGACGCGCATCCAGTACAACGATGGAAAGAAGTATTTGCTGAAATTGAACGGGTACGCACCAAGCTTAATCAACTACCGATTGAAAAAGTTCGAGTTATCGCCTCTGGAACCGATCTTACCGTCGGAATCGGACCCGGAAGAACCTGGCTCGGAGGAAGCGGGCGCAACATACCGAGCTTTGAAGTGTACGTCTCACCTCATGCACATAAAACAGAAGGACATATCACGTTCAACCAGCCACTCTACCGATATGGCAATCTTATCAAAAACGTATATCTTGAGTTCAAAAACGGCAGGGTCACAAAGGCAACCGCTTCGCAAGGTGAAGATGTCCTCAAAGAGATGATTGCCACCGAAAACGCAGACCGTATTGGCGAGTTCTCGTTAACAGACAAACGGCTTTCACGCGTCAACAAATGTATGGCTGAGACACTCTTTGACGAAAACATGGGCGGACCGTACGGAAATACGCACATTGCATTGGGGGCCGCGTACAAAGATTCGTACCCTGGTGATCCTGCAACACTTACTAAAGAACAATGGGAAGAACTGGGATACAACGATTCCGTCGTTCACACGGATATTGTTTCTACTGAGAATCGAGAAGTCATCGCGACGCTTGCAGACGGCACAGAAAAAACAATCTACAAAGACGGTCAATTCGTACTGTAAGAGACATACATACAGTTTAAAAACCATTTTAGGTTCAACGAACAATGCATATGGAAAAATTAGCCTTGGAAAAGAAAATGCTGGGAGAACACCAAGCACGTGAGTTAAACAAAGAAACGCTCGTTGCCGCCAAAGAACGCATTGAAGGAGAAATTGCCCGATTTGAAAAGAAAGAGTTTAATGACCACTCGCGTAACCTTTTGCACAACCTCCACGAGCTAACGGCCGCACTAAGTACGATGCAAGAGATGATGAATCTTATCTGGAAGCGGACCGAGCAAATGCAGGAAGAACTCGCGCAGTTGCGCTCAAAGACCGAGTAGTATCCTATTTAAACCGCCATTTCTGAACCTATATATGAGAATTCGATATTCATTTTCATCCCGTAAAACGCGACAGATTGAAGGCAACAACCGCCATAAGCGACCGTTCCCTGATGTAGTGCACGATATGCTCAAAATGGCCGATATCATCATTGAAGTCATTGATGCCCGATTCATTGATGAAACCAGAAACCTTGAGCTAGAAGAAGCAATACACAAAGCGAAGAAGCGCCTTGTCTATGTGTTCAACAAAAGCGACGTTGCAGACATCTCGCGCGTAAAAAAAGAAATCTCTGAAAAAAGGTTGACGCCCTTCGTATTGCTCTCGTGTAAGACATTCATGGGTAAAAAACGTCTGCGTGAACGTCTGCAGATAGAAACCAAGCGCCTGCATCTCTCGCGCCGAGCGCTCGTGGGTATCATAGGGTACCCCAACACCGGTAAAAGTTCGCTCATTAATATGCTCACGGGAAGAAAAACGGTAGGCACATCGCCACAAGCAGGATTCACGAAAGGACTCCAAAAGATAGCCTTCACTCGAGACATCCACGTAATTGACACGCCCGGAGTAATTTCAAAAAAAGATTCACCTGCAACCGAAAAAGAGAATATTGTTCGTTCAGTAAAAATCGGCATCAAAACCTACGATCGAGTCAAAAATCCCTTATTCGTAGTAGCGAAACTCATGCGCAACTTCCCCGGTATTTTCGATAAATATTACGAATTCGACAGCGGTAACGACCCCGAAATCCTCATAGAACACCTCGGGAAAAAACATAACCTCCTTGCCAAAGGAGGCATTATCGACAGCGACCGCACGGCTCGCCTCATCCTCAAGGACTGGCAAACCGGAAAAATAAAACTCTAAATACTAAAGTCGAATATTTCCACAAGCGTTAAAAACCTTCAAACGCATTTTTACACAAGCCCAGATGGCACAATGGTACTGCGCGAGTCTCGAAAACTCGTTTCCGCAAGGATATCCCAGTTCGATTCTGGGTCTGGGCGTCATCCCACTAATTTTATAAAGAAGCGCGCGCACCCAGAAATATGAAGGGGATAACAAGTCTTGCGATTATAGCGCTTCTTATAGTGCCATCTGCATACGCAATTGAAACGACCATACAAGTAACAACCGAACCGAACAATTATGTCCTGATTCGAGTATTTGAGGCAGGAAGCACCCATCTTCTTGAAAGCATCCTCGATAAGTTCACCGACCCCAGCGGCCAAGTTATCATAAAACATACGTCAGAAGCCACAAACCTTGATATCATCGTATATGTACGAGCACAACGCAACGGAGAAACAAAGTATTATCAAAAATTTGAAGCGGTCGCTCCAGGAAGCACATTTGAAGCGTATGTTCCTGAGAGCCTCAAGCCCACAACTGCCCCTGAAGAAAATAAAACAAACGTAGACACTCCTCTTCAAAATGAGAGCATGAACAGCACGACAGGGACGTCTGCACGTACATCATCGAGCATTACCGGAAATGCCATATTCAACGCTGAAACGTTTACAAAAATGCCATGGTATTATATCGTCGCAGGCGCTGCACTTGTAATCGTGGTCGTAGGTGGAGGAATTGCGCTCAAAAGAAGAGGCCGCACGAGCCCTGCAATACAACCCAAAACGCCTCCCGGAAGCACCAAAGATCCGAAGGAACTTGAAACAAAGCTAGAAGAAACGCAAAAACGTCTCGAACAAGCAACCAAAGAGATTTCCCGCATAAAAAACGAAGAACAAATAAAAGAACTTCAAAAGAACATTGATGCACAACAAGAACAAATTAGAAAGTTACAACAAGGGATCTCTTAAGGCGACCAAGCAAAACGCAAACAATAGCTATAAATAGCCTAAAAATAGCACGTTCCTGTTTGCTTGCAGAAAAACGTTTTTTCTACAACCTTACGTATCATATGGCACAACCAAAACCCTCATTTAGACGAGCAGAACCCAGGCAAAGAAGCATGGAGTGTAGCTGTGGTGCAACTGCGAAGCTGGTACAGCGATGCAACTATCCTCATGGAAGAAAATCAGGCGCCCTGAGAACGTGGGCCTATCGATGCGTTACATGTGAAAAATCAACACCTTGTTCTAAACCTGCCCAAGCAAAGCGAGGCAGATAAAGACTATACGAAGCTTTAAATACACAGGATAAATCAAAAATGCGTGAAGGAATAGGAGCATAAGGACAGATTTCTAGGTAATTAATGAGTTATAGTATATATTCAGCGTGTGAAAGGAGGCATAGATAGTATAATGACATACGGAAATAGTTTCGGCGGTCGCGGAGGCGGCGGAGGCGGTGGCTTTCGTGGCGGACGTGGTGGCGGAGGCGGTGGCTTTCGTGGTGGTGGCGGAGGATTCCGTCGCGACTTCGGTGGTCCGCGAACAATGCACAAAATAACGTGCAGCGAATGCGGCAACGAAGGAGAAGTCCCGTTCAAACCTCGTGAAGGCACTCCTGTTTACTGCAGAGATTGCTTTGCAAAGAAGAATGGTCGATCACCTGGCTCGAATAACCGAGAAGGCGGAAACGAACAATCTGGCGGAGAAAGCGACGAAGGAATGTAAAACTTCGAATATTTTTATTTTTTATTTTATCTATTTTCTAATAACTCTAAAAAAAGAGATTTTTAGAAAGAAATAGATTAACCTTTGTACCCTATTGCTTCATCAATAACTTGGTTAATCTGCCAAGAAGTAAGAACACTGTTTCTTTCTGAAGGATGAATGCCCCCCAGATCTATCTTGGGGAGGTAATCGACTTCGTAACTCACACAGGGGCGTTTCTTGAACATCCCGAAGCCATGCTTCCCCATAAAGACGGATGAACATAGATTCTACTGTTGAAGCCATTTTCTTCTAAAAGAACCGACAATAATAAACTTATCGAATTTTTCTAACAACAGTCGTTTCAGAAGTGTCTTCAATCTCGTACCCAAGCGTACGGATATCCGCGCGAAGTGTGTCCGCAAGCTTCCAATTCTTAGCAGCGCGGGCAGCATCACGTTGTGCAACAAGACCGAAGACTTCCGCAGGAATCACCGCTTCCTTACTATCGGATAATCCAAATCCAAACACGTTGTCAAACGCATCAATCAAGGTCAGTTTTTCATAATTGCTCAAGTGTTTGCTATCAACTACTGCCCACAGCACGCTCAACGCAACAGGTAGGTTCAAGTCATCATTAAGGACATCAAGAAATCTACGATAATCAACCTGCTCGTTGAGAGTTAATTTCTTATTTCGTTCACTCTCCGCATCCGCACGAATGTTTCGATACCGCATCACGAGACGTTCAAACGCATTCTTTGCCGCGTCCAAGCTTGCAAGTGAAAAATCAAGCGGTTTACGATAGTGCGTTTGGAAACAAAGATATCGGTAATGCATCGGCGCATATCCAAGCGCTTCCAGCTCGCTAATCGTATACAACCCCCCTTTAGATTTCGACACTTTTTCGCCTTTAAACGTAAGAAACGCCCCATGTAACCAATAATTCACAAACGTTTTTCCCGTCACAGCTTCGCTCTGCGCAATCTCATTTGTATGATGCACCGAAATATGGTCTTCCCCCCCAGTATGAATATCGAACGTCTTCCCCAAATACTTCATCGACATCGCCGAACATTCAATATGCCATCCAGGATAGCCCACGCCCCATGGGGAATCCCATTCCTGTTGCCTTTCTCCAGCTCTTTCAGAAAACTTCCAGAGCGCGAAATCAGTCTTGTGCTTTTTCTCACCCGTAGAAACACGTTTCCCTGCCTGCAAGCCGGTAACATTAAGTCGAGCCATCTTTCCGTACTCCTTAAACGTTCGGCTATCAAAATAAATCCCATCGCTCGTGCGATACGTATACCCTTTCTTTTCCAATTTTGTAATCAATGCAATTTGTTCTTTGACGTGTTCAGTTGCCTTACACCATATACGAGGTTCAAGCACGTGCAACTTCGCCATGTCACTTTGAAAGACATGTAAATAATAAGTCGCAATCTCCTGTGCACTTTTACGCTCACGAAGCGCAGCCGTTTCCATTTTATCTTCCCCCGAATCACCATCGCCAACAAGGTGCCCCACATCAGTCACATTCATCACATGCTTCACGTTCAAGCCATTGAACTCAAGCACACGTCGAAGACTATCCACAAACAGGTACGTTCGCCAGTTGCCAATCGTCGGATCCCAATAGACCGTCGGCCCACACGAATACAAGCCCACATGGCCTTTCTTTATCGGTTTAAACACATCCTTCTTTCGCGTCAAGGTGTTGTAGAGCAATAACGGAACATCTTTTTCCATAGCATCTTAAAGAAAAGCAGAGTTATAAGAGTTTCTGCACAAACTCCCGCGCGTCTTCAATCGTTTTCACCCGCATAAACTCAGCCCGTTTCGCAGCCGCACCATTAAACCCTGCAATGAAGTGTCCCCCCAAGAATTTAACACGGGCCATATCGAGCACTTCGTGTTTCTGCGCAAGCACCATATACTGCTCAAACAAACCCAGATTTTTTTTCACATCCTCTCGCTTATCCTTCTCTTTCCCTGTCTTCAAATAATACAAAATCCGCGAGAAAATCCGCGGATCCCCCATCGCCGCGCGCGCGACCATAGCACCATCCGCGACATCAAGCATTGCCACGGCTTTCTCTCCTGAATCGATGTCTCCATTTCCAATCACCGGAATGCCAATCTCCTTCTTAATAGATGCAATCCATTTCCAATCGGCAGGCACCTTATAACTATCCGTTGAAAGTCGCGCGTGTACGGTCAACGCATCCGCTCCCGCATGTTCAACAACCTTTGCAACCCGAAGAGCATTATTCCTGCTAAACCCGAGTCGTATCTTTGCTGTCGTCGTGTATCCCGCATCTTTAAGCACACGAATGTACGACACAATTTTATGGGGCGTCTTGAGCAAATAACTCCCTGACGCGTTATCGGTAATACGCACAGAAGGACACCCGCAATTAATGTCGACTATATCAAAGTCACGAAGAAAGGGAACAACCTTCTTAAATTCAGAAACGCGCGGACCAGTAATCTGCACGCCAGACGGTTTGTCTTCGCGTGTTGTCTTCAACATATCTTGTGTTTTTTTATTTGTATGCAAAATTGCCCCTATATTCAACATTTCGGTATAGGCCATAGCGGCCCCTTGCTCGCGACAAATCAACCGATAAGGCAAATCAGTCACGTCGACCATGGGGGCTAAAAAAAGACGATTCTTTAATGTGATAGGGCCAATAGAGAGCGGTTTCATCTAGAAAAGGAGCAACACAGGTTTTTATAGCTATAAGGGGGCTGAAAATCGTGGGCGTTGAATACGACTCCGAGCTATGGAACGCCTATGGATATAACCCCTTTGCAAGAATAGAAAGAGATTTAAAGCGTGTTTAACCCGAAATGCTATGGACAAAGAAATAGACAAGATACCCAAGAACCAAGACACCGACATTGTCATCCGTATTGACGAATTCAATGGCACGAAGGGACTCACCATACGTGAATTCGTAAAATCTGAACGATATACCGGATTTACCAAAGCAGGCACACGCATTCCGGCAGATAAGTTTCACCTCTTCAAGAAAGCAATTAACATGATAGATGAAAAGGACCTCGAAGGAGGGGCGCCTCGAGCAGAAATGCAATCATCCATGCCTGCCAAATCAACCGCACCCGCGGGAAAACCGACAGACAAAAAGCAAATAAAGAAAGCAAGTACCGAGCAATTCGACGAAGTAGAATTCTAATCCAGACAAGTAAACAGTACCTAATCGGGCTTGCTGAATGAAGAAGTTAAAGAATGGTGTATAGAAAATTTAATCACTATAACATTTATATAAGGCAGGTTATCAGAATAAATCATGAATGAAAATAAAAATAAGACTCATGGTGCTAAGAAAGGAATTGTTTTGCTTCTATCGGGTTTTTTCTTATTGATTGCAAGCGCTTTTGCCTTAACATCCCAATCTATTGACATAACCACGGCCGGGACTTTCCTGAACACAACCGGTCATTACAACCTCACAACACTCAAAGAAGACACAACAAACGCTCCTGTCTCGCTCTACACGTTTGACACGAATAGGGGAGACTATAGCGAAGAAGTGAGCTATAACAACATCACCGCATATCATCGAGGAGGCAACGCATGGAACGCATCAGGATATACGGGAGGAGCGATCACGTTAAACGCAACCTATGGGCATTACATAAATCTCTCACAGGGAGACTATCTAAATATATCAAAGAACAATGTCACGCTTGCGTTCTGGATACGAGGATTCAACTCAGAACTCGGAGTGATTTTCTCCAACTCCCGTAACTCGCCACACCCGGGCGGAATTTTGATAAGTCAATCGGCAGGAGGAAACTTCGTTAATGCATACGTCATGAACGCAAGTGGAAGCGCGGCAGCAAAATTTGTCATACCCGTACTTAACCTTAATAATACCATGTGGAAACATATAGTGATCGAATATGTCCAAGTCAATAAAACAACATGGAACATAACCGCCGCGGTTAACGGAGCAGTCGTAGGAAGTGGACTCGTAGCAAACTCGAACATAGTCTACACTGCCAAAGGGGAAGCGAATATAGGTAACTGGATTAACCAACGATCAGGCAACTTTACGATGGATGATTTTTCCATATATAATCGAGTATTGAGCGCAACAGAAATCAACGCCCTGTATATGGATACATCAAGACGATTCGCAACAGAAGGAACGCAAGAGATCACAAATCTAAATCTAGCCGGAACAGGCTTAGAAAATTTATTGAATATAACAATCAACATAACCAATCCCTCTCCTCAAACAAATGCAACGCTCAGGGTAGGTACCGTTTCAGGAAATTCTTATAGTTACGGCGATCCCCTACCATTAGATAATACCAAAATCGTAGCATACCCTATAACAACGCCGCTCAACATCTCATTGTTATTAACCTACAAGGGTGACCCCAACGGCCACCTTACGCCCTACCTGTATAATCTCGCGCTACAATCTTACGATAATGCAGAAGATACGTCAATCATATCATTCATAAGCCCTACAAACCCCAACGCCACTAGAATAACCTCTCAAAACACATTTTATATTTCATTTCCAATTGTGATCAGCTACAATCTTACGATACCTGCAGATAAAATCACATACCTACTGTATAACCAAACAGGGGGAGTTATCAATACGACTATTGTCCCCCATACAACAACAAGTATAATCTATAACCTGCAGTATGGTGCCTACCATTACAAGGTCCAAATAAACAATACCGAGGGGCAAGTCTATTCGACAGAAACAAGAAGTATTTCACTCATACGGCCCATGAATTTCTCTATAAATGCAACGGCCCATGATTTCATAACTGAACTCATAAACGGAAAACAGCAACGAGTCGTTATCGTGGGGGACTCATTGACGTTCAGACCAGGAACATGGACGCACCATGTACGAAAGATTATGCAAGCGCGTTTTGGTGATGCGAATATAGGATATACAGCCATACACCCCCACTCGTTCACATCATGTGACTCTAATTATACATGCATGCCAGTCAATGTAAGTTTTACACGATCACTCTATAATATTACGTTCCCCAGTATAAATGGAGCTCCCGATGAAAACGGAACCTTCACTCCCGATGGAACGTATACGAAGATTACAGGTAATGGATTTGTGATAATGAACTTCCGAGGGGGATATAACGTAACACTCGTCTATGTAAAAGATCCCTCTGCAGGCGTGATTAATCTAAGTGTGAACAATGTGCAAAAAGCGATTATTCCCGCAAATGATGGAGGGAACGGGCGCGTTTTGGCAACCTACTCCTTTATCAACCCAAACGCATCACTTAACGTTCTACAGAGTGTCCGTCTAAGTCTTGTTAACGGTAATAGCTCACAATGGACACAGTTTAACGGGCTTATCGTCCTCGAAAAAGAGGATCAAGGAGGGTATTCATATAGTCGTATGTCGCGTGGCGGAGTCGGTATCAATGATTACATATCGCTCAATGAAACCGTAGTTATCGAGAGTTATCGGCAGCTTAATCCCCATCTCTATCTTCTCATGATGGACGCAGAAGGAATCGCTTACTCTTCATTTATAACTAATTTGAGCAGATTTATCGATCGCGTAGAGACCGCAACACCCAATGCAAAAATAATCTTAATCTCATATCACAACGCAAGTTCAGCGAATACGTACGCACCCCAAGTAAACGGCGTTATTAATATGTCGTTCAATCGCAATCTCGGATTCATAAATTTACATGATTTATACAGTTACGCCGAACTAAACAGTTTAGGATACCTTGATGATTCCATACATCTATCTGAATTAGGTGGGAGCGTTTATGGTGCGTATGTCCATAATACGCTTCTTATTGCAGAGCCACCGGGGAGTTCGAGTAATAAGACGCTGTCGTACACAAAGAAGTAACAAGAGTTAAGGCACGCACAATTCCTTCTTAACACGTGTATCCTTCCAGTCCGAAGGAAAGGTTACAAATCCTGTCAAAGGAGTCATGGATACAACCTCTCCGCGACCAGCACATATAATTTCATAATCTCTACACGTATTCCCTTCGCAAATCGCTTTCGTCAGAGAATACGCAAACGAACGTTCTTCAGTCAAAAAAAAGAAAAGCCCCACAAAAACGAACAAAACAAAAGCACTAAGACTTATGCGCAGAAGGTCCATAGTGTGGTGAATCTTTCCAACGGGCAACTTCCAAATCAAGAAAAGGGGGAGAATACCGTCTGAGCCTCCCCCCCGTAGGAAGTTTAACCTTGCCCGAAACGTATGGCTCAAGACGAGGGTCTTGCTTGCAATCGACAGGAGGCGATTCGAAAACACGTTCGTAAGAGGGCCTCGTAAAAGAAGCGTGTACACGTCGAGGGATAAAACCAGCATCGGGATGTGTCAAGACAATGACCTCGAGCAAAGACGAACCTTTGTGCGGCACGATATAGGCATAAAAGACGGTTTCATCAATCGTATAGGCCGGTTTGGGTTCCTCTGGATTAACTTTCGTGGAGGTGCTTGGCGCAGCATCGATAGCGTATGTCGGCGAAGAAACAGAACCAACAGAAGGCACCCCAGGAGGAGTAGCCGTTGCTTTGGCTTCAAAATTTTTCATAGGCACAAGTCTATCGGGTTTGTCTGACCCCGAGCCGCCGCCAAGGATAAATCGACCCATACCAAAAAGACTAAGCTCAGCTTTAAAAATACCTCTCTATTGAAACATATATGACTTTCGGAACAATGCGCCAGCCCATCATAACCGTAGCGGGGCATGTCGACCATGGTAAAACAAGCCTACTCGATTGTTTTAGGGGCTCATCCGTGCAAGCAGGAGAAGCAGGAGGCATAACACAAAAGATATCATTTACCAAATACCCTCTCGAACAAATTGAAAGCGTATGCCCCCTCATCAAAAAAAGCGGTGTTGCTATGAAAATACCTGGATTCCTGTTTATTGATACGCCGGGGCATGCCGCGTTCACAAACCTACGAAAACGAGGTGGGGCGCTTGCCGATTTAGCTATCTTGGTGGTTGACATCAAAAAAGGCATTGAACCGCAAACCGCAGAGGTCATTGCAATCCTCAAAGCAAACAAGACGCCGTTCGTAATTGCGCTCAACAAAATAGACAACCTCTCGGGATGGAAAAAGCGCGATTCTATTAAAGAATCCGTAGAATCGCAGGCGTTAAACGTTAAAGAAGAATTTGAAACCTGCCTATTAACCTTCCAAGGCGCCCTACAATCACACGGATTTGACTCGGCGCTCTATTACGAATTATCAGACTTTACCAAAAAGATTGCCATTGTCCCCTGTTCCGCTCGTTCGAAAGAAGGAATCCCCGAACTCCTATTTGTACTTTGTGGCCTTTGTCAAAAATTCCTCGCTAAACAACTCGAGTTATCAGAAGATGCAAAAGGAGTTATTCTTGAGGTAAAAAAAGAACGGGGAGCAGAATACGCAGAAGCGATACTCTATGACGGCGACCTTGCACTCAACGAAGAGATAGCCATCGCGAGTTTTGGCAAACCAATTGTCACCAAGATACGAACCCTCGAAGAAATACAACCCCTCAGTTTCAAATACAATGCAGTAAAACATGCAACCGCCGCAACAGGCGTACGCATGCAACTGACCGAGAAAGAAGGGATTCTCCCCGGTATGCCATTTCAAGAGCTGAAAAACAATCTTGCGCAGATAACTTCCAATTTCAAAAAAGAGATAAGCAGTGCAACAAAAGTAAATACGCAAGGAATCATCGCGAAAGCAGATTCATTAGGAAGCCTTGAAGCGTTACTCACGCTCTTACAACAGGCAAATATACACGTACTCAAAGCCGGCATCGGACCAATTACCAAATCGGATATAAGCTCTGCAAAAGCGAACCTCGACAACGCCCCCCTCGATGCACTTATGATAGGATTTAATGTCGAGTCAGAAGAAGATGTGGAGTTTGGAAAGGTTACCGTATTTACGGATACCGTCGTATATAAGTTAATTGATAAGGTATCAGAATGGCGAAAACAAAAACAAAAAGAAATTGAAAAAGAGAAGTTAATGGGCCTAGCAACTATTTGTAAAGTTGAAGTTCTTCCTCAGTACGTGTTTAGGAACTCTAATCCTGCCATTTTCGGCGTACGAGTCATAGCAGGAACACTAAAAACCCACATCCCTCTTATTGATGAGAACGACATCAGTATCGCACACGTGAAATCAATCCAAGTCGAAAAACACACCGTGTCAGAAGCAACACAAGGGATGGAACTCGCCATATCTCTCCCCGGAGTTACGTTTGACCGCCAACTCAAAGAAACGCGTTTCTTATACGCAACCATTTCAGAGTCACAGCTGCGTGCGTTCAAGAAACACAAAGAGCTCCTTTCAGCAGACGAACTTAAGGTGCTTCAAGAAATCGCAGACATTAAACGAAAGAAGAATCCCGAATGGGGTACAGCATAACGATGAAAAAAATAACAAGGGCTGAAGACATTAGCGGGCTGGAAAGGGGGGACCTGGTGCATCTTTTTAGAGATTTTCCTGTAAAAGGATTAGAAGAAAAAGCAAGAGTAGTTGAAAAAAAATCGAACAAAATTGGATTAATAACGCAAATAAAAGGAAAAGAAGAACTTTACGTATTTCAGTTTATAACAAGCGACTTGCGATCACGAACAGGAGAAACATTGGGAAGTCGCACCGACGTACGAAACACCTATAGAGCCGAAATAATACAAACAACCGATCCTGAATACGAATACTATAAATCCTTTCTTGAAGAAACAACACAACCCTGAAGAAAGATAACCCCTTTAATCCCGAATTGGGCAGGGAAACTCAGCTAAAAACGTTTAAAAAGCCACCTTTTCTTAAGCCGACATGCCATTCAAGCTAAACATATCAGACAAAGAAAAAGCCTGGAAACTCGAATCAACCTCCGAGATGATGGTAGGTAAAAAGATAGGCGAACACCTGCACGGAAAAGACCTCTCCGCTGAGCTCGAGGGATATGAACTCGAAATAACGGGCGCATCAGATAATTCTGGATTTCCACATAAAGGTGATGTAGAAGGTCCCGAATTGAAACGCGTGCTCCTGACAAAGGGCTGGGGCATGTGGAAAAAACCACGAAAGCTTGGAAAGAAAGTCGTTTCGACGCCCGACGGACTGCGATTAAGAAAGACCGTACGTGGAAAACAGCTTTCTGAAAAAACAATTCAAATCAATCTCAAAGTGCTCAAGCACGGCCACAAGAAACTTGAAGAACTATTCCCTGAACAAAATAAACCTAAAGAAAAGAAAACAGAAGTCGCTCCTACGGCAGCTTAAGAACGATCCATAACTAAAAATATTATTCCAGATTACAATGCCCAACAAAGAACATCAGCGCAACGAAACCTCTTCTCAAATAAACGATGAACCTGATTGCGGGCTATCATGGGATTCAAGAACAATGAGAGAAATTTTTGAGAGCACAATACACTCTGTTGCCAGAGTCACCATACCAGGGACGATTCTCAAAGATGCACGTAATTCACGAGACCCTGAAGGAAAACTGACTCGATATCTGATTGCGTTAGCAGGCGAAGGGATAAAGGTAGGGACCTACGGCCTCATAGTCTATGCAGGATATTTAGGATACCAAGTGCTACAACGCTAAACAACAACGTTTAAAACACTCCTCTTCCAGTGAGCTTTAATGAAAAAACCAGATATCACGCAGCTTGAAACGCTCAACGTCATCATGGTAGGGCACATTGACCATGGCAAAACAACTTTGTTGCATAAGCTTACGGGCAAATGGACAGATACCCACTCAGAGGAACTCAAAAGAGGGATCACAATCCGTCTCGGATACGCAGAGATCGTGCTTTCAAAAGGCGATCAAGGATACAACAAGGATAACAACGGCGAACCGATACGATATGTCTCATTCGTAGACGCCCCGGGACACGAAATGCTCATGGCCACCATGTTATCGGGCGCAGCAATTGTAGACGCCGCAATTCTCGTCATAGCAGCAAATGAGGGCATAAAGCCTCAAACGCGAGAACATCTTGTTGCGGTACAGGCAAAAAATATCCATAACGTGATAATCGTACAAAACAAAATAGACTTAGTAACCAAAGAGCAGGCACTTAAAAATTACAAAGACATAAAATCTCTTGTCAAAGGAACGGTCGCTGAAAATGCACCCATTATCCCTGTTTCAGCTCAGCACGAAATAAACATCGATAAAATTTATGAGGCGTTAATGGCAATTCCGCTTCCCAAACGAGCCATAGACGCAGCTCCTCTTTTTGTTATCGCACGAAGCTTTGATATTAACAAGCCCGGAACAACACCTGAAAAACTCCATGGCGCAGTGCTTGGTGGAACATTGAAATCGGGGACAATTGCAGTCGGAGATTCCATTGAAATAAAACCAGGCATCCCATTCAAAGAAGCCAACCAAGTAAAGTACAAACCATTCAAAACAAACGTGCGCTCACTCTTCAAAGGAATAACCTCGGTGCAGAGCATAACGCCCGGAGGATCCGTTTCGATTGAAACCGAACTTGATATGGGTCTCGGAAAATCAGACCTCCTTGCAGGATGCGTGGCTTCGCATACGGGGACGTTGCCAGAAGCAGTCTCAACACTGAAAATGAAATACGAATTGTTTAAAGAAATGCTTGGAACCATACCTGCGACAAAAGTCGAACCGCTTAAAACAAATGAGATGATTATGCTGAGTATAAACACGTCTGTATCAGTAGGCATCATAAAAACCCTAAAGAACAATGAAGCTGAGCTAAACTTGCGTATACCAATCGTGCCGTTCAAAGGAGAAAACATTGCCATCGCACGAAATATCAATAATCATTGGCGCCTCATTGGTCATGGAGAAATAGTTTAACGAGAGAGTAACGGAGAAGCTAAATCTTTTTAACGCCCCTTGCTGTAAGGCAAGAATGTCCGAAACGGCCATAACAAAAACGACGGGCCCCTGCGTTATATTCGCAGGAGCAGGAACTGGAAAAACATATACGATTATAGAAAAGTTAAAGCACCTCATACAAGAAAAAGTCCATGAACCAAAAAAAATAATCTGTCTTACGTTTTCAAATGAGGCAGTCAATACACTTAAAGATAGAATAACAAAGGCGCTCCCCGATAAAGGAGAACCCCTCATACGAACATTTCATAGCTTCTGTGCCGAGCTTCTTAAGCAACAAGGGGAAGCGATAAACATTCCCTCCGATTTTAGAATCCTAATACCGGACGAAGCGAAGATAATGCTTCACAAAAATCTAAAGGTGCATCCATTGTTGTGTTCAAAATACGTCGAGACTATGGGTGTCGCAAAGGATTTAGGAATAACTCTGGAAAAAATAAACACGTACGTAGAAAACCAAAAAAAAGGAGCACATAGCGAAGATTTACAGAAATCAGTCGAACTAACGCAATTTGAGCTTAATACGCGCCACGCGGTTAAAAGGAACTATGGAAGAACCGAATTGGAAGAAAAGCGTGAGCGTCTCAAAAGCCTTACTTCTTTACTAAAACTGCAAAAGTTCATGCGAATTTGGTCAGCATATGAAAAATTAAAGGAAAGAAAAAAGTTGCTCGATTATGCAGATCTTAACATGCAAGCGATACGTCTCCTGCTGAAAAAGCCAGAAATCACAAAAAACTACGAATACATAATTGTCGACGAATTTCAGGATACAAATAAAATGCAATTCGACTTGCTTGTTCTGCTCGCGCCTCATAAAAACGTGACCATTGTAGGAGACCTCAATCAGTCAATCTATCGTTTTAGGGGAGCTTACAAAGAAAACATAACAAAATTCAAAGAGGTATTCGACGTTACCGCAGAAGACACGTTTGCACTTGAACGTTCATTTAGATCCCCTAATCGAGTTCTACGAACAGCGCACAAGTTACTGCAAAAAGAAGCGAACCAGATAATAACAAAAAATGCATATGATTACGAAGGAGAAAAAACAACTGTCTATGAGCTTAACAATGAAAAGGAAGAAACGAGAAAAATAATAGAAATAATCGAATTTGAACAAACAAGAGGCACTAATCTAGAGGATATGTGCATAATCTTCAGGACACATAACCAATCACAACGTCTCAAAAAAGCGTGTGAAGAGAAAAAAATACCGTTTTCAGCTTCAGCGAAAAATTCACTCCTTGCCGTTTCCTCTATACAGAAGATAATACATTACCTCTCACTAGCAAATTACAGGCACGAAAAGAAAAAAGGAGGAGAAGCGAACTGGTGGGGGCTGCTCCACACGCACAATCTTCCACGAGATGACCTCTCAGTTATCGGAAGGGAACTAAAAAAACTCTCGGAAGAATCGTGCCTCTCAGAAAAAATTCTTGTTTCGCTTCAGGAAAAAGCCCTATCTGAACAGACAAGAGTCGTACTTGAAACCGTTAAAGAACTCATTGAAAGAGTAGAGAAGGAAATAGAAGCTAAAAAGTCGCCGATTGAGCTTATTGAGTTGGTATGGAAAGAAACAAACAAAACAGAACCAACGCAAGAAGAAGAGCGAAATTATGCAAAGTTCAAAGAATGGGCAGACACCTATGTAAAAACAGAAAGTTCTGAGCTGAGAGATATCCTGTATCATTTAACCATAATACAAAAACTCGGCATAACCCTTGAGGCAGCACCCGATGAGCAAAAAGGGATACGTATCATGACCAACCATGCCACAAAGGGGCTCGAATACGAAATAGTTATTGTGACAAACCTCGCGGAAGGAAGATTCCCTGTAGAAAGAACACGTTCGAATGAATTAATTCCTTCTGAACTTATGCCCGACATAGCCGAACAACTAAAAGATGTTCCAGACTACGCAAAACAAGAAGTAATTGAGTCTATAGAGAAGACGGCGACGCTCGCAGAAGAAAAAAGACTCGCATATGTGGCCTGCACACGCACAAAACAAAGATTATATCTAACGTTTGCTCGAGAATATGGTTCAAGAACCTATCGACCCTCTTCTTTTCTTAAAGACATTGAATACACCATAAACCCCGACATAGATTACATAAAAGATGTCGATGAAAAAGCGATGCTTGCGCTTCCCCGTATAATTTCTGCGGCAGAATACGATAAGGAATCAAGGAAGAAACATGCGGTGCGCAGTTTTTCTCCTTCCGCGCTTTTACTCTTCAGCGAATGCCAGAAAAAATACGAATACAAATACCTTTACGGGATGCCAGAAAAGGAGCCACTTTCCTGGGAAGAGATACGTCTCGGTTCATTTGTCCACGAAGTCATAGAAGAAGGCGTTAAGAATAATTTTTCTCGAGAAGAAGACTTTCTACAACATGCGAGAATGAAATATACCGAACCCCAATGGAACCAAGTTAATCTTGATGATGCGATTTCAATTCTGCGCGTATTTTACCAAAGGAATAAACACAAATATAACCGAGAATCGCTTACCGAAAAAAAATTACGCATAGAGATGGAAGGAATCGTATTTGAAGGGTATGCCGACCGAATTGATGTGCGACCAGAAGGAATCGAAATCATAGATTATAAAACAGGCAAAGCATTCATCACCGCTCGCCACCGCAATTGGCAACTGGGGCTCTATGCGCTTGCAGCACCGAGTTTAGGCCTAGGTCCCGTAATAAGGATAACCCTCGACATGTTGCGACAAGAAAAACCACTCGAATTTGAACTTGATGAACAGGGCATCGCACACGACATTCATGCGCCACGCACATCATTCAACCTATACGATATACAAAAAGAGTTGGTCACAACCGCACGAAGCATACTCTCCTGTCATGAACAGGGGTTCTCCCCCTGTGACATCGAAGCAAATTGTGAGTTCTGCAACGAATTTATCTGGAAGATATAACAAAGAATATATAGGAAAAAAGGTAGGAGGAGATATGAAAAAAAGAATGGCAGTCATTATAATCGCGGGTATACTCATAATTACGATGTTGACGATTTATCAAAGGGAAAAAATCCTCTATGAAGAGCAGAAAAAGGTGTATTGTACGCCAGAATCTCGCATGGGAGAATTCTGCACCGCAAATTACGAGCCAGTATGTGGATGGTTTAACGAAACGAATATGCAATGTAGTACGTATCCTTGTGGAAAAACTTATAGTAACTCCTGCTTCGCATGCCTAACAGAAGAAATAGCTTACTGGACACAAGGGGCCTGTCCAGACGCAAACTAATGGCTCTTTAATTTTAAAGCGAGAATTCCCCCAACTACCGCTCCGAGTGTATTGAAGCACAAATCAAGCAGAGTATTATAATATCCTCCTACACCCGTCTTGCCCATATACACAACCGCACCAAACTCAATGAGCTCATTAATAACACTCGCGCCCATACTCGCCAACACCACAAAGAAGAACAGATAGAGCGGGCGCACAGTTGTAACCATTAGTCGACCCAACAAGTGAGCAAATACAAACGAAAGCACAAAATAAACATAAAAGTGCAGAATCTGATCAAACTTCAGAATCACAAACTCCCCTGCCGGATCATGCGCGTTATACATCTCAATAGGCACCCAGCGGTAAAGCACGGTATCTGCAGGAAAATGCACGCCGCCGCCCATCATGTGCAACAATCCCCAAATAGACAACATCCAGAGAATCGTAGATGAGAATTTTACGCGACGTTGAAGAAAAAGAACCAGCGCAAAAAGAACGACAAGCACCCCTATGTACAGCATAAATTCATAGTTCCGTTGAACCGCATAATAAAACGTAAATCCAAGGATATAGAACAAGTTAAATACAATTAAGGACCACTCGCCCTTTGTAATCATCGACAAAACAAATAAAGAGAATATTTAAAAGCTAGTCCCCTCACAAGAAAATGAAAAAAGAAGCTGATTGGAAGGAGAAACTATCTCCCGAGCAGTATAACGTTATGCGCGAAAAAGGAACTGAAAAGCCGTTTACCAGTGAACTTCTACACACTAAAGAAAAAGGCACGTACGTCTGCGCTGCATGCAATACCTTGCTTTTTTCATCAAACGCAAAGTTCGATTCAGGAACCGGCTGGCCCAGCTTTGATAAACCAGAAAACACCAAAAATGTAACGCTCCATGAAGACACGAGCCTGGGCGTGAGACGTGTTGAAGTACTCTGTAAAAAATGCGGAGGCCATTTAGGGCATGTATTCAACGATGGACCCACTACAACAAAAGAACGCTACTGTATCAATGGGTGTGCACTAACTTTTAAGAAGAGCTACGCACCTAAATGAACAAATAACTCATAGACCACAAACGCAGGCCAGACCAGCGCCTTGAGAACACCAAGCACACCCATCCAAAACCCTGTTGCAGTTGAAACGTAATAAATCGCGGCACCAATGACGCCCAAGCCATACCCTGCACCCGCACATCCGCCCCGGGTACCGCACGAAAAATCTTTCTTCTTCATATAACAAATAAACATAATCCATTTAAATAACTATTCCTCATTTGAGACATGTGGTACCTCTATCTTATCGAATGCGATGATGGCTCGCTCTACACCGGAATAACAACAGACTTAGAAAAACGAATGAATGCTCATCAAACAGGCAAAGGAAGTAAATACGTTGCCTCGCGAGGGCTCAAGAGACTAATCGCGTCAAAAGAATACCTCACAAGACCAGAAGCACTGAAGGCAGAATACTTCGTAAAACAACTGCCCAAGCACCAAAAAAAAGAATGGATTGAAAAATAAAAAAGGCAGAAAGATAACCTCTTGATTAAGATTCACTTTCAACTTCAGGTTCGGGAACTTTTACCGCGTCAACCGCGCGATCACCTTCTTTGAGCTTAACAACATGCACGCCTTGCGTCGCTCTTCCCATGACACGCAAATCTTTCATAGACACACGAATAACCATGCCTTGCTTTGTCGTCACGATAACCGAATCACCATCACTAACCGCAAGCGATTTAATGACATCACCCGTCTTATCACTCACACTGAGATTAATAACACCTTTCGCTCCACGCGACGTCTTACGATACTCTTCGAGCTCTGAACGTTTGCCTACGCCCTTTTCACCAATCGTTAAGATTGTCGTCTTTCCATCAACAGGAAGCGATTCCATAGACACGACTTCATCGCCCCGACCAAGTTCAGCGCCTTTTACCCCGTAACTTGCACGGCCCATGGATCGAACTTCATCGCTTACAAATCGAACAGCTTGACCCTTAGCAGTGCAGAGCATGACTTCTTGCTTGTCGTCAATACGGCGCACATCAATAACTACATCTGAATTATCTGCAGGCAAGTTGATCACCCGCACTCCTCCAACGCGGGGCTTGCTAACGTCCTTGAGCGGCAACTTCTTGACCATGCCCAACTTAGTTGCGAACATCAAATATCCCTTCTCAAAGTCCTTAAGCGCCATCAAGTGCGCAACTTTCTCCTCACGCAGATCAATCACATTCACAAGCGCCTTGCCCCTTCCCTGCCGTTCAGCTATCGGAACATCGTTCGCTTTCAGCCAAAACACACGTCCACGAGTCGTAAAGAACAAAAGATAATCATGCGTCGAACAGGTCACCATAAGACGAACAAAGTCTTCTTCCTTCAAATCAGCGCCCGTCACACCTTGCCCACCACGCTTTTGCTCCTTGTACGTTTTGACATCGACGCGTTTAATGTAACCGCCTTCGCTAAGCATCACGACAACATCCTTCTTTTCAATCAGGTCTTTTTCAGAAATTTCAGCAACGCGCTTGAGAACGTGCGTACGACGCTCGTCGCCAAATTTTTTCTTCAATTCCTGCACTTCTTTCTTAATAACACCGAGGATTTCCTGCTCACTCCCTAACAATTTCTTAAGATATGCAATAGCTTCCCGCAATCCCTTTTCTTCCTCTCGTAACTTGCCATCTTCAAGACGCGTAAGCTGCTGCAAACGCGTTTCCAAAACGGCTTTAGCCTGTCTATCGGTAAGGCCAAAATTCTTCATCAACCCCTCGTGCGCAACCTGGGCATTTTCACTCTTCTTAATGAATTCAACAATCTCATCAATCTTCTTCAACGCAATAAGGAGGCCCACAACAAGTTCAAGGCGGTCTTCAGCTTTCTTCAATTCAAAATTGCTTCGGGCAGTAACAATGCGTTTTCGGTAATGAATGTACGCATCAAGAATCTCTTTCAAGTTCAACACGCGTGGCTTGCCTTCAATAAGTGCAAGAAGATTCGCATCAAACGTATCTTGCAACCTCGTCAACGTATATAATTTGTTAATGGTAAACTTAGGGCTCGCATCTTTCTTCAATTCGATAACAATACGCACTTGTCCTTTAGCGGATTCGTCTCGCAGGTCACTCACATCAGGCAATTTTTTATCAGTAGCAAGCTTAGCGATGCTCGTAACAAGATCGGCCTTGTTAACCATATACGGAATTTCGGTGATAACGATATGAGTACGCCCCTTATGCTCTTCTTGCTTAATGACTCCGCGCATAACCAGCCGGCCCTTGCCTGTACGATACATCTCTTTTATACCCTCTCCACTTACCGTACCTCCGGTTGGAAAATCAGGTCCCGTAACAATATCACACAATTCTTCAATAGTAGTCGAGGGTTTATTGATGACCTGCACAAGCGCATCACAGACTTCAGTCAAATTATGCGGAGGAATATTCGTAGCCATGCCTACCGCGATACCCGTGGCGCCATTCATCAGGAGGTTAGGCAACATACCGGGTAGCGTTTCAGGCTCTTCAGTAGAGTTATCATAGTTAGGCCGCATTTTTACAGTTTCTTTTTCAATATCGGCAAGCAATTCTCCAGAAATCTTGCTCAACTTTACTTCAGTATAACGCATCGCTGCAGGAGAGTCCCCATCCATGCTTCCGAAGTTACCTTGGCCGTGAATCAAAGGATATCGTAACGAGAAGTCTTGAGCCATTCTAACAAGGGCATCATACACCGCAATATCTCCGTGGGGATGATATTTACCAAGAACTTCTCCGACAACCGTCGCAGACTTCTTCGTCGGTTTACTGGGATCGAGCCCAATCGCATGCATCGCATATAAAATTCTTCGGTGCACGGGCTTCAACCCATCTTCAACAGCAGGTAGCGCTCGATCAACAATAACGGACATAGCATAGTCGATAAACGACTGCTCCATTTCTTCAACAATCTCCGCACCCGAGACGCCCTTTTCATCACCAATTTGAGCTTTTGCTCTGCGCTCAGATTCCATTTTCTCAAGCTTCGCATCAACAGCGTCTTCACCGTTGCCGTTTTCTTTTTTATCAGGCGTCATTAAATATCAATCTGCGCCTCCGCCGCCTTCTCAATAATAAAGTTCTTACGAGGTTCAACTTCGCTTCCCATAAGCACCGAGAATACCTGATCTGCTTTAACCGCGTCTTCAATAATCACTTTGTTCAGCAACCTATCTTTCGGATTCATGGTTGTTTCCCACAATTGTTCAGGATTCATTTCTCCCAGACCCTTGAATCGCTGCACAACCGCATTTCCCTGTCCAAGTTCTTTCAAAAGACTCTTAAGTTCATCATCAGAATAGACGTAATGATCTTTGCGTTTGCGCACTTTGTACAACGGAGAAACCGCAATATA
Source organism: Nanobdellota archaeon (assembly GCA_038044745.1). Classification (GTDB taxonomy): domain Archaea; phylum Nanobdellota; class Nanobdellia; order Pacearchaeales; family GW2011-AR1; genus JBBSZK01. The sequence goes on from JBBSZK010000002.1 coordinate 37,587, forward strand.
CAAATGTCCATTTTCAATGATGGGCTTCATAAACCGATAAAAGAACGTGAGTAAGAGAGTACGAATGTGTGCACCATCAACATCAGCATCCGTCATAATAACAATCTTGTTATAACGCAACTTCTCCAAATTGAATTGCTCCCCAACGCCTGTGCCCATCGCCGTAATTAAATTAACAATCTCATCACTTGAGAATACTTTTGCAACATTTGCTTTTTCGACATTCAAAATTTTACCTTTCAACGGGAGAATAGCCTGAAACTCCTTATTACGCGCCTGCTTAGCTGAACCGCCTGCGGAATCGCCTTCAACAATAAAGAGTTCAGTATCTTCACTCGACTTCCTCGAACAATCGGCAAGTTTTCCCGGAAGACCGCCCACACTAAATGCGCTCTTTCTTCTAACAAGATCTTTTGCCTTCTTCGCCGCCTCACGTGCCTTCTGCGCTTCCTGTGCCTTCGCAACAATACGTTTTGCAATAGCAGGATTTTCTTCAAAGAACTCAGAAATAGACGCAAACGCAATCTTCTCAACAATTCCTTTAACTTCGGTGTTACCCAACTTCGTTTTTGTTTGTCCTTCAAATTGTGGTTCGGGCACTTTAACCGAAACAATAGCAGTCAGACCTTCACGAACATCATCGCCCGAAACACCTTCATCCTTGAAAAGCTTGTTTTTCTTACCATACTCATTAATCGCACGAGTAAGGGCCGTCCTAAACCCCGCAACGTGCGTTCCCCCCTCAACCGTATTAATCGTATTAACGAAGCTCATGATGTTCTCCTGATAACCGTTGTTATACTGAATAGAACATTCTGCCACGATTTTATCCTCTTCTTTGACAAAATACACCGGCTTATGCAACGGCTCTTTCGTTTCGTTAATCCATTTTACAAATTCTATAAGCCCGCCCTCATAAAAGAACTTCTCTTGTTTTTGAGAAGGAACATCCTTCAAAACAATAGTGAGCCCTTTGTTAAGAAATGCAATCTCTCGAAAACGCGTCTCAAGCATTTTATAGTCGAACGTCGTTGTAGAAAAAATACTATCGTCAGGATAGAATACGACTTCAGTTCCGTGGTCGTCTTTAGCACATTCCCCAATGGCTTTGACGGGGTGTAAGGGTTTGCCAATTTTATATTCCTGTTGATGAATTTTTCCCGCTTTCTTGACCGTAACCCTCATAAGTTTAGAGAGCGCAGCAACAACAGAAATACCGACACCGTGTAGCCCTCCAGAAACCTTATAGCTATCCTTGTCAAACTTGCCTCCCGCATGCAATCTAGTAACCACCACTTCAAGCGCAGGCACCTTATACACAGGGTGAGGGTCAACCGGAATACCTCTGCCATTATCGGTCACCGTAACACTTCCGTCCTTATTTAACGAAACCACGATGGTGTCGCAATACCCTCCCATGGCTTCATCAACCGAGTTATCAACAATCTCGTAAACCAAATGATGTAACCCTTGCTTACCTGTGCTGCCAATATACATTGCAGGGCGCAGACGAACACCTTCAAGCCCTTCAAGAACTTTGATATTGCTCGCTTCGTACTTTTTCTGGTCGACCATTTTCACTACAATTACACGCTAAAAAGCCAAAAGACCTTTATAAACCTTTACCTTAAAAAAAGCGATTTATCGACGACAAACAATAGAGAATCAAAAAGACTAAACAAATCTTACTTAGACACTTTTTTCGCTTTTTTTGCATGGACTGCATCGAGCGGAGCAGAAGCCTGTGCGATTTTATCGGCAGCTTTCTTTTCAGCAGCATAACGCTTTTCACGAGAATCATAAAACGCAGCAGTCCATTTGAGCTTTCGCTTATCACGACCCAACTTCAAATGGTTCTTGCGACATTTCAACGAGCAATAGTAATGCATGAACCCATCATTCGTAATCAAATACGTACCCGTGTAATCCTCGTAGTCCTTCCCGCAGAACACACATCTAGCGAGCGCCATTAGCAAGATTCTCCGTAAGCCCCGCGAGGAATAGTAAACCCTGCAAGCCCTTTGTCATCATCATAAATAAGGTCGCTTGGTCGCAATCTAAGAGAACGGCTAAATTCGTGAAACGCTTCTGCAGAGACACGATAACCCATTCCTTGAAGATGAAGTTCTCTACTAGTAATCACATAATCTGATTTAGGTGTACCAATAATAATGGTGCTTCGACCAAATAGAGTATCCTCTAATTGCAGAGCAGGATTACCAAACAATGCACGCGCACCTTCAATAAAGACGTTATCGCGAGAAGTCTCCCTAGAAGGAGGACTCACGGGCGCACGAGGTTCACTGCGAAACAGCTGATCTGCCTTGTAACCCGAACGAGCCATCTTAACTCTGTGCCCCCTTGGTAATGTTACGACGAATCTTGCGCGCTTCAATTTCAGTCTCGCGCAGGATAAGCAAATCGCCAATGCGGACCGGACCCTTGACGTTGCGACGCATAGAACGACCTCGGTTACGCCCCTCAAGAATCATAGCTTGTACTTGCGTAACTTCGCCACGGGCACCCGTACGACCTAGAAAGGCTTCAACACGAGCAGGCACGGGCCCCTCATCGGAGAATCGACTCTTAGTAGTGCCCTGCGACTGAACAGGTTTGGCATCTTTAATACGTTGTGGCTTCGAACCCATAGAATTACTTTGCCTTCTTCAGAGAGGCAATCTCCTTATCTGATTCACCTGCATCGATAACTGCAACAGCAGCCGTAGAAACAGGTAATCCGATAGCCAGTCCAAGCTTCTGCTTAGAATCAACCTCATGACACGGAATATTTTTTTCTTTACACAACGCAGGAAGATGCGCAACAATCTCCTTAGGATTCACATCGACCGCATACAAAACAAGTTTAGCAACGCCACGCTCTATCGCTTTCGTAACTTCGTTACTTCCCTTGTCAACTTTTCCGGTTTTTCTTGCTATTTCGATTATTTTGTAGAAGTCCATGTCTGGCCTCCATCCAACGATGTCATTGGTTGAAAACAAACTGAAATAAAGGTATTTAAATGTTATTGCGAAGCAAGATAATACGTACGGAGACTGTCAAAGTATTTCTTTCCGAATTCAAGTGCACATCTCGTGTTATCATCGTTAGGATTTTGTGCCAAACAAGTTTCAAGCTGCATAATCGTACGAGAAACATCGGAACCATCTTCAATCAGAAACCGCCGACGCTCCCCTAATTCAGGATGTTCCTCAATTAAACGTAGATAGACATGAGCGTCCTGTGTTTGTGGACCAAATACATCAAGAATAGAGCCTGCCCCGCGAACGTAGTTCATAAAGCGACTAGAAAAAGAACGAGACGTTCGAGGAGTAAACACACGACGAGTATAGTTATCAACAACTTGTTCAAAAGAAGGAAGCGAGGGAGTCATTAGAAATAGGAGAAAAATGAGTTTATTAATATTTTGATAAAATATCGAAAGGATTTGTTCTTGCAGAACAAGTACATAGAAACTTTTAAGAAAATTTGCAAGAGTTTGGAGAAAAGATATTCAAGATTTTTTAAACCATTGGCTTCGATGAAAATCATGTGCATTTCATGCTTCAAGCTGTGCCCAAATATTCTCCTTTCCTTCGCAACTATTTCGAATCGTTAAGAGCCTTACAGCAATGAAACTCTTTGAAAAGCATCCGAATTTGAAAAAAAGTTAATAAAACAATCCGTAAATCTTGTGAGCAAAACCCATTACCTTAACCTGCAACGAACGACCTGTGAACGTTACATCTCCTTTTTTAAAAGAAGTCGCGAACTCTTGAGTAACCCTCTCCGTCGTCCCTGCACTAGAAAGGCGTTCTGCAGCTTTCTTCTTAACACGAATCGTATTCTCAACAATCGAACCATCATCTTCAGAAACCGAAAGTACCTCATGATTTACTTTAACAATGCGCGAGTTCTCCTCACCTTCGACTATAACTCGCGTTCTAGCTCCATCGAAATTGTCACGAGGGAAAAAAGGAATCGATCCCGTATTAAATCGAGTTCCATGTAAAATATCAACAATGCTAAAGCCAGGTATGCGAATGATAGGCGTTTCAGGCTCGCTTTCGACCGGCAAACACGCGCCCGCCTTCTGCCATTCGTCGCGAATATACTCAATTTCAGCAGCAACCTCTTCAGGGGTCATGCCTTCTGCAACCATGAGAGAAATCCACGTCGCAATAAATGATTCAAAAACAGAACTTTCGAAATGAGTAAAGGGCGTACAAACGGTACCCTCGGGACATTTCACCGTAACACGTTTAACATGACCATCAACACACGTAGCTTCTTCGATATATTCATAGGCAGGATAAACACAACCATCCCAATTGAAAAGCCAACCATCCGCACGTTGAGACACATCATCCCATTGAATAACAAGGCCCGCATCATACACGTCTTCGCCTGCATCAGTATCGACACATCCCCCGCTCTCCGTCAAGGGTTCAACATCAGCACCAACAAGAACACCTTCATCTTTGTCATTAAGAGCGACAACAAACGAAGAAAAAGCTAAAAGAAAAACAACCGAAAAAGCCACCACTTTCATAAACAGATATGATGTCTTCCTATTTAAGCGTTATCTTCCTCAAAAAAGACACGTTCTTTTAATCTCCCTTATGCGCCCTTTTACAGACGTCAAGAAGCATGATGCCGAGCGCGTTCGGCGCTTCGCGCCTCACCCATAATGAGGCAATTTTCTTCGTTGTAACAACTGCGCCAAAATTAGTTTCTCCATGTAACCTCTACATCGTCCGTCCGCTCGCGAGGTTTAATATCTACATCGTCAGCGTTCTCTCGTACGCCAGCGCGGAACATGAGTTCGCCCGTAAACGCAATCATCGCCCCGTTATCTACAAGAAATTCCTTCGCAGGGCAAAACAGTCGAGCTCCTCGTTCAGCGCACATGACGCGTGCCATTTCTTGTAATCGAGCGTTACACGCAACCCCTCCACCCAGAACAAGCTCCTTCTTCCCTGTATGCGCAAGCGCACGTTCAGCAGCTTCAATGAGCATCGCAAACACCGTTTCTTGTAACGAAAACGCCAAATCCGCAAGTGGCGTTCCCCGTGTATAGAGCTGCACAAGTTTTGTATATAATCCCGAAAAACTCACATCCATTCCTTTGATGGAATACGGCAAATCAACATAGTGTCCCCCGTTAGCCTTCTGCTCAATCACCGGACCTCCAGGAAACGGCACGTTAGCCACGCGTGCAAAACTATCAATAAAATTACCCACCCCCATATCCAACGTCTCTCCGAATACACGATACTTCCCCGCAGCAAATGCGATAATCTGCGTGTTCGCTCCAGAGGCGTATAACAACACCGAGTCCCGCGCGCCCTCGTGTTGTCCAATCTCAAGATGCGCAATGCAATGGTTAACGGGGACAAGTGGTACGGTTAACATCCTCGCCTTCTTCTTAGCAAACTCCATACCTCCAAGCAAGCAAGGAGCAAGACCTGGCGCATTAGAAAGAGCTATTGCATCAATATCACTATCCGAAATCTCTGCTGTCTCAAGAGCCGTAGTCCACATGCTCTCTGCAACAGCCGTATGATGAGCCGCACTTTCCATAGGAACAATGCCTCCGTGTACAGGTTTGTACATATCACGTATATTCGCAAGAATCTTGCCATTGCGCACAACCCCCACGCCAAACGTATGCGCCGTACACTCAATGCCTACCACAACCATGTCCTAAAAAAAGTAAATCCTCTTTATAAGGATACGCAAACAGATAGAAAAGAAGATAACACTCTGTTCTTAAAAAGAAGGATTAATACGAGATACCCACGGACAACGCGCCTTATAACGGCGGTCGATCACCATATTCAGATCATCAACCGGTAGAACACGCACAGCATCAGTACCTTCGGGAAGCGCAACGGGGCCCATCTGTATAACATACCCCTTCGACGAAGCGTCATACGTCGCCCTATGATTGCCGGATACCGAACAACCAGGGGGCATCAAAGGGCCGAGCGTATCTTTCACAAATCTATCAAAATGGTTCACAACATCGAAAGCAACTTCTAACGTGCGTGCATTAAGTTCGCATTGTGAACTATCAAGTTCCTCTTGACGATCGACGATTCCCCTATAGCGCGCAGCAATATCATTCAAACTCATAAAGCGCACGAACAAAGAGCATTTAAAAAGGTTTCGCAAATAGAAAAGTTTAAAAGAGAACACGGAACCTTTTTTTCATGAAACGTTCCTTACCAAAAAGAAAGAAAGAACTAATGGGGGCCCGACTAAGAAAAATAACAGAGCAAAGCGGATATACGGCGAAAGAAATGGAGGATGCTCTAGGAAGAACACGAAGCATGATTCAGATATACGAGGCAGGATTATGCCTCCCGTCTACAAAAGTCGCACTGCGATACGCAACGTTGTTCAACCTATCTCTTGAGGAACTATTTGGAGAAGAGTTGGGCGCCCATTACAAAAAAATTCAAGAATCTTATGTCTATAAGCTCAATTCTAAAAAAGAGGAACACGCTCCCTTAAACACGCAACGCCTGCGTGAAGACAGAAAGGCAGCAGGTATTGTTCTTGAACGGATGGTTGTCAAAATAAATAAATTATGGCCCGAACTCGTGGTTAACAAAAATCTCCTTTCTATAATAGAACGAAGAACACATATGATAACGGAAGAAGTCGCACTTGCATATGCACTCATACTCGAGAAACCTCTGAAGACCTATGAGGTACAAGAAACTCCGAACTCTTTCAACCCGTATAAGGTGTTCAGAAAACAAGAATCAAAGCCCCTTAATATCACGCTAGACGCTGATCTTGAAACAGCCCTTGCACATTTAACGAGTACAGAAGCAGAACTAATAAGAAAAATTTATTGGGACGAAAAAAGCTTAAAAGAGATAGGTCAGGAACAGAGAGTCAGCAGGGAAAGAATCAGACAAAAAAAAGAAAGAGTAATTAACAAAATGAGAAACTTTTTCAAAAAAAATGGCTACCCCATTAGAGAAGACTTCAACAAAAAAACAGAAACAGAGGAGTAAATAAAAAATAAAAAATCAGTAAGAAGAGTTATCTCTTCTTTTTCTTGCGACCGCCGCGAGCCATAACGGCCTCACAGACATTACCTTGCCCATCAACATAGTACAAGTGTCCAGGTTTACGCGCAATCACTTTTTTTACAACGATTTTTCCCATAGCACACCTCCTTTTATCGGAATACATAAGATTGTCGTCGGGAGTATTTAAATGTTTCTTATTTTCCGACGAGAAAACGCGTTATTTTTGAGTTACGACGATTTAAAGGAATTTCGACCAGATAATGTGCGGAACAATGAGGCACGATTGTAAGCATGAAAGGCCGAACAATACAAGATTCAATAACCCGACGACGACTATCGAGCCAAACGGCCACAAACGGAAAAAAAACAAACCACGAGGTCAGAGCAACTCGACACGGGCGATGAAACACAAATAGAAGCGGCCACGTATACCTTGTACGAAACATTAGACCAATCCCCCGACGAAAGTAGCCTACACGCGAAACAAACAGAGAAAACCGTCGACGACGCGCCCTAAAAATAAACTGCTCAGACATACTAGACGTCAGCCATTTCAGACTTAATCTTAGAAACCTTACCAAGACGCTCAGAAACCCGATCGATATCCGTCGATAATTTCTTTTTCTTCTCGCCAAGCTTCGCTTCCTTCTCCATGAGAGAAGCAATTTTCTGCTCAAGTTCTCGTTCAAGTTCTCGATCAACATCAATAGCCATAGAAACCTGCTTGAGTTCATCCTGCAACCTATTTTTATCACGCTTAAGTGCCTTTATTTGAACTTCTAAATCCTTAAAAGCCGTGGCCAAAAGAGAAGACGAGGAAGGCAAAACACCCTTCTTTTTTAACTTCATCAGGCAACAACGACGCTGGTGTTTATAAACGTTTCTTTAAACGCCTATCGAGAGCATCAAGTTTAGCACGCGTAGTCTTGTAGGTGGAAGAAGTGATATACCTCTTCTTATACGCCTCGATAAGAAGCTGCCGTTGATACATCAATTTTCGATGAGCTCTACGACCATCTTGTCCGCTACGTGCCTGCTTAAGTTGATCGTCCCAATAAGTCGCGCTCGTGACCATACGTCTGCGCCACAAATAATTGATAACTAAAAAGCTTACAAGTAAAATCCCAATAACAACTAAGGCATAATAAAATGAAGCGTTGTTGACAAGGGGTGGAGAGAGCGAAACATTGTCCGTGCGTACAAAAGTTGTCGCCGTTCCATGCGACGTTCCCGCTACAATCTCAACTGCAAGTATAAGCGGACCGTCTGAAATAGATTCCGGCAAAGGGAGTGCGGGCGAAAGCTCAAGAGTGTTCTTGACGTCGACGGATTCAACAGTATATGCAATACGAGTACCATCAAGAGCATACACCGAAGAGCGAAGTGTAGCTATAGGATGCAAAGAGCGCAAATTATAAAGTGTAATCTGGGGTATAAAAACGTCGCCTGCACGCAGTTCAGAATAAATCGGCAATTCTCGTATTGACGCGTCAAAAAGAGGAGATTTACTTTGCACTTCAAGAACGACCGGAATCGAAACCGTCATAAATCCCTCTGAAATATCAACCGAACCAACATAGATACCAGGAGAAAGAGAATCAAACCCTAACGAGAGACGCATCGAGATACTCTGACCGGTATCAAGGAAAAAGGAAGAACGATCAACACTAAAAAAGGAGTTTAGTGAATGAGCTGCAACAGAAAAAACAGTAGGCGCGCCCCTATTAAAAATAGATACTTCGCTCGACGCGAGTTCACCAGGCTCTACGGTAATAGACACAAGCGGTTTATTAACTTCAAAAGTAGTTTCTTCGGAATCAGCCGAAACCAAGCCAGTTACAGAGATAAAGATAACAAACATAACCAAATGAATACCCCTCATGCTGCCCTCCGATTACCTAATCCTTGCGACCCTCTTAATTGTTTCGCCTTACGATACGTTCTAAACGAATAAAACAAGATAAGCAAGGATAACACAAGCAAAGCAATCAAAGCAATCAGCGAATAGTCTAACGCGGTTGTAGAAACGCTGAAGTACGCACTCGCAGTCGCAAATCCCTGTGGATACACAATCTCTACCCCAACTAAATAATCTCCCTCTTTCAAACTCCTCGTATCAAACTCCTTCAGGTAACTCTTGCTACGAAGCACCCTAAACGTCTCAGTTTCGGTAAAGAGCGTAACTCCATCGAAGTCTTTAATCGTATATGTCGCGGTAACGTCGGTATCCTCTGCAGGCCCGACTTGTTGAAGAGAAATGAATGCCTTAAGAACCTTGCCAAGACGAAACACCTTCATGGACTCGGGTACCGTAAGTGAAACGTCGAACAGCGCATTAGCACTATGTACGTTGAGAAGCAAAATAGCATCTTTTCGCTCGCCTGCCGCGCTAAAGACAACTCTTCCCCCATAAATGCCGCCCTCGGGAGCCCGAATAGTCAACGTAACCTGTCCCGAGGCACCCGGCTCGAGTGTAAGGCTCGAGCTATCCAGCGAAACAAACGAAGCAACACCCGTGAGTGAAACGGCAATAGTAAGTGATGCGCGCCCCGTATTGCGTATAGTAATAACACGTTCTTCGAGCGCACCCGCAACAATCCCGATATTCAATTCTTCAGGATCGACAGTAAAAAGTGCAGCAGGAACACTGGCTGCACTTCCGCCACCGCTGCTGCTGCCTCCTCCCGATGGCCCTCCTGAATCGCCTGAATCATTAGTAGCATTTGAAGGCGGAGCAGTGATAGTGAGTGAAAACGTTCCGTCTGAACTCGCTTGTGCAGAAAGTGGAAGAGACCAAAAATCAGAGCTGAAAAACAAAAAAAAGGTAAATGCGTTACACACAAACGCGAGCATGACAAACGCCAGAACGACTGATTGGTAACGCATAATATAAAGAGGAAGCAACGCTATAAAAGATTATCTCCTAAATTCAAACTTAAGCGAACCCTCGTAAGAACCAAAGGCTGTACCTGAAGGCACAAGAAGGGTAAATGACGCATTGTATCGAGAAAGTGGCTCAATTGTAAATGAAGGCTCAGCCGTAGTAAGATAAAGATTCAAGGAAGGATCAATCAACACAGTAACACCCACCGGAAACGAATACGGATTATCGATAAAAACAACACGCGAGGAAACCGTATCGGGCAATACACGACCAAAAGTAAGTGAAGAAGTGTTTATCTCTAACCCTACCGAATCTCCTACCATAAACCGTACATCGAGTGCCCGCACATCAAACGGTCGAGAAAAAATGATAAACAAAGAAACGAACACAATTAAAAGACAAAAGAACGCAATCGCGAGTATCAAAGAAGAAGGCCTATGTATCACGATACTCTTCTCCGAGGAATAGCACGTTTCCTGCGCACAAAGAACCATGCCGCCAAGAGCGCGACAACAACGATTGCAATCACGAGAGCTACAACGGCAACATTAATCTTTTTCACAAATGCAAGACTAACCGCCTGCTCGCTCGATAAGCCCTCATAGAAGAGCATAACACGAGCCTCAAAGGTATCATTAACAATCGAACTTGTATCGAAATAACCTTCGAGCGTCGCTCGACCAAAGGGACTAAGCACAACAGTAGGCGTCAAAAAAGAAATATCGCTTCCAAGAACAGTTACATTCGCGAAAACATTTTCAATAGGAGCATTCCACGCGCTTTCAATATCCAAGTTAATTTTATTAATAGAATCCCGCTCAAAAAAGCGAGTATAATTAAGAATGTGCACCTCAAGTGTACCAATACGAAAAGCCTTTTCGTCAATCGCATCAGCCTCACCATACACTGCATGGGCAACCACACGATAACTTCCCGGCGAATAGAGGGTGCTGTCAATCTCTGCATGAAACACGGCAGAATCAGTAGAACCAAGTAACGATTGAGCAACCCCCAATCGTTCAACAAATGCCTCGCCACGATAAATATCAAGGTAGACATCAAACGAAGTTGTCTCTTTTCCACGATTAATAACTGAAATGTCAAAGGGAACGACTTCTCCCTTATTTACCGAAGACGTAGCGAGCGAAACTTCAAGATACCGCCCCGGATACGGAACATAAATGAGAATCACTCCTCGAGGTTCTCCCGAAATCCCCAATCCGAGAAGGGAAGAGGTTTCAGCACCCGTGACAAACACTCGATGGATGCCCGGCACATCCGCCTCATCGGGAAGCGTTACATATACAATGACGGTACCTGTGCTTGAAGACGTTGAATCACTCAGCTGCGCATACTGCGCGAAATCTCCCTGCAAAGAGAAAGAAAATCGAGCTTCAGGGTTAGAGGAAAGAAAAGTAAACGGAAAGGCTGCCTTCAAGCCAGGTTCGTAATTAACTTCGTATCGTGCCGGAGTAAGTCCCGCGACAACAAGAGGGGCAACAAGCACAACAAAAAAGAACAAAAACAATCTCCTCATACGAGTAGAAAGAAAAAATAGTTTTTATACGTTTCTACGAGCACGGGCCCGGAGCTTGGCAATAAATCATATGGAAGTACGACGACAGATTACCCTGCAAAGAGTCATACGGCACCCTCAAACGAACGCCGATGCGCAATGAATCAGATCCGTCCGAAAATCTGAAAACGCCACATATGGGCGTGCCAGGATTAGTGGTATTAACATCAAAGAATAATCCGAGCGGAATTAACCCGCTCACACTAGGATTGACAGAGGAGTTATCCGTACCGCCCGTCGTATTAAGACAGCTACCTGAGTCTATATTTGAAACATTATACTCAAATCGAGGATTAGTGCCTCCCAACAATTGCGTAGAATTCTTACTTGTATAAAGCAGGATAGTTGCATTTACATTACCGATGTTCTCAAGAACAAACCCGCTCGAACCCGTAGCAGACCCAATTGACCACGAACCGCCAACCGCATTGATTGTACCACCCGCCTGATTAGTTGTTAAGTTTGCTTCCGACTGTCCCTCAGTCACGTATCCCGAACCCCATTGAACAGAGCTATTCGTAAAATTAATGCTTAACAAAGTCGCAACCGTCAAGTTAAGCGTGGCGTTTGCCTGTGACGCAAACCCTGTCACCCACGTATCACGAAACGCAGAAAGCGAATAATAACTAAACCCTGCTGAAAAAAGCGCAGAAAACGCCGCAAGCGCCGCAACTAAAACAAGCAATTGCTCGCCTTTCATGAACCTGCACCCGGACGAGGAAGTACCTGAAGCCCAACATCACTCGAAGGGTCTCCAACCGCAAGACCCGCGCCCGTCTGACGAACCGGCACAAAGTCCGACTTAAAACTATCACGTACGCTTAAAGAAACCATAACCGAAAGAACCGAAAACAACACAGCCACCGCCAACAACAACACAATAACCTTTGTCGAAACACCCTGTTCAAGCGCCATCTTTTTACAAAAGAAACACTGAGAGGCACTATATAAAGATTTCGGGCAATAAACGATTATTTCCGAGCAGAAAACTTTTTTCGTAACACTAAGAACCAAAGCACGTTAATAAGTACAAGTACGCCAATAATCGTCGCAAGCACAATAACAAGCGTATTAGACTCTCCCGAATCACCCGAATCTTTCGAAATAACGTATCCCAACCCTATAACCGAGATATCATTAGAAGAAACTTTCAGCTTAAAGTCCTGCTGGTCCGAATGTTCGTCATATCTCAAAAAGACAGACGAATCATACGTTCCTTCCTTAACACCTTCCGTATCCCAGAACGTTACAAGCAACGCTTTCCCAAGCGCAGGCACCTCATACGTCGCAGACTTGAAGTTAGCCATAATCTCCCGTTGCGCATTATACACGACCATATCCGCATATGCCCCTGAAATCGGCTGACTCCACTTATTCTCAATTAAGAGCTCAAACTTAGCAATCTCCCCAAGACTAAAATCATTAACCTCGACATTCTGCAGCTCGAGGACGCGTTTACCCACTTCAAACGTTTTTTCAACCTTCGTAACGCCTTCGTCATAGAGCACGTTTACCACCGCCCGATACGAACCAGGAGCAACTGCAGAAGCATCCCACTCAGCAACAAGTTCAGCACGAGCACCACTTGCGAGCGAAACTTCATTCGAACTAAGCGTAATAATTTTTTCATTAAGCGCAGTATATACTTCTACGGTGGCCCGCACCCTAACAAGATCAAGTTCGCCCCGACTTACCGTGGGAATTAAGAACGTAACTTTTCCCGAATCATCAGGACCTGCAATATTCAAATCGGGTTCGGCATATTTCCCTGGATACGGAACAAGCACATGCAACTGTGTCGTCACTCCGACCGCAGCACCGACAAACGTTGCACCTGTCGCACCTCGTTTTGGCAACTTTATCACTATTATTTCAGCTGTGCGCGTACCGGGCGTGAGCGTCGAAGGTGCCCTGAAAACATAACTTAATTTCTTTTCAGATTCGCTTGCCGCAACATCCCACGAAGTAGTCGAAAGTGCAATCGTCTGATTTAACTCCCCCTGCACTAAGAGTACCAATTGCATATCTTCCTGCTCTGAATTGATAACTGTAAACTCAACGGTTTGTTCAACCCCGGGTTCAAACTGCAACGTTGTACGCCCGGGAGTAATTCCCAATGCACTAACCTGCATCACCACAAGAACCACCATCCCTGCGAACATAAACAAACGTTTCAGGTCAATCATGTTGCCCTCCAATGAAAGAATCACCTGCTTGTTCTAATGACTCGTCAGGAGCGAGAATTATTTTTCCCGTTAAAACGCCCTTATTGTACACGTCCACGTTCAAACGAGAAGTTCCCGCATTAGTAATGTCATAGCCCGCATCAGACACGCGCACCTGCAAATCAACAACCGATTCAACCGTAATCTGTCTAATCTCGCTCGGTAAAACTCCTTCGACCATCCAGTAATAAGTGCCCGGCTCGAGAGTAATGAGTGCTTTATCACGCACCGAAATACGTTGCGGCGACGTGAAGTCAACCGTGTCATCAATTAACAAGAAGTCTCCACGTTCAAACGAGAAGAGCACGGCACCCGTAGCAATAACTCCATTCGAAGGAGTATTCAACAACGGAGTCGCGTAAAAGAAAGCCCAGACGACAAGCGCAAGCGTTCCCACTACTAAAAGTGCATCAACCCCGTACACTATTTTTTTACGCATATTATTCACTCAAACTCGCAACGAGCGTGACGTTGGCCCTCCGTACCCCGGGCGGTTCATTAATAGGAACCGTAACATTAATATCAATTTCGGCCGTATCGGTAGTATCGGTATAATTAAATGACGAAAAACAAAGCAGAGGCGATTCAGGCAAACCATCGCTCAGAGGTATCGCCGCATAAGCGGTTTGCGACTGCGCCCAGATAAACGAACCGAGCTCAGAGCTATAATTAGCCGCTTTAAACTGGAAGTAATTCGAGCCGCCTGACTGTGTTTCCCAAAGGTGCGTTGAGGTAATCGTGACATTAACGAACGAATTACCATCATTCTCAAGCAAAAACGGTAGCGGAGCATCATCAGAGGTATCATTCCATTGTAAGTAATCAAGTGAGCCAAAGTCAATAGAATTATTCAAAAGCGTAATGCTTACCACCGAAGAGATATTGATGCGCCAAGGTACCGTCCAGCCACTCATGCCATCGCTATCGTTAACGCGTACAGTCCAATTATAATAGTCAAGATTATCATACAAACAGCGCAAGTCGGGCACGACAGCATAGCTCACATTGGTGCCTCCCAAAAGGCCTGTCACCGTCGCCGAATAAAAATGAGAAATATCTGTGCAGGCGCTTGTCGCTACCAAGCTCACGTTCAACTGCCACGTTGCACCTTCGTCATCTGCGTCGAATACCGTAAAGTTAAGCACAGGAGTCCTATTCGTCGTGCGGCTTGCATCAGGGGGAGCAAGATGCGTAATGTTCGGAATTGTATTCAAAACAGTCACATTATACGTTGCATTAAACGGGCCCGTATACAAAAATCCATCAAATACACGCACGCCACACGTCCAATTATGTCCCTTCGTTGTATTACGATCGTCCAACGTAGCTATGAAAACGCTGGCATTTGCATAACTCGTGTTGTAATCTGACACCAAATGAAGAACTGAATTATTGTACCAAAATACACTCGCGTTCAAGAACGTATTCGCATCGGGGTCACTTAAAGTAGTGTAACAGTTCAAGTCCTGTTCGGTTTTATTCGACCCAGAAGTCGAATTGATATGAACAAGAGTCGCTGCCGGAGCACGATTTGACACAACACCAATACTATAATTGCTCCATCGCGATACATTAAAGATAACCGTGCCTGCATTCAAATCGGTGAAGTTGTAACAATCAACGCATCCCGCAACATCATCCTTAAGAATAACCGGATTAACGAAATTAGTAGAAATACCGGTAAGCGTTACGTTTGCAGTCGTATTTAATCCCGAATTAACCTCGTTTCGAACGGTAGCGCTATTGTTTACAATACGCACATCCGCACTTAAATTAATACCCGAACCATTAATATAATCAAGAAACTTAATCTTTCCAAATAAGCTCGATTCAAACGTGAAATAGCGCCCGCCCGTATCAGCAAACGAATAATTTGCGAAATAACTATCTTCGAAGCGAATATTCTGCAGATCAGTCCCTGAAGCAATAAACTGAAGGTCAGGATAGGAGCTATTGGTACCAATCACGCTCAGATTCGTGAAATTCATACGATCAAGCGCCGCACTAATTCCGTTCACATTGAAAACGAGAGCCGGGCCCGTAGAGTTATGCACAAATATGTTCGTGAAGTTATGGTCGCGAAGCGCACCCGTTGTGGGAAGGAAATGAAGAGAAATATTGTTTCTTACAAACGTCAAGTTCCTAAATATACCTACTTTAGCAGCCGTAGAAATGCGAAGACCATAGAAAGTACTGGAATTAATATACGAATTTTCAAACCATACATCCTGGGCGCTAATTAAGATACCTGCCGTATTATTATGCAGACTAAGTCGCGAAAGATTGGTTCCTGACGAAAGTGAATCTATCGAAACACCGAGTGCACTTTGCGAAACAACAACATCAGAGACAATCGGACGCGTCGCAGCCGTTATAGAGATACCCGTAGATGCCGAAGTTATAGAAAGATTTGAGATAAACGCGTTCGCAATATAACTGCCCGTACCTATAAGAGATACCCCTGTAGTAGTATTAGTAAATACCGAATTAGTGACGTTGATTTGATTAGACCGAATGACAACCCGCGCACCCACATCGTTATCCTTAAACCATAATGTATCTAAAACAGTCACGTTTGCCCATTCAACCAAGAGTCCTATGTCTCCCGAAATAAGCGTCGTGTTAAACACGCGAGCATTATTTGAATGATTCAAATGGATTCCCCATCCAAACGGACCTTCGGACGAAAGACTGATATTTACCCCAGAAATCGTAGTGTTATATTCATCACTGAAAATGACTGTATAATTATACGTAGAATTAACCATCCAATACCCGCTACCGAGAATGCTGATATTGGGCGCGTCAACACTGATGCACGGAGTAACACCACTCGGCACAAGCGTGCCAATCTGGGTATAAACAGAATTAGCCTGACTTAAGTTCACACAGATGTCAAGAGGCATAGTTAGCGTACGCAGCGTCCAGTTCGTTGCGTTCATCGCGTAGTTGCTTGAGTTATCACCCGCATAATAATTCCAAACGTAAGTATCGTTTCGAGGAAGCACAAACGAGAGATTAACAATACCCTGGCTCACGTTCAAACTCGAGAAATTTGTACCTATCAAACTCGTAGCATTCCAGATATACAGCGTTGCGTTTGAAACGTTTATGTTATCAGAAATGTTCGCCGCAAAATAGACAATCGGAAAGCTCGCAGAACTGTCATTGGAAGGATGCATGAGAGAGACGACGGGAAAAGTTATATCAGCTAGATTAATACCATACCCCTCGTAAGTAAGGTTTCCTATCAGAATAGGAGTATAAAACGAGTTAGTTCCCGCATAGTGAAACAAAGAGACATTCGCGGAAGTCAAATTTCCAGTAAGCGGATAACCCGTAACGACATAGGCACTCCCATTATAAGAAAAATTCTGTTCGGCGGCTCCATTCACCGAAAGGCTAAAATTACTATTCAAAAGTAGTTCGGCATTCTGAAGACTAACATTGACCGTTGTATTTGTTCCAAAATCAACGGAGGTAAAGCGTTGTTCGCCCCGAGAAAAATAACGAACAGAAGCATTAGAAAAAATTTGAGAAACTTCTGAATCAGTAAGAGAGACATTAAATATCATTACTTCATCAATGAGACCATTAAAAGCGCTAGACCCCTCTGAACCGAAGAGAAGAGGATTATTATTAAGCTTGAGCGCCTTGCTCCCTGAAACCAGAACGCGAGCTACGGGACTACCGTCCCGGTAAAGTGTAACTCCTCCGGTAGTATTATAAGTACAAAAAAAATTATACCATTGATTTTTTGACATAACCAAAGAATCAGTCGCAGCAAAATTGGTACCATCGGCGCGCTTCACAAGACAGCGCATGTTCATGCTAGCATTAGGTGTAAGCGCAAAGGTAAAATCAGAACCAGTTCCTTTAATCATGACGCGCCCAGACGACGTGCCAGAACCTCCCGACCAATTAATCCAAGCTCCCCAACTCAAATTTAAAGGTAAGTCAAAAAGACTTTCGTTGAAAGTTACATTAACAAGATCGTTCGTGCCATCAAAAAATGCGCTTGCTCCAAGAAAACCGAGCCTCGCAAACGCACCACGTTGATAAGAACCATCACTACTATGAGAAGAAAAGTCAAAAGCAGTAATGTTATCATCTCTATCGAAAGGCCAATACCCCCTAAGGTCAGAGTAAGGAGCAGAGTTGCCAACCGTCAGATGAGTAAACAACGTTTCTTGAGTCACGTTTTGGTCTGTTGAACTACTCGCAACAAGCGTGGGGTCAACAATATGGTCAAACATCATGCTTCCATTAAGCACATGCAAATCAAATACATCTTGACTATAATTTTCAGGAAGCTCGGTCAAATAAATAGTATAATAACGCTCATCAGTCACATCATCAAACACGGCAAGCGTCGTATTCTGCGATGTCTCATACACCTTCACGAAAGGAGTGCCATTCAGCACACGCGGATAGAGCGTGATATCATTCGCCCGCGTCAAATTGCGTTCAAACGTCACGCGCACGTAATGTCCGTCCGGAATCGGCTCACTCCAATTCCCATCGAGTTCCTTCACAGACTCGTACACATCGGAAACAAAAGTGCGATTCTCATCAAGGTGGTCTGCTTTTGTAATAACAATAATCTCATAAGTCTGATTAGAAAAGTGTGGCACAACCCACGCCACCGAATCAATAAATCCATCCCCATCACTATCCGTCGCTTCAAACGGAACCAAAACCTGTGCAAGAGAAGCAACCGTGACATTTTCTGAAACGGGGCGGACCGAAATCCACGCCGAATCGGATGTGTTGTCCACCTCAGCGTCTGAATTGTCAACAAATTCTGCAACAACGGCGCCCGTGAGTGAAGCCCCCTCAGAAGATTCATTCAACATCGAATCTTCCGACTCCGAAATAGTCGAAGAGTCGTTAGTTTCAGCAAGTGATTCATCTACAAGAATTTCATCAGAAAAAACATCAGACGCCGTTGCAAGATGAGCACTGTCAATTTCATCAACAAGAGCCATATCAGCTACCTCATCTTGCAACTTAAGGCTACTATAATTAACGAAGGTATCGGGAGTAAGCCATGCCAACTGAATAGTAGAGGGCTTAGTAATCCGTAACTCGTTCGGAAGAGAAGCAATCACGACCACATCAGAATAATTAAGCGCCTCAGACGCAACAAGCGTTATCGTCTTTCCTCGTGCCTGCGAAATTTCTACTGCCGCAGGAGGTGCGGTATAGTATTCGACCGTATATGCCGTAGCCCCTGCATCAAGCACGACCTCGGAAGAAGACTCGTATGAGAACGCCTCTCCCGCTCCGAGAGAAGCCGACTGATTAGAGAGTTCAGACGTAGCGTTATCAGAAGCAACCGATTCAACAGAAATATCACTCGTAACCTGTCCCGTACCTGCAACAACGGCCCCTGCAATCCAAGATGCAAAAGAAGGACGCGATTCAATAAGCGCCGTAATCTGTCCCGTAAGCGGAACAGAAAGAGTGACGTTATCTGCCTGAACAGAGTCTCCCATCGAATCAAAGGCAGTAACACTCACGTTCTCTGCGCCAGCAGGAAGCGGCAACACGAAAGAAGAACCATCGGGAACGCTTACGTTCGTCACCCAGTACACCGGTTGACCCAGCACAACTTTAGTACGGCGAGTTGTAAATGAAAACGTCGAGGTCCGGCTCACGACCGAAAATTCATTACTTTCGACCGAGTCGCCAGCAGACGTAAACGCCCGTATGCGCGCAGTGCGCACACCGACAAAGGGCTGCGCCGCACGCACATCCATAAAAGATCCTTCAAACGAAACAACCATATCCGAAGCAATAAGTTCGTAAGCATCAGCGCCAATAAAATACGTGCTCAAATCAAGGCGCGCACTGTAGTTCTCATCAAGAGAAAGAGAAGGAATAGTCTGCAATAGCATCAACGTGTCATTAGCAATAGTCTCATTCACAATTGTTTCATTCACTAACGTCTCGTTAAACACATCAAGGACTTCTACAATTGTTTCGTTCTCTTCCGTAGAAGCAGCAAGCGTCAGCTCCGAACTATCGTCTACCAAGGTTACCCCTCCAAAAACAGCGGTAAGACTCAGACGTGTAGCGTTACGTACTACAAGGTCGAACAAATCGAGAGGAATGCGCACCCGATATCGGCTCTCTCCCCGATAATCCTGCCCAAATCCTGAAAGGTTCACTGAATAAGAACTGGACACGCGCACCGACGTCCCTTCCTGTTCAACAAGCACAAAAGAATCAGAAAGTTCTTCGCCAGCAGACCCACGCACACTTCCCGAAACTAACTGAGCCGTATACCCTTTAGAGAGCCCATACTCAAACGAATCCATTCGCGAGGCGGTACCCATAATAATATCGTTCTCATCCGAAATAACCCCTCCCGTTATAGTCCCCCCGCGTTCGCTTGAGCCGCCATCAGAACCAGAATCGTCCGTACCCTCTTCAGAATCAGTACTCTCGCTACCTGACTCATCATCGTCCACTTCCTTCTTCTCTTCTTTTTCTTCCTTCTCCTGTTTTTCTTCCTTCTTCTTTTCTTCGGCATCTGCAGGTGTATCGCTTCCTTCGACCCCTTGTTCAGAACCACTATCAGAGCCCTCTTCAACAGAGATAACTTCACCACCGTCTTCTAAATCAGAAGAAGAAACCTCCTCATCTACTCTCGTATCAGTTGCATCGCCTTCGTCAGAACCTGCATCGCCAGAACCACCATCAGAAGAATCCTCTTCCATCGTGCGTGTTGCGCGCAATTCAAACGTAACGTCGGGATACATAACGTTCGTTCCAGCAAGACCATATCCGGTACCGGTACCTTCCAAGTCAAATCCCTCCGCATAGAAATCACCCTCAATCGATGCAATCGTGCTTCCCGCCAAAAGTTCATGCAAGGAATACGTTTTTTCAACATCACCCAAGCGAGCCGTTATAGAAGTTGTAGCAGGAAGCAACTCGCCTTCATTAAAGATAAGTGTAAACACACCTTGCACTCGTTCCCCAGGAAGGTATGTACCGGAACTCTCGAATAAAACGCGTCCCGTAATAGAACGCTCGTAACTTACACCTAACCAGATAGAAAGCAAAACGAGAAAAGAGATCCCAAGAAAAAGAGAAACCCCGTAAGTTCTCTTACGTTCACCGACGACAGAACTACCTAGATACGTAGTAACAATTTTTCCGTTGACACGTTCAGTTTTGTAATAATACGGCCCAAATCGTTTGCCATCTTTGTAGGTATATTTCTTGTGCACCACTTTTTGTAAGAGAACCTCGACTCAGTTCCACATTGTAAAGAGAAAAGACCTTTATAAGCATTTCGCACAGGTGACCGACGATAAAAAAAGAGTTCTCTTACAGATATCGGGCTCCCCGAATCCAATACTTTTCTTCTCCAACTTCCAATTCAGTTAAACTATTGATGCCAATAGTCAAAGAGAGGCAATAGAATAGGCGCCTTCGCCCGGAACTTCAATGACTACATTCTCCTGATCAAGCGCAGTACGATTAAAACAACCTGAACAAAAAACTCCGTTGCGCGTAATAAAAAGAGGAGATGTACCCAAAGAGAGATTATAGAAGGTTACAAGAGAAGGTGTATCGAAAAATGAATTTCGCGAGGCGTTGATAGAAACAAAGTTATGAAGAATAACAATTTCTTCCGACAAATTCAAACCGGTTCCTTTAACACCGTTATAGAAATAGACGGAGCCCAGGTTAGTGCGACTTAGGGTAAAGGTACTTAACTTGTCGAGAGTATACGGACCGATAGGGGTATCAACAAAAACATGGTTGTTGCTGCTTGCTAAAACCAAGGCCAAATCATTGAAATTGGTGGGCGTATCAACAAAACGAGTGCGAACCAACGTCAGATTAGAATTTCCAGAATCCGCAGAAAGGATTTGATTCGTAATCGGGGCAACAAAAGCCGAATCGATAAAGAGTGTATTTTTTACTCCAAACAATCTAACGGATGCTCCATTATGAAAAGAAGTAAAGTTAACAAAAGAGTTATGTGTTCCTGAAGAAGGAAAGGTAATTCCCTTATCACCATTATTACGAGTAGTTACATCAACGAAGAAATTATATGAGGGGGCAGGCTTACCAAATCCGTAGCCTTCATTTCCAATGAAAAACCCATCGTCTATATTGGAATCTGCAACAAGCCGCTCAAATCGATTGAAGGAGCTATTCCCTTGTATAACAACACCTTTCATACGATTATGTATCATCAGCCCTCCAGAAAACCGCGAAGAAAGAACTTCGGTTAAACGCAATCCAATTTGACACTCCTCCACCCTCGGATTGAGAATAACGGCCGAGTGAACCGCGTGTAGGTGGATACCTTCTTTACCACAGTCAAAAACCCGAACGTTAGACACCCGAGGTCGAGCAGCGTTAGAAATAACAATGCCTCTGCTTAACGAAGTCCCCTCGAAAGAAACCGTACAATTTCTCAAAGTAGTATCATTTTGGTTAGAGTAAATGCCGATACCTTCTGTCGAACCTAAAATAGTTCGATCCCGACAATCAAGCGTGACACGAGGGGCCGTAATGTTAATACAAACCGTGCCCGAATTGAATAAAATATCCCGTTTCAAAGCATAATAAGCCCCCGATATATTTAATTCAGAACAGGACTCAAGATGGGAAAGCCTTAATGCAGGCATGTTTTGAGGCAACGTTTCAGGAGACGCGGAGGCAAAAAGAAAAAAGCCCAAAATCAAAAACGAAACAACAAGCAAAATTAGACCGTTACGCATACAATCAGGACTCAAACGACGTTTTAAAGATTTCGATGATTAAATGAAAAGAAAAATGCATTAATACCCAAAAAAGCTTTTCTTATCACCCTTGAGCGAGCGATACTTATCGTGAAGGAATTTTATATTGTCTTCGCATACGAAATCGTGCTGTCGAAAACCTCCCCCGAACGTCTTAGGAATATGCAAAAGCTCATGAATAATCACTTTGTCTTGCTCCTCGCGGGACATTCGTTCAAACCGCTCAAGAAATTCAATCGCGTAGTGGGCTTTCACGCCAATCGTTTGTTGCATGAGCTTGCCAATTGTATGACATCGTGCAATCGTTCGCTTTGTACTCGAGCCCTTACTCCGAAAGCATTTAACGCGTGTCAAATCAACATGCTCAAGCGCAAGCGTGCGTACAATATCTTCCATTCGTGTTTGTAAATCAGATGCAAATTCGTATTTCACCAAATATCACCTCGTCAAGCAATACATTAATTGACTGTTTTTAATCTTTGTTATAAAACAATTAACAAACCGTAGCAGTATCCTGAGAAAGTTTGACAAGGCAAGAAACGTTGTAACCTGCATCAAGAAGATACTTAAGATTAACGATGACGTGTTTGTTCTGCTGAAGCAGTGAAACCGACGTATTCCATCGCCACGCATTAAAGCACGCGTCATCACCCGTTGCACAAGTTCCCTCAGGAGGGCTACGAACGAGGTGCATCGTCGTTCCACCTGCGGCATTTAGTTCCGATTCTTTAAAGAACCGATCTTGAGGATCACTTTCAGTAAATTGCCAACGAATCTCATCTGAAATCACACTATAGCCTAACGACCAGTTTTGTCTGCGCGGAGGAACTGCCTCAAGATAGGGCTCAACGCCCAAATCACGCATGATCGCAAAATTAACAGAAATTGCCGTTGAATTCTCAGCCATGTGACCTCCCGACCAATCATACCCCACGGCGATAAACGAACCATCCATCAACTCACCTTGGTAATAATCAAAGTTTTCAGGATAGCATTGCTCGGGCACAGGAACGTAAAGCTTATCGGTAGCTTTCTCCTCACATCGAGGCATACCTAAATAGCCGAGCAACTGAATCCCATGAGCCTGTGAATACGATGTAAGCGGAGTATAATCCGTCGTAGAAGGCGAAATATTGCTTTCGGCGATAGTCAATGCCTCGAATAAGAAACTCGAATACGAATAATCGCCAATGCCATCCCCTGGGAGCCAGACGCGATACTGAGACCAACCACCCCCAATCTGAAAAAAGACCACGTCAAACGCATCATTTCCTACAACCGTGCGGACGGGGTCAATCCAATTGGTAATAACCGAATTCCATCCCTGCTGATGATTCCACACAGCATTACTAATTGTTCCTTGTGACACATTCGAGCTTGAACCCCCTACAAGTTGGAACAAAGAAAGACGTTTTGGTTTTCTAAAAGTCCAATCTCCCTTTTCATCAACATCCGTCGAAGAATCACATCCATAATCGCCCCCAAAGTCAACAAGCCCATCCCCATCATTGTCAACGTCATCGTTGCAGGCTAAATTGCCATAGGTGTTTTCATCGTTATCATTCGCGTCCGTGCATCCCGAATCACCAGGGGTGCTGCCATCCATACATATCGAATCAACAAGATCACAGAATCCATCATCATCATTATCAATTCCATCCGAACACGCCGTCATAACCGGAGGACTCTCTCCATTCATGTACGGATTGTCACAATCAGCAACATCATACCCGTCAATTAATCCATCAAAATCATCATCCTTCTGATTAGAACAGGTCGTACTTCCTTCGAGGTCTTCAGTTGGATTATCGGGATTTGTTCCACACGCAGGATCTCCGAGCCGCGAACCATCGGTACACGCACCTCCTTCAGCATCACACCATCCATCATCATCATTATCAATTCCATCCCCACATACTGGTGCGCTATTCCACCCTTCAACAAGAGTACATACGCGTGGGCTTCCTGTAAGCCCGCACGTTTCTCCGTCGACGAGAGCAGCCACATCAACCTTCGAGGGCGTAGAAATATCCCCAAAAATATAAGTCAACGCTTCAAGCGTATCGGGCAACGGAGTATTCTTATCAAGAAGTGCACTCCCCGTATTCGTTTCAAACGCAAATCGTAACCCAGTAATCTCCCCCTCCCCCACACCACGACTTACACGCACGCGCGCCATTGTCGCATTATACTCGCACGACTCAAGCGTAAACACAAGACCCAAGCACGTTTGCGTCTGACCGCCATCATCAACGGAAGAGACGGTTGAACGCAGAGTCGTCCAAACCACCGTCACTGCTCCCAAGGAGAGCACAATAATGAACAGGGTGATAATTATCGGCGACATCCCTCTTTTTAACATCGCGCAACAAAAGAAAAGGAGTATAAAAATCCTTAGAAAAATTATTTAGTTAATATTTCAAGACCATCGCCGTTCTTCAAAACATGATCCTTGCCGACGGCTTTTTTTGTCTTCAAATCGAGTGCTTTGACAAACCCGTTTCCAATATCGGTATGTAATCTATACGCAAAATCAAGAGCCGTGCTTCCAGGAGGCATGAGAAAACAATCGGGCAAGACATTACCTTTGCTGTCTTCCAATTTAAGGCTCGCCGGATAAATCGCCACATAGCCAAGTACATCAAACACCGTCAGGTTCAAAATTTGTTGCACACCCGTACCGCCAAACTCAGACATTACTTTCTGAATCGAATCGAGCGCGAGTTGTTGCTTATCAGATACCGCACCTTTCAAAGAAAATGAGTTTTCTCCAGGAATATACTCGACCAACCCTGCTTTGTCAGCTTGCCGCAACGAGAGTTCCCCATCAGAAAAGCACGGCACAATTGGATATGAGAATCGCGCCCTAATACGTGCAACGTTTTCCATTCCTCGAGGACGATCCACTTTATTGGCCGCGATAACCATCGGTTTTGTAACCTTGCGAAGTGCGCCCGCAAACAAAAATAGTTGGTCTTCGGTCCAGTGAGAAGGCTTTTCAAACGGCAATTTAGTTTCACGCAATACCCGTTCAACTTGATCAACAGTTACCTTAAGGCCCGAAAATTGTTTCGCCACCGACTTAGCAAGTTCTGTATGTTCCATTTCAGTCTTTCGTGCAAACACCGCCCATGCTTTCTTCAAAATGCCCAAGTACCACAAATCAAGCTCGCGTTCAATAATCGCAATATCGTGTATCGGGTCATAGTTTGTTGCGGGCTTGCCTTCCGCATCGGTCTCCCCCGACATGTCGACTACATGAATAAACGCGTCCGCTGCAGCCAAATCGTCCAAAAACTGATTGCCAAGACCCTTGCCCTCAGAAGCACCCGCCACAAGACCCGCAACATCCATCAGTTCAAATGGCACAAAACGAAACGTACCCTTAACGTGCCCTTCACGAGGTTTTGACACGCGTCCAAAATCAGCCGCAAGGTCACGTATTTTTACGTATGCCATCGCATGATTCGGTTTAATCGTAGCAAACGGATAATTCGCAATAAGCACATCCATAAGCGTCGCTGCCTTGAAAAACGTGCTCTTACCCACATTAGGCTTTCCCACCAAGCCAACTAGCATAAACGATGAAGAAGCAAACGGTTTTTATACCTAAGCCCGCGCGAAAAAAGAGGAGATACGAATTAAGTGCACGAGCACAGTTTTAAATATGCTTCAACGCTGATTTTCCCGAGCCTATAGCTCAGCCCGGTTTAGAGCACCGCTCTTATAAGATACGCGCTCGTGAGGGCGCCATTTTCATCGAAAAAATTCGAAGAAAGGCGGGGGTCCCCGGTTCAAATCCGGGTAGGCTCATGCCGAAGGTATGAAATACACGGTGCTAAGAACCGCAGTTCTTTCAACCGGGTAGGCTCATCTCGTTCTTTCGCTGCGAGTCTCCGAAGCAAAGCGAGGAGGGTCGAGCAAGAAAAGAATCGAGAGAATCACTTAATACAAAATATCAACGAACACTCATTCGCCTTATCTTTAAAAAAACGCACATGTGAAAAATACATTTTACAAAACTTTTCCAATTCTTGAGCATAATATTTGTATTGAATAGCAACCACTATTTCATCACCTGCCTTAAATCTGATGCGTTTGCCCTCGCACACGAACACTTTATCGTGTTTGATATGGTAAAAGAACTCAAGACGACCGTTAGCAAATCGCGCATCATAACGCACCTCGGACGAGGAAAAACCAAGGCCGGCCATGAGCGAAAAAAACCATTCGTTGAATATAGGCTGTCGATATTTTTCAATACCTGCAAACCGCTTTCCCGTACGAATTCCATTCCCAACAATCAGCAGGCCCCCATGAGCCATGGCACGACTCATAGAAAAAAGAAATTGATTAATCTCAAAACTAGCCAATGTACTACCAAGAAGAAGGTATGCGGCGCGAGCATCAGACCGAGCCCTTATTCGCCTGACCAGTTTATCGGGAGATGAAAAGTCCTCGGTGTAAGAAGGCCCTACGGAAAACGTTCGCGACGTTCGCGTCCGTAACCGTGTTTTAGCAAGATGAATCAAAGGAAGGCTGACATCAACCGGAAAATATTTTGCCTTAATTGTGGAAGGAAGCGACGTTACAAAAACCTCTGCTTTTTTTCCATCCCCGCACCCAAAATCGACAACATCAAGTTTTCCTCGAGCACCATCAAAAAAACGAGGCACATGAAAACGAATCAAATCAAGTTCTCTATCGACTACATTAAGTTTATACCTCGGCCAACACTCCAAGTTAAGAAATCCTTGAGCAAGCTGGGGAGTTATGTAAAGCAGTTTATGATTAGCAATATTCCACACACGTTTGCCACGCTCTACAGAGTACCCGTTCTTAACTAACTCTTTCAAAACGAGTTGTTCGAACATAGAAAAATCAGCAAAAACATCTATTTATACGTTTGGAAAGATCGCTACTTTTGACAAAGCGCGAGAGCGTAGGCCCCATCATCAGAGACGTAGAGCTTAACATTGTCAAAATACATTTTAAGATAAGAAAGAAATTCTTCCTTCGGATAATGATAAGATATGCCAACGACTATCTGATCGCCCTTATAAAACTGAACACGTTTTTCCTGAAAAGAAACAGTGGTATCTTCAGCAAGTACAAAATAAAACTCAATGCGAGAGTTTCTGAACCTTATATCAAAGATAACGTCATCTTTAGAGAGCCCCAATTGAAGAGGAATGTATCTAAACATATTTTCAAAACCAGGATTTTCTTTGCACGCCTTGACAATACCCTCTTCAACATTATGGTTGTTCAACCCATTACCAATTAACAAGAAATCTCCCTCTTGCATACTCTCCTTAACTTCATAGAGAAGTTCATGGATCTCAAAATTACCCAACGTGTTCCCCATAAGCATAAACAGATTATTCTTGAAAGCCTTCTTATCAAAAAGTCTCGATATATTCTGAAGATTTTCAAAATCAGAAATATTCCAACCAACATCAACAACCTCTGCATTTTCAAGATGACGGACATTGTTTATTGCGGTCTTCACCATATATCCACTAATATCAATGGGATAATATCTAACCTTATTCTTGTTACGCATCTTCTCTATCAAAAAAGCGGCTTTCTTACCATCACCACATCCCAAATCGATAAGGTTTACCGAATTAGACTTTAGCACGGAAAGAATGTCCATAAAATGTCTTTGGATTAATTGGGATTCCTTAGGCCTAACATCTTTCTGATAGCCTGGATGTTGAGTCAGTTCCAAATATGCCTTCGCCTGCTCAGGAGTTATATACCACAACTTCGAATCAGCAATGTTCCAAATCCGAGTCTTGCCTTCTAACGAATAACCTCTACGAACAAGCTCCCTAAAAATTAATGAGTTAATTTTCATAGACGGCCCTCCAGAACAAAACCTTCTGCATAATCTTCGAAAATAGCCGCCTTTTTAACCCTTCCGTTTTGCAGGTGTTCCATGCAAATAGTAACGTTTAAAACCGCTTTTCAACTCGTTTCAAAATGCCCTTGTAGTCTAGTGGCCAAGGACGTCGCCCTTTCGCGGCGAAAACCCGGGTTCAAATCCCGGCAGGGGCATAAACCATTTTGGCATTTTCACGGAAACTCGGTCAGCCAAACGGCGGACATTGCTTATAACATAAATGTGCCCTAAAAGCACATGAAGATAGACCCATATAATAACAAAGAAAGATACCTTGCATGGCAACAATCGACTACCAAGGGTATTCCCAATATTTCAAGCCAAAACTCTGAGATCATACTTCACTATCTAGAAGATATGGAAAGAGGGCTGAATGTAGCAATTGGAAGCCCAAAGGGTGGCCGAAGTTACCATAGATTAAATTCTCTAAAGGAACGGATGATTTTCTTTGCCAGACAATTTGCAGAACGACACGGAACAATAAAGCTGACAGAGATTACAGAGGATCAAATGTTAAACTTCTTCTTTGACATGAGAAAAGGGATAGTGAAAAAGCAAGACGGAGGCACCTATAAATCGGTCGATACATACGCTCGCATTTTTAGAGCATTTTGGCATTGGCACCAAAAAACGAGCAAGAAGCAAGGAATAGAAATCTCAGATATAACGACAGACTTGGACACAAGTGAAGAAAAACCAGACTGGGTATATCTCACAGAAAAACAAGTAAAGACGCTTGCTGAAAGCGTAAAATTCGATCATAAGGTGCTTATCATGTTTCTTTTCGATTCGGGAATACGCGCACCAACAGAACTCATCAACGTAAAAGTGTCCGATCTACACAACAATTGCAAGGAGCTTAATATTAGACAAGAAGTAAGTAAAACCTTCGGCCGTAGGATTAAACTCCTCATCTGTTCGGAACTGCTAAAAGAATACATCGAAAATAACGCCCTTCGGCCAGACGATACTCTTTTCGACATAAGTCCGCCCGTGTTTAACCGGTTCCTCAAAAGAGCAGGGTTAAAATTGTTCGGCGATAAACCCAGTCCTGCAGGACAAAATTATTCCGAGCTTACTATGTACGATTTTCGACACTGTTCTTGCTGTTACTGGTTACCACGATATAAATCGGAATCTGCCCTCAAATACAGATTTGGCTGGAAAAAAAGCGAAAAGATTCATTACTACAGTGAATTGCTAGGTATGAAAGACACAATCTCCGAAGAAGACCTCCTAATAGACACAACAAAGATAGAAATCGAGCAAAGACTCGAACGCTCAGAAAAAGAAAAAGCCATTATGCAAGATAGGATTAAGACAATGGAGTTGCAAATGGTCAATATAATGGAACTTGTCAAGCAACTCGAGATGGCTCATAAATAGATTGCCCTAGTGTTTTTGAACTTGATCGATTGGTAACGCAGGTCTAGTTTCAGCATCGTCAAGTCTATAAAAGAGAAGACTTTTACTTGGCTAATTCGGCATCTATGATTTCCTTGAAAACCGAGTAAGGTTGAGAGCCAGTCAAAGGGATCTCGTTTATGAAAAAATGAGGAGTTCCAGTTATTTTTGAAACTTGAGCATCAATTATATCTTCTTGAACCTCTTCAGCAACGTCCGTTTCTTTAAGAAAATTAGTAATCTCAAATCCGATTTCTTTTGCCCACTTAACTAGGTCTGCTTCGAAAAAATCGACTGCACGAGTTACTTCACCTCCAGCCAAACCGCTGTCTTTAATACTCTGTTCTTTGAATATCTTTTCATACATTTTCCAATGAGCTTCGAGCCCGTAGTTCTGAAGGACAAATTCTGCGGCCTGTGCCGCAATATTAGCAGACGGATGAAACCCTAAAGGAAAGTCTCTCACAACAAACTTAACCTTCCCAGTATCAACGTAATCCTTCTTCAATAAGGGCAATGTTTCTTTCCAAAATTTTCTACAAAATGGACACTGATAATCAAAGAACTCAAGGACGGTTACTGGAGCATCAGCCTTTCCTATAAATGGGTCGTTCTCGTTTATTAATGCAGGCAAAGAAGATTGTTCTCCGTTTATGATACTCGCGGAGTAAATATTAAGCAGGTCTATCATATTCTGAAGACAGTCGAGCGCATCCTCTTTGTAGTCTCTTCCTATACTGGGGTGGATATTATCATTTCTTTTCTTTTTTATCTGGTGTAAAACTCCACAAATGTGCTCATCTAAACCAGCAACAGAAAAAAGAGTATCTATTTTTTCATCTTGACTAATTCTACCGAATTTCTCTAGTCTTCTTTTAGCAAGGCTTCTCTCTAACCCTTGTTGATAGAGATAAAGTTCGTAGAGGTAGACGCAAAATAACTCCGCCGTAATCCCCACCGATGCGATAGTCGAAAGGTATTGCTCATTCACATAGCAAAAAATTGCCTCCTTAAGACTGTCAACGACCGATCTGGGGACGTTATAGGCTCTCACATCACAGCCTATTTCGATAAAGCTATTGGCGATCGAAGAGACGTCTCGTGTATACTCTCCCACAAGCAATCCTGCGAGTCTTTCGGCCGCTTCCTTCTTAGCTGATTCGTCAGTTATCGAAGTCAATTCTTTGAGAATCGAGAATATGTTGTTCCAATAATGTTGTATGATCGCCATAGATCAAATCCTAGTTTTATGTTTATTAGTTTTTGTATACTCAAATAAACCACCTTCTCTAATGATTTTCAATCAAAGAGACAAGAAGATTTATCTTCTCAAACAACTCATCAAAGGTAATTATCTCTATGTTGGACAACTCATTTCTAAAAATATCGAAGGACTTCATTTTTTCTAAATCGTTAAGTTCATCTATCGCGTTTCCGATAATTATGAATCCTCGTGGATTATAGGAATTAAATTTTGTATCTGAAGCTGCAGAGAGATTGTTAAACTCCTTAACTAAATCATCCCTCATCACACATACTTGAGTAACTGCTCCGCTAAGTTCCGGAGAGATGGAGTAGATATTATTTCTATATTTAGCTCCAATTATTTTAGCAACAGGGGTCTTTATTTCAACGATGCAGATGTTATTAGTTATTTTGTTTCTATAAAGAAAATCAGCATAATTTCCGCCTTGATTTTCTATCCCCTTTCCCCCAACATAGGCCTTATCTTTCAGAATAATATTTGGAGCAGGAGAAATATGTGAAAGAACCCAAGAATTATCTTTAAGGAGTGTCTGCCAGAATTCTTCTCTAGAATTATTCTTATTATTTTCCCATGCTTCAGTCATCCTCTTAAGAGAAGCTATATTCACCAGAGAAGAGAGTTTTTCTCCATCCTGGGTTGTTAGTTTCTTTATTGCCTGAACAAGAGCAGGAATATTGCTTGATTGGGCCACTCCAACAATAATTTCTTCTAATGTGGCAGATCCACTTCTTTCGATTATTTTTCTGATTGCTTCACGATTCTTCAATAAATCATCTACGACCTCTCCGAGGTTCTCGTCAGTGATAGTTATCGTGTGTGTGCCCGATTTTATCCCCAATTTTTCGTAAATTTTATAACATTTATCCAACTCACTAATAAGAGTAAATAACTCTTCAGAGTGCAATTGCAATTGAGTCCATTCACCTGCCTTCAACTTATTTGCGTCAATATCTTTGTAATTTTCCCATTCTTCATTTTTACCTTTTCTTTGGAGGCGGAAAGTCCCTTTTACACTGGCCTTCGGATTCTTCTCGTTTTCTACGATAAGAGGATAAAATAAAAGTCGAGTCGTTGTTGTTTCTCGTAAGGTAATTGGGGGCGCTTCAGCAGAAGTTGAAGATGTTGATTTGATTAGCATATTATCAATCTAAAATTCACCCTTCGAGTTATAAATTCTCCTACACTACACTCAAAAGGTGTCTAAAACTCTAAGAACTTCCAGTCTTTACCTAAATTCGCTTCATTAAATTCGTACTTTTTACTATCATTGTAACGCCAACTGCCGTCCTTTGATACAGCTATTCCGCCCCATAATTTCTTGCCCTTTTTATTCTCTCTTTCAATGTAATGTGCTAAAGCCTCGGCCTTAGGTTTTGCGTCTTCGGCAGTCCTACCGGACTTCGTATCAAACAGCCCAACACTTCCGTCTTTCATATAAACGATAAAGTCGACATAAAATGCCCTTTCAATACCATTTTCATCACTATACTTTACGGCAAACCATTTTATTTCGCTTTCTCCATTTTTGAACCACCAAATCACCTTATTGCCTGCCTTTTCTAAAAGCTCGATGAATTCTTTTTCTGGTTTGCTACCTTCTTTTGCATATACGGGAACCATTATGCTCTTCTTATAAGGCATTTTGACATATCTACTATTATGTTCGATCATTTCAGGAACCTCCCAAATGACAGGAACTTCTTCTCTCTGTTCTGCCAAATTTTTGATAATTTTCTCAGTATATTCTTCTTTGGCCTTGTTGACTAAATCAAACAAGATTTGCCTATTTGCCTCACTTAATACTAACTTTTGTACATCGTCCCAATCTTCAACATCAACGACTTTTTCGAATAACTTGTATAACGCAGTCCTCATTACACCGCTCGAGTCTGCCGGGGCGAATGGAGTACATAGTTCTCGAAGAAGTAAATCAAAGCGATATTGTAGCTCTTTGGGAGTAAGATTGACCTTGATTCCTTCTTTATCTGACTTTACTATCTGCGCCTCATCTAGCTTAACGATTTTACCATCGACCATTATACTCGCGATTAACTTGCCCCGATCTCTACTTATTTTTCTACCAAAATTTTGCTTTTTCCCTTCTTCTACTAATATTTTTGAAAATTCTCCCGAGAGCCTAGTCTTCTCTCTCTGTCTTTTCAAATAGATAGAATTTAGCTGAAGATTCTTATATATTACGTCATTTCTTTTTGATTCATAGACAGTTAAGTAATCTTTGGCGATATCCTCAGCAATTTCTATGTTTGAAAGATTTGTATATACATATCCTCTGTTTAGCTTATCATTTTCATAATGTTTAAGTTCTGGCATTCGCATGATTCTTCCAACTGTCTGGATAGAGAAAACAAGGCTTTGCCATTCTCTAAACAACACCAGAATTTGAGCCCTTGGACAGTCCCAGCCTAGTGAAATAGCGTGCTTGAAGATAAGAACCTCAACATCGCTTTCATTTTTCTCTATATTTGCTAGATTAGGAGTCTTGTCTTCAGAAAGCCATCTCGCTAACTTGCCATTTTCTTCAGTTATCTTAAACTTATCTCGAAGTATTTGCTCTATATCGTCTTTCCTATCTATGACTCCAGTTTTTTTGTCAGGAAGTTGAATAAGGACTAAAGGGTTAATTTTTACCCCTTCTTTTGCGTAGGCCTTTAGAATTTCTTCGCGTTTCTTAAGTGCACACTCTAAAACTAGCTCGTCTGCACTTTTCTTTATCTTTTCCTTATCAATTTCAGGATTTATTGAAACCTCTTTTTTGATCATTCCCTCCTCAATAACTTTTGCGAAATCAACCTCCACCATATGACCCTCCAATTTTGGAGGTGTTGCAGTTACCTCGATAGCAACTTTGGGTGCGATCTCAGCAACAATTTCTTTCGATTTTTCACTCTTCGCAGTATGATGGCTTTCATCAATTACAAGTATTATCTCTTGACCATCTTCTTTTGTATTTGCAATTACTGTGGAAAGGTTGTTGTCTTGTTCATTATCGCGAACATAGAGGTTTTCTTTTTTGTTGATACTTTCCCAATTGAAAAATAGAACTTCGTTCTCCCCTATTCTCTTATCTTCTAAATCTTCAAAGTCTGAGCATTTAATAATCCTAGAATCTTCAAAAAAACGGTCTAATTTTTCCTTGCTTTGTGTATGCAACTGACGAACCGAAATCCAGATAAAAGATAGGCGTTTGTTGTCAATTCTGTCAGTAACGAGTCTCTTTAACGCTTCAGCCATCATAATTGTCTTTCCGCTTCCTGTTGGAGCCTTGAAAACACAGACTTTGTTCTCCGAGAAATCAAGTAATCGGTTCACGGTATCTCTTAATTCAGAAACCGCATCTTCTTGATAACCCTTTAATTCAATTATCATTTGAATATTCTCCTATACACATGAAGTATAACCTCAGGTATTGGGCACAATTTTGCTTTATTCTTAAGCTCTTTGAATTCCTTTTCGGGAACCTTCCCGTCTAATGAAAAGACGTAAACATGGATTTTTTTATCAAGCTTTTTAGCTTCCTTAACAAAGTCCTCAATAGAATCTTCATCAAACACAATACCCAAATAATAATTATGGTTCTTGAATATCTTCCATTCCCTCTTACCCTTGACCGGAATGAATGCGTTTTCTTTAATGCAAATCATCTCTGTAGACTTATCCACAATTTTCTTTTTGTTTTTATCGGTAGGCGCTGAATCGACAAAGTCTGTCTTAAAGTATTTGAGATTTCCTCCGAGCCCTTCAACTCCCTCTTGACCTGAACTTTTGTACCCTTTGATGACTTTATTAATACGAGGGTAACAAACCTCTGTGCAGATATTATTTTCATTATTTGTGCATAAAATAAACCTTCGGCTTCCTCCGTCTTCCTTGTTTAAATCAAGGACTGCGTGGCCTGTTGTTCCAGAACCTGCAAAAAAGTCTAAAACTAAACCATTTTTTGTTGAACAATATCTTATCAGATCTTTAATCAAATAATGGGACTTGGGGCTATCGAATTTTTTCATCCCATCAAATAACTCTCTTAGAACAGTCGTAGCCGTGTCAGTTGAGTAATCACTATCAATAAGAAAAGATTTCATCTTCAATTTCTTCTCTTCGCCATTTTTAAAAAGATAATCTTTCTGGAAAACATCCCATTCATTCCTACCAGAAACTATCTTAGCAACTAGTTCGATTGAACGAACAGTTACAGCCTTCTTTTCCCATCGCCAACAACCTTCATTACCATTCGACAACTTTGGAGTCACTTCGATATTATGAGTTTTTGTTTTTTCAACAGAAACAGTTTTTCCAACAGGGTCAATGTAAATTGGATAGAACAAATTCGGTCTATCTTTTCTTCGACTATTGGACCCCCTCTTTCTTAATCCTTGTAACCTATATTTGCCATTTTGGTCTTCTAAATTATATTCATCCAGAGACTCTGGAGTCATAGGAAGGCCATTTATCTCTGCCGAGGCAGTCTTTCTGTAAAAAAGAAGATATTCATGGGCTGTTGCAACATACTTTTTATCGCTTCTTCCCGCAAGATTATTTACTAAACACACATTGGATATAAAGTTATTTCCACCAAAAATCTCGTCACATAAAATTCTCAGCTGAGCTTGTTCATTGTCATCGATAGAAATGACTATTAGGCCCCCATCTTTTAGAAGTTCTCTGGCAAGTTTAATTCTCTTTTCCATAAACGAGAGCCATTTACTATGTCTATAAGCATCTTCTAAATCAACATATTGGTCATTGTATTTGAAATCTTTATTTCCAGTATTATATGGTGGATCGATATAAATAACATCAATTGATTTGTTATGAGTAAAGTTAAGGGCAGCTAAAGAATGATAGTTATCCCCTTCAATCAGTAAATTAAAATCTTTTTCTTTATCAGTTATAATCTCTTTATCACTAACTTCTTTTAATACGGGCAGTTTGTGTTCCGTTCCAGGAAACTTCTCCTCTGTCTTTTGGCCATCCCAATTTATGTAGTAATCAAAAGCCTCTTTCGTTTTATCTTTTTCCCACACAAGCCCATAAGTCTTTTGTTTTCTTAATGCTTCAACCTCCTTGATTAAATCATCTTTAGACCAGCCAGACAAATCCCTTTTCACCATACTTATTCCAGTAAAACAACATATAAAAATCTACTCTAATTACTATCTTTAACTCTTCCCAACAACAGCAAAATAGGCGTAACATCCTTCTTCTCTAAACTATCAAGTAACTGTTTTAGCTCTTTAGGCGAGCGATTATAAAACATAGCATACCCGAACTTGCCACGCTTTTCTTTGAGTTGGGGGAACATATCCACGATTTCCTTTCGGAGCTGGATAATGTTCCATGCTTGAGTGCTTTCTTTGTAGGACAGCTTTCCCTTTATACTGATGCTCTCTCGGGGACTCAAATACAGCAAGTCTCTGATTGTGTTCTTCTCGTCTACTTCTTTTTCTTCTTTCATGTTAGTTCCCACTATCTGATTACCTTGAAGACGGTTTACTCTCTTATTTTACAAAGTTTACTTTACCTGTTGCAATATCGCATAACCAGACGTCGTTTCTAATCTTATCTCGTGATATTCCCATCTTTTCAAGCATCTGAGCGAGTGCTTCTTTCTTTTCAGCTATTTGCGATTCTTCACCATCAGTCTCGATTTCGATGAAATTTCCAATATCCTTTACTTCATCTAACGTGATGCTAAACTCGCCAAGCTTGAAAGTCTCTCGCTTTTTGTCGATAACTCCTAAAAGAGGAAAGTTAAGTCCATTTAGAATCTGTTTAAAGACTTCAAGGTTATCAACTGCTGTTTCGTATTCTTTTGTAACACCATCCGCAATATTGACATGATATGCAAATACACCTGTATTTTCGTTTGGTTTATACCTGAGACGAATATACTCTTTGGTTTTTCGCGTATCTCGTTGAGGATGATTGTAATATTCATCAATCTGATGCTTTTGTTTTTCTTCTTTAGCTCCTAACTTCTTAAGTTCTGCTTTGACTTTCTGCTTGTCTTCAAAGGTTGCTTTGATTTCAATTTCCATGTAGTTGTATGCCTCCTTTCATGCTATGCTCCATTGACCGTAAGTTGCATATGGCGCGTTGCACGTCTATGCGAAGGTCTATGACATGTCGATTCTGTTCTAATGACTTGAATATCATTACGTTGATCTTTATCTATAATTTCCTCTAGATATAATGGATCAATGGCAGGATTGACCTCTTGCATGCCTATTGCTTCTGCAATATGATGATAGTGATCAACCATTAATCTAACTCCATTTCGACCTAAGCTAGTAGGTGTAGCAACTGGTTGTTTATGTGTGTATCTATTATAATCTGCTGAAAGTACACGTAATTCTCCTGCCATGTTACGTTCAAATCCGCTTCCTGGGTGAGGGGTAATAAACGAGATATAGGTAATAACGCCAGGCAATCTTCCTGTTTCTTCAATAAATACTGCGTTTTCAGCAAGTGTTTCTGGAGTTTCGCCTGGATATCCAAACATATACACAGGATTGACTTTACATCCACTCTCTAATAGAACGTCAAATGCTCCGCGAATGGTACGTGCTTTAACGCCCTTGTCCATAGCATCAAGCATGGCTTGAGAGACTGATTCTACGCCAGTATGGATTGTATCAACTCCTGCTGCGACCATTTGCCTTATAAGGTCTGGCTTTATGCCATCAATGCGCGATTTAGCCTTATAGTTTAACCCTAAGTTAGCTTGTTCAATAGCTCCAAAAAGCTCAGCACACCA
This sequence comes from Nanobdellota archaeon, assembly GCA_038044745.1. Taxonomy (GTDB): domain Archaea; phylum Nanobdellota; class Nanobdellia; order Pacearchaeales; family GW2011-AR1; genus JBBSZK01. The sequence goes on from JBBSZK010000002.1 coordinate 75,444, forward strand.
TTTTCCATTTAAGGTAATTGTTTCGTCTTTGAAGTGTACTCGCTTAAATCCAAATCCATTAAGCATTTCAAGTTCAGCTAAAATATTTTCAATAGAACGCCTGCGATAGCGATATTCCCATAGTTCATTGAGCGTGCAGTGATCGCAAGCCATTGGACAACCACGCGCTGCATATATTCCTGCAGGCGACATCTTAGCATATTCTTCAACTGGTACCAAATCATAGGCAGGCAGGGGGATTGTGTCTAAGTCTTTGATAAGTTCCTTATCGGGCATGCGCACAATATTATCTCCATCCCTAAACGCAACTCCCTTTAGATCTGTTTTATTTAAAGTACCTTCAGCAACTCGTAAGACTTTGGACAATCCCTCTTCTCCTTCCCCAAATATTACATAATCAATTGCTCCAGTTCGCAAAACAACATCCGCGTTAAACGTAGGATATAATCCGCCCATGACAGTTATTTTGCCCATTTCTTTAGCTTTTCGCAAGATAGCTAACGAATCTGGAGATTCAGCTGTACATGCTCCAATTCCTACCACATCAGAATCTCTAAGGTCTTGTTCAAGGTTGCGAGGAATGCCGAGAGCCTTGTTAAGTCGATAGTCTATAACTCTCACATGAGTTCCATTTCGATCTTGAACATAGCCTGCAAGGTACAAAAGACCTAACGGAATGCCGACGTCTCCTGCGTATCCTTGTTTCTTAACTGGGAACTTAATTTCAGGCTTAATGAGAGTCAATTTAGCTGTCATTGTAAAATTACTACAAAAGTAAATTATTTAAACCCTGTTTAACTTTTTATTGAACAAAATGGAGTCTGTAAAGTAGATTACTCTGACTAAAATGGAAGAAAAAACCTTTGCAATATACCCTAGCGATAAGAAAGATTATGACCTAAAGATCGTTCCAGACATAGCAGACGGCAAGTTGTTAACAGTTTTTTGTTCTTTTACTTTCATTACTCCAAACTATTCTATTCTTTTTACTTTAGAGCAATTGAGAAAATTTGCCAGCTCGGGCAATTATCAAGTGCATATTGTGCTGTGGGATATGAATATCTTAGCTAATCCTTACTTCGAAAAACTCTATTCCCTTAAGAAAATTGCTCATCCCTCTTCTTTTATTGATGATAAAGTTCAAGAGATAAAGGCTATCACCAGCTCTATGGGTTTTAATAAAGAAAAAGTATTAGTTTACAAATCTTCAGATTTATGGAAACGCCTTATTTCCTATAAAGATGATGATCTATTCCAGGAGTTTTATTCTATTCTGGCTCAAATGAAGACTACGAGTTTTCATGTTTCAGGCGATAAGATATCTCACATGATCCAAATCCCTATGGACATTTTCTTTTGCAACCATTTCCATAAATTGTATCCAGAAGACGTTGAACGTCCTATTGATTTAGTCTTTTTCGGAGAAAATAAAGAAGAGCTTTATCTGGCTTGTAGGGAACTTATGATTTCCAAGCGTATTGTCCAACATAAAAACCCTCTGTTTATTCTCATGAAGAATATACCTTATTTGCTGTTCAATAACATTACTCCCGAATGGAATATGAGCTTAAGAGAAATTAAAGACATTGTTGTGGGATGCAATCCTTCCAAAAAGGACTTATTCACTCTTCTTAGTCATCTTGATGAAATTTCAGGTTTTGTTCGTATAAAGAAAAAAGGATATAATCAGGATTTAGAATATTCTTCTTTTTACAAAGAATATAAGAATATTTTAACAGAAGAATTATTCCAAATTCTGGCAGATAATCTCTATCTTTTCTTTCAAGATAGAAAGAAGAAGTATCTGAAGGCTACTGGGGAGATTGAAGAAACAATTCTTAACCTCTCAAAAAAGAATGATGTCCAAGAAATGGGTTCGATATTGAAGAGCACGATTGCATTAGATATCCTTCTGAAAGCAGATGGGACTCGCACAACTACAGATATAGCCAAGGAATTGAATAAGTCTATCGCTACTATAAGCACCTATGCTAATGATCTTAAGAAGATGAAGCTTATTCGGGTTTTGCCTGAAGGCAAGCTTAAAAGAAATATTAAAGGTGTGAAGATTAATCTAGAACTGGGAATTTAGTTTATGGGTTTTGGATAGGATAAAGATTGGTTTTGTGATGAGATCTATCAAATTGCTGATGAGAACAAGGACTATTTACCATTGTCTAAGATTCAGTTAAAATCTTTAGCTAATTAAACGAAGTAACGGTTATCGATAAGTGAGGGATAGATTTATATAACTCTGTTATGTATGAAAATTAATGGGTGATAAGGCATTATTTATCTTATCTCTAGTTTTTTTTGCGGTCTTATTATCTTCTTTGCATTTTTCATCAGCTATTGAAATTGAATACAACCTTACTTACGATGCAAACGGTAACCTCATACAAGGTTTCGATAAGTATTTTGAATATGACGGTTTAAACAGATTGACTGAAGTAAGAGAAAGCGATGAGAATGGAGTTCTTCTAGAACAATATTTTTATGATTCAGTTGGAAATCGTATCAAAAAAATAACCTATAATGGCGCGCAAAACGAAACTACTTACTATATTGATAAAAATTTTGTTCAAGTTGTAAACAGTTCAGGCACCTTTAACTATACTTACTATTATGCTGACGGCCTACTATTAGCTGCTAAAGACCCTTCTGGAAAAAAGCAATTCTATCATCCAGATCATCTAGGAAGTACGAACCTTATAACCAATGAATCAGGACAAATAATAGAGAACACAATTTACTCTCCTTACGGAGAAGTAACTGACGAGGGACAAGAAAGCCGTTATCTTTTTACAGGCAAGGAGTTTGACCGCAGTACCGATTTATATTATTATGGCGCTCGATATTATGATCCTATTACTAATCATTTTATCCAACCAGATTCTCAGATTCAAGACGTATACAATCCGCAAGACCTAAATCGATATTCTTATGCTCGTAATAACCCGTATAGATATACCGACCCTTCTGGAAATGCGGTTAATCTTGTTACAGGAGCCATTGGAGCTACTATAGGTGGTGGAGCTTCATTTATCATCTCAGTTATATCTCAGTATTCTTCAACAGGACAAGTCAATTGGGCTGACGCAGGCAAAGATACTGCTGCAGGTTTAGTTGCAGGAGGAGTAAGCGGTCTAACATTTGGTGCTGGTGCTGTTTTGTTGGGGGGAGAGCTATCTTCTGGTTCGATAATGATTCTTATGGGTGCCTCGGGATCCCTTGGATCAGGGGTAGGACAAATAACATCGAACTTACTTTATGATAGAGCGATTACAGATAATGTACCGCAAGCCGCTATTGCAGGCGGAGCTTTATCAGTAGCAACTGCAGGAGCAGTTAAAGGTGGGTCTTCTATACTTAAATCACTAAATATAAATTCAGGATTTAATAAATTAAATTTTGCTAGTAAAGAAGCTCTTATTAAACATTTTGAGTCGCATGGAAACGATTTTGGTTTTACTTCATCCAATCAATATTTAAAAGCAAGTCAGAATTTCTTGGCTGGAAAAGCAGGAAAAGGGGTTTTGGAATATACTCGACCAATCGGTGATGTTGTAAGATATAATCCTCAAACAAATGAGTTTGGAGTTAAAACTGCTCAAGGGACTATAAGAACTTACTTTAAACCTACGGAAGGAGCAAGATACTATGCAAGCGATAAAGCCAATTACTTACCGGAGGTAGATGAATGAGCAGTAGAAGAAAAGAAACAATTAAACATGATGAAAGCCCTGTAAGAAAAATAGTACAAGACTCTAAAAGAGAAAAGTATAACAAATTTTTAAGCTTAAAGGCCGCCCTACATTATAAAGATGCTTATCTCGTTATGGAAGGAGATTGTGGAGGACAGATTTATTTAACTGTTCCAGTAAAATTTGTAAAATGTAATGAAAAAACCCTTAGAAGTCTTTTGAATGAAATAGATTCTTTGGCTTGGAAAGACCCAGAATGCGCAGGTTTTTATTTTGAAAGAAGACCTAAAGGAGAGATTCTTATAGGCGGTATGGGGGGAGGAAAGATTCAAGACGATCTATGGGTGCATAAAGAACTTGAATATCTCAAGGAAAAAATAAGATTAATTTTGAAAGGAAAGGTTAACGCAGATGATTTGATAAAATGAGAAGAAAATCTAAAATTGTAATAACCTTGGTCTTTTTTATTTGTCTTGTAATTATTGCCATGTCATCGGTAAAGGCAATAGGCCCTTTACCAATCTATCTACAAGACCCTATTGTTCCTGATTCTCCCTTATCACTTCAAAGCAGGTCAGAGACAGACGTATACACAGGAGCATTTACTCAGAATTTCCCTATTCAATTACCTCTAGGTACCAATGGGTTAAAACCCTCTTTATCTTTATATTATAATAGTCATATGTTTGATTCTCCAAGACAGAGTTTGATAGGTAATGGTTGGGATGTACAGTTAAATTATATAGAAAGAAGAACTAATTACACTGCTTCTAATATTTCGGACGATTACTACGTTATTGTTTTTAACGGAATCAAAGAAGAGAATTTAATTTACGACCCAGTTCAAAGATCGTATGAGACAAAAATAAGGAACTTTTTTTATATTTCTAATTTAAGTGGAGGACAAGGCACGGGAGGTTTATATTGGACAGTAAAAACTGGGGACGGATCTATATATAGATTCGGTTATTGGAATAATTCTTTATTGAAGGCTGGACTTTATAACTATACATCACGATGGTATCTTGATTTAGTTAATGACACCTATGGAAACCAAATTTTTTACAATTATAGCATTAACCCTTATGCAAATGATAGTTCTGCAGTTTATCCACTTTCAATAGAATATAATAACGATAGACAGAGAAAAATAGAATTTGTTCTAACTTCAGTAGATAGAATCGATAAGAAGACTCAATATATAGAAGGTAGTTTTATCAGATTAAGTCGAGCAATAAAAGAAGTTAGGATTTTAGCTAATGGTTCTCTTGTCAGAAAGTATGATTTGGGATACAACGGTACAGATTATCGAAATCTTTTAATAAATTTAACTGAATTTGGTTCAAATAACTCTCTTTCATTAAGCCCAATATCTTTTAATTATTCATCATCTTCTAAGAATTTTACCAACATAAATTCTCAGTGGTCTATTCCTTCGGGGGTATTCTTTCATATAGGTTGGACTAATGGGGGGAGTGATACGGGTGTTCGCTTGGCCGATATCAATAGAGACGGCAAGGTAGATTTATTAAAGGCCTATTGTAATTCTAACACCTATTCGTGCTATCAAAATCCAAATCAAATAGATAGAGCAGTGTGGTTGAATAATGGAAGCGGGTGGACAAGCTCAAATCTTCAATTGCCACCTATTCCTTTTGGTGTTAGCTATAATTGGGACAGCGGAGCAAGAATTATAGATATAAACGGAGATGGTTTTACAGACATAGTACAAACTTGGATAGATGATCAGGATCCGAATAAAGTTATAAGAGAAACGTGGTTAAATAATGGTACGGCTTTCATAAATAATACTAACTGGAGTATTGAATCCGACATTTTCTTTCACATGGGATGGGTTGATGGAGGGAGTGATACTGGAATAAGAATTGCAGATTTAAACGGAGACTCGTTACCTGACCTAGCAAAAAGTTATTGTAACAACCCGCCGTGGTTATGTTCAAATCCTGAAAGAAAGGTATGGATTAATACTGGAAAGGGTTGGAGAAATGACTCTGGAATTTCCTTACCGCCGGTCACTTTCAGAGTTAGTAATCACGCAGAACCTGGCACATTCATAAATGATTTAAATGGAGATGGACTAGCAGATGTTGTTCAATATTGGAGGCAAGATGATTTCTCTTCGGATCAACCAACACAATTAAGTGTGTGGTTAAATAATGGAAGCGGATTTAACAATTTTACCTCTAATTGGAGCATGCCTTCAGAAGCATTCTACGTAGGATATACTAATGGAGGTATGGATAACGGTGTTCGTTTAATAGACATAAATGGAGACAATCTTATTGATGTCATCCAAGCGAGATGTTACTCTAATACTCGAGGGTGTTATGATTCACCAGGGCTTATTCAAAAAAATGTTTGGTTAAATAATGGAAAAGGGTGGGTTCTAGACCAAAACTGGAGTCTGCCTGATCCAATTGCCTTAATTAACAATTATAACTGGGATCCTGGTACAAGAATGGCAGATATCAACGGGGATGGGATTACCGATTTTATACAGCTATGGCAGGACGGGTCTGATGAAATTAAAGATATTTGGATAAATAATGGTCAAAAAGGATATATTCTTCAGTCAGTTAAAAATCAATTTGGAGGTATTACTCGCGCCTCGTACAAACAGTCAACTCTTCTAAATAATACAGGCGTAGACACTTTAAATGATATTGGTTTCAATTTGTGGGTAGTTGAAAATATAAGCAAGGACAATGGATTAAACACTTCGCATAAGGTTATACAGGTTGCTCGATATAATTATGTGGGAGCATTATACGAATATCCTACAAAAGAATACAGAGGGTTTGCATATAGTCGTGAGAATTTAAGTGAAGGAATAATCAAAGAACATTATTTTCTACAAGAAGAAGGCAACAGAGGTCAAGAATATCTCATTAAATTAAGTAACAAAAGCGGTTCGTTGTACACAACCATTTATAGAGATTGGAAATTATCTTTTAGCAATGGTTTATATAAGCTAGAATTAAAAAACATAACTGAACTAGTTTATGATGGTTTGGCAATTAACCCTCGTCCACGCCTTACTGTTTTTAATTATGATCAATTTGGGAATATAATAGTAAAACAACTATTGGGAGATCCTCAAAACTTAGAAGATGATACATATGAATATTTTGAATATGCTACAAATAATAGTACATGGATAATCAATAAAGTTAAAAATTATACTTTGTACGGGAGCGATAACCAAACCAAGTTTAGACAAACGCTTTATTATTATGATAATTTAGTATATGGTGGCTCTCCAACTAAAGGAAGTATCACGAAGAAAGAGGAATGGTTAAGCGGAGGAACAAATCCTTTAACATTTTATGGTTACGACTCACACGGTAATCTTATCAATTCTACTGACGCGCTTGGAAGAGTGACTAAATATATATACGGTTTAAGAGACCCAACAAATACTTTTGTTGATCAAACTGTGAACTCAAAAGGTCACGTATCAAATTATATATATAATTTGGGAACAGGAAATATCCTTTCAGAAATAGACCAAAATGGATTCTCACATAATTATACTTACGACTCATTTGGTCGTATAACGAATGAAATTTCCCCTTACGATTCTTTCATTTACCCAACTATTAATTATGTGTATGAATTTGATGGCATTGCACCTGAAAAAATAATTATTAAAAAAAGGGAACAGAACGCTTCAGTGCAAACTTTAGATGAATATAGGATTTATGATGGATTTGAGAGAACTATTCAGACAAAAAAAGAAGCGTCAAACTCAAAACAAATTCAGACGGACATATATTATGATGAATCAGGACGTATAGCCTATCAAAGTAACCCTTATAGTGTTTTATTTAATGCCAATTATTCTGCTCCAAATTCAAGCGTAAATAGGACCCAATATATTTATGATGCGCTTAATCGAATTATTCGAATAATCAATTCTGATGGGTCAAATAAGAGAATAGAATATTCAGCATTCAATATTACTTATTTTGATGAAAATAACAATAAAAAAATAACCCATATTGATTCTTATGAAAAAATTATTGCGATTAACGAATTTGATAATGCTGAATCTTATTCCACACAATATATTTATGATGGGGCAGGCATTTTAGTATCTATAATAGATTCTCAAAATCATACAACTAATTATACTTATAATTCGTTAGGTAGAAAGATTTATGTTAAGGACCCTGATATCGGTATTTGGAATTATACTTACGATTCTGTTGGCAATTTAATCTTACAAAAAGATAATCGCAATAAGATCTTAATATTTAGTTATGATTCTTTAAATCGTAAAATATCTGAGAATAGTTCAACTAATAATATAACTTACGTATACGATGAAAATCTAAACGGAACTCTATCCCGCATCCAAAATAGTTTTACTATTATTAATTACACTTATGATAATAGATTAAGAAAACTTAAGGAAAACATCCTTGTTGATCAACGCACATTTTCTATTGAATACGATTATGATTCTTTGAATAGAATAACATATAAGTCTCTTCCAAGCGGGGAAAATATTAATTATACTTATGATGAGCAAGGTTTAACTTCTGAACTTAAAGGTCTAATTAATATTTCTTATAATGAGGTTGGAAACCCATCTTCTATTATTTATTATAATGGGGATTTGACTAATTATACTTATGATCTCGCTAATTTCAGATTGAAAAGAATTCAGACCTCTAACAAACAAGATCTCTCTTATCAATACGATCAAGTCGGAAATATTCTTGAAATTAATGATAGTGTAAATAATAGGTCTACATCTTTAACTTATGATGATCTTAATAGACTTACTCGATCTAATATTTCTACTTCCGTAGAAGAAGATCTGTCAATATTTAATTATAATTCAATAGGCAATATGCTTAATAGTTCATCTAAAGTAAGATCAATTAAATTCTTTTATAATAATTCTCGTGCCCATGCTCCCTATAAAGTAATCTTCTTTGATGCAGCTCCGTCAATTTCATTTGCTAGTCCAACTCCTCTTAACGGTACATCATCTTCTTCCGATAGTATTTATGTTAACATCTCAAGTTCAGATAATGGAATACATTATACTTTTGCAGACTTTAATAGCGATGTGAATCTTTGGATGCGCATGGATGATCTAGATACAAGCAACGACTTCGTTGATTTGAGTACTTATAGTCTCAATGGGTCAAGAAAAGGCAATACATTAACCAGTACAGGAAAATTCGGTAATTCAATAAGTTTAGATGGTAATGGAGACTATATTTACATACCTGCAGATAAAAGTAAATTACCTCATAACAAAACAACTATCTCTGCATGGATAAAGCCTTCCTCAAATATATCTGGAGATAATTATAGAACCATAGTTGGTACTTATACTCAATATCAGGGAAGTAATAAAGGAGGGTATGGTTTACGTATAATTAGTGAAGGAACCAATTATAGTAAACTAGAATTCTTTTACTGGAATGGATCTAAATATAATACATTAGTTGGTAATTCTACTATTCAATTAGGCAGTTGGAATCTAGCTACAGCAACATACGATGGACAAACAATCAAACTTTACCTCAATGGACAAGAAGATGGTTCTTATATTGCACCCGAAGGCTTCATTCCCATGAATGACTTGTATATTGGAGCATTAAACTTCTCCACAACAGGAATTATCGATTACTGGAATGGATCTGTTGATGAGGTTTTGATGTTTAGAAGAGCGCTTTCTGGAAATGAAATAAGTAGTATCTATAATGCTAAAACGAATCAATACTATCATGAGTTCACTTCATTATTAAGCGGAAGTCATAACTTTATAGGCTATGCCGTAGATGCTGCAGGTAATAAAAACCAAACAGAAAAAAGAACTGTAAATTTATACTCTATAATTGATCTGACAAATCTTTCAGTAATCTACACTAACAACCGTCAAAGAGTATTCAGATTTGTTATATTTAATAACTACAATACTACCGTCAGCAATATCTCTTGGAGTCTTGATAATGGGCAAACAACACAAAACTCTCAATATAATGCCTCTCTTCAATCAGGAGAAGATTTATTTGTATATACTTACTATAACTATACGAGCACAGGTAATTATACAGTTATGGCAAGCACTACTAATGGGCAATACTCAGATAGCGAGAGTATACAAATACAGGTAATATAATGAAAAACAAAATTGCTATAATTATGACTTTTATTTTACTGGCAAGTAGCTTAAACTTTGTTTCGGCAGCCATAACGACTGAGAAAGGCCCTAACTATGAAACTACATGTGAAAACAATATATGTCAGACCACTATTTATTCATATCAGAAGTATTGGAGGAGTAACGATGAATGGGAAGAAGTAGATGAAAGGTTTTCTGATTGCTCTGAAAATGGAATGACCAAGTATTGCTCTGGGAACTATCATTTTAAGGCAGTCGCAGATAATAACGGGACTATATCTGCGCTGATGAATGGAGAGGAATTCACTCTTGGTTTGCTTGATATTTTAGGCAGAAATCGTAATTTTAACCCTGTAATCCAAGATAATGCTATAGTTTATCGAGAGGTTGTGCCTAATGTTGACCTTAAATATTATTATCTTCCTACTAAGTTAAAGGAAGAGATAGTAATAAAAGAGTCTTTCCAAGGCCTACCTAACAGAGATTTTGATATTACATTTAATAAGAGGGGAAACGCAAGATTCCATGTACAAGACAGCATTATATGTGATAACAGGGGTGTTTGTGAGAAGATTCGGCATGAAATAAATGAAAATGGTATAACAATAACAGTGCCAATTGCTTTTCTGAATGATGAAAATATCGAGTACCCTGTTACAATTGATCCTACAATTGAACTTAATGATTCTTCTATTTATTGGAATGGTTATGTAACGAATACCACTCAAACTGGAATAAGTGTTTATAATCGGACTACCAACCCTGCCTCTAATCTTTACCTCTCAACCAGACCCGTACAACCTGGACAAACTATTAAGGCAAGAAGCGATATAGACTGGAATATCTCTTATATCCCCGATGGCTCGGCCATATATAATATTACCCTAAGTGTTTATCCAATGGACTCTATAATGCCTGCAATAAATGTTTCTATAAACGTCAGTGCGATGAACGGAAACAGTGCTGACTATTCTAATGATGGCGCAGAATGTTATGGAAATTGCCAGTTCTATCAGGATATGGGGGATGGAAACTTGTATGCATACGGCATTTATGAGCCCAACGGAGTAAGAAATATTCAGTTAGGAAACGGCGCATTGATAGATTTTGAAAACAGTCTATCTTCTGATATTTTTAGCACAGGATTATTAAGTTCAACAAGCTTAAGTTGGATTGGTTCAAGAGATAATACTGACTCAACTAAAAGGCCTAAGCTTACTATTGTTTATGGAGTAAATGGAACGGATTCTGATGCAGCTATAGCAGAAGGAATTTCTAATTCTGTGCTTGGAGGAGGACTTGTTCCAGTTGAAAATGATCAGCAAATTTATCTTCTTAATAATAATGGACAACATTATTTAGGAACATTTGATAAATCTATTGTATATAAGAATCAAACTTGGGGATTCCATTACGTACTTCCAGGAGGTTCCTTCATTAATCTGCCTCCATTATTCAATATTCTAAATATCTGGGAAAATCAGTCTTTAAGTTATAATGAGATTGCTGGGCAGGTAAAAGCTTATATTAACAGTACGAAGATATAAAAAGTGAACAGAAACTTTTATAAGTTAAAAAGATAACTTATACATAAGATGAAAAGAAAAGAATGGATAATCTTAATCTGTTTAATTATCTCATTGGTAAGTGTTGGGACCCTAACAAAATATAATCTCTTGTATACCTTTATAGCTGCTATAGCAGGCGGGTTAATTGGTCTTGTTATTTCTAAAGTAATAGAAAGATAGATGCCCTTGCGGTCACTTAATTTCTTTATTCCTAATAGTAATCGCCCATAGAAAGGGAGATATAGCGAGAAAGAGGAGAGATTCCTTTACTGCGAATTGGCTAATAAACAAATGGTCGTCCGACGATAAAATCCTTAATTTTAAAGATTCTACCTGAAAAACCGCTGCAAGATAATTCGCAGTTCAATTTTCTCGATTAAGGGCTGCTATTTTTCTTATCAGACTTAATTTTGTGCATGTTTCTCCTAACTTTTTATATTTAGGATAAAGATTTCTATCAGTTACTACAAAAAACCATCTTTTCGGATAATTTTTATTCAAATTTTCAATTTTATTGTGCAAGTCTTTCTTGTTATATTTTAGAAGCTTGCCTGTTTCGACTTCAATTGCATATTCTTTTTTGTTTATTTCAAAAACTATGTCTGGTTTGACAGTTTTGTAGGTGAAGACCTTGTCAGTAAATTTTTTAATATAATCTGCAATATCATGCACTAAGAAAACATGCTGAGCACTCTCATTCTTTTCCCGCCTTACTAGATAAAGCTCTTTCTTTTTTGTTAATATACCTTTGAAATAATATTCTTTATATCCATTGGCTCTAAGATACTTTACTTCATCATCTGTGAGATTTTTGTAAAGAACGCAACCATCATCTTTTGTCACTTTAATCTTCTTTTTTTCACGTTCTTTCATCTTCTCCAGTTGAGCATCAATTTTCTTCTGCAAGAGATCAAGTCTTTCTTTTTCAGTTAAAGGCTTTCTTGCAGCGATAAGTTCGTCAGCTTTTGTGGTTATTACTTTGTGTTCTTCTTCCGAAGCAACTATCTTTATTTCGGAGTGCTCATCATCCATGATGAGAATACCCTCCCCAGGGTTTGTCGTTAGGATATGATTTGTTTCAGAATCGCTTAATAAGAAAGTACGTTTTACATTTTGGATTACTGAAGGTTTTTGTCTGAGTAATAATGTGTAAGAGCTGTTGGCTAAAACCGATTTCCCCGCAGCCGAATCCAGCATGCCTTCTACCTCCTGATTTATCAAAAATAAGGCAAGATTGAACTTTCGGCAGGTCTTTACAATTTCAAATATATAAGAAGCATCGTGTGCTTGCCTTAACAATGACCAAGCTTCATCAATTACAAGTAGCTTTCTGCTTAAATCCTGTCTCATATTCATATAGATATAATCTAATACTAAGAACATCATAATTGGTTTCACTTGTTTCGGAAGCTCACCAATGTCAAAACATACAAACTGATTCTTGAAGTTTATTTTTGTTTCCTGATTAAGGAAAGAGAAAACACCATTCACATATTGATCAAGACGATTGATTAAACTAGTAAGTGTGGGTTTTTCTGATAGGCTTATTTTCTTGTTCATCTTCTTTAGAACTTCAAGAACATCTCCCAATATAGGAGGATCTTCTTTCCATGTTGACACTTGATTCATGAAAATACCTCTTTCTTCATAGGCAAGAGTTAATGTCTTATCAAGAATGGCTTTTTGTGGGTCTGATAGCTCGCCCAGCATGATGGGCATCAAGTCCATTAAAGCCAAGCGTTTTTCAGGATAATCGTGCCCCATAAGGTCTAAAGGGTTAATTATTGTCTCAGATGTCCTACTTAAATCGATCAATTGCCCTTTAAAACGCTCTACAAGCCCCTTATATTCGCTCTGTGGGTCAATTACCATTACTTTAACACCATTAAGCAAATAGCGTGAAATTAATAGTTTAGCCATATAACTTTTTCCTGACCCTGAAGAAGCCAAACAAAGACCATTTGGATTGCTAAGATTAAAGATATCCTTGATAATAGGGATATTATTCTTATTCTGTCCTAGCCATACACCTGTTTTATCTGCTTGTAGGAAAGACGAGGTAAAGGGAAAGAAGGCTGAAAGGGCTGCAGTAGGCACGCTTCTGCTTTGTTTTAAGACGTTCATGGCTAAAGGACTGCAGGACTGGAGTCCTTGTGAAATTCTAAAATATGGCTGTTTAGGTATAATAAGCAGGGAATTGAGTTCTGCTTGTATTCTCTTTGTCAGCAAATCAAGTTCTTCTTTTGTCTTTGCTCTACAATTGATGTAGAGACTTATATTGAACAGTTTATCTTTTCCCTTTTGAAGATTAGACAAGATTGCTTTTGTATCTTTATACTTAATTTCCAGACTGGGATTTAAGATATTCTTTAACTTTGAAGCATATAAGTCCGCTCTTTGTTTTTGAAGTTCTTTATTAAGGTAAACCATCATAGTTTCTATATCGTAAGGTTCGATATGCATTGATAGGTCGAAATTTCCTTGAGTGCTCACTATTTTATCTAGAAACCCAGTTTCAACGCTTCTTGGATAGCCATGAGCATAAATGGTTCTGTTTAAAACTACCTCTTGCACAGGCTTATTCTTCTTTCTTTTTCTTAGGAAGTTCATTGAATGTTTCCTCCTTTATGATTTTAAGATGAGAAGGGTAATTTTCAATCCTTAATGGATAGAATCCTTCCCGCGCTTCAAAAAACCTTTTTAGCAATAGAGTTAATTCAGCGTTGTTGAGCCTAATATTCTTCAGGCTCATTGCAGCTAACTTGCTTTGGCAGATTTGTAATTGGATATTAATATCTGATTTTTCAGGAATAATAAGATAGAAATTCCGATTTACTACATTATTCTCTTTGGTTAGAGATTCTAAATGCGTTTTATATCCTTTAAAAAGTTCCTTGAATTTGTCAGAATCTTGGATTTTCTTTTCAACCTCTTTAAAATAATCGCTAAGATCGAGTGTTTCTGTGCTCATGATTATTTGAACAGGGAAATCCAGAGAATTTAGAAATCTTTGAAATGCAAGTGTTATGGCTTCCTTTGACTCTTCGGGTTTTATGGAAAAGTTAATTGGGGTTATTTTGAGAACCGCCAATTTCTTTTTTTCAGCCGTAATTATAAGATTATTTGATATTTCCTTAACTGGAATGAATTTGGCTAACTTCTGCGGTTTTTCTATTTTCTTTGACCTTAGCCAGAAGAACCAATTTCTTAAATGCCTTTCAAGATTTAGAAAAATAAAGCCTATGCCTAAAGCTATTAATTGCATGCTTAGAACAATTTTTATGATTAAAATAAAGTTAGTTTTAAAAAATATGAAAGCTGCTGGTGGAACAAAGATGAAAAGATAAATCAACTGTCTGAATGTGAGCCCGAATATTATCTTTTCTTTATATTCTAGCTTTTGAGGTATTTCGTAAGCCATTATAGTTTTGCTCCTAGCCTTTTAGCTCCAGAATAAACATTCAAACCAGCCCTTATTATGGCAAAAGTCATAAGAAACAGCATGATGACATCAATCAATAGAAATGCAGAGATGAGGACTAAGATTTTCATGTTGCTAAAAATGCCGATGTTTACTAATTCTGAGAAACCTATAAGCAAAACAGCGTCGAAAAATGTTACAAAAACTGCAATTCCCAAGAAGTTAAGTATTAGTGAGCCGTACGCTCTTAGTGGCTGCAGAAAATACATAAAAATTCCTATTGGAAGTAAAACGACTCCGATAGCTACAAAGGCGTATCTTAATGTCAGAATCAAAGTGGTGATAATCAAAACTATAATATAAACTATGCTTAATAGTATGGCCAAACCTAAATCTGAAATGTCATTTATAGTAATCAGGAAAAAGTCTGGATCAATAAGAGTTAGAGTTGCCGAAGTTATGGCTGCTGACAAATCAATAAATAACTGATAAAGGAAAAAGGAAGCTTGTACCAAGATTATCATAATTACAATATTTCTTAGCCATTCTTTCGCATTTTCTCTTTTTTCAACATCATAGCCAGACATCATGAAACTCAAACCTGATGCAACTAAAAGCAATGCATAGAACATAGAGAGCATGTAAACAATGATTACCCAGAGCGAAATGAAGAGGGATAGATTGATTGGCTCTGAAAGCAAATCTAATGTTAATTGCAAAAATGGCTGAATAGGGGCATTAAGAATATCTAAAATAAATTCAAAGAATACCTGTGGCAAGCAAGAACCAAGATTAACTAAACCGCAAGCCAATTATTGTGTGTTTTGTGCTTCTTCTTGATAATTGATTCCTACATTTCTTTTTCTTCTTAAACCAACCAAATCAGAACTAACCATAACTAAAACTCCTGGCATAATTGGAAGAACAAGCCTCCAAGATTTCCCAAAAATGTCAAGAGATTTAGTTTCATAATCTCTATATTCGGGATGTTTTTGTTCCATTAAAGCTATATCAGATCCAACACTAGAAACAGCCTCTTCGAGACTTTTTGACTGTTCTGGAGAATATGCAAAAAAAGGTCCGAGTTTTTCCTGTAAGTCGTTTGAACTATATGGAAGCACGCCTTGTAAGAAAACTGGTTCTTCTCTCATCTGGCTCAAAGTCGAAAAAGTTTCGTAAGCTTGCGTGTATTTATCATATCCTTGGGGTTTCGATGGATAGTTCCCTGCCCAAAAACCTCCAAGTCCCATCCCAATGATTCCTAAAGCTGCACCCCCTTCTGATAACATAACAAGCCCAGTATCAGACACCCTATTTTTTCTGTTTATTTCTGGAATTGATTTAGATTTACCCATCAAAATACACATATCTTTTCGGTATTTAAAATTGTGTAACCGAAGCACAAAACCTCCTTTCAATTTGTTGATTATTCGTATAGCCATTTTCTCACCCATTGCGGTTTAGTTAGAACTGAATAAATGAAATAATTGAGAAGAAAGAAAAGAAAGATTTTGATGGATGTAATGAATGTGCTTGTATCTATTTCATTCCAATCGAGCGTCAAATCATTGTCTAGAGGCGGATAATCTGGAGGATGATAGCCGTTGAAGCCATATCCTTGATCCCAAAGAATACAAAGAACATCCTGTTCTTCATCATAGGATAAGCCTCCGTCGGAAATAATATATTCGCAATCGCTACGCTTGTCTTGTTCTGTAAAATTGACACATTGTAATGGTTGTGGACAGGCGGAAGTAAAAGGCAAAGCCAGCACTCTGATTATGATTGTAATTGCCAGAGCACTGGCTGCCTTTTTTAGCCAAAATGATTTGTCCATCTTGTTTAGCCAGTTACAAACTGCACAACTAATGGCGCTGCCCATATTATGACCAAACCTATGAGAACATACATTATCATCGCCTTGGCTCCTTCTCTTTTTCCTGGATCGCTTCCAGACATAATGTAGTTAGCTCCCGCCAAAAGCAAGATTAGAACTGCAATGAAAGTAGCTGCATATTTGATAAGATTGTAAATCTTCATCACAGGCTCTAAAATTTGGTCAAAAGTCTCTTTGTCTTCATCGCTTATAGTATCATTAAATTGTGCGGATACCAAAGGAATAAAGGACAATCCTATAAACAAAAGGACAGCAAAAGTTTGAGCTTTCATTCTTCCACCTCCTTTTCAGCTGATTGTGAACGCCACTTTTTTAGGAACTTATTGGATTGTTTGAAACGCGCCACCTCTTTTTTTAAGCCCTTTTTGTACTTGTCTTGAAAGAATCCAAAACAGGTTTCGCACAAATCTCCTTCTTGTTTTTCAATTTCTACTCCGCAAATAATGCAATTGTTTTTCATAATTGTTCGTTAGAAAGTAATTATAAAAGAAATCGGAAACCAAACGGACTACGATGTGGACTACTAAATGGACTACGAGCCAATAGTCCACTTTGTCCCCGACTCGTTATAAGGTTATTTTGATGGGAGAATTCATGAAACAAAAACCATTTTCATGGAAATTTGATATACGGAAAAAGTATAGTATCATCTACGCTGACCCTCCGTGGAAATATAATACAAAAGTCAATTACCCCACCGTTCCCATTAGAGATATTCAGAAATTCCCTATTGATCAAATTGCAGATGATAACTGCGCCTTGTT
The DNA here is from genome assembly GCA_038044745.1 of Nanobdellota archaeon. Taxonomy (GTDB): domain Archaea; phylum Nanobdellota; class Nanobdellia; order Pacearchaeales; family GW2011-AR1; genus JBBSZK01. The sequence goes on from JBBSZK010000002.1 coordinate 92,964, forward strand.
TCTCTGGGCCACCTATGCTATTCTACCTGAATGCATAGAAACTCTCAAAAAATGGGGATTCAGATACGTTACCGTTGCATTCACGTGGGTCAAGACCAATAAAAATGACGGCAGGCCATTTTTTGGGCTAGGAGCATGGACACGAGCCAATGCAGAAGTCTGCTTATTAGGATTAAAGGGAAATGTAAAGCGAGAATCCTCAAAAGTAAAGCAAGTGGTTCTCTCCCCCTTACGCGAACACAGCCGTAAGCCTGATGAAATTCGTGATAGTATTGTAGAATTATTGGGAGACTTACCCCGTATTGAATTATTTGCTCGCCAAACCGTAAGGGGCTGGGATTGTTGGGGTAACGAAACTAAAAAATTCAACAAGGAGACTCATGGAAAGCACCATTGAAAGTGTTGATCCTGAAGAAATTATGAGAAGACTTGAGCGATTGATCGTTCTTCTGACTAAAAAATACAAAGTTGATAATGAAAAAGAACGTAAGACTATCGCTTAGGATAACATCAGACTTGTTAAATAACCTTAGAAGGGAAGCTGAAGATCAAGAGACCTCAATAGCAAGCCTATGCCGAGAAAAACTGAATAATCGTTCACAATTAAATAAGATAGAGTCTATTGTCTTGGATATACAAAAGAGAGTTAAATAGAGAACAAATGCCAAAGACGCTTAAACTCGATCTCGACAATCTTTATAAATCGCTCCAGTCTCAGACAAATAAGGCACATTCATAAGCGAGTTTCACCGAATCTGCCAAAATGGCGCGAGCCCGGCAGGGGCATAAACCATTTTGGCATTAAAATTCTCGCAACCGAAATGTTTATAAATATAGCCATTATAATGGTTATAAGAATTATAACATGGAAAACACAACCATCGCGGTAAGCAACGACGTAAAAGAACAGATTAAGGAGTTCGGGAGCAAAGGCGAAACATACTCCGAGATACTAACACGATTGCTGGCGAGCGCCAGAAAAAGACAACTGCACGACCTTTTAATGAGTGAAGAAGGCACTATTCCTATAGAACAAGCCATTGCCGAGTCTAAAAGGAAATGGCAAAAGTAATTATCACAGAAAGACTTAAGGAAGAGATTTACAAACAATTTAAGACCAAGTCTACTGAAATATTCGAACTGATGTATAGCTTAAGTGAAAATCCGCATAAAGGAAAGCCACTTGGAAACGTAAGCTCGCTGGTTATAAAAGAGATAAAATATGAGAACTGTCGCTTTTATTTTATCACAGATGGGTTTAAAATAAAAATGCTTCAAAAAGAAGAATTAAGCGATTTAGTAATAAAGTTCGTGCGCATGTCAGATAAAAAAACACAACAAAAAACCATTGATGAAATAAAAAATATTTTAAGAAAATTAGGAGAAGAAGGATTTCAGCGATAATCGAGGAAATTAATTAAACACGATAAATTTTGATTAATTATGTATCTCGACAATCCTTACTGCTCATCCTTATGATAAAACTCTAGAAACTCAATACAATTTCGATCTTTATGATAATCGTAAGAAAGCCGAAACGTTCCGCCATATAAATATACCTCGCGAGTTCCTTTTCTAGCATTACGCATTGGTTTACCAATTTCAGGATCTTCTACAATCTTCTTAATTTTGTTTTTAACGCTCTTCTGAATTTCCGCATCTTTTACCTTAGCGACTGCACGTGTAAAGCGATCATCAAAGAGAACATCTACCATTTCTCAAGTTCTTCAAGGAATTTATCAGCAGACAATCTTTGAAATTCCCCTTTCTCATGACGCTTATATGCTTCTTCAGTTCGCTTTGCAAATTCCAAGTCTTCTTTAAACTGCTCGTCTAAACTATCTGCCTTCTTAAGAAGAAGTGTATTATTTTCTCGAATAATAAGTAAAGTGTCTCCTTCCTTAAATTCGTCCCGCATACTTGCAGGTATTACAATCTGACCTTTCGAACTTACCTTGGTAGTGTCTATTTGAACCATAGTAAGATATATCTTACCCGCGTATATAAATCTTCCGTTCTTAAACTCTATCTCGACAATCCTTAAAAACGTCCATAACATGGACACAATAAGTAGAATGCCCACTAAAATCGCATGAGGGGGGTGTTGCTCGGCAGGGACATTTCTAATCCCTAAAACAAACGAGCAATCAGATACGTCCCTGCGCCCACAAGTCCAGAAATAGGAATAGTCACAATCCATGCGTACACAATTTTCTTAGCAAGCTGCCAGCGAACCGCGGACTTTCGACGCACTGCCCCCGTCCCACAAATCGCCCCCGTAATAACGTGCGTGGTACTCACCGGAATACCTGCAATCGTTGAGCCAATCACGACAAGCGAGCCAGCCGTTTCAGCACAAAAACCATTGACCGGTTGAAGCTTTGTTAAATTAAGGCCCATAGTTCGAATAACCCGTACCCCTCCCAAAAGCGTTCCAAGCGCAATAGTCGTATACGACGCAACAACAACCCAAAACGGAACGTGAAACGTCGCACCTAAAACGCCTCCGCTGAAAAGAAGAATCGTAATAATTCCAATCGTTTTCTGGGCATCGTTCGCACCATGGCTGACACTGTACGCTGTAGCCGAAAGGATTTGCAGACCTTTGAACCACGGATTTACCTGAGAACGAGAAGCATTTCTAAAAAGAAAAAAGACGAATAATTGAAACATATACGCAATGATACCTCCTAAAATAGGTGCAACAAAAATAAAAGCAATAATCTTCAAAAGCCCCGAATATATAATAGAAGCAAATCCTGCAGCGCTCACGGCGCTTCCAACAAACCCTCCAATAAGCGAGTGACTCGCGGAAATAGGCAATCCAAGATAGGTAGCAAGATATACCCAAAGAATAGAACCCACAAGACCTGCAACAACGACGAGAGGAGTCACCGCGTCAGGCAAAATAAGCCCTTTCCCAATCGTAGTAGCAACCGCAACTCCAAAAAGAAAAATGCCTGCGAAGTTTCCAAGAGCCGATAAAATAACGGCTTGCCTCAAAGAGAGAACCCTCGTAGCAACCACGGTAGAAACCGCATTAGCCGCATCATTCAGCCCATTTCCAAAATCAAACAAAAGCGCAAGAATCACGCCGATAAGAACAAGCAAAGGAAGTTCTATCATATTAATCTCTTTTCATCGAAACGCTTTCAAGTGCGCGCATGGTATGATCGCATGTATCGGCGATAGCCTCAAGATGCTCATATACTTCCTTATACTGAATTATATGAAAAGGATTACCCTTCTTCGAGAAAAGACGGAAAAGAGCCTCTCGAAATAGTTCATCAGCCTCATGTTCAAGCCGATGCACGGTGAGCGCATGATTGTGGATATTACGAACTTTTTCAAGACGATACACACAAACCCGAACTTCTTTTGCCATAGATAAGATAACTGAAGAAAATTTTCGGATTGTTTCATCAACCTTGGGAACATGTAAAATCAAAAGCCGTGTAGAAAACGTGGTAATGTCATCTGTAATATCATCAAGAAGGGTAGCAAGAGTATGCAAATCCTCTTTATCAATGGGAGTAATAAAACTAGAATTAAGCCGATTAATGACTGCATGCACAATTCGGTCGCCTTTATGTTCGAGGTCTTTAATGACTTGCACACGTTCCGCTCGCTGTGCAGAAGTAATTGAATCATAGTCCCCAATAAACCGATCAAGCGTCTCCGCAGCTTCACACGCAACATCAACTTGGTGCCGTAGCATGGCAAAAAACCTATCTTGTTTGCCAAACATCCACGAAAAAAACAATCCCATAGGAAAGGCGCGAAAAAAGGCTTTTTATAATTTAGGGTATGCGGATATAACGATGAAATCTAACGCATCCATCTATCTTCCCACTGTTGCATAGAATCTTCATCAAACCGATGAACAACCTTCTTTTCACGCCGCTGTGACCAAGAACGATAGACTGCCCCAAAAAACAATCCCAAAGCCATGCCCGACAAATGTGCCAAATTACCCGTGTTGTTAACCGGATTACCTGTGAAATACCCAACCGCTCCAATGATATCCCCTACGCCCCAAAAGATACCCGCGAGAAACATCGGCATGGGCATTCCAAACGCAAACACCGTAAGCGAGGGCCGAATAAGGACTAATGCCCCAATTACTCCAAAGATAGCTCCCGAAGCCCCCAAAGAAGAAGGATAAAAGAAAACCGAAAACAAATTCGCACCGATGCCTGTCACAAAATAAACTAGTAGAAAACGTTTGCCTCCCACGAGTCGCTCAAGCACTCCTCCGAAGAAGAGCAGTGCAAACATATTGTAGAGCAAGTGGCCTAGATCGCCATGCAAAAAGATAGCAGTCACAAACCGCCAAGGTTCACCAAATGCGTGCTGATTAAGCACGAATGCATCCGTAAATCCGGGCACGGCTAGTTGAATAAAGAAAAAGAGTACACATATTCCTATAAGCCATCCAAAATAAAATCGAAAGCGTTCCATAACTTATTAAGTCAAAAGGAGAATAAAAAGCTTTATATAAACTCCCCAGAGCAACCCCGTGTGGCACGAACGCTATTCGACTGTGTGGGTGACTGGTTTGAGAACATCGTTCAAGCACAATTTCCCGATTTACGAAAAATCCCTGACAAAAATGGAACAAGACCCGACTTTGAAGGCGACGTGTTCGACGCAGAAGGAAAAGTAGGCTTCTGGGAATACGGGTTGCAACTCAAAGAGGCCCAAGTAAAAAACTTCAAACCAATTGACAAACCCTTAATTTATATTGCAGGGTATCACACCGCGGCAGGACTTAGAAGCGTGACTGCAAGAATGGCTGAAGAAGAAATTGATGACCTCTTACAGAGAAATGCAGGATTACATTCAGCATATGTAGTATCAAATCGTATTATAGGAAAAATATGGAAGCGAGAAAATCATACGGCTGCAAATCATCCCGAATGGAAATACTTTTCATTAAGACCACGACACCTTGATGCAATAATTCATAACCGGCCGTTTACACGAAGAGGCATACGACATATGCCCTCTCGCCAGTATGGGCTCTGTCGCCCAGATCTGTTACTGCAACCCGCTCCGCTTCTTAACGGAAGAACGACAAAGCTCGAATTTGGAGTTATCCTTGATAAAGAAGAAGATAAACCTGCAATCGAGTACCTAAATGAAAGAGGGTTGATTTACTAGCCCCAACAGCTTTTTATACCGTTTGTAAGTTCTCTATCCGAGCCGTAAGGCAAACATGGCGGTTGTAGTGTACCGGTAGCACACCAGCTTGTGGCGCTGTTAGAGTGGGTTCAACTCCCACCTTCCGCTTTTCCAAAAGGGGGAGTTGAACGGTTCAACTACTGAAATTCGAAGAATTGAAGTTACCGCGGAACATTGTTCTGCGAGTACCCACCTTCCGCTTTTCCAAAAGAGGAGAACATTAGTTTTTTATAGAGCGCACAACACCTAAGAGCGTATGATATACGAACCAGACACCGTCAAGGGATTTCCCGAGTTTTTTCCCCCAGAATCACAAAAGTTCGAAGCGATAAAACGGATAGTCGAAGACGCGTTTACGCGCTACGGATTTATCCCTCTCAAAACACCCACAATTGAATTCGACGAACTTGCACGAGCCGAAAATCAAGGTACAGAAGATGAAGCAGTATCTGACCGATTTAAACTCCAGGACAAAGGCGGACGCAACCTCACACTCAGACACGAATTTACCTACCAACTTGCGCGCGTATTCAAACAGCATCAGGACATCAAGCTCCCCTTTAGACGCTACCAAATAGGTTCGGTCTTCAGAGACGAGCCTACGGCAACTGGAAGATACCGCGAATTCACCCAATGCGATATCGACATTTTAGGAGACAGTTCCATTGAAGCCGACGCCGAATGTTTAGCCGCAGCAAGCGATATCCTAAAGGCGCTTGGTATCGACGCAAACATCCAAATAAACAACCGCAAATTAATGAATGCGATTCTAGACAGCGTACAAATTGTACAAAAAAAAGAGGTCATGCGAGAACTCGATAAATTAGACAAACTCGGCGAAGACACCGTCAAGCTCAATCTCAAAAAATATGCCGACGCTAATCAGATTATCACTCTATTCAAACTCCTCGAAAAAGATTTAGCGTTTTTTATGAAAAACCTCTTTGACGGTGCAGAAGAGTTATTTAAGCTGAAGGACCTTGGAAAATGGTACGGCTACACAGTAAAGTTTAACCCGTTTCTTATGCGAGGGCTTTCGTACTACACAGGCAACGTGTTCGAATGCAAAGTTAAAGAGAGCAAAAACTCCATCGCGGGAGGAGGAAGATATGCAGGCGTTGCAGGCAAGTTCATTAGACGAGAAATTCCTTCGGTAGGCATTTCGTTCAGCATTGAACGACTTATGGACTATGCAAAAATCCCAATCAGAAAAACAAAAGTGATTATTATCTCGATAGAACAACCGCATGCAGCCATTCTCCTTGCACAAAAGTTGCGACATGAAGGCATTCCTGCGATTACGTCATTTGAAAAAGTCGGCAAAGCACTCGAATATGCCAATGCTTATGACATTTCATTCGCGATATTTGTTGGCAAAGATGAGATAAAGAAGAAGAAGTTCAAATTAAAAGACCTCCAATCGGGTGTTGAAAAAGAGATATCCGAAAGCACACTCTTCAAACAGCTACGTTAGTCTTCATCGTCATCTCCGCGCGAAGAAACTGAAGATTTAGAAACAAATTCGGGCTCATCTTCATCATCAAGCGTATCGAGCGCCTGCAACGCAGCATCGCTTGCTTCTTGCTCCTGCTCCGCAGCCTGCATAAATGCCGCAACCTCCGCGCGTAACACCTCTAATCGTTCTTTATGCGTCTCTTCATAGAGTGTCTTTAACCAAATCCAAATTTCTTCAAAATGGCCTTCCTGCTCAAGCCAAATGCGTTGCTGGGTGTCCAAATGCAACAAAGCCACAAACTGTATAACTTGTTCTTCCCGAGAATGCGCCCGTGTAAGTTCCGAAAAAGCAAGTCGTCCGGTCCGTGAAGAGAAAACCGTTTCAAGATGACGATACAAATCACGAATTTTGTCCTGCAAGTTAAATGCGCGCTTGGGAAGTGCAATGCCTATCTCTCGCTCCTGCTGCCTAAACAAAATTTCTCGTTTAATGCGTCGCGTCTCCGTTTTAATGGCCGTATCGAGGGCACGCATAAGCTCTTCAAGCGTAACACGCCGAAATCGAGGAAGCGGTGTGCGAGGCACGAGAAAAGGAATATCTTCATCGAGCTCTATACGTTCTTGCGTGTATTTTTTCTCTTCTTTCTTACCACTCAGCAGCTCGTCAAGAGCAGGCAAATCTTGTGTTAGTAGAATGTCTGATTTTATACGAAGCAGAAGCGCTGCAGCAAGAAGTACTTTCGAAGAAACAAAGAAATTCGCTTCCTCAAGTACACGAATGCGCTCAAAAAACTTTGCAGCAAGTAAACTCAAATCGATATCCCACGGGTCAAGCTGCTCGCTGTTAATCAAATCATAGATAATAGCCTGCCAGCTAAGTTTATCTTCAAAAAGAAGGGCATGTATCTGATCTTGGCCTACTTTCTCCCCTCCAACAGACATACTCCTGTCGAGAAGAGAGAGTTTATTAAATCTCTGAGTATAAGATTCAGAACAAGTGTCATTAAGAAGTTACAACAAAGCGAAAGGTTTAAATAGGGGAAGTTCGCATTAAATATAATCACCTCTTTTTCCCGGAAGAGGACGTTTCATTCATCTTCTTGACGAATGAGGCCTCCTCTTCTAGGGTTTATATCTATAGAGTAAGATTCTTCAACGCGTTTCGCGTAAAGTCCTTGAATAGGCAAGAAACGCATATCCGAATCAAAGAGGTGATATCTCCTTTTCCTAAAAGTAACAAAACTTAAAACCTCTGCTTGTCTCGTTCGCCCATGAACAAAGGGGTGCTCACCGTTTCATTACTCGTCGTAGCAACAATCATGCTCGCACTCACCAGTTTTTCGTTCTACCAAGAGAAGGCTTCTCCGCAAAACGACAAACCGCAAACAAATACTGTTGACACGATATCCGATACAGAAAAAACAACCACGAGACAAATAATTGACGAACGCACCGTACGTTCAGAAAGCACACAATCGGGGCAAAGCGGAGGAGGCGGTGGAGGCGGAAGCTCACAGGGATTCCAAGAGCCCCCCGAAGAGGAACGAACTTATTGTACGCCAGAAGATAGATTGATTGAAGAATGTTCTCCCAACGATCATCCTGTATGCGGATGGTTTGATCAACAACAAGTTTCTTGCGACATAAGCGGACCCTGTGTACGAAGCACATTCCCCAATGAATGCGAAGCTTGTATAACACCCACAATTCTCTATTGGACCGAAGGTGAATGTCCAATTCACCTATAGAATCTGAAATCTAAAGAGCTTCGTGTTGCAATTAAGGCAGCACAAAGAGCAGACGCATACGTGCTCAAATAGCAAAACAAGGTCATTGTTGAAAAAAAAGCAACTAGAAAGATATTCTAACAAAGAACCATATCAAATCAGGAAAAATAATTCTTAAAACATTGCAAAGCACATTCTCTCGAAATACAATCACTACTTGCAAAAGAAAAAATTATTTCTTAACGAACTCGGTATAATTGCACTTCCCACAATGCAAACGACCCTTGTGATTCGCAAGAAAAATACCAATTCCACATCGTGGACAAGACGGTGAACGGACAAGCTTTGTGCCTTCAACTTTATAGTGAATATACTTCTTGCCCAAAGGTTTATTCTTATGGGGTTTTTTACCTTTCTTAACTTTCTTTTTTTCTTCCTTCGGGGGAGCTACCTTTTCATCAGCCATCAGGACGCACCTCCCTTCTTAGCCTTAGGTTTAGGTTCAAACTTCTGCCTTGCATCGACAGAGTCGTACACAAATGCGTGCACAACCGATTCAGAAACACCATAGGAGTTAACAAGTTGTTTAATGACGACCACATCTTCAGCAACACCCAGTTTTTGCGCAAGCGCTGTAAGAACGGAAGCATACCCTGGATTACCCGTGCTAGAATAGGCGCATCGAACTTCACGTCGATTGAGGAGCAAATTGGAGGTTTCTTCTAAAAGATTCATCGTAGTCGAATGGCAAACGAGCCTTTTTTAGTTAATTTGAGTGCCTTCGCAACTTCCGACTGCTCGGCGTCGAGCACTTCAATATGCCCCTTGAAACTATCCAGGAACTCGGCCGAACCACACGCAGGACAATGTCCCGCACCCTCGTAAATAGTGCGGCACTGACGGCACGCTTTAGTGACCATAGGGAGTCCTCCCGAATTCATCAGAGAGGCGAATACTTGCGCCTCGAATTGTCATAGAGTCCAACGTTGAAGGGTCTGAATAATCTCTAACAAGCGTATCGCGGTCAAAACCGTACTGCTTTGAAACATAGTCCGCCAACATAAGCACGGCCGCGTTAAACCCAAGCGGATGCAAGCGTAACACCGAACCAACGGTCTTAGAGGGCTGCAAAGAATCACAACCGGACAAATCACCCAAAAACTCAAGAAGGCCGGATTCCACTTCAACAATTTTAGGTTTATTAGAGAGAATCAAGTCCATCATTTCTTCTTGCCCCCCTTCTTCTCTACTTTTTCAGCAGTCTTCTTAGCACGTTCATCCTTTTTACGCTTCTCGTCAAGCCATTCAATTTTGCCCAACCCTGGTTGACGCATAGTCAATCCAATCTTAGGCTCGCCCATTTTGTAACTGATAGCAACTACGCGCGCGACACAATGGTCTTCCACCGCAAGCGAACGCTTAGAAGCCTTGCCCGAAAGGGTACCCGTCTTACTCAATGAGACATAATCGTCCATCGTCTGAGAAATATGAATCATGCCCCGAGAAGGTCCAATATTCATAAACGCACCAAAATTAGTTATTTCTTCAATCGTACCATAAACAAGTTCGTGAAGTTCCGGTCTCCACGTAAGAATAGTAAACGTAGACTTGTAATAGGTTGCGCCATCTCCCGGAATAATCACTCCGTCGCCAACTCCATTAACGCTAATAACACGAATAACGAATCCAATCTCCTTAGTCATGCGATTAACATAGCTTTCACTAAGCTGCTTCTCAACGGCGTCCCGTGTCGCCAAACCAAAATGCTTCGGTTCAACACGGATGTAGTCTTCAACATCAGCAAGGTAGAACATAGAATCTTGACTAAATGATGCTTTTTAAAAGTTGCTGTCTATCAAATTTAAGCCAATGGGGTCCGTCCGACCGCGTCAAATCGCCGAGAGAAAACAGAAAAGGTGTAAGGGTCCCGATTTTCAAAAACAAACTCTGTAAGACGAGGCTCGCTTTTATCAAAATTAATACTCCCCGTATCATCAATAACAAGGCTTCCCACTTCAGGAGCAAAGTAGCGAATAACCATATAACGGCCTTGTGAAGGATCGAGCGTGCTGCGAGACAAAAAAACACGAGATCCGCGATGAATCCCCTCGTAGAGAGCAAAGCCTTCCGCCGATGTATCTTGAGAAGAAATCGCAACACGATTTCCAACAAACTGCTCTAAATCAGATTCTTGAGCGATTCTATGCAGACCTACATTTCCACTATCCATGAAAAAGACCAAAAAAAGATTATTTTTAAAGATTTCTAGAGGCTATCTCTTTTCGGGGCCCACTCGTTTTTCAGCATCAAAAAGCACAATCACATTCGGAACCGAGCGCTTAATTTCCCGATCAAGGGTCGCAATATAAACACCTCGTTTGCCTTTTTCTATAAGGCCCTCATCAACACGTCCCTTCCCCAACTTCATCTTTTTAACACCCCGCGATTCAAAAAGAGCGAGGGCAATATCTATCGATTCTCGTTCAGCACGAGGGGACTTAAGGCGCAAATCTCGCAATTCTTCAAAAACCTCATGAGGAACTTTAACAGTAAAACCTTGTTCTTCGAGCTGAGTCAAAAAATCAATCTTTTTCTTCAAACAAGAAACAATAAAACTGCTATCCAGCAACACTTCCATTAAACGAAGAACGAATCAAACTTTAAATAGCTGTCTACGCTCTAAACTATAATGGTGATTATCGATAATAAAAAAGAGACAACACATTTGCTTGAAGTGCTCGCACAAATACAACAAGCGCTCGAGCAATCAGATTCTTTCGCCCTGCATCAACTCTCAGACCAATTACTCCATACCGCTTCAATTCAACAACACACCGACATACTGACCATTGCAGTTGTAACGTACGGGCTCCACAAGCTCGTAACAAAAAAAGAACGCATTCCGCAAAGAGAATGGGCTCTTTTTGTAAAAAAGTTCAACGGAGAACTGCATAAATCAAGCGAAGCACTTCAAGAACAAGATGCAGAGGAATTTGCGCGCCATCTCGATCACGCAAAAGAGTTGATAGAAACCAGCATAGGAAAGAAAATGGCAGGATACATTCAAGAAATTCTTAAAAAAGCATCCGTAAACAAAGCAACAAAAGTATACGAACATGGCATTTCGCTGTCGAGAACTGCGCATCTCCTCGGACTGTCGCAGTGGGACCTACTCGAATATGTCGGACAACGAGAATCACGAGATTCTCCCTATGTAGCAACAATAGACGAGAAAAAACGGGCGGCAATGGCACTTGCCTTCTTCTCATGAACATACGAAAAGCAACAATGAAAGATGCGCAAGCAATTAAGGGCCTAAATAAAAAAGGTTTTCATCACGAGTTTAAACTTTTTGATAAAACAATCGACATTGACTGGCCAAATAAAAACGATTCATATTATAGAAATGCGATATCCAACAAGAATTTTTTAACTCTCGTGGCCGAAGTAGAGGGGGAAATAAGGGGATATCTCATTGGAAGTGTTACAAGAGCAGAAAGTTATAGAAAATATAGTAAATTAGTAGAGCTGAATAACATGTTCATCATAAAAGAACACCGAGGCAAGGGAATCGGAACTCAATTGATACAACATTTTCTTAAGTGGGCTAAAAATAAAAAAATGAAAAGAGCAAGAGTAGTCGTTTCATTTGCAAACATTCAAGGCATTGAAACATACAAAAAGAATGGTTTTGTAGGATATGACATTACAATGGAGCGAAATTTATGAAAATCCTCATTTTTGACTCGGGTCCGCTTATCAATCTCTCAATGAATGGCTTACTCGGAGTGCTTGAAAAATTAAAAGCACAATTCAAAGGAAAAATGATAATAACACCCCCCGTGCGAGCCGAAGTGTGTGAGCGACCTTCACGCATCCCTCAGTTCGAATTAGGCGCCCTTACTATTAATGCGCTCATTGAAAAAAAGGTCCTCGAACTACCTGAATCAATAGAAACAAACGTAAAACAACTTGAAATCCAAACGCGTAACGCAATGGACTGCGCAAATCACTCGTTTAGAGCAGACAATCATTGGATTACTATCGTGAGCGACGCAGAAATGTCGTGCATCGCGCTCGCACAACTTGCAAAAAAACAAGGTCACGAGCCCCTTCTGGTAATTGACGAACGTACCGCCCGATTATTATGCGAAGCGCCCGAAAACATTGAAAAGCTTATGGCAAGCAAACTACATCGTCCCGTTATCATGGAAAAACGCTGTGCCACCGAATTCAGAAATCTCCCCTGTATTCGATCGAGCGAGTTAGTGTATGCAGCCTACAAAAAAGGGCTCGTCCCCCTCACCGACCAAAAAACGCTCGAAGCCTTAATTTACGCAACCAAATACAAAGGCGCAGCCATCTCGTGGGAAGAAATTAACATTCTAAAGAAGTTAGGCTAACTATATAACTGCAAGAGCATCGCCCAAACCATCTCTGAATACGTAACCCAACTGTTCCGAATAGCCCTTTATCTCATTGCGAAGCGTTAAAACCTGATCTGGTAGAATGCTTCGAACCGCAAAAAGATTGATATGAGTGATTCGAGGCTGGTAAGTAGGAGGAAGAATAAGGGCCTGAAGATGCTCAACGACAGAACCGCCCGCATCGACAAATTGGCGAGTGAATCCCCCCATAACGTTGGCTTTTCCATTTTCAACATCAAAACCCAACTCCCGCATAAGGGTACGTTCAAGAGTAAGGGCATAGTCGCGCGCCTGAGCTTCGCTAACGTTTTCCTTTCGATACCCAAAAAAGTCCGTTACCATAAAAAACCCATTAAAAGAGGCTATTTAAAACTTTTTAATGTCATACCTTGCAAGGAGTTACAAAATAGACCTATAGGTTCTGACACTTTCTCTCGAGCGTTCGATTCCAGAATAAATGGACCCGGAGGGAATCGAACCCCCATCTCACCGTCTGGAGCGGTGGATTCTGAGCCATTGAACTACGGATCCTTATCGATAATCTTTGGAATCTTATTTAACTCAGATTCTTCAAGCACATATATCCTATTATCTCCTATTAAAAAAGTATCTTTTGACGGTTTTTTGAGACAAATTAGAAAGCCTAAAGTTACATGAATATCTTCAAGATATTTGTTTAACTGTTTTACCTGGGAAATAGAAATTTCGTGAGATTTATAATTCTTAACTTCGATAGCGACTTTTTTATTGTTTCTTTCCAAGATTATGTCAGCAAATCCCCTTTTTGTTTTTACTAATCTATGTACGGCGCCATAAGAAGAAAGTCTTCGTGCAACCTCTTCCTCTAATAATCGCGCTTCATCTTTAATATTTTTTAAAACCGTACCGTGAAAGTTCAATCTTTCAAAGGGAAAGGAAATGCCTGCCTCCCGATAAGCATCAAAAATTCCATTATCGAACAACAATTGTACATGAGTATTACAATTTCCGTTTATATCTCTCTGAGTGGCAAGATTATTCCTTTTTATATAGTCAATAACCGCTCTTTTTTTAGCAAGTCTTCTTTTCACACCCTTGCCCTCATATTTTAAGCCGGCCTCAGCATACAATTGGTTAGCATTTTTGAAATGATGATAGACATTAACCTTGCAAAGGCGCATAAGCTCGTCAATTGAAATATGAGGATTTGCATTTAAGACAGTAAACAATAATTGTCTTCGTTCGGAGTCTTTTCCCCTAAAAAGAACATTATTTTTCCTAGTGTAAGGAATTCCTGCAGCCTCAAACGCTTTTTCAGTATTTTCAAAAACAGTAAGGAAATTTATTTTGGTCTCTTTCCTGATAGTATGTCCGCCCGCAGCAGGATTTTTCCGAATATAATCGATAACAATTTTCCTTTTCTTTTCAGAAGTCAACCGTTCAAAATTTCGTGGAGAATCAATCTCTGCATCAGAAAAAGCCTCTTTCATTCCGCCAGCATAAACTTTCTCGATTTTGAGATTGAGATTCCTCCTTAGCTCGCGATGAGTGGCTGTCGGATGCTGGCGAATATAATTCCTTACATCATATTTTCTCTTTTCAAGATTAGAATAAAAAACCACTCAACCAATATAAGGGATTATATTTATATCTTTCCATTAAACCAGACACCCTATAAAAAGTATGTTTTCCGAGAAAGGCTTAAGGTCTTCGTCGACTGAACGTTTATAAACTATCCTTCCCTAAATAAATAATGCACAAAAAAGAGCACCATGCAATTCATAATCAACACAAACCTGTCGCAAACCAGGCGCTTGAAGAACGAATCATACACAACCTTGTTGAACTACAAAAAGTACACACCGACTTAAGCGAGAAGTTTTCAAAATTATCAAACCAGATAGAACAACTCCTGACGCTCTTTGAAGTATCGGCACGAGCATTTGCCAAGCAGGCCAATATACAGGGAATAGAGAAAGACAAAGAATTTCTTGATAAAATAGACAAATTGCTCGACCAAAATAAGCTTATCGCAAAGGGCCTGACATTGATGGAGGGGAAGATGAGGGAGCGCCTCTACGGCCAAAGCGACACTCCTAATTCATTAAATCAAGGTCCACAAAATCCGCGATCATTTGATGCCCCTCGACCCCTACCAAGATTCTAATGGATCAACCTGTTCACGAAGTACGCTCGCTCTTTCTTAGAGAATTTGTAAAACAACTCATCAATAATTGCCCTCTTACACCCGAAAGCTATGTGCCATCACAAGAGTACCTGGGAGAAAAAACAATACCCGAACCATCAAAGAGCGCTTCCACTCCAGTAACTGTGGCGAGTATGCAAAACAAAGAGTACTCCCCTTCAGCACAGTCCGCAGAACGAATACTTCTCCCGAAAACGGAAGGATATGATGACGGACCACAAAAAATTGTAATGATACGAGAAATAGAAGAAGACCCCTCACGTATGCAGCAGCATTTCGCGTACCGACCGCCGCAAAATCAACAGCCTATAAAAAAACCACAACAGTCCTCGCCAAGTATTGTAGACCAGTGGCTCTCCGACGCAACAATCGAGGGCGTTGAATGCACAGGACCCGATCAAAATCTTATTATAAAAAGAAACGGATCGATAACTCAGAGCACCGCCCATCTCACGCAGAGCGAAATACAGAAACTTGTAGAAAGCCTCTCAAAACAAGCAAACGTACCGCTCACAGAAGGAGTCCTCAAGGCAGAAACGCCACAATGGACCGTGATAGGAATCGTCTCAGAATTTGGAGGAAGTCGATTTCTCCTGCAAAAAAAAGGAATATCGCATCGTCACAGTTAAACCCGTGTACGGCTAAAGAAAGAAAGCAGCACAAAGAGCCCCAACACCACAATCCATGCTACAAGAGGCTCATAGTAGGGGCGTTCATCGCGACATACGCTACACGAACTCCCACAATCAATACCTTCCTCATCCACATCTTGAACAGAGTTAAAACATGAAAAAGGAACCGTCGACTCGGACTGAACGAAAAAGACGCGTAGAGAAGGTAATTTTTCATTGAGAATTACATAGCCTACCGTTTGTTCATCGGGAAGACGAAGTAACGTTGCGGCACGCTCGCCCTCGACAAGATTCATAGAAAGTGAAGGGGCATCAAAAGGAATAACGCGCAACAAGGCCTTTGTTGGAGAAGAAAGCGAGACGAACGTAACCGACAAGTCATTAAGACCATCGCCCGTGACATCGAAAGATTCTGTTGCACCCAACTCAACATACAAGCGCTGAACCGCACTTGCGACCTCGACAAGAACGCGCGGAACCTCGCGAGAACGATCTATAGTCACCACCCCAACCGAATGTCGTTCGTTGCTCACGGGGATTTCCAATCGCTCGCGTTCTGCAAGAGCATAAGCAATACCACCAAAGACCATAATATCCTTATCTTCAAACGAATAGGTGCGTTCCCAAGAGCTATCTTCTCCAGAATCGAGAGAAAGAGCATCATTTGACTGAGAGCGTGAATTTCTATTGAGCCGAAAGCTACTCGAGCTAAGTGCCAAAGAATCCGAAACAGAATAAGATTGTGTCCCAGAATCGAGAGAACATGGTTCCTCGAACGTATATGAAGAACCATCAGCGCAAATACAATACTGTATACGAATCATCGTCGTAAGAACCCCGCGCATACTCCCATCAACGCCTGGAATCGTGCACTCGTTTATCGGACGACAAGCAGGATCCGAACAGCGATCAGAAAGACCAGAATCTTCACCATCTCCCCCCCCGTCAATTTCATAATCTTCGCTCAAACCTTTAGAACCTCGCAAAGGAGCACCCCCACGAAAAGGCAAGACAGAAATAGACTCTTCCAAAGCCACAAACGTATCTTCTCCGCGAGATAACTGCATTTGAACTAACGCGGGCGAGCGAACACGAAGCGGAAGTACGAACGAAAACGGGCGTAAATCAATCACAACTTCTTCAATTGATTCAGATTGCTGAAACCCTAGAATAAGTTCTTGGTAATTCGTTCGCAACAAGAGAGAAGTACTTATTTGTGAAAGAGTTACTACAGAATTTTCAAGTTGTCTCCCCGAACTAACAACGATAACACGCTCAACGGACGCATCATAAAAAAGAGGGATTACATCGCGCACGTTTTCACCCAAACGTACAAAATACGTGCGCGCTTCCGAACTGCCTCCTGAAGACCCTCCATACATAGGAATATCATTAATAACACCTCCTACAACTTTTCCACCATCGGGGATTTCAACCGCATCACCCCCCCCAACAGCAACAGCACCAATACCCTCCCTGCCTGAAGAATGACGTTCCAGAAGTACGTCGACTTGCAAGAGGGGCGCAAAGGCTATTTGAGACCCATAATTGCCAAATAACGAAGGATCGATGACTGAACTAAGCGGAAGCGTCTTCTCGTAACCATCAACCAATAGGGCGACTTCAGCGTCCAACGGAAGCGGGCCAGTAGAAAGATCGTATACAATCTGGCCTTCAATCGGCCCCCCTGTAATAGCAGTTATCGTGTGGATCGTAAGCCCCGCAAAGCCTGTAAACACTCCTATATAAAATACAAAAGAAAGAACAGCGAAACATACGAGAATAGCTAACGACCACGCAAGCGAAACATACGAACGAGACAACGGTTCGAACGAGTAGCCATAGAAACTATCCCTCATATTCCTCCAAAAAAAACAAAGTATATAAGAGTAGCGTCGCAAACGTATTTATACCTAAAAGAGATAAATACCTATGAAAGAGGTCAAAGTAATCAGTCTAGGGGGAAGCATTATCATTCCGCAAGACGAGAAAGACACGTTCATGAAACAGTTCCGAAACGTGCTTAAGCGACACTATGCGCAACAGAAGTTCGTGATTGTATGTGGAGGAGGTTCAATTGCGCGAGCCTATCAACACCTACTAGAAGAAGAGCATCAAAATTATAAACAATTATCGCTCGCAGGTATACGTGCAACCCGAACCAACGCAGAGACAGTCATGCAAGTGTTCGGTAAGGAATCAAACGCCACGTTGCCTCTCTCGATGAAACGAGTAAAATCAGAGTTGCATAAGAATAACGTCGTCATATGTGGCTCATTACGCTACGCACCGAACGAAACATCCGATAGCACTGCCGCAAAACTTGCCGATTACCTCAAAGCCGAATTCATTAATGTAACCAACGTCGCAGGGTTATACACGCACGACCCGCGAAAAAAACCGAAGGCAAAACTTATCTCGTACCAGACATGGAATGAATTTGAAAAGCGAGCGAGAGCAATACGCTACAAACCAGGACAACATTTTGTACTTGACCAAAAAGCAGCACAACGCATACAAAAGAAAAAAATAAAAACCTATATCATTGGCAAAGACGCAAACAACCTGGATATGCTCTTACGCGAAAAAGAATTCAAAGGAACGACGATAGGCCCATGAAAGAAAGAAAAGCATTCGTAATGCATGACGAAAAAGAAACGAGAAAGGCCCTCGAAAGCGGCAAGATACGCGTAATAAGTGACCTTGAGTCAAGCAGAAGAGCCGATAAAGTGAAACACCTCGAAAGCGGTTTGACACCCGTACTTGCACGTATAGCAGCAGATAAAAAGGTCGCAATCGGATGGAACCTCGAAACACTCAAAAAGAAAAAGAAACATGAGAGAGCAGTCGTGCTTGCACGCATGCGTCAAAACATAAAACTTGCACGAAAAGCGGGTGCGTCTCTTGCAATACGGGGCGACGCTCAAGAAGGAGCCTATCTCCTCCTTTCTCTGGGGGCATCAACAAAACAGGTACGCGACCTGCGAACACAATCTTTTTAACGCCGACGCTCGTAAAACTTCCATGACCGAACTCCTCGATTCATTATCTCCGATTGAAAGAAAAATTCTCCCGTTCATAGACAAGTCGTTAGAAGAAATAAAGAGAAAATCAGGTCTCGACGAGACCTCTGTGGTGCGAGCACTTAAGTTTCTGGAAAACAAAAAAATAGTAACTGTTGTGGTAGAAAAGAAAAACATCGTAGATATAGGTGTCAATGGAGCATACTATAAGAAGAATCATTTGCCCGAAAGAAGACTGCTCCTTTTTATTGAAAAGAACGCGTTCTGTTCAATCGAGAACGCTCAAAAAAAAGCAGGCCTTTCAGAAAACGAATTCAAGGCGGCGTTGGGAGCACTAAAACGAAAGGCCCTCATCGAAATAGTAAATGGAAAAATGCGATTAACCGGTTCACATGAAGAAATTAGTAAAAAATTTCTCGAAGAACGATTACTAGAAGCGCTTCCCAAGGACCAAAACTCATTAACCCCCGAAGAAGCTTTTGCACTCGAGCGACTGAAAGAACGTAAAGAAATAATTGAAATACGAGAAGAGAGAAAACTTGCGTTTAAACCAACTGACCTCGGAAAATCGCTCATGCATCATACGTCCGATTCAAACCTCATAGAAGAGCTAACTCCCGAGATTATACGAGAGGGAGCTAATGATGTAAGATTCAGGAGATATGATATTCATGCGACAGTACCGAAGCTTCAAGGGGGAAAAACGCATTTCGTCAATCAGGCACGAGAGTTTGCACGACAGCTCTGGCTCGAATTTGGATTCAAGGAAATGGAAGGACCACTCATTGACAGTTCGTTCTGGGTATTTGATGCGCTTTTCACTGCACAAGACCACCCTGTACGAGAAATGCAAGACTCATTTTACATAAAAGGAAAAGAAGCCGAACTGCCTGCAAAAGAGCTCGTGCAGCGTGTAAAAAAGGCGCATGAAGAAGGAGTGGCGGGAAGTGCGGGCTGGAAATATGCCTGGAAGGAGGAAGAAGCAAAACGTCTCGTCATGCGCACGCACACAACCTCTCTCTCAGCAAGAACACTTGCAACGCTTAAGGAAGAAGAGTTGCCTGCAAAATATTTTTCGATAGGAAAAGCATTTAGAAATGAAACTATAGACTGGTCTCATGGCATCGAGTTTTTTCAGACAGAGGGAATCATCGTAGCAGAAAACGTAACGTTCGTACATCTATTAGGCTACTTGAAAGCGTTCTACAAAAAAATGGGATTTGAAGAGATACGATTCAGACCGAGTTTCTTCCCGTATACTGAACCCTCCGTTGAAGTTGATGTATTTCACAAAGAAAAGAAAATCTGGTTTGAACTCGGCGGTGCAGGCATATTTCGGCCCGAGGTAACAGAACCCCTCTTAGGTAGAACAATGCCCGTACTCGCATGGGGTCAAGGGCTTGATAGGATGATTATGGATGCCTACGGAATAAAAGACTTGCGTGAAGTGTACGCAAACGACCTCGCTTCACTTCGTTCCAAGAAGATGGGGGTACTCTAAATGGCCAAGATACGATTCAATCGACAATCATTTGAAAAAGAATTCAAACTAGACGAAAAGACTCTCAGCAGATTAAATTTATTCGGGACGACGGTGGAGACGCTCGATGCAGAAGAACTCGAACTTGAGATACCTGCCAACCGCCCAGACCTCTTTTCACTAAAGGGGCTTATACGCGCATTTAGAGCGTTCGAAGGCAAAAAAAACAGCATGCAAAGCTATAAGCGGATAAACGCAAAAGAGTACATAGTTTTCGTTGACAAATCGGTAAAGGCTATTTGGCCACACACCTCCTGCGCCATCGTAAAAGGACTGTCCCTAACCACAGGAGATGTGCAAGAACTCGTCTCTCTTCAAGAAAAACTAAGTGCAACACTCGGACGTAACCGTAAAAAAGCAGGAATCGGAATATACCCCTTGGACAAAATAACCTTCCCGATAACATACGAAGCACGAAAACCCGCAGATATCATCTTTCAGCCATTAGGAAGTCAAAAACCAATAACGGCGGAACACATACTCCAGAAACACCCCGTCGGTAAAGAGTACGCTTCTGTATTGAAAAACGCGATACGATATCCTATCTTTGTCGATGCACACAAAAGAATAATGTCGATGCCCCCCATTATCAATAGTGAAGAGACAGGCAGAGTAACCGAAAAAACGAAAGAGGTATTCATCGAATGTTCAGGAGTAAGTAAAAGTGCGGTAGAAAAAATGCTCGTTATTGTATGTGCGGAGCTTATTGATCGTGGAGGAACCATTTATGGGGCAACTATCAAAGATGAAATAACCTCTATCACGCCCTCATTTGAAATAAGAAATATGAAGATAAAAAAAGAAAATCTCGAAAAGCTGCTGGGGATTACCTTTTCTGAAAAAGAATTAGAAAAATTGCTTGCGCGAATGGGGCTTGAATATAAATCAAAGGAAAAGAGTGTGAGTATCCCTCCATGGAGAAATGATATTCTTCACGAAGTAGATATTGCCGAAGACGCATTGATTGCCTACGGATATAACAACCTCGAACCACACATACCCGAGATTGCAACAATCGGAGCAAGCACGTGCACTACAGCAAAAAAATCAAAGATACAAAACATTCTCAATGGGCTCGGGATGATGGAGCTATCTTCTTTGCATTTTATCACGAGAGAAGAAGCCGAGCGAATACTAGAAAAAAAACCGCTTGAACTTGAAAACCCAAGAACGGAATATGCTTTCTTAAGGCCAAACTTAACTATTCCCCTTCTGCGCACTCTCGCAGCCAACCGAGACGTCGAATATCCGCAGCACGTATACGAAATAGGCACCATTTTCTACCCAAATGCACACCAAGATACCGGTATTGAAGAAACAGAACATCTTGTCATAGGAATCACACCCGGTAACTTCACGAAAGCAAAGCAGATACTTGACTACTTTATGCGCATGCAAGGGATAGAATACACTCTCAAGGAAGCCGACGTACCGGGCCTGATTGCAGGGCGCACAGGGCATATCCTTATCAACGATGAGGTAATCGGCCATATAGGGGAAGTACACCCCACTACTCTTCGAGCATGGAAACTCAAGATGCCTCTCGCCATCATAGAAATCAAGCTTGAACCTTTTCTAAAAGAAAAATAAGCCCCCATTTGGCTCTGAACTTTTTAAGAACCCTCCGAGGAGGTTTCCATTTTTGTGGAACTCCATTAGCAGCTTTGAACCTGTTTAATCTCGTAACTTGTTATTATGCGAGTGATCTAGTTTGTTTATTTTTCCTTTGAATACTTTATCTTTAATTTCCAGCAACATTTTTTTCATTATTTTATCATTATCACTAGCGTCATCTGAATCAACTTGATCAAACGTGTATTGCCACAGTTTTGTCTTTGACCACTTCTTTTTTAATTTTTCTGAGTCTTCCTCAATAACTGAAGGACGATATCTTGTCTTTCCTCCTCTTTCATAGCTCTTGAGAGTAAATTTAACCTTAAATCCGTGTTTAATACTGATATCTGCATGTCTTTTCTCATGAATAATTCTTTTAGCTACTAAATCTTTATCCGGGAAAAATTCATACATCTTCTTAGAGAATTCTTCTAAATTGTGAGATTCAAAAACGACTTTATATGATTCTTTAGTTTTTTCATGAGTTTCCTCAAATTCTTCAAAAGATATTTCCCCTAAAAGATAATCCCTTAAGGTATCAACTTGTCTTTGAAAGCCTTGTTTATAGTCCATATTGAGAAACACCATTTTTAGTATAAAAACGTTCTCTGTTAATTGAACTAGTTTAATTTGTTATAAGCCTCCGCCGAGGATTGAACTCGGGACCCCGTCCTATTTGGCGTTCGGTGAACCCGAACACTCGAGAACTATGTTCTCGTTGTTACCAAGGACGTACTCTAACCGCTGAGCTACGGAGGCACATCTTCAAAAAAAGAGAGCGCTATAAAAAGCTACCGCTGTGTAAATAAAACAGAATCTGAACGTACCAACGAACGATTAACATTCGTATCGGGAAGCCATTCCGAACGTATCACATATCCAGTCAAAAAGGCCCCCTTATCGAACGTTCCTGAGAGCCAATGATAGTATTCGTCGATAAAAAGTTCACGAGCAGAAGCTTCATGCAATGCAAGATTACGATTGCTTATAATAAGCAACGCAGAAATCACAAAGAGTTTCAAAAGAACCAAATAAAGTCTCATGTTAAGGAGTGGTAACGTTTGACGCGCCCCATTCAAGTTTGATCGCGTTACCACTAATAGTCCCAAAATTATCAAAGACGCGCCCCAACCACGTGAAGTACACTTTCAAAAGATGTACAAGTCCGTCTAATGAAGTTAGACTAATCCCCGGAAGAGTGCTTACATACGCAAGTGTTATCAGAAAAAATATCGCGGCAACAACAACCAAATAAGACCAAAAGTTTTGCCCCTTATTAGTCGCCTTAACGAATACAACAATCGCAATGAGTCCAATGATAATTAATGCCCAGGCCATATACACCTCATAAATAAAGAGTGGGGGCGATATAAAAGACTTTCGAACCGCAGTCTTTTTAAGCACTCAGAAACTCGACAACACATAGCCCTGTAGTCTAGTGGTCAAGGATACGGGACTCTGGCTCCCGTGACCCAGGTTCGAATCCTGGCAGGGCTATCACTATCGCGAGATAGTGTAGAACTGACAGCACTAAGAATCAAAGTTCTTTCAGCTGGCAGGGCTATATGACTCGTTAACTAAATCTTTAAAAGGAGTTTGCAATAACTCTCCCTATGGCCGATAAGCAACCAACCGCAGAACTCCGAAAAACAGATCCCAAAGAAATAGCAAGAAGAGTATCAAAAGAATTTCCGGGGCTAACCAGGCTCCTTGCACAGAAAGTAGGCACCGAATTGCGGGTTCGAGAGGGACCACAACCAAACACATATACGTTCTTCAGAAAAACCACTGAAGGCCCACAAGATATAGGAGTCTGCTCATACGATGATGCCAAAGGCAGAAAAGTGTACACGGGACACATTCCGGATACTATCCTTGAAGTACAAGAAGTATGTGGTATAAATCCTAACCAAACAGCACGATACGAAACACTTCGCGTCAATTTGGGAACAGGTTCCCCCGTAACCCTCAAATACAATACAAAAGCGAAAGATGAAGAAGGAAGAACAGTAGAAAAAAGAGAGGACACCTTCTCACAAATACCCTTCCCATAACACAACTCTTTTAAACCATCATCCGCATGAGAATGCATGCCCTTGTAGTCTAGTGGCCAAGGACGACGCCCTCTCGAACGGCCGAAGAAAGAGTCGATAAAGACAATTTCTTCAGTCCTCTTAGGACAGGCACTTTCATGAACACGTACCCGGCGAGTTTACTCAAAGGGTCGTAGAGAACGGCGTAAACCCGGGTTCAAATCCCGGCAGGGGCATTGGGTATTTGTGGCATCTTCATGGGGTAGTGCCCTATCTCCTTAGGAAATAATAAATACCCTGATAAACACTTGACTATGTGAAGGTCAATACGCTTAATTTTCAAGCCATTGCCAAACAGTATGGAGCAGACTCTCAAATTGCTAAGTTCCCAGGCAGACCATATCCTTTCTATTATGGCGATGGATTAATTAATCATTTAGGAAAAATATTACGAGAATTCAACTTTAGAGGCAAGGTTCTTCTCGTTTCTAACCCAAACGTCAAGAGCCTCTTTGAAAAGCCAATAGAAAATTCGTTAAAAGCGAGCGATTATGCGTTTACGTGGGCCTTAATGGGAGAAGGAGAAAAATACAAGACATTAGAAACCGTATCGGAACTATATAAGGCCGCAGCAACCGCTAAAATGGACAAAGGCTCTATTATTGTAGCAATAGGGGGAGGAGTAGTGCAGGATGTTGCCAATTATGTCGCGTGTACATACATGCGCGGCGTAGCTTTTGTACAGATCCCCACCACAGTACTAGGACAAGCAGATATAGGAATTGGAGGCTGCGCCATAGACCATCCTTTAGGAAAGAGTATTATTGGACAATTTTATCAACCTAAACTCGCCATTCTTGATTCCTCTGTTTTAAAGACGCTCTCAAAATATGAAATTACAAACGGTCTCGCTGAGATAATTAACAAAGTCGCATGTTTAGGTGGACTTAAAGTAAACACGATCGCGAACGACATACAGAAAATAAAAGCAGGTGATTGGAAAATGCTCGGTTCTTACATTTTATTATCGAATAAGATAAAAAAGAAAATCATTGAAGCAGATGAAAATGGTTCTAAGGGGACTCGAATCTTGCTTGACTGGGGGCACACAATCACCCATGCGCTTGAAAAAACGCTCAATTATACAATTCCTCACGGCATCGCATTAGGTATTGGCATGCATGGTGCGATTATCTTATCTGCAGAATTAGGACACGTTAGTCAAAAAGAAGTCGATCAATTGTACCACATAATAAAAGTAGCTGAGCTGCCGACACATTTGCCTTCCACCGTTAATCTAGATCATCTTATAGCAAATATGGCCTTGGATCAAAAAGTAAGAGAAGGTAAAAAGAGATTTATCCTTCTCAAGGGATTCGGAAAGGCATTCATCTCAGAACCTATAGATGAGAAAGTCATTGCTAACCTTCTAAAGAGAATCCAAGAAAAGAAGTAATTAATCCTCTAACAACCAGTTAATGGGTTTAGGCCGCGGAAGGAGCGTCATACGTTGATGTACAGGAATTTCAGCAACCGATTTGTTAAGGGGCCTATAGGCCTTAACAGCCCGTTTTATGGATGCTTCGATAGAAATACGAGGCATAAATCCAGTATCTTTTCGTAAATCTGAAATGTCGTACACATGCGGCAAGGTAGTTAGTTGCCAACCCGCGTTTTCTTGCCAAATTTCTTGTATTGACTTAGAACGTATCTTCAATTTTATATGAAGCTGCTGTGCAATCAATTCATAATAATGAATTGCCTTTATCACCGCAGGGTTAACCGCATTGTAAGCCTTATGAAACGTCTTTTTATTACCTGCCGCACGTAATATGATAGATGCGATATCATGAGCATCAATAAAGTTGAGCTCTATCTCCCCACCCTTACATAAGGTAAGCAACTCCCCTCGTTGTATCCGTTCTATTAAGCGAGGATCACGATTATGATCAGGTATGCACCCCAATAAAGAGTCTTCGGGGCTTAGAATATGATAAGGTCTGAGGATAGTCCAATCTACATCGTCAATAGAATGCCAAAAAGATTCAATATCTAATTTTCTATCTACATATCCGCCAAGAGCGCCTTTCTTTGCAAGTTTATGAGAACTCTTTAGAGGCAAGAGGTACTTATTACTTCGATCGTAAACAAGAACCGTGCTTAAAATAAAGAATTGCTTTGTATAATTCTTAAAGCAAGTATAGGTTTGTTGAGCGTCTTCCTTAGAAAAGTCTGCAACATCAACTACAATATCCCACGGAGAAACCTCACTATTAATCGTATTAGCAAAACGATTAAATGCAGACTTATCTTTCCTATCGACAATTATTTGAGTAACCTTAGAAGAAATTGTGTCGTCCCGAGCCAACCCCAAGACTGTTATGGCTGCCTTTTCTTTGAGCGCTTCCGCAATAATTGCCTTCCCCAATATTCCCGTACCGCCAATGATAAGGATGCGTTTAGTAGACATACAACATCCAATAAGTTATACTTTATAAATAATAATCAATACCCTGCCCCATGGATAATCTCGAAAAATGGAATAAGGTATACAAAAATCGTCCCCCCACCGAGCTTCCATGGTACGGCGTTCCCTTTTTAGAACATATACGGCCTTTCTTAGATACGCTGAAAAAATCAGAGTTAATTATTTTAGTAGGATGTGGTGTTGGGGACACGGTAGATAAATTGCATAAAGAGGGATTTACAAATATCATAGGAACAGATATTTCGTCTGAAGCAATTGAAAAAGCTAAGAAGAGATTCCCACATCTTTCATTTAAATACATAGGAACCGAACAGTTATCAAAAGAAAATTATAGGGAAGCCAACGTAATAGACTGGTTAAACTTTCACCAAATTCAACCAGAACTTATAGCAGCATATTTGGGATCTTTAGCCAAAATAAGTAAGTCTCTCTATATCGCCTATTTCTACGATCCTCAACATCCATATTCACGATCATCCATGGTCACAGGAGATCTTGTATATAATTACGAACCGCAACAAGTTGCTAACTTGTTAAAAGGGATAGAAAAAACTCAAGAATCGGTCTTTTATGTAGAGCCTAAAAAAGTGGTGGGACGTTTAGGAGATAAGCTACGAGCGGTAGCGCAAATTTACAGAAAGAAAAAATAGCCCAAAGAGGCGCGCTGGCGGACATAGAGATACAGAGGCTGGCTTTTTCAGAGAAAAATGCAATTTAGCGTCGGCAATCTAGTTCTCCACCCGCCGAAATCGAGCGGCCTATTCTAGCCATTTTGTAAGCATTTTTTCCACTTCTGTCCTCTGGGTGGAAGGCCCCCATTTTCGGTACTGCGGCAAGAGCTCTTTATTAGAAACGACAAACATCCAGCGTTTTCCATACTTGCGATTAAGCATAGCGACCTTTGCCTTTAATTGATCCTTTTTAGTGAGCAGAGTACCCGTCTCAACCTCTAACGCATAACATTTCTTCTTGTTATTACTATTAAGGAACGATAAGTCTAAATAGAAATATTTGCCGCAATTCGTTTATTGGCTTGAAAGCCAAGGATTTCTTGCGGGCGGATTAAAAATATGCTAAGACAAATTAGAACTTACGAACGGCGCCCGTATAAATACCTGTGAGCACACTGCGCAAAGGGAAGGCCACAGCAAGTACACGTCTGGTCTAACCGAACTTCCGGCGAGCGAACAGACCGTTCTGCCGTGGCCCTTCCACAATAGAGAAGTCGCAAAGCTGAACCTGAGTAATCGATACCGTGGCGATAATCGCGAGGTCCATTTTCGCGGCCAAGACCATAACGAGTGGTCGCGCCTTCAGAGACAGAAAGGAAAGAACCCCGATAACCATTCCATTCTGAAGAACGACCCGCCACGCCAGTAGGACTAGCATTTTTCGTTGCAGAGTAACCTGTCATGCCGTGATCATTAACCTTGCTTTTATATATCTTGGGCTAGTGGTTTGCTTGCCCACGAACCCGCTGCGCCCCGCTTCAACAACTGCGCAAAATCAAAATAGGGGCACATCGGTTACTATCTCTGAGTTTGCCTTATTGAACCTACAAAGACGGCTTATAACTTTTGAAGAGTAAAAGCAAGCGACCTATCAATATTGATAAGGCCGTATATTTTACTATTTTAGCGGGGTTTTAGACAAAACTCGCGTTCGTACCATTCTTTTCCTTCTTGAGTTATCTTATATCCTTCTCCGATATACTCTTTTCCTTGAAATATCCTAATAAAACCCTGCATCTGCAACCCATGTAATGCCCTCATCTCTTCGTCATCAAAGTTTAAGCCAGCCATTTGTGAAGAGTTAGGAGAAACATCAAAGCTTGCACGATATGCAGGCTCTATCAAACTAGCAAGACGAGAATTCATTACACTAAGATCGGAACGCGGTTGTAATATGGCAGCCATAAATAAGTCGCTTTCTCAGGTATATTTAATTTGCCTCGTGAATTAGTTTTATTTAACCTATTTAAAACTTATGAAAAAGAGAAACGTTTAAGAAAGTATATAAGTTAAAACGTTTTTAAGAGGAGAGCATGGAACAAACACACGAAAAAGAACAGCAATCGCCCGAAGAAGAACAGAAAAAAGAAGTGCAAAGAAGAATAATCGAACTTCCCGAAACAACGAACGCAGGAAAGGTAACCGAACAAGAATTCGTAGATATCATTCGTCTTGTCTCGCCAGGAACGGGATTCAGAACCGCGTTGGAAGGAATAGTCAAAATAGGAAAGGGAGCATTACTTGTCATAGAAAACGAATTTACAGAGCCTCTTATCGATGGAGGATTCAAATTAAATTGCAAGTTCACACCACAAAAGCTAATGGAATTATCAAAAATGGATGGAGCCATCGTCCTCTCACGAAACATGAAAAAGATAATGCATGCGAATGTATTACTGACGCCCGATAGTAGAATACGGACAAATGAAACCGGCACGCGACACAAAGCTGCAGAGAGAACTGCAAAAATGACGGGCGCGTTGGTCATAGCAGTCTCTGAAAGAAAAAACGAAATAAATGTGTATTACAAGAATCTGAAACACACCCTCGTAAACAGCAATGAACTGCTCCGAAAAGCAAACGAACAAGTACAAATATTAGAAAAACAGAGAGAACTCTTTGAGAAGTATAAAGAACGGCTCGATAGATTCGAGCTTCAAAATTACCACACGTTGCATCATGCACTACGAATCATACAAAAGGGGACCCTTATACAAAAGATAAGCGGTGAAATTCAAAAAGTAGTTGTCGAACTCGGTAAAGAAGGCCTATTACTTAAGACGCGAATACGTGAATTGCTCAAGGGTGTAATCGAAGAAACTGATCTGACAATAGCAGATTACACAAAACTCGACGTGAAAAAATCACGTACCTTGCTCAAATCACTAAGTTACGAAGAAGTACTTGATGAAGAAAATATCCTTAAAGCGCTCGCATACGAAAGTCCCTTACAGCAACGACCAATAAAAGGATGGCGTATCCTGAACAAAACGCTCCTCACCGATGCGGAGATAGCGCATCTCGTAAAAGAAGCAGGAAGTCTTGGCAAAGCAATAAACTCAAATATAAGTTACTACAAAGGAATCCTGGGAGAAGAGCGTGCAAATATGTTCAAAGAGGACATAGAGCGTCTGAAGTTAACCCATACGTATTAAAGACCTCGTTAAAAGCTCTAAAGCTTTAAAAACCCCAAAATATAAGGACTCTCATGAAAAGATCCTCTCGACGTTGGAAGAAAAAGCGTCAAATGCGGTGGAAATGGCAACGTAAGCGATTACGCAAAGAAAAGCGTAGGCGACGCATGCATCGAGCACGCACTGCATAAAAAGGACCATAGTGCCCATCTAAACACCATAATCCTTATAAAAAGACATTCCCGAAATCACCCATATGACCCAGACAGATATCTGGACTGAACGATATCGTCCAGGCACATTTGAAGAGGTGGTCGGACAACAGGAAATTGTCAAACGCGTCAAATCCCTTGTCCAGGCCATGAATATCCCTCACTTGTTGTTTGCAGGACCTGCCGGTACCGGAAAGTCGACACTCGCATTGATAGTAGTAAAACAACTATTCGGAGAAAACTGGAAGCAAAATTATATTGAATTAAACGCATCCGACGAAAGAGGAATTGAAGTCGTTCGCCAAAAGGTCAAAGATTTCGCACGAACAAAAGCACTGGGTAATGTCCCCTTCAAAGTTATTTTTCTCGATGAGGCAGACGCATTAACACGAGAAGCACAGCAAGCATTGCGTCGAACCATGGAAAATTACACAAACACCTGCAGGTTTATCATGTCGTGCAACTATTCAAGCAAGATCATAGATCCTATCCAATCGCGATGTGTCGTATTCAGATTTAGATTACTTGAAAAAAAAGACATTGCTTCAGTTATAAAACGCATTGCCGAAAAAGAAAAATTAAAGTTATCTGACGATGTATTCGAGACCCTTTACGAATCAAGCGAGGGAGACTGCCGTCGGGCAATTAACCTCCTGCAAGCGACCGCTTCGATATCTCTAGACATCAACGCAGAAATGATTAATATTATTGCTTCATCTTCAAAACCAACTAATGTCAAAGTGGTGCTTGACTATGCGCTTGCAGGTGACTTCCCTAGTGCCCGTGAGAAACTACTTGATGTTATGTTAAAAGACAGCGTCTCGGGAACGGATATTGTAAAAGCGATTCAAAAAGAGATATGGTTGCTCAACATCGAACCTGAATTAAAGGTGAAACTTACCGAAAAGACAGGAGAGATAGAGTTCAGGATGGTTGAAGGTAGTGATGAATTTGTGCAACTACAATCTCTGCTCGCCTCTTTCGTATTGGCAGGCAAACTAAACAAGCTATGAGCTCCCTCGCAGAAAAATACCGCCCAAAAAAATATGCAGAAATGCTCGGGCAAGAAAAGGCAGTGATTGAGTTAAAAATATTTCTCAAAGAGTTTCCCAAAAAAAAAGCACTTCTTCTGTACGGTCCCCCGGGAACAGGTAAAACAACGCTCGCACTCGTAGCCGCTCTCGAAAATGAAGCCGAAATATTTGAACTTAATTCATCAGACTTGCGAAATCGGGCAAAACTTGAAGAAATTCTCAAGCCCGCATCATTACAAACAAGCCTCTTTAAGAAAAATAAAATACTGTTAGTTGATGAAGTAGATGGCGTTACGGGCACCGACATCGGAGGTATTCCTGAACTTATCCGAATCATAGAAAAATCATCACATCCAGTAATTATAACAGGAAACGACGTCTGGCAGACAAAATTAGCACCATTGCGCCCACTCTGCAAAATGGTCGAGATGAAATCGCTCACAACCGACGCAGTTGCATATCACCTAAAAAAAATCGCCGATAAAGAGAATATTGCTGAAAACCCTCATTTTCTACGACAGGTTGCGCTTAAATCACAAGGCGACTTGCGAGCAGCACTTAACGACTTTCAGGCATATTCTATTGATAAAGACTCGCTCATTATAAACCAAGACAAACGGCATCGCGAGGATAGTATTTTCAACATTCTGAAACTGCTCTTCCAAGAGCGGCAAGATTTTCTTGAACTATTTGACACGACTGATATGTCCCTCGATGAGATTTTACTCTGGATTGAAGAGAACATTCCTCGAGAGTACCAAAATGAAGCGCTACATAAAGCGTACGGTGCGCTCAGTAATGCAGATGTCCACCGAGGGAGGATTTATAGACAACAGCACTGGCGATTTCTTATTTATCAGAATATATTTCAAAGTGCAGGAATTGCATACGCAAAAGATCGGCCCAAGCAGGGATTCACTAAGTATGAACGACCAAAAAGAATTCTCAAAATATGGCTCAACAATCAAAAGAGTGCAAAGAAAAAGACTATCGCCCAAAAATACGCGCGCCTCGTGCATTGTTCGATAAAGAGAGTCATGCGCGATTTTGAACTTCTTAAACCGATTATGCAGAAACCAGAAGTCCAAAGTCAACTGCGCCTCGAACAAGATGAAGTTGAGTTTTTAAAACGATAAAAACGAAACGTTTAAGAAATAATGAGTGCCAGAAAAAAGATGTCTCTTAAGGAAAATTTGTTGATGGGGGCAACCTATATCGCTGCAGGAGTCGCGGGAATCGCGAGAGGAATCTACGCACAAACAGGGCACATTTCCGATACAGAAGCGAACGTGCTCATTGATGCCGCACTCATTATATCGGGCACCTATATAGGAAGCAAAGTTATGACTCAAGAACCTCTGCGATTAACCAAACCCCGAGATGAGCTTCCAGGAACAAGTTTTGACGGGCTTATGGTACTTCTCGATGGAGGAATAGTACTCGGAAAAAGAGCCGCAGGGGTAGGAATAGGCGTAGCGGGGACACTTATTGCAGAACGGATGGGATACCTCGCCGGAAGAGGGCTGGCCTATGTCGCTGCACGATAGAGCGCGTCCACCTGCTTCCAATTAACCACATTCCACCATTGTTCAACATATCCTTTCCGATTAGATTGCCATTTCAAGTAATACGCATGCTCCCACACATCAAGCCCGAGAAGAGGAATTTTACCTTCCATAAGCGGTGAATCTTGATTGGGAGTCGAAAGAATAGAAAGAGTAGGCGCTGCAGTCTGCGCAAAGGTCTTACCGCCATCAGGAGAAACACAGCCAGCAGGAATCAAGACAAGCCATGCCCAGCCAGAGCCAAATCGATTCAAAGCGACCTCATTAAACTTCGACTTAAACTCGTCCAAGCTACCAAAGGTATTTTTGAGAGCGTCAGCAATGTCTCCAGCAAACACGCGTTCTTTAGCATGGGGTGTCATAATCTCCCAGAACATCGAATGATTCACATGCCCTCCCCCATGATTACGAACCGCTATACGAATATCCTCGGGAACAGCAGTCAAATCAGATAATAGCCCCTTAACATCCTTCTTGAGAAGCGCAGGATGTTTCTCAAGGGCAGCATTCAATTTGTCAACGTAGGTCTGATGATGTTTGGTATGATGAATCTCCATCGTGCGAGCATCAATAAACGGTTCAAGTGCATCGTACGCGTACGACAAAGCAGGTAACACCAATTTCATGCGCTCAAAAAACAACATCGATATTTAAGGATTCCTATATGCAATGCAACTCAACGGTAAGTTCTCGAAGTCGAGGAGGAATCTTGCCAATAAGTGCACGAACGATCGTATTTGCAGCCGTTTCGAGAGGAGCAACCTGCTCAGTAAAATCAACAACACGGTGGGGAAGCGAAATCGGAGGAGCTCCTGCGTCACCCAAAAAGAGCGCATATCCTTTAGAAGAATCATCCTCAGAGAAATTACCTGCCATAATGCCTATACAGGGGGACGGATTGTCTGATTGAAATTTAATATACCCTGAACCGGACTCCTGATTCATGCAGACGTAGCGCCGACCAAATTCATGAACAAGTGCCGGAAAAACGGGCGAGAAGTCTACATGTGGCGAACCCCGCACAAAAAAGCCCGTTACGATGATAGGACGCACGCGCCCCATGAAGCGGCAGTGGAATCGAAGATTCACGCGTGTTAAGAACAAGCGATGTCTCAGAAAAATCGACGTCTTTTGACATGCCCGAAGGAAATCGTATCAAGCGATTGTGAACTTCGATAAGATGAGAAAGCACAATACGCATACACATACGTAATAAAAGACCCTTATAAAGATTATAGCAAACGAATAAGCTTACGCTACAAGCTCTGCATCGATAATTTGTTTGAATGCACTAAACGGCTGGGCTCCCACCAAAGGCTTCCCGTTGACGAAGAAGGAAGGAGTACCCGAAACACCTAACGATTGACCGTACGCAAGCTCCGCGTTCACACGCGCCTCGAAATCACCTTTATCAAGGCAACCGTCAAAGAGCGCCCCATTGAGACCAATTTCACGTGCCCATTTCTTATAGTTCTCCATACTCAAACTGTCCTGATTTTCAAAGAGCTTATCATGCATCTTCCAAAATCCATCATTGCCTTTCTGTGCCTGTGCACACAACGAAGCTTCGGCAGCCTTCTGTGCTTCAGCATGGAAACCAAGCGGGAACTGCATAAAGATTACCTTGGCCTTTCCAGTCTTGATATACTGTTCATCAATCTGCTTGTAAGCATCAGAATAAAAGCGCTCGCAGAACGGACATTCAAAGTCAGAAAACTCAACAATTGTAACAGGAGCATTAGCTAAACCCTTAACAGGAGCATTCTTAATTTGATTAACATCAATCACAACAGGAGCATTATTATCAGCCGTATCAGATGTGGGGGGAAGATTGCCTCCAAGTGAACCATCTAAAGCAATAACTTGAAATGCAAGTTTAGTACCATCAAGCGTAGCATACACCGGTACGCTGTCTCCCTGATAACTAACCATAACTTTATACAAACCGCTTTCTTCAGCAACAGAATCGAGCGTGACGCCCCCGCCGGTTTGCGCATTAAGAGCAGTAAGAACCTTCTGACCCACATCGCCTGAGCTTACAACCGCCCCCGTGGAAGGACCCGTAGTAGCAATAAAGAGCGCAATGAGAAAAAGAACTCCCAAAACAAATGTAGAAACCATCCAAGGATTAGCACGAGCAAGCGCAACAAATCGAGGCGCC
This sequence comes from Nanobdellota archaeon, assembly GCA_038044745.1. Taxonomy (GTDB): domain Archaea; phylum Nanobdellota; class Nanobdellia; order Pacearchaeales; family GW2011-AR1; genus JBBSZK01. The sequence continues at coordinate 127,389 of JBBSZK010000002.1, forward strand.
TGGACAGTTTCTTTCTCAACCATGCGGAACATCTGGCAGGGGTTCTTTAAAAACCTTTGTATAAATGTTCCCCGAGTTGCAGTACCTTTTTGATGAAATGACGTCCGCAACGACGAGGATTTATATAGGTTTTCATCGTTTCACCCCTATGCCCTATGATATTATACTCGGAAGAGACGCGTCAGACAAAAAGAAGTTTGGAATGAAAGGCCTCGTCAGGTTAGGTAAGGGCTACGTGACCATGGGTTCGTATACCTCTTTGTCGAATACCATCTGGATGGACATCGCTCGCACGCACGTAGTGCTCATTGCAGGTAAACGAGGATCAGGAAAATCATATACCATTGGTGTGCTCGCGGAAGAACTCGCAAACCTTGAAGGCGAAACCGCACACAACATCGGTTCCCTTATTTTTGATACAATGGGTATCTTTTGGACAATGAAGTTCAAAAACGAAAAAGAAAAGGAGCTACTTGCAGATTGGGAACTCCAAACAAGGCCGTTGCCCGTTCGTGTCCTTGCGCCCGCAGGAAGATTGCAAGAATACAAAGAAAAAAATATTCCGATTGATGAAACCTTCGCGATAAACGCAGGAGAATTAGACATCGATGATTGGATAACCACGTTCAACCTTACCATGACCTCGTTAGAAGGCACGCTCATCGCCAGTAGCGTGACTGCGCTCAAGGAAAAGACCGACCGATTCACGCTCAAGGACATGGTATATGCGCTCGAAGCTAACGCACACGCATCAAAAGAAACTAAAACCGTAGTCCGCGCATTATTCGAAGCCGCAGCCACATGGGGAATATTCGCTGAGCAGGAAAATAGTACGCGCATCAAAGACATGGTCGTCCCCGGACAAACGACGGTACTCGATTTGTCTACGTATAGTGCTACAGGCGCGTTTAATGTACGAGCGCTTGTTATTGGACTGGTATCGCGAAAACTGTTCGTGCAGCGTATGGACGCACGCAAACAAGAAGAAATGCAAGCCCTTCAGCACGGAGTAGACTATCAGACCTATACACTCGAACGAGAAGTTCCGCTCATCTGGTTATTTATCGATGAAGCGCACGAATTTCTTCCCAAAGACGGAAAAACACCCGCCACCGAAGCGCTCGTGCAGATTCTCAGAGAAGGCCGGCAGCCAGGTATTTCGCTCGTGCTCGCAACCCAGCAGCCCGGACAAATCCATCGAGATGTTATGACTCAGTCAGATATAGTCATCTCGCATAAAGTCACCTCACAGCCTGACGTGCAAGCACTCAACGAAATCATGCAATCGTATCTTATTGAAACCATAAAAAAGAAGATGGACGAGCTTCCCAACCTCAAAGGTTCAGCAATTATTCTTGACGACAATTCAGAACGCATTTACGCCATGCGCATGCGTCCTCGATTCACCTGGCACGGAGGGGAAGCACCTACTGCCATCAAGACCGAACTCTCGTTATAAAACGCAATAGTAAAGCCTAAAAAGCATGAAAGAATGCTCGCACCATGGAAATTACGCGCGAGCACGAAAGAAGGATAAAAAGAATACTACGAAGAGGAAAAACATCCACTCGACCACGAGCAATACGACTATTCGGAACAATAACCGGAGACCCGAACAATATCCATAGAAGAAGAGAATATGCCGAGGCAAGTGGATTGCCCAATACCCCCGTTATCGGGGCACATATAAGTGCAATCGGCCTTGAGCGCGCATTGGAAGCGTATTACGTACTCGCCAATCAAAGGCCAGTTGAACTATATCATTCCACAAGATTCAGTTCACCCTTATTTCCAGGAAGAAAAAAGCTGGGTCCGCTCGAAATTGAAGACATCGATGAAGAAACAGTGCTAAAATTACCCGTGCACAGAGGAAATTTTGTTAAAGCAACCAATGAAACGCGCATTGGAAGAATATCAAAAAAAATAGACACGCCTGCGAATCCAGACGCGGGCCCTATTTTTGCAGAAGTAACGCTAACCGAAAAAGGAGAACAAGCATACGGTCGACTGGTGCGAGCGCAACCAAGAGACCACCTTTCTCCCGGATGGCTCCAAGCATTATTTCCAGGAACGCTCGTGAGAGTTCTCAATACTGCCTACGAAGGAGATAATAAGGATGCACCTATGCCGCTGAACCTGCGCATGACTACACATATAAAACAGCAAGCGGAAAAAAGCCCGCTTGCCTTAGAGGTGTATATGAACGATAGAGGGCGACGAGGAGACCTTTATGTCTACGATTTTTATGGCGAAATAAAACAAGGGAATAGAGTAATAGGAGTATCCGAACTTAAAGCGGTGAGCAGAACACCCATAGACCTAGAAAAAATAAGAAGAGTTTCCAGAATACCCTCTATAACACTCTAATATCAACTCGATAGCGATAGCGCCGCGTGCCAATATCGCCTGCTTTCTTAATACGCATAATTCGCACCTTCTTTTTTGCCTTCTGCGATTCAGACAGAATAAGAGTGCGTAGCGCCTCTTCAGCCCCTGCTTCAGGATAAAACCCATAATAGTGTATCGTCCCGCCTTTTTTAATCGCCCTAAACGCTACATCCAAGAAACTATCCTCTAGATTAGGCCGTGCCATCACAATCCGATCAAATTTCCCCAGAGGATGAACCTTTCGTCTAACGTCCCCCTGTATACAAACCACATGTGTTAATTTATTCCGTTTCACATTCTCAACCGCGTAACGGCTCGGTTCTCTGCCAAGTTCAACAGACACTACGCTAGAATCCTTATTGTTCTTTCCCATCACAATCGCAAACGGCCCTACACCACCAAACATCACCAGCACTCGCTCGCCCTTTTTCACAAAATCAGCAAGTTCTTTGCGCTCAGACGCAAGGCGTGGAGAGAAATAACAGGTATCAACATTCAAGCGAAACGAACACCCATTCTCCGTATACAATGCCTCTTTCGTTTTCTCGCCCGCAATCCATTTTGTGGTCGGCGTCCGAAGACGTCCTTTAATCCGAGCGCTCTTCTCGAGCACCGTCGTAATCTCCCGATGGTCTTTCAAAAATCGAGTGGCAAATCGTTTCTTCTCAGATAATTTCGCACCCCGATCAAATTTGACAAGCACAAGGTTTCCAAGAACATCATACGGAGCCATAACCCCCAAGAAGAAAAGGAAGTTTAAAAATGGTTTGCTAAAGCTCAGAGCTAAGAGCGCGATACCGATATTCCAACTGACGAATAATCGTTTCAACCTCTCGAGAAGGGTTCTGAATCGAGCGGTATTTCTGGAGATCATGTTCAAGATCTGCAAGTTGCTTAAGTTTGTGCCTTCGCGTAATCGCAACGGCTCGGGCAGAACCAAAGTAAGAGTGAATTGAACTATCAAAGGAAAACGAAAGGAAAACGGCCGCAAACCCTGCCACGTACAACCAGTTAGACGCAGAAGAAATTTGCCCTGCAGGACGTGTGCCCCAGACAAACAAGAACACAATTCCATACACTATCCATGCAATTCGTCGTCCCGCACCACCGTTAACGCTTTGGTGAACAAACCAAAAATAAACGAGAAACGGAAGAAAGGTAGCTATCGCAATTCCAAGCGTACCGTACGGCAACAAAACACCACCTACAAATTCCTCGGGCATATACCGAATCGAAAGAACTGAAATAATCAAAGAAACAAGTGTACCCATACGCTTTTCCTTGAACATTTCAATTTTCTTCAAAACGCTCAAAATAACCATAAAGATAAGCAAAAACAGAAGTATTTTCGCAAAAAAGAAATCATCGAACGAACTCGTCCCTAGAATCACTTCGAAAATCGGAGTAAAGAACTGCTTAATAGAATTTATAGCTTGCTCTTGTAAAAACTGGATATCTCCAAACGGCGCGGCAGAAACTAAAGGCGAAGCAAATAACAAAAAGAACAAAAACACAAAATTAAACACAGCCATAGAATACAGCAGCAAGCTCTCCTTAAAAAGATTTCCTCTACAAAACGCGAAATGTTTATATAGAGAACCGCTGTGAGTAAGGAATGAGAGGGCAATTCAAACGAATTGGAACATCAATTTTAGCAGGAATTGTAACATCTCTTCCTTTTGTATCAGCAGAAACAAATTTCGAGATATTTGCGCGAGGGTTATCACAAGGATTTTCAGGGTTTTTGTCAACTCTCAAAATCGAACCTGCACTATTAACGACTCTTCTGCTTGGAATTTTGTTATGGATTGTTTTATACAGCATTGTAAAGAAAGTATTCAATTACGAAGGAACTGCAGGTTCGTGGTCCGCAGGAGGAGTTTCGCTCATAATAGTTTTCCTCACGTTTATCTATGTCCCAGACAATTTCATAGAAGCCATCGCACTGCAGTACAGCGCCATGGGGGCGACTATCCTTACAATGATCCCCTTCCTTATTCTTTTATATTTCACAGTGGTAGTGAGTGACAGTTTATTCATCGCGCGAGTTATATGGATATTTTATACAATGTATTATCTAATAATTTTTGGCTACAAATTTGCAGAATCTGCAGCGGGAACATCCCTTATTACGCTGGACAATTTGCCTTATTTTGGAGCGATTATAGCAGGAATTGCAATCATAGTTCTTTTGGGAGTTATGAGAGACAAGATATTTAGCACAAAACTAAGCTCGGACGCAGAACGAGCACTCAAAGGGGTAAAGGTACGAGAGACAAGCAGAAGAATACAAAATGAAGAAGCTGAAAGTTACGGTCTAGCAAGATAACTTATTAGAGATAGGTATAAAAACTATTTTTGGATAGCGAGAATATGAAAAGAGGGATTATGCTTGGGTTAATACTGCTCTGTTTTTTCGCACTATCCTCCGCACAAACGCCCGATGAATTAGCAAACGATCCAATCGCAGGACAAGTCTTAAACACCGGAGAAAAGCTCACCGAGTTCTCAGAAAGCGACAATAAAACGTCTTACCTCTTGAATGAATGGACTAAAGTGCTTGAAACAAATGCGGCGGGGAGAGTTCTTGTAACGATAAGTGAATTTCTACAGAAAGCAAATCCTCTCATCGAAAAACTGATTGGATGGCCCTATGAATTATCGTGGGCATTTTTCTTTGCGTTGGTGCTTTGGTTTACCATCGCCGGATTTGTCTGGCGCCCACTTAATGCACTCCTCAACAATAACCTTCTCGCACTTATAGGGTCGTTTGTGATTGCGTCACTCATAGGCTTAACCGGAATAATCAAGAACGTTGTAAACCTCGCGGCATTCGCCATAAACAATATTTGGATTGCGCTTGTAGCATTCATAGGGGCCGTTATTGTAGCACTTCTATTCGAACGATTAGGAAAAATACTGGGGAAGAAAATAAAGGCTGCGAAAGAAGAAGCTGCGAAAGAAAAAGAGGCCCGTTCTCGCAAGGTGCTTAATGTAGATGCAAAAGTCGCGGAAAGAGATTTGGATTCGTACAAAGAAGGCGCAGACTAAAACAACCGCTTCTGCCCTTCTTGTTTTTTGACTGCCTGTAACTTTTCCAACTGCTTTTCAACACGCTCTCGAGAAAACTCGTGTTCATCCACAAGAATACGAAAAACCTCTCCCTCATTTAATTTCGGAAACACAAGTTTCTCGCGATGTACGTTGGGCTTCTTGAATATTTCAAAAATTGTCTGCCAATCAAAGTCCATGCGTCCTTCAACTTCCTTGAAAATAGACACCGGATGTTTGAACTGTTTCACTAGCGCAAGCGCTTTTTTAGGACCGATGCCTTTCACGCCCCCTGGATTAAAGTCCGTCCCTACGAGGATAGCCAAACAAATCAACTGGTCACCCGTCACATCCAACGTATTCAACACTCTGTCATACTCAATCAATTCAGGTGCAATAAACACATAATCCCCATTATTCAATTTCCGTTTTCGTGCCAACGTCAAATTCTGAATCAATCGAGTCCCACCAACAACCAGCGCATCATAATCCTGTGATGCAACCGCGTACGCTTCACCCATCCGCACCAATTCCGCAGCCTGCATCTCCCCTTCACCCGGAGCCTGCACAACACAAATACCCATGGCGACAAGCAATTCCTTTGACTCAGCAATCATTCCCGCATCAAGCTTCATAAATCCCCGAGAGTAGCGCCCCATACCTTCAATATCTTCCTCGTCACGCGCCACAGAATATTTTTCACGCATCGCTTCCTTTGCCGCATCTCGAAGTTCATGCGTCTTGCCTTTCAATTCATGATATGCTCCATCAAATACATACGCCAACTTAATACCTTCCGACATCAACGCAATGTTTCGATAAAATAATCCCGATAAGTGGCTTGTGACGCGCTGCTTAGAGTCCATAAGCGGAGTTCCATCAGGTTGTCGAATCGACGATAAAAACTGGTAGAGCGCATTAAACGCATCAACCGCAATGATTTTTCCCTGTAAATCCTTAAACTCCAATGAAGTGCGTGATACAATATCGCCAATTTGCAAACCCATGCAGAAAAAAATCACCCATTATTAATAAATATAATGACTTGCCCGTTAACGCAGGAGTTCATCTTCAGCTTCGAGTCGACGATTCTCCTCGGCAACGTGCACAAGAAGGTCGGGGCAATGTCTGCGAGCAAGAGAACCCACCTCATGAACAACGCGGTTAAAATAGGCACGAACCTCATTCACATTGAGACGACTATAGGATTCAAGAGGATACCCTATGGCCCGCAACTGAGAAAGACGTTTTCTTTGCCAAAAAGCCCCAGCTTCTTCATCTGGTGCAGATGGCGGAAGACGCGTAAGCGCCAAGCGAACAACGCGCTCAAAGTCGCAGCCCCTCAAAGAAGAGAGAGCATCAGCAGGTTCTTTTAATGTAAATCCCCCTCGGCGTACAAATTCGGCATGAGCAAACGCGTGCCCAATCTCTCCGCTTGGATCATGATCGGGGTCATAACTATCAAAAGTCATGCCCCTAATAATTGGACATTCTGCCATGCTAAAAAGAAAATCGCTCGATTTATAAATTTTCTCACACATGGCTACTAAAAAGTACTCTAAATAAGCAGGTAAACAAAGTGCGCGATAATAAACATGCGCATCGCTATCGACGCTGCAAGTGCAATTCGCTTGAAGCACCACTGCAAATAATCGAAGGTATGCAACCCAAGGGGCCATAAGCTCGAAGCGATTCAAGCAGGACGTATAATTGATCTTGAACTTCTTTGCCCACACTGAAAGGCTCCCGAGGATCGCGATCATCTATGATATCGCCAAGAGTATATTTGTAGACTTCCACACAATTATCGGGACGCGCACGATACGGAAACCAAAGGGTGCCTTTGTAAACATCACGCATAACCTCAGTGCGCACTTTGGCAATCTCCCCTTGAATAACCACTCCCGTTAATCCTCCACGAGAAGCCGATAGTTCATGCACCGCGTCAGACGCCCATCGTAAAAAGGTCGAACGATTTCCGGTTTCCTCAAGCACAACACGTTCATGATGTGAATTCATAAAAACCGCACAAAGAGAGAGCTTTTAAACATTTCGAAAAAAGATTACAAAAACTAACTATTTGTGTTCATAATACAATAAGCCGAACAAACGACTTCAACACCCTGGTGCGTGCGATATGCGTTCAACTTCCACATTCCACCGACCTTCTCGACAGAGCACTGACCGCCGCCACCAGTCGCCTTTGGATCTATATACGTCTGAGAAAGCGCACAAAATCGCGCGCCCCCCACGGTAGGATCAAAATCTTCGCGATAGGGAGCAATATCAGTCACGACATCGTCAATCCCAGAGTTAGACACCAGCTGAATGCGCGCATTTCCAATACCATCTTCATACCCCCGCGTAACTCCCCACCCCACTTTACAATCATCTCCTATGCAGAGCTTATCTGCTTTAGATGTACCGCCCACATCAAACGTAACCGTAGGCACGGACTTGTTCAACCCCACTTTAGTCGCGGCTGCAGAAGGATTTCCATTAATGAGAAGTACGCCTCCCTGGGCAGCGTAATCGATATTGGCCTTGACTATCCCATTATAGATAAAATCGATGAACTGATGTCGATCGCCCGAACCATTTGCAACAAGAGCCATTCCGGTATACCCGTCAGAACTATTAATAAAAAGCTCGGGTTGATAATTACCCCGATGAATACTCGAGTTACCTATACCCAGATGTCCAGGAAACGCATACCACGCACTAACTCCGCCCGCAAACGTTGACTTTCCACCAAAGGGCTCAAGGCCGCTTCCATCCCCCGTCATACTCGCATCATGGCCGGGGTTCGGCGTAGCCGCATACACAAACACAACCCCTAACAAAACCGCAAAACCTGCAAAAACAAGAAGTGCACGCTTACCAATCGTCACCTCAATCTTCATGCGTTCTAAAGATAAAAAGACTATTTAAAGATAACTCTCTATCAAGGGCCATGAAAGCATTTATTGTATCGGCAGACTGGGATGAAATCGAAAACAAAACACTTGTACAACTGTTTGGCCGCCTCGAGAACGGGCAGTCATTTTGCACCATCCACACCGTCACCCCTTATTTTTTCATCGAGAAAAAGAATCGTGCAAAACTTAAAGGCCCCGAGTTAAAAGCAGATATCGAGGAAACGACCTTGAAAACGTTCGCAGAAGAACCAGTTATAAAAATAAGTCACCCGCTTCAGAGCGAACTTACAAAACTTGCAAAATATTGCGCTGCCAAAAAAATTGCTTTGTTTGAAGCAGATATAAAACCGCATCAGCGATTCATAATAGACAATGACCTCAAGGGTTCGTTAGACATACAAGGTTCCTATGACAGAAGCGACCGCCTTGACCGCCTTTACGTAGACCCGACAATCACCAAAGCAGAGTACAAACCCGAGCTCAACGTCCTCTCGATAGATATAGAATCAGACAAAGACAATGATAAATTATACTGTATAGGGCTCTACGCAAAAAACTACAAAAATGTATTTATCATCTCAGACAAAAAGTTAAGAAATGCCACAGCCTGTAAAGACGAATCAGACTGTTTGCAGAGAGTAAAAGATAAAATAATCGAACTGGACCCCGACATAATAACCGGATGGAATATAGCTGACTTCGACTTTCCTTACCTTCGCGAGCGATACGAAAAAAACGGCGTATCTTTTGATATTGGCCGTACAAACGAAACCACACACATGCGCATAAGCAAAGACTTCTTCAGAAAGTCAACAATTTCAATTCCAGGACGGCAGGTGCTCGATGGTCTCGCACTTCTCAAAGACCCGTTTATCAAAGAAGCACCTTCGGTAAAGTACATAGATATTGAAACATGGACGCTCGAAAACGTATCGCAAGCAATCCTAGGAGAAGGAAAACTTATCAAAGGAAAAAACAGGCATCTTGAAATAGAACGCCTCTTCAAAGAGAAAGAACACCAAGCACTCGTCGATTACAACCTCCAAGATTGCAAACTTGCGTATGACATTCTTGAAAAAACAAAAACTCTTGAACTTGCGATAGAACGCACGCAGCTCACAGGACTCACGTTTGACAGACTCACGGCCTCAATCGCCGCATTCGACTCGCTCTACATACGAGAAGCAAGGAAGAAGGGCTTCGTCTCACCTTCAACAGAATACACCAGCAAAGAAGAACGCATCAGAGGAGGGTACGTAATGAACCCTAAGCCCGGCATATACCATGATGTACTCGTACTCGACTTCAAATCGCTCTATCCCTCAATCATAAAAACGTTTAATATTGATCCCGCATCACATCTCAAAGAAAAAGAAAAAGGAGCTGTAGTAGCGCCCAACGGAGCGGCATTCAAAAATCAAGAGGGAATATTGCCAGGGATTATAACGGAATTACACGCCGCACGAGAAAAAGCGAAAAAAGAAAAACGAGAATTCTCGAGCTATGCAATAAAAATTATCATGAATTCATTTTTCGGCGTATTAGCAAGCCCGAATTGCAGATATTTTTCCCTCGATATGGCAAACGCGATCACCCACTTCGCACAATTTATCATTAAACTGACGGCTCAAAAAATAGAAGAAAGAGGCTACAGTGTGATCTACTCGGATACCGACTCGGTGTTCATAAACGCAGAAGGTAAAAAAACAAATCCTGCGGATTTGCAAAAACATATAAACGAATTCTATAACGAATTTGTAAAAAAAGAATATGCAAGGATATCCTACCTCGACATAGAATTCAAACGACACTATCTTTCATTTCTGCTCCCCCCCATACGAAACACCAAAGAAGGTGAAGAAAAAGGTTCCAAAAAGAGATACGCAGGGTTATACAAAAAAGAAAACAAAGAAGAATTAGAAATAATCGGCCTCGAAGCCATACGTGGAGACTGGACCGATGCTGCGCAAGACTTCCAGAAAGAGCTATTGCTCAAAATATTTCATCGGGAAGAATGCGTCCCCTTCATAAAAACCTATGTAAAGAAGATACAAGAAGGAAAATTGGATAACAAACTAGTTTATCGCAAATCAATCCGAAAGGAACTTGAAGAATACGTAAAAACCACCCCTCCCCACGTAAAAGCAGCACGTAAATTAGATAAATTAGAAGGAAACCTCATAGAATACTACATGACTGAAGACGGTCCCGAGCCACTTCAAAAGCTTAAACACAAAATAGATTATGGGCACTACATTGAAAAACAAATAAAACCCATAGCGAACGCCATCCTCTTTTTCTTTAATCTAACATTTGACGACATTTTAAAAGAGTCGAAACAGACAAAGCTATTCGCATGAAAATCCCTTATTTCAAACAGGAGACTATCTGGACCTGCGGACCTGCAGTCGTACGTTCAGCGCTTGCATACTTCGGAATAAAAAAATCAGAAAGGCAATTAGTGAAAGAGCTCAACACAAACAAAATAATAGGGACTCGAAATAAAGCCATAACGAGCCTTATAGAAAAATATAAGCTCAACTACATCGTAGAAAGAAACAAATTCAACCCTTCTAAGCTAAAAAAACTCTATGAAGAAGGGCACGTGATACTCATTGATTACCATCATGTAGCGGACGATAAAGGGCATTTTGCAATTATTGAAAAGATAGACGACAAAAGAATTGCACTCATGGATCCGTGGGAGGGACCAGGACAAGTTCATAGCATAAATAAATTCAAAAAAATCTGGTATGATGATGAAGGCAACCGCTTCTGGTATATCGCAATATCACGACCGCCTAAATCTCAAAGATAACGCCCTTCTTGCCTACATTGATTACGCGTGTCCCTTCTATGAGTTCATCGGCGCCTGCCGCCTCATGAATATGCCCATGAATAAGAATATCGGGTTTAAACTTTTGAATAGCTTTCCGAATAGACTTGCTTCCGGAAACGCCCGAGAGTTCTGATGCGCTCCCCAAAGGATGCATATGTGTCACCATCACCTTTTTTTCAATACCCTCAAGCCCATTATGCGCCTGTTCGAGCGTCTTCAAAAGTTCTCGTTCAGACAACGAATTAAACGGACCAATATCTGCTCCGCCCGCACCAAAAAAACCCACACTACCGTAACGAGCCGAATAACCGTGAATATTTTTCATGCCATAGAACTGTGCTAAGAAATCCGTCGTAGCAAACGAATCCCAATTACCTGGAAGTAAGAGCACTTTCTGCCCCCTGTCTTTGAAAGGCTTGATTAAATTCGGAGTTTCAACAATCCCTGTGATATCCCCACACAACACGACCACGTCGGCCTGTTCTTTCTCCGCACGAACAGCAAGCTTTTTGGTCGCTCGCGTATCTCCATGAATATCGGAGGCAGCTAAAATGCGTATTTTTTTACCCATAAAAACCTCAGGAAAGACAACCTTAAAAGACTATCGTTTATCGACGACAAGAGAAAGCATTATGTACTCGTGACAGAGATTAACTACTACGTCAGGTAACAAATAATGAGAAAAGTTTAAAAGCACCCTACTTATCGCACATATAGGTTCAAACACATATGTCAGAACATAGCAAAGACAATTTCGATGTATTCTTCAGACGCAAGCCCGCCTTGATGCTCGTTGCGTTGAAGAAGCTCACCAAAGCCAGATACGGCTCTATTTTAGCGAAAGAAGTCGATTGTACCTATAGCCACGCGGTAAAAATCCTGCAAACCTTGGAAAAGCTCGGCTTAGTCGTATTTGAAAAAAAAGGGCGCATGAAGCTCATCAAACTCACCAAGAAAGGCCAAGAAATCGCAGATAATATAGAGAATATTAAGAGAGTTGTTGGATAATTTTCTAGAAAAGCAAACCCCAATAAAGAAGAGATATTCATAAGAATAAACAAAGGTGTATATTACAAAAGAACAAAATGAACCCGATGGGATTCCTGAAACTTCATCAGAAGTGAAGGCCAGCGAATAGAAGATTCGCGCAGCGTTCAAATCCAGATGACCCCGATGGGATTTGAACCCACGACACCTGGATATCTCTTGCCTCCTGGAATTATAGTTTCTTTGATTTCCAGGGAAACTTTCTTTTCTAAAGAAAGTAAGCCTTAAGAGTCCAGTACTCTGACCGGGCTGAGCTACGGGGCCACGAAAAACAAACTGGAATGCGGTTTAAAAACCTAGTGACGCAGCAGATAATACAGAAAAAGTTATATAGGAAAGAATAAAATAAAGATTGTGGCTGAAAAAGAAGACCTGCGTGATTTATTAGGAAGGCCAATTGAACCAGAATGCCCTCCGCAAGAAGGATTATGGGGACAGCCCGTAAGAAGAATACGACTAGAAGACATGGCGGGAACAACGAGAGGAATAGACGAAATGCAGGGAGAACCTTCTTGTGATATAAACACGGGATATTTGTTTTATCGAGGACATTCGAACGGGGTACAAGAAAAGTTATACCCTTCAGAAAATAATTAGCGATATACGCGCCAGGTATGCTCGCACTTAGTGCACTTGTAAAACTTCGTTTCAGATTCATCCGATGAACGCGTCTGCAACGTCCAGAAAAAGGCTTCTCCATGCTTACAGTCAGGGCATTTAATTTGCACCTTCGGATACGTGTTTAACTGCTTCTCATTGATAACCGCAATACTCGCCGCCTTGCCCATCTTCTCAGAAGCCTGAATCTTTACCGGGCCCTTGGGCTTATAGCCACACTTAGCGCACGCTGCCTTTTTATCGACAACAAGAATAACACTCCCACACTTAGGACAAAATTCCATTAGCTCCGATAAGTAGAAGAGTATATAAATTTGTTGAAATACCGAAAGCATGCGAACTCTAAAAAAAGAAGAAATTGCACATTTTATCGATGAAGCAGTTAAAACAGCCTCATACGCAACATGCATCCGTGCACGATGCGGATGTGTTATTGTACAAAAAAGCGAAATAATCGGAAAGGGATATAATAGCCCTCCGAACGAAAGAGAATCTCAAAGAAGATGTTCGCAAGATAAATCAAAGATGCATCCAAAAATAACCGATAAAACCTGTTGCATACACGCCGAGCAAAGAGCAATCATAGACGCCATAAAGAAAAACCCTGATAAAATAGAAGGATCTCAGCTTCTTTTTGTTCGACTTGATTCAAAGGGAGAAATAGCCCCTGCAGGAGAACCCTATTGTACACAATGTAGTAAAATGGCGCTCGACGTAGGAATAAAGGAATTTATTTTGTTGCATGCAACAGGACCCATCGCTTATGAAGCGGAAGAATACAATAAACGCTCATACCAGTACGGAAGTTAACGACAAAATCCTCGTTGCTCTGAAGGCTTAAACCCTTCAAAGAAAATCAGCTTCAACCATCCAATCGCCGGAACACGCATTATTGATTTACCTATAATAGTTGCAGCAGGAATATCTTGCTCTTCAGGAAGATAACTGGGATTATGATCTCCCTTCGTAGCAAACGGATCGATGCCGACAAGACGATGAATGAGGGGATACGTGTAACTCGACTTGAACACAACAATATCCCCTGGCTCGTACGAACCGCGCCCTGAAACAAGAATAATATCTCCTTTATTCAACCCATTCTTAAACGGAAACTGTTCAAAATCAGATTTCGAAATATCTCGTTCAGTTTCGTACCATAGTTCATTCTGTTCCCACCATGCATCAAACCCTTGTTCATGGTACATGGAGCAGGATTCCACCACGACAAGGGGCAGTGAAGATGCAAAAGCAAAAGAAAGCACTGGAAAGAAAATAAATCGAATAAAGAGATACATCAGCACAAGCGAGACGACCCACGACTGCCAACTGTCCTTCTTTAAAAAGCGCCAAAAACGGTGCAAATAAAACATCATTGAACTAACGAGAAAAGAAGATATTTAAACCATGTGTAAACCGCATACTTATGTATCGCCCAGAACTAGTATATGACGCACACGGGAATCCTCTAGGGACGGGACTTTTTTACTTAGGGCCCGATCCAGTGTATGACGTACGCGCACAGCTCTATTTTACACGAGGATGGACGCAAATCGAAGGAGTAACGGCATTCATAGCAGAAAATTCACGCGGAGAAGAAATACCTCTCGATGCGTTGGCTGCACGACAACTGTATCCTGCGAGCGACGAAGCAATAAATACCGCGCTCAATGCCGGACGCGTATCGATAGAGAACGAAGAATGGTTCAAAAAAAGATCAAGAAAAACGGTACGCAATAACCGAATCGTAGAACCATAATATTTATATACCCCCGTATACACAAGAAATGTATACAAAAAAGATACACCATGACAGACATCTTCGACACAACCATCCTCTGCAAAAAATGCGGAGAAGAAATGGAACCTACTGCCGTCCACAAAGCTGGCTATCAACTGAGGGCCGTTGAATGCCCCACATGTAAAGACACCATCATGCATCCCGCAGACAAAGCCCAATTCGAACAATATAGTGGCCTCAAAGGTAAAACCTACCACGTAAAGTTACGAATGGTGGGCAATAGCCATGCCGTAAGCATTCCCAAAGAGATTATAACCTTCTTCCAGCAACAAGAAAAAATGATGGATGATATGGTGCGATTATGTTTTGAAGATATGCATCGATTACGCTTAGAATTTGGAGACGACGACAAATGACTTCCGACATGAAAAACCCAAGTGAAGTAAAATTGCGCGTATTAGAAGCACTGCAAGACGACGCGTACAAAGGAGTAGCCCGTATTGACACAGAAGTCATGAAAACCCTCGGTCTACGTAGAGGAGACATCATCGCAATCAAAGGTGAACGAGAAACAGTCGCCATTGTCGATCGCTCCTACCCTGCAGACGTCGGGGAAGGCATCATCCGAATCGATGGCCTCATCAGAAAAAACGCTAAAACGGGTATCGGAGAAATGGTTGTAATTAAAAGAGTAGTCATAAAACCTGCAAAAAAGATAGCCATCGCCCCCGCACAACCGGGAATTAGCGTACAAGGTGACCCCGAACTATTCAAAAACGGACTCTTGGGACGAGCAATGACAAAGGGAGACATCATTTCATTAGGAGGAACTCAGCGACGTCGAGACCTTATGGGTGCCGGAGATATGTCTGAAATATTCGGAGATCTCAATGAACTTTTCGGAGGTAATTTTGGATTTGCAGGATTTCAACGTATCAAGTTCATCGTTGTTTCAACAACCCCCAATCAGCCAGTGATAGTAACCGAAGAAACTGAAATAATACTCAATGCGAAAGCAGTCGACATGACGGAAGAAAACGTGCCCGACGTGACGTATGAAGACATCGGGGGACTTACCGATGAAATAAAAAAGATTAGAGAAATGGTCGAGTTACCACTTAAACACCCCGAAGTATTTGACCGCCTCGGTATTGAACCCCCTAAGGGAGTATTGTTATATGGTCCTCCAGGGACAGGTAAAACGTTGCTCGCGAAAGCAGTTGCCAACGAATCAGAAGCAAACTTCGTTCTTCTCAACGGACCTGAAATCATGTCTAAATTTTACGGAGAATCAGAAAAGAAAATACGAGACTTGTTTGAAGATGCCGAAAAAAACGCGCCCACCATCATATTTATCGATGAAATCGATGCAATAGCTCCAAAAAGAGAAGAGGTACAAGGCGAAGTTGAGCGACGTGTCGTCTCCCAACTGTTAACCGCTCTGGATGGTCTTAAGGCCAGAGGAAAAGTTGTCGTTATCGGCGCGACGAACCGACCAAACTCACTTGACCCTGCCCTGCGAAGACCCGGACGTTTTGATAGAGAAATAGAAATTTCCGTACCCGATAAAAAAGCGCGTCTTAACATCCTTAAAATTCACACGAGAAATATGCCGTTACGAAAAGATGTTAAACTTGAAGCAATCGCTGCAAAAACACACGGGTTTGTCGGTGCAGATATATCCTCGCTTGCAAAAGAATCTGCCATGGTTGTTCTAAGAAGAGAATTGCCTCAAATGGGACTTGACAAAGACCAGGAGATTCCAAAAGAAGTTCTGGATAAAATGGTAGTTACCAATGAAGATTTCGATGAAGCGCTCAAAGTCGTAAGACCAAGCGCCATGCGTGAAGTGCTTGTTGAAACACCCAATGTCGGCTGGGAAGATATAGGCGGACTCTTGAGTACAAAACAATCGCTCAAAGAAGCCGTTGAATGGCCTATCAAATACAGAGAAAACTTCGAACGCCTCGGTATTCGACCACCGCGAGGAATTTTGCTGTACGGCCCCCCCGGAACAGGTAAGACCTTGCTTGCAAAAGCCGTCGCTAAAGAATCAGAAGCAAACTTCATCAGCGTCAAAGGCCCCAGTTTACTAAGCATGTGGGTCGGCAAATCAGAAGAAGGCGTCAGAAAAATATTCGAACGTGCGCGCCAAGTCGCCCCTTGCATCGTGTTCTTTGATGAAATAGATGCGCTTGCAGGAAAGCGAGGCATGGACATGGGAAACAAAGTAACCGAACGTGTGCTCAACCAACTGCTCGCAGAAATAGACGGCCTTGAAGGGCTCAAAGATGTAACCATTATCGGCGCGACGAACCGACCTGATATGCTCGACCCTGCCATTTTACGACCGGGAAGATTTGACCGAGTCTTACTCGTTGACGTTCCAGATAAAGAAAGTAGAAAAAAGATACTTGACATCCATTTGAAGAACACACCGCTCGACAAATCAGTGAACGTAGAAACACTCGTAACCAAAACCGAAGGATTCGTCGGTGCAGACATTGAAAGCCTCGTTCGCGAAGCAGCACTCGCTGCACTTCGAAAAGATATGAAAGCCCCCACTGTAACTATGACAGATTTCGACGAGGCCATGTCCCGCGTCAAGCCCTCCGTATCAGAAGACACCGCGCGCAGATACAAGAAAATAGAAGAGCATTACCTCAAGATGGCAAAGGCAGGAGGAATCGACAGCCCCGTCTACGCAGGATAATGGAACAAAAAATTCACCACAACATGGATCAGAGCGCGCTCCTCGGCGAGACGTACATGATTCAACACAAAGCGGACCGATTTGTACTCGACTTCAAAGGCATGAACATTCAACACCTTGACCCTGCGGACCAGATTGCCGTAGTCATCAATCACAAAACCGTAATGCTCGACCCCTGGAAAATGAAGGAATTTGTTGAAAGCGCTCAAGACAACCTCAAAAAATACGAAGAAAAATTCGGGAAGATAAAAGTGCCCGAGCCCATAGAAAAAGAAAGGAAGGATGTCAAAAAGAAAAAGAAGGAAAGCGGAAAATCAAAAGACAAAACAGCTCCAGCGATAGACACGATACACCACAAACAGTCCTATTTCGGATAAACTACGTTATCTGTTTCGTTTCTTCCCGAGTAACTAAAAATGTGTTCTCTGCCTGTGCAACAATACCTTTGCCTGCTTCAATCAACTGTTTATAGTGGTGCAATAATCCTGCCTGTTCAATAAATCGCAAGGCAATCAAACCGCGCGTCCCAAATTTTGCATGAATCCACCGCGAGCAAAACGGCAACGTGCGATATTCCTCGGCAATAAATTCCAACACAATGCGGGCAAAGCTATCGCGCACATTGCCTTCCTTCATGAGTTGATAAATGCCCGAGGGCTTGCCATCCATAACCCTTCCCGCCCCATTAGTCGCAAACGGTTCAATGGCATAAATCCCCTCATCAAGACGGGTCGTATCCCCATTGTCATAATTAGGAATCGTAACACCTGCATGCACATCGTACTCTTCAATCGCATGCCCCGATAAGTTAACCACGGTCGTCATTCCGCGCGAACGAATGGTGGTGTCAACCGCCTTCCCCAACGCAGCAAGTGTAACGCCCACCTTAACAAGATGTGTTGCCGCATGCAGTCCCGCCTCGGCAGCCGCAATAAGGTTTTTATTAAAGTCAGAGTTCTCCAAATCAACCGAAAATGCCGTGTCCGCAATCGCCCCCGCAACATGCACGCCAATATCAACTTTTAACAGCCCATACGCACGATCGTCAGAGGTATACGCAGGAGTCGCATGCGCCGCAACTTCATTAATAGATAAATTAACCGGAAACGCAGGCTTGCCCCCCAGTTCGTAAATTTTTTCCTCGATTTTCGTAGCCAACTCAAGCAACAGCATATCTTTCTTCACAATTGTACGCGCATACGAAACAGCCTCGCGCGCAATCTCACCGGCACGAATTAAATTTTGATGAATAGTTGTAACCATCAAAAACCTAAAAAGAGGTGCTATATAAATCATAAGGTAGTAAGCAAGACATACCAAATCTCTTAATTTCAAAGGTGCGAGAAAAATCCAAACCGTCTTAACGCTTTTTCAAATGGCGTTCTTTAGGAACATAATTGTACAATTTTCCGTGGCTCGCATATCCACTTCCCAAAAAATCGTCCCCATAACGAACCACATACACGCCATCCTCAAGCTCGCGTACCAGCGTCTCGCCGCGCATCCATGCCTCAAACTCTTCAGGATTAAGTTCAATAACGCCTTTAGTAAACCGAGACGAGAGCACCTGCGTCATATCAAACGCCAAACGCAGTCCAAACGATTCCCGCCGTGCGAGATAGGCTCCTGCAAATTCAACCCGAGCAAATTCGCTCAAAGAAAGAAGCTCTTCGCGACTCAACGTACCTGAGAACGCCCGAACACGTTCTTTCCCTGCCTGTAAGAAGAGATAATCTCTAAGTTCGACGCCAAATCGCGACTCAATCTCGTTGAGCAGCTTCTTTTTATCGCTTGAAGAAAGAAACGCAATCATCGTTTCCCCCGCATAACCTTTTTGATAATAGCTTTATGGGTAAATGCAATATCCATAGCAAGCACGTCAGAAAGAGAAAACCACTTCCATTCGCTTACTTCCCAGTTTGGTTTGACCGTTCCAGAAAAAGAAACGTCAAAAACCAATATAAGAGCGTGCAAATGCAGACGAGGCACAAATTCATCATGATAAAACAAAAAGCGTGCGCGTTTCCCTGCAATGCCTATTTCCTCGCGAACCTCTCGTAACACCCCTGCTTCGGCAGTTTCTCCCTTATCCAAATGCCCTCCCGGCAAACACCATTTGCCTCCCTCAATAAGGGAAGGGGCTCGTCGAGTCAAAAGAATTTTCCCATTTCTTCGAATAATTGCTGCCAAACACGGTTGAGGCGAAACCAAGTTCAGCAACGAACGTATAAACCAGTTAGTCACGGCATTTCCCCCGTCAACGTCATTTTCGCTACAAAAAAACCTTCGCTATCATTATCGTGCGGATAAATACGGCAGGTCTTGCATACCTCGGAAGAAAAAGTTTCTTGCTTCCACGACGTGACCCCGGGTCGCGTGCGAAGCGGCAACCGAATCATTTCAATTGTAACCGGGAAATTCCGTACCGCAAAATCAACAACGGCCTCGTCTTCTTCAGGAGCATGCGTGCACGTCGAATAAACAAGCGTACCGCCTACCTTCAAACAACCAAGCGCACTTGCAAGCAACTTTTTCTGCATACGCCCCATATTATCCACAACTTTAGGATTCCACATCAAAAACGTTTTAGAACTAGAACGTAACGTCCCTTCACCTGAACACGGTGCGTCCAGCAATATTTTATCAAACAAAAAGCCATTCTTTTTCAAACGAGTACAAAGACCCACGCCATCCAGCCGTGTAACAACACAATTCGTCACCCCACATCGTTCGAGATTAGCGGACAGAATAGCGATGCGGTCAATCTTGATATCGTTAGCAATCAACGTACCTTTATTTTCCATGCGCGCCGCTATTTGTGTTGTCTTGCTGCCCGGAGAGGCACACACATCGAGTACGAACTCCCCTGGTTTCGCATCAAGCGCAAGCGCACTCATCATACTCGAAACTTCCTGAATATAATAGTAGCCCAACAAATGTTCAATCGCGTTTCCCAGCGCACCCGGTTCAATATCCTGGTCAACAAGCATAATCTCGGGCGTTTCTGCAAACGGCACGACAACTTTCCACCGTTTCCGCAATCGTTTCAAAAGTGTTTCAGGAGCAATTTTCAACGTATTACACCGAATAAAATTTCGCGGCGGTGTGTGAATAATCTCAGAAAACGCCTCGAAGTCCCCCTCATCAAGCAACAAATTTCGCATGCGCTGAGCAAACAGCGGTTTCATCTCAAGAGCCATAGGGAGTAAGAGAAAAAGAGGGTTTTAAGTCTTGTTAATGTACATGCGCCATGCGATAAAACCCTATGCCCATCATGATAAGCCCCACAGAAAGAGAGAGAAACAAAAACGCCTCACTATTCATAAACGGAACATTATCCATTAAATGCCATAACCCTCTAAATACAAGCACAGAACCAAGAACAAGCAACGTCTCCCAAAACACATGTTTTCTCTTTTTCATACCGTTCTAACGGCGTTCGTCAGACGAATCATCAAAACCCTTGTCATCAAACCCTTCGGAGCCTTCCTGCAACTCACCTTCGCGTTCATCCCCCTTTTCTTCATCCTGACCTTCAGGACCTCCACGATCGTCACCCATAACAATATCAAAAAAGTCTTTCATAAATCGTTTAGCATCTCCTTCAGCAGCTGCAGGCGTTACCGCTATCGAACCCATCAAGGCCCTCATTTTTAGGTACATCTGTGCACCACTAACAACACCCGTAATTCCTCCGACGTCCGGCTTACGATCCCACGGCGGGCTCTGCAGCTCAACGCGTCCACTCTCGCTATACTCAATCATATCAAGCAATTTTTCAGAATCCAACGTGATAGTGACATCCACTTCAGACATCTCTTCAAGAGGCATGGGCTCGAAATATACAATCTCTTCCTCATTCAACCGCACATAAACATTAAACATTATCTCGGCGGTTTCAACATTCTTGAATTGCACAGCCAAACTGTCCCCATACTGCGCATTGAACTCACGTACAAAGCTCATAATGTCATCATCAGTACTCAATTCTTCTCTATCACGCGCAGAAAGCCCTCCCTTCTTATCGCCCTGTTCCTCAGCAGGCCCGGGCATGCGATGCTGTTCCATGGCAGTTTGCATCTCACGAACAAAGAAATCACGTGACGGGAAAAGCCAGAGTTTCATATAGGGTGAGATAAGCTGCTGTTCGCCATCATCGTCGCCAAGTTGTGCACTCTTGATTTCTTCCCAGAATTCAACGCTACCATACTCCGTCTCATACGTGAAGGTTATCAAGTTGCTAGATAGAACTTCGGACTGACCAAGGCAACGCTGTCTTTCTGCAATCTGCCGAGAAATATCCACATCTCTCCAATAAATCTCAAAGATGCCCGACATATGATTCTGCCAGTCGTCAGCGGCGTTAGCAACATACTGCTCAAAGAACCAAGCAGCAAATTCTTTATTTAACGACTTCTCAAGCTCCGCACGTTGGCGCAGTAAGTTTTGCAATTCACGCGCGCACCAATCTCCGCCCCCATCACCTAAAAAGTACTTGTTCTTGATTTGTTGAAAGTCTTGAAGATCCTGCCCCCACGCGTTGAACCAAATATTTCCTCCCTCTTTCCCCTGTTCCTTACGGCAAGCACCGCCCACGCCGAAAACAAACTTCTCCAGCTTATGTTCTTTGCGTTCTGACTCTCGCCATGTGTTCTCACCAGCCATACACGTATCAATGCAATCACGTGCACAACTTTCAAGATTAGACTCACCGGACGCGCTAGACTCGCAAGTTACACGCACATCATCAAGATTACATTCAAAGTTCTCACCACATGTTTCAAAGATGCATTTCTCTACAGAAGGTCTGACGTTCATGTCATAACACTCTCTATCACACCTCTCTTTGCATTCGTTCTCTCTCCTATCGCGATCCTCCTGTTCCCTATTTTCACGATCGTCTTCCTCGCGCAGGCGCTCATCATCAAAATCATCATCGGGCTGTTGATTTTCTTGGAAAGAACCCTCCCCACCTTCACTGCCTTGACCAATCGTAGTACTTTCTCCGCTACTATCTGGATTTTCACCGCCTGATCCTTCATCACTATCACTCTCTGAACTTTCTTCGCCTCCGTCTTCACCTTCGCCTTCAACTGCACGGGCAGTTGTAGTCATCCGATTAGCAAAAGCACGAAAGAAAGAGAAAATAACATTCCCCGTTACTTCGCTCGATTCACGTGCTCCTTCTGAAGAGTCTTGCGAAGGCTCTGGCTCAGCAGCGTTATCAGCGCTTTCTGTAGACGCCTCGATTTCTGTTTCTTCAACGTTCTCACTCTCCTCTCCATCAACGATTTCTTCATCAACGCCTGCCTCTTCAACAACTTCAGGCAAGGTAACACACTGTCCGTTGCTACACACATCATGTTCCCCGCCACAATCAGAGCGTACAACACAGGCGCGGGTTACAACTTCCTCAACGCCCCGGGTTTCTTCAGCAACAGCCCCCTCAGTACAAGCAACACCTGTCTCAACCCACACCCCACCCCCACAAATAGAGCTGATAATCTGATCTCCATTTTCACAAGCCTGAACGCGCTCTTCATCCGCCGCACACTCTGCCTCTCGACATTCTTCAAGCGTCGTTGTCTGACAGGTGCCCTCAACACACGCTGCAACCCCGCACAAAGGCGGTGTACAATCGGCATCAAAAGTACAGTAGGTGGTTTCTCCAATACAAACGGGAGTTAAGGGGCATCCATTTATATCATTACCCGAAAATATAACGCTCCCTTCACAGACCAACGGCTCAAAAACAACGCACTGCACGCAATCCATCTCACACGCCATAGGGGTATCAGACTCCTCTGCGAGATTAACATCCCCCGATTCACCTTCTTCGCAGATATGATTTCCACATACAGGCCCTGCGTCAACAACAACCTCCTCACGCTGCCGGCACATGTTAGAAATGCAATACAAAGCAACCTCCTGTTGACTAGTAGTATTATTTTCATCCGTTACCTCAACAGCCCCATAGCCACAAACCTGACCCCCACACTGTGCATCCGCGCAGTCGATTGCTCCATCCCGATTGTCGTCCTGATTATTATCGCACGTCTCCTGACCTGCTTCCACAAAAGACCGAACGAGTTGTTTTTCCCATTGCTCCTGCGTGAAAGATTGTTCTTTTTTTTCATACGGAGCAAACAACTCCAAATAGAAAGCTTTGCGCTCCTCGTAATTAGACGTAATCAGCGCTTGTTGAGCTTGGGCACGTTCTTGATTTTTCTTGATCCAGCAGTACGTACGAGAGCATTCCTCTTGAGCTTCAGGAGTCATTGTTGAGAAGTCTACTTGATATTCACTACCCTCAAACTGTTCCCATACATTATTGGCTGCCTGGTTCCATGCTTCGGTCAGCGCGCGCAAATCATTAGCCCGACTCTGGGCCCCCGAAAAATCCCCCGCTTCGAGCAAACTTCGTATTTCTACGACCATGGCGCGCGTTTGTGATTGATATTCTGCAGAGCCTAGCCCATCATAACGCGCCCTAGACATTGTATTATCCTGTCCCTGGCCATTAAATCCGTGACGAGATTCAACCCACATGTTGAGCCCTATCCAGTGCCAATTGCAGTCATCGCACATTTCAAGTCTAATCTTAGCTTCAGAACGATCTGCCTCGAAGAGGGTTATCTCCTCAACAAGAACTTGCTGGCTCTCACGCTTGTTCTCGCTTCCAAAAAGGCCATTCATCAGTTCACCACACTGTGCAGGATTTTGGTTGAAGTGTGAATTAAAAAGTTGCTCAACATTGACGCTCTCTTCAGCCAGCCGCTCTAATACATTCTCATCTAAGTTTACGCTATAACGTTCAGCAAGTTCTGTAACAGTCTCAATCTCATCAGCGATGTCAAAGTCATCTTCTACCTGCTTAAACTGTACATCATTATGCAGACGATACACCAAAGCATCTTCGCCATCACGAACAGAAATGCTGGGCCACGCATTAAGCCATATCTGGATAGTCTTCCCATCAAAAAGTATCTTTTTCCACGCAGGCACTTCGTTATCAACTTTTTTCTCCCGATCTTCTCCTTCAACCCACACCCATTTTGTACGTTCACGGGGCTCCCCTAATGCGGACCCGAGCTGTTGTTCAGTCAAAACAGCATCGTGCCCCTGAGAAAGAGCACCCATAGCCTCCGCAAGTTCAGCACGAAGAGAGCTCATATGCACAATCAGCTGCGCATAATCAATGTTCCCCGTTTCATATTCTTCAGCGTAGTGTGTTATCCGCTGAATTGTCGGATCAATAGAAGTAGCAGTAGCAAGGGGAACAAAGAAAAAAAGGAGATAGAGAACAACTGCCCCTCTTTTCATTGATGTACAAAAGACCGCTAGTATAAAAAGATGACGTTCCAAGCAAAACGAACAGAAGACATTGCCTGTAAAACACGAGTCGACGGGTGAGAATACAACGCGGTCGACCGAAGGGAGAAGTTCGGGGCTCGCCGAAAATTCGTTGTCATCGCCGTTGTTGAAAAATTATCTACTAACTTTCAAGGGATGAAAAATGAAACATTTATAAAACCCATGCTAATACAGTAACACCGTGGTAAACAGATCAAAATTGACGATAGGCACAATTTTTGGCATAGCATCGGCTTTACAATTTACAGCTTACTTTAGCAAGCCGAATATACCTGAGATGGGCTTGCTAAGAAGTGCTTCTACTTATATACGACAATACGACGGACAAAATCCAAGAGAAGCATTGGATTATATCCAAAGAACATTACAGGTTATAGCCAAAAAGAATCCTGAAATCCAAGAGATTTCTGAATTAGAAAAAGGATTATCCCAAGTAAATGAAGAAATTGGAACTTCACAAAATAGGATGGTTTACCAACCTGTATTGAAGTCCATTGGAGATAAAATGAGAGATGCTTCTGAAAAGAATAGCAGAAATTCATGGACTCTTTGGGCAGGGATTCTTAACGGAGCTGCTTCCCTTACGTATTTAACAAATCCATACAATTGGAGAAGAAAAAAAGATTAAATCTTTCGCCCCATAGTTTTTATCTTTCAGCAAGTTCGTTAAAATTTTGTTAGACAAAGTGAGGGTGCAACCGAGCGCAGAACATTCAAGGAATAAGGCCACTTGCCTTCCGTTATAACTATATACTTTTAAACCTCCGATAAATAAGAGAAAAATGGCCCCTGTAGAATCATTCTTACCTGCAACAAGCGAACCCAAACAAACGGTTGAAAAAACAGTCCGACAGAAACCAAGTGTAGCCGAGCTTACCACGATTGAATCACCCGGCAGACCAATACCTGCAAACGAATTTGACCAAGATGAAAGAAAAAAAAGCAGAAAAAAACCCGCGCGCCCAAAGAAAGAACCTGCACGAATAAAAGAAAAAAAGGAAACCCCTGTAAAATTAAACGGAGATGCGATACTCATACTAACCGAAAAACCGCAAGCAGCACTTAAGATTGCATCCGCGCTCGGCAACGCACACAAATACAGCGAGAACAACGTGCCCTTCTACGAACTGCAACGAAACGGCAAAACGATTATTGTGGCCTCGGCCGTAGGCCATCTATTCAACCTCGCACAGAGCAAAGGACAAACGGGCTGGCCAATTTTCGCAATGGAGTGGGTGCCTGCATTTCAAAAAACGGCGTTTACCAAAAGATACTATGATGTTATCAAAAGATTAGCGTCCCGTACAAAAGAAATAATGGTCGCAACAGACTATGATATAGAAGGAGAAGTCATTGGCTGGAACATTGTTCGTTTTCTGCTCCACCAAAAAGACGCGAAACGTATGAAATTCTCAACACTCACCAAGCCAGAGTTAGAAAAGGCGTATGAACACCCGCTTCCTACAATTGATTGGGGACAGGCATACGCCGGAGAAACACGACATCAAATTGATTGGCTCTACGGAATAAACCTTTCGAGAGCACTCATGGCTGCCATAAAGCGAACAGGCGCATTCAAAATTCTCTCCATTGGGCGTATTCAAGGACCTGCCCTTAAAATAATCGTGGACAGAGAAAAGGAGATTGCGGCCTTCACATCGGTGCCCTATTGGAACGTGTTTGCCCATATAGGCGAACAGACGTTCAAACACCCCAAGGACATTTTCGAAGAGAAACAACTTAAGGCATTTGAGAATATTCGAGAAGCCGTTGCAGAAACCACAAAGAGAGAAGAGCACGTCGAACCACCTCATCCCTTTGACCTTACGACGTTACAACGAGAGGCATATGCCTGGCACAAAATAGCTCCTGCACGAACCTTGCAAGTGGCACAAGCCCTCTATCTTGACAGCCTCATATCTTACCCTCGAACAAGCTCTCAAAAAATACCGCAAGAAATCGGACCAAAAGAGATTCTCAAAAAGCTAGAAAAAACGTTCCCTGAAGCAAGAAAAGCGTCGCGTCCGCAACCCGTTGAAGGACCCAAGTCAGACCCTGCACACCCTTCTATATACCCAACAGGGGAAATAGCTTCATTAGAAGGAGATGAAAAAAAAGTCTATGAGCTGATTGTTAAACGATTCATCAGTGCATTTTCTGACAACGCCTTGCTTGCGCGAAAAAACGTCACGCTCATAGCCGGGGATAAAACATTCACCGCAAATGGGACTAAAATAATAAAAAAAGGATGGATGCACGTCTACCCTTCTCTGACCGCTGAATCAGAGTTAGAAGATTACGCCGGAAAAGTAGCTATTGACAAAATAACCTTTGAAAAGAAAGAAACGCAACCCCCTAAGAGGTACACGCCGACTTCACTTATAACGCTCCTTGAAAAGAAAAATCTCGGAACTAAAACAACCCGTTCTATGATTGTTGAAACGCTCTTTGACCGAGGCTATCTCGAAGGCACTTCAATAAAGGCAACGCCTCTGGGCATAAAGCTCATTGAAGCACTTGAAAAACACTCCCCCATCATCATAAACGAAGAACTCACCCAAGATCTTGAAAAAAAAATGGAAGACCTTCAAATCACAAAGGAGAACAGAGCAGAAAAAGAGAAAGAAATAATTGCCCATGTTGAGAAGATAATTACAGACATCGCACACGGGTTCAAAGCCCACGAGCTGGAGATAGGAAAAGCACTTCAGGAAGGCAACATTGAACTGCGAGAAATACAAAAGGAGCAAGGAAAAATAATGCCCTGCCCCGTTTGTAAAACGGGCACGCTAAGCATACGATATTCAAAAAAAATAGGCCGCTACTTCGTCGCATGCGATCAATATCCTGCATGCAAAACAACCTTTTCGCTCCCGCCCAATGCCCTGATTAAAAAAACAGAAAAAGTATCAGAAAATGGCCTCCCGCTTCTCATGGCTCTGCGCAAAGGAAAAAAGCCTTGGATATTCGAATTTAACCCCCACTACAAGACACAGCAAACAGGTTCATCCAATTCAGACAGGTGAAATAACTGAAGGCTTTTCAGATTTCGCCCCTAATAACTTTCGTTTACGCGCCCTTTTGATAAGCCAGAATACAATATAAGCCACGACCACAAAGAATACAACCGTGCCAACAAGAATAACGTATAACAAATAAGGGCTCAACATAGGCGGGAGTATATCTCCAATAGTTTCAGTGATATTGTCTATAATTCCACTATCATCTTCGGTCTCTTTCGAAGTTGCATTGCTTTGATTATTCACAATAACCGTGCTGTTTCCTCCACTACCGCCGCTACTTCCACCACCAGTATCTCCAGTCGTCTCGCTTGAAGTAGCGTTATAATAAACATAGTCTTCACTCCCGCTCGCAGCAACAACCAATAAGTAACGCAGACTCACGGTCCCACCTGTGTGAGTGACGTTGAAAAGTTCACCAGAGCCACTCACTCCGAGATAATCGTCACTCGCGTTGAGGCTTGATCCATAACCGCTAACTATGCCTCCCCTAGTAGAATAACCGTAAGTAGCTATATCCGTAGTCCCTAGAAAGTTAAAATGGGCGACCGAACCAATAGTTCCAGTAAAGTCGAGGTTAGCTTCGTAAGAATAGATGCCGCTCGCACCTGCAATACTCACCGTAGCGAGAGTCGAGTTGACATTATCGATAGAGAGGCTTACGGCACCAACAATAGAAGAATAAGCAATAGCAAGACCCAAGCAAATAACAAGAGTACGCCAATCACCGTTCATCAAGCAACAAGTTGACTAATCGTTTTAAATGTTACGTTAAAAACAAAAGGCTCAATCAGCAATTAACGCCTACACACCGCAACATGTTACCGGACTTCAACGCTGGCTTGCGTACCACCGTAAACTCATCGTTCTCAATAACATAAGGTTGTTCATTAACATCCTGATCTAAAAAGAGTATATCACCCATACCAAAACTCGTTCTTCCCTTAAATCCAGGTTGAAGTGTGAAGTAGTAGGTCGCTAAATAACCTTGCTTGTTAGACTTTGCATCTCCTCGAGACACTGCACGAGCTTCATAAAACATATCTATGCCTAAGTCCCACCAAACCATCTGATTTCCTTCAAAGAAGTCCACGCTTGAATTAGGAAACTCGACTCGAGTCACAGACATATAAGGCTGTAATTCAATAGGAATATTAACAGTCCATTGCACGCCCCTCGTTGCATCTCCATTCAAGCCAGTGTTATCGGCCCAGACACGAAGAGGATATTCGGTAACGCCATCAGCAACCACAACCGAAGGCACTTCAGTTTTGATAAGAGCTTGAGCACTTACAAATGAAACAGCCATGACTAAAGAAAACATCATCAGACCCATTAACAACGACAATTTCATAGCCGAGCAGTAACGAAAAGAGTATTTAAAGATTTCCATGGTGAAAAATATCAAGCGTTGTTAGGAAGGTCTTGTACCATATTCGAAGCCGAGCTTAGAGATGTCTATAACGTTAATTTTATTATCGCACTGTATATCTGTGGCATTGTTGAAACCACTATCCGTTGAGATATTGTTATATCGATCAGTTACAAGAATGATGTCCTGGAGATTAATAAGGCCGTTATTATTCACATCAACATCCTTCGGGCATAGGCTATCTTTTACACGCGTGACGCTACCATAAGTGCCGCTCAAACTGCTTGCAGAGCCACCGCCGCTGACATTCGGCGTACTTGGGCTTCCATAGACTCCCCCAAAGAGGGCATGATAATTAAATTGCAAGATGCCTCCGTTGCCCCCAGTTGCGCCCACCTGAACCGCATACCCGCCATACCCCGAGAAATTGCTGTAGGTCCGGTTGAATAAAAAGGCAGTGATGTTTAATATTCCAGCATTACCTCCATTTCCTGTGCTAGTATTCAACCCTGTGAAATCCATACGTCCCCCGTGGATAAACGAAAATCGCTCACTCACGTTCAAAGTGAGGTTACGTGCGAGGCCTGCTCCACCGAGATGACCTGCGTATAAAGTGCCGTTTACAGTCATGTTCTGGAAATGGCATACACTATCGGTGCAAAGGCCATTGTGTAACGTACACGAACTAACGATAGAACAATTGCCTCCCTCCGCACAGCCGCTCCCCAAACAAGAGGTCATATCTATAGTGTAATTACCGCCCTTGCTTATGTTGAACGTGATTGTAGTTATATTAAGTGTCGACGTGTTGATGCAACTAGCCCCCTCAACAGAGCAGACCGCTCCGTCCCTCAACAATTGAGCAAGAGGTCCAACACGCACAGTATAGAAAGTCACGTTGGCAGACTGATTCAAATAACCATTAGAACTATTGACAAAAAGAAAGTTATTGTCAATATAGACTTCAGCGCTCAAGTTCAGACCAGACCCATTGATATAGTTCGTGAATGAAATGTCTCCTTTATCGTAGTATCTGAATGTAACAAGACTCCCAAGCCCTGTAAAGTTGTAAGCTCCTATAGAGATATTCTCAAGATTCGTACCATTGAGGCTTGCTGTCGCAATAAGCAAATCAAGTATTGTTGAATTCACAATAGTAATATTCGCAAAAGTCAAATTAGTTGCTTTGGCCCCGCTGATACGAATAGCTTCTGACCCCGTTCCATTAATTACCCCGCCCAAGATATAGCCATCAGGCGATGAAGTTGATGCTGAAATTGAAATGCCCCTGCGAGTGCTATTGTGAATCATATTATCCCTCACGAAAGAAGAAGATACTTCGCTGAAGGTTATAGCGTCACGATTATGGTAAAAAGTGTTATTATCGACAGTCAGATTAGAGGTTAATGCCGCCGTGATTGCAGTAGTGGTACTATAATAGAAAGTATTATTCGAGATAATGTAATCTGAAGAAGGAGAACCATCTATGCCAGTAGGATTTTCTCCAAAGACGTTCCCTTGGATAAGTGTCGCCGCCACGGAATCGTAATTAATGCCCTTCGAGACGCTGTTATTGATAGTGTTGTAAGCAAAAACATGACCAGAACCAGCGACATCCACACCAATCCCTTCAACTCCAGAAGAAAATATGTTGTTTGACCTGATGGTTACATTCCATATAGAGCCCGTTGTGGCAGAACCTACCAAGATGCCATTAACCGTGTTTGAATTGATAGTATCGTTCTCGAGAAGCACGTGAGACGAACCTCTAAGGAAAACACCGATACGCTGGCTATTTAGAGTACAGTTAACAATCTGCGAATAATTCGAGTACCAAAGCTCTATCCCATTGCCCCCAGTCGATGTTGCAACAGTCACATTGCAATTCTTTATTGTCGCGCTTACATTGCTTGCAGATATTCCTGCAAAAGCAGAAGTTGAGTTAGCTATCCAAAATCCGGCACCATCAAAGGTCACTCCAGACGCAGTGATGTTAATGCACGACCCTGTAACGTTGGGTATGATATTGGCCGTCTGTGTATAGCTAAGGCCAGTCTCGTTCAACAAACGGCACGAAGCCACATTCGAGTCTTCGGGGTCGATTATGTGGTCAATATCTATAGACCCTCCAAGAACATGCAAATCAAAAATATCTTCTTCCCCAACAAGCCCCGATAGATAGACTTTATTGTATTCGTTAGGATTCAGGTCACTAAAGCGAGCAATGGTCTCATTACCTTCCCGTTGATAAATATCGATAGAAGGATCGCCATCAACTATTCTTGGATAAATGGTAATATCTCTTTCAGAGGTCAGGTTGTGTTCAAACGTCACACGTACGTAATGCCCATCAGAAATTGTCTCACTCCAATTTCCATCAAGCGCATTCACAGACGCATAGATATCAGAGATAAAGGTTCTATTGCTATCCAAATGTTGAGCGGCGGTTATGACGATGATAGTAAATGTCTGATTAGATAAATGCGGCACGTTCCAGCTAACATAATCATAGAGTCCGTTAGCATCAGTATCGAGCACTTCTTCAGGTTCTAAGTAAACCATATTGTTCTCCCAATAGATAGCCACGTGAGAGGGCTCTCGTACTTCCATAGTCCTCGGAATATCTGTGAAAGCGAGCACATTCTCGTACAAAATGTTTTCAGGACCAACGATAGTAATCTCTTTGCCGCCTTCGATTTCAGACTCAAGGGCGTAGGGTGCATCAGTGTAATAATTGACTTCAATGCTACTAACAGAGGCATCACTCGAAATCACAATAGGCGCCTCTTCGATAGCATAACCAGTCAATGACAAGTCAAGCAAAAAAGCAAAAGTCTCACGTAGATTAATCGCGGCCCCCGTTATAGGAAGCACCACACTTGCATCCCCGCGCACCACTTCATCACCCTCAGGAGTGACTTCTTCTACAATATCTACAATTTCAGAAATGCTCGTTTGTTCGGTCACAAAAGTCACATCAGGAGATTCATCGGTGATAGATACTATGACTTCAGATATTTTTGCATTGTCTGTTGCGGCTTCCTGATCTCCAGCAGGAAGTATTTCAGTAAGAGTTATGTCTGTTGCCCCTTCAGGTAATTCGAACGTCACCTTAGAAGGTTCGGAAAGGTCCACGCGCTGTTTCCATTGTACTGGTTCTCCAAGAACAATACGCTTGTGTACTTTTTCAACCGAGATGTCCACCCCAGTTACAGACGCTTCCACGGTAATATCCTTCTGAGCTTCAGCAAGCAGAACACCTTCATGATATAATGTGACAAAGAGAGTATCACTTTGATTGAGAGTAAAACCAAATACAGAAAGATTAAGCACTAGCTCTAAATTGTTAGCACCGACGTAATCGGGGCCAAACCCAGTTTCTTCATCGTAATAGGTTGTGCTTACTATAACTTTATTGTTTTTGCGTGTAAGTTGAACAGCATCGTCATCAACAATTTTTCCATCGATAGAAACACTTCCAGGAACCAGATTAACATCGTCGTAACCTGCCAAATCATAGACAAACGAGTTATCGAGGCGAGCGATACCACGTATGGTTGCTTCACGTATAACTGCTGCGGTAACTCCCGGTGCCGACGCGACGGCGACTGCGGATGATTGAGAACCAGACTCAAGCGAAGGAGACAAATCTGATTCAGAAGGTTCATCAGACGAGGCACCAACATCTTGCTCGCCCGAAGAGCCTACAAAATCTTCGCCAACAACAGTCACGGATTCTGAAGAAGAACTGCCATCGTTATCAGATTTGGCTAGAAAACGAAGTTCAAAATAGACTTCAGGAAAGCGTTGTCTGCTCCCCGCGAGCCCATAACCCTGTCCCTCGCCCGCCAAACGCAGACCTTGAATAAAATAATCTCCTTCTACAAACAAGCTATCTGCAATAAGGGACTCCAGTGGCAAGCTGACCTTCTGCCCATTAACGTGTGCACCGACAACAGTCGTCCGAGGCAGGAGTTCCCCTTCTTTCAAACCAATAGTCATTACACCTGCAAGAGTGGAACCTTGTTCGTAAGCTGCAGGTATATCAAAACTTACTTTTCCAACAAGACGTGGAGGAAACAAGACCGAAAAGAAAAGCGCCCCCAAGAACATGCCAACCACAAAAATAACTCCAAGTACGGCTAACAAGTAATATTGAAAAGCGCGCGGTCTACGTGCCAAACGTCCCGAAATAATCCCTCTTTTTAGGTTAGATAACTCAGGCATAACTTCTCCCAATTAAAAGCTACAGAATCGTTTAATATATAAGGGTTTGCGCAATGCAAAAAAGAGAATTTAGTCGCTTACGCATAGGTATCAATCTGGTTTCCAAGTGAATCGAGAGCTCTGCCATGAACAGGCTCAGGCGCCGTATAAGTAAAGCGTTGATAAAAAGACCCTTTGTAACGAGAAGGATTGCCGTCCATTTCTGCCGCATCGACAGGAGAAACACGCCCCGCATACAAAGCTTTCAAAGAAAAATCTCGGACCGAGCCGAGCTCGCTCATACAAATCATACTACTTGCCTCGCTTATTCCACGCCCCGACACTCGGGCGAACCTTGTAATGACCTTTACTTCTAAATCCTCGGGACTTGCGAGCAGCACTGGTAATTCCTCGTTCTGCCCGGCGACGATTTTTGCGCGAACCTATCCAAGACATAACGGGATCGTGAGCAATTTCGGGACGATGAGGATCAACCATGATGACTTCAAAAAAGGCATGCTTGCCATCTTTACCAAGAGGATACGAATTAAGCACCTCAAGATTAGGATACTTGCGAGCGGCACGTATTTCCGCAACCCACTGATAACTCATCTTAAGAATTTTACGATGATACTGCTTTCGTGACTTACGGCCCTTTACTCCTTGACGTTCACGCTTTCTGCCCCCTCGTAAAACACGTATACGGACCACAACAAAACCTTTCTTAGCCTTATAGCCAAGCGCCCGCGCCCGATCAAGCCGCAAGGGTTTCTCAACAACGAGCGCAGCATCGCTACGGCGCCATTCAATCATACGCTCTTTAAGCGTCGTATTGTCAGGACGTTTCCATGCCTGTGCGATATAATGATACATTCCTTGAGCCATCTCGTTCTGTGCTAAAACGGATTTTTAAACGTTCCTATGGATTATCATTCACGTACACAAGACCATTAGAACGACGCAAAACGTTAGTCCCAGGAAGAAACGTTCCGGTAACATTCGTAATAAGCACCGAAAGCGCCTGTGAGCCATCAAGTGTGTGAACGTAAAGTCGACCGTCAACGACATCAAGTTCGTAATCGAGATTAACAATCTGCAAAGGTAGCTCAAACGTACGACTATATCCATCAACCGTTGCATGAGCAAAGGCCGTTTCTTCCTGCACACTACGAGCAACCTGCTGGATAGTGAGCATTTGACGTTCGTACAACCGGTCTGAAGACGAAAGAGCAATCGAAGCTAAAAAAGCCACAAAAAAGAACAGAACAAAACCTGTAATAATCATAAATTCAACAGAAGACTGCGCACGGTTCATAGCTAACCCTCTTGAATGAGGACATGATCGTCCTGCGCAATTAATTGTATACGTTTAACACCTTCGCTAGAGGAAAGCGCCCCTTGTAAAGGAACGGCACTCGAGTAAGAAATCGTATTCGATCCTGAATAAGAAGCCACCACAAAAAGAAGTGCATCGTCATCAACACTCACACTCGAAACGCCAGAAGGAAGATAGATGCGAAGAAGGATGCGAGAAGGCTCCCCAGAATAGAAAACTTCTTCAGAGTTCGTAACAACAGTTTTCGCAAACCGATTGAGATTGCTAAACCGTATCTGATCTCCAATGCTTGCAGAATAAAAGAGCGCAACCCCCAAAAGTGCAACCACGAGGAGAGTTACAAATGAAACAACAATAAGGTATTCAACACTAATTTGCGCTCTTCGTCCGTCGGGCATGGCTTCGGTAGGTTTATAAAATAAATCCGACATCTTAATGCGAGGCACGTATTTAAAAGTTAGTAGCCTATGCAAAAAAGAGGAACAGATAAAGTTGTGAGTGTGTTAATAACACTGGTTGTCACAGCTGCAGTCCTCCACACAGCTGCTCATTTCGCCATCTACGGCACCGGAATTCCAAATATTAACGAGCAGGGTATTTCTGGATTTGCAATCGGAAGCGTAACCGGAGAGCAAATAAAAACAAACTACGCAAGCGTCTCCTCAACTTCAAAAGCAATTATTATAGGCGAATGGGCGCTTCTGATTCTCCTTATCGTGATAAGTCTTATCGGAGAACGCATGCACGTTAAAAAACAGCACATTGCGCTTGAAATAAAAAAATCAATGGACAAATCAAAAACAGATATAGATGTACTATACGACCTTCTCAAAGAAAAAAAGAAAATAGAACTAAGTACGATTGCTGAAACGTTTAAGATAAGTGAGGAAACCGCAACGGAATGGGCAAAAATATTGGAAGAAGCCCAATTAGCAAGCCTGCACTATCCTCGGTTTGGCGAGGCCCAACTAAAAATAAAGGAGTAACCATGAACAAAAAAGAGAAAAACAAATACGCGCAACATTTTGGGTTACCCGCCCTAAAGCCAGTAGCCCCCGCCCAAGCAAGAACTCCTGAAAAAAGAAGAGAACAGACGTTAAATCACCATGCGCACGAAAAAAAGAGAGAGCATCATCAAAATGCGACGCATGCCTCTATGCATCAAAAACAACACACACACATCAGCACACATAGACTCCATGAAACCCATGACGTTAAAGCCCCTCATGTGCACGAACATCAAGAACATCACCTGCAAGTAGCTGCGCACGAAAAAAAAGAAGCAAGCGAAGTTGAACGATATAACATCGAAATGGACAACACACAGGTTACCGTAATTATACGAAAAACTCCTGAAGGAAATCTGTATGAACTCCAACTCCCTCAGATAAATGTAGCGACCGCCGCTCTTCTAAGAGATATGAGGAACGAACTTGTAACCCTCACGTCGGTAAGCATGAAAGAACTCGTCGACCCCGAAGCGTTTTCTGCAATAAAGAAGCGGTTCACAGAAGATGCACGAAAAATGTTGAAGCAGAAACTACCCGGAATTGGTCAAGAAGTCGAAAGTTTTCTAGTGGGTGTGCTTATCCAAGACATGTTAGGCCTCGGAAAACTTGAGTTTCTTATAAACGATTCAGGATTGGAAGAGATTGTAGTGCCCTCCGCTCGCGAGCCCGTGCGCGTCTACAGCAAAAAGTATGGATGGGTCGCAACAAACATAACCATTGGTTCGGAAGAAGAAATTGTAAACTACGCCAATATTATCGCACGACGTGTGGGCAGGCAAATAACCGTTCTCAATCCGTTGCTTGACGCACACCTTATAACCGGTGACCGTATAAACGCAGTACTCTATCCTATAAACACAAAAGGAAGCACAATTACCATCAGAAAGTTTGCGCGTGACCCTTACACAATTATAGATTTCATAAACAATAAGACATGCGACCTTGACACTGCCGCACTTATCTGGTTGGCCATAGAATATGAAATGAACATTCTCATCTCGGGGGGGACCGGTTCAGGAAAAACATCTTTTTTGAACGCGTGTATGCCTTTCGTTCCACCCAACCACAGAATCATAAGCATTGAAGACACACGAGAGCTCATGCTCCCAGAATATCTCTATTGGACTCCCTTGTCGACCAGAACACCGAACGCGGAAGGGAAAGGAGAAGTAAATATGCTTGACCTTCTCGTCAATTCATTAAGAATGCGTCCCGACCGAATCATATTAGGAGAAATGAGAAAGCATGAAGAAGCCATGGTGCTCTTCGAAGCAATGCATACGGGGCACTCAGTGTACGCAACCGTACACGCTGACTCTGCTCCTGAAACCGTCTCTCGCCTCATTAATCCTCCGCTTAATATTCCCGCAAACCTCCTACGAGCAGTACACCTCAACGTGGTAATGTTTAGGGATAGAAGGAAGGGAATACGTCGTATTCTGCAAATAGCCGAATTTGAAGCAGAAAAAGACACCGCGCACGCGAATATTATTTACAGATGGTCTGCAGAAGAAGACAAAATAGTAAAACATAGTGAAAGTTCACGGTTCTTTGAAAACGTTGCACGCTCAACAGGCATGTCTTCGAAAGAAATGGACGCTGACTTGGAAGAAAAAAAGAAAATCCTCGCGTGGGTAGGAAAGAATAATATGCGAAACATTCAACAAGTCGGAAGAATAATGAACGTGTATTACAAAAACAAGGAGCTCCTCAAAGAAGCGCTGGCAAAAAACAACCCTTCCCTTATCCAAAACGAGTAATGGCATTCAAAATACCTTTCACCCGTGGTCCGCTCGAGAAGTTAAAAAAAAGAGCGGCATTCGCTTCTTCGCTTATTTCAAGAAAAAAAGAAACGTCACTTGCAGAGATTCTAAAAAACAATGAGATACCACTCACTCGAGAAGAGTACTTGGGAATCTGTGCAACAACTGGTATAAAAAATTTTGTCATAGTTTCGATCATAGCAACAACGGGTCTCCTGTTTCTTGGAACAAACAAATTCTGGCTTTATGGAGTAGGCTTTGGATTGATGATTTCTCTATTCACCTTTGGGCTCCAACAAGCATACCCTTTCATTTACCAAACAAGACGACAAAAGAACATAGAGCGGAACCTCATACCCGCTTTAGAAGACATGATGGTACAATTAAATGCGGGCGTACCGCTCTTTAGTATATTAGTAAACATATCTTCCTCAGAATATGGTGAATTAAGCAGTGAATTTAAGAAAGCGGTAAAAAAGATGAATGCGGGCGTACCTCAAACCGAGGCACTAGACGACCTCGGAAGAAATAACCCTTCGGTATACTTTAGAAGAACGCTCTGGCAGATAAGCAACGGTATGAAAGCAGGAAGCGATATTGTGATTGTCATCAGAGAAAGTATGAAGTCGCTTAACCAAGAGCAAGTCCTCCAGATTCAAACGTACGGCAACAAGTTAAATCCGCTCATCATGTTCTATATGCTTATATCAGTGATATTGCCTGCACTGGCAGTAACGTTTCTCACGATCCTCGCCTCGATGGTAAACCTTGACAAGGCAACAACCCAGGGATTATTCATCGGAGTATTCGTGTTTATTGTAATAATCCAAGTCATGTTCTTGGGCGTCATAAAATCGACCCGCCCCAGTTTACTATGATACGAGATAACAGCGCGCAAGAGAAGAGCAAAAGATCGCGCCAGATAGTGTATCTGCTCGTAATAGCCTCAATAATTATCGGAATCGGCGCATATTACATAACTGGAAGTGCAAAAACGTCGTTGATAACGCTGGTCAGTTCCGTTGCTATCTTGGGCGTTTCCTACTACGCCAATGGAAAAATGGGCCTCGCAAAAAAAATAAAAAAAATGGAAGATGCGTTCCCCGACTTTCTTGAGCTCATGGCAAGCAACTTGCGTGCCGGAATGACGATAGATAAAGCATTGCTTGCAAGTTCACGTGAAGAATTTGCTCCGCTCGACCTTGAAATAATGAAGTTAGGCAAAGACATCGCGACCGGAAAGAATATTGAACGCGCACTTAAAGAGATGGCCGAGCGTATTAATTCAGAGAAAATACGAAAAACACTTCTTGTTATAATCTCAGGTATAAAAGCAGGAGGTAATCTTGCGGCGCTACTTGAGGAAACCGCAATCCACACACGTGAAAGAGGGTTTGTAGAAAAGCGCGCGGCATCAAATGTGCTCATGTATGTCATATTCATATTTTTCGCGCTTGCCATTGGCGCCCCCGTACTCTTCGGACTATCTGCAGCCTTGGTGCAAATAATAAGCAATTTGCTCGCAACGCTCCCTCCCCTAGAAAGTGCAAACATACAAATGCCTTTCACACTTACTCAAATATCAATATCGACCACATTTGTAACTTATTTTTCATTAATATTCCTTATTATGACCAATGTGTTGGGTTCACTCGTACTCGGTTCTGTGAGTAAAGGAGAAGAAAAAGCAGGCATAAAATACATTGCGCCCCTAGTAATTATAGGCGTGAGCATATTTTTCATTGTCAAGCAAGTACTCTTGACCTACTTTGCAGACTTCTTAGGGTAGATAGCTTTTTATAATAAAATCGGCTCGTAGATAAGTGAAAAAGAGAAAAAAGACAAAGAACGTGCACCACAAGCCTCGATATAAAAATAAAGCGCATTCAAAAAAAGAAAGGCCAAAAAAAACCGAGCGCGTACCAACCGGAATACCTAACTTTGATACCCTGATTGAAGGAGGATTTGAAAAAAACTCAACCAATTTGTTGATAGGGGGCGCAGGAAGTGGAAAATCAATCTTCGCCATTCAATTTCTAATGAAAGGAATCAAAGAGGGAGAACCCGGGTTATATATCACATTTGAGGAAACGAAAGAAGAATTCTATGCGAACATGGCACGATTCGGATGGGACCTGCGAAAATATGAGGATGAAGGAATGTTTGTTTTCCTCGAGTATACACCCGAGCGGGTAAAAACGATGCTTGAAGAAGGTGGAGGTGCAATTGAAAATATAATTCTCAAAGGCAAAATTGTAAGAGTCGTAATTGATAGCATAACATCGTTCGAACTGCTCTTCGACAACGAGCTTGAAAAACGTGAAGCGACCTTCGAATTGTTTAACATGATAAGTAAATGGAACTGCACCGCGGTTGTAACATTTGAAGCGAATATTCGCTCAAGCGATAAACCTGACACAAGAACCATGGAATTTGAAGCAGACTCCATCATTGCATTTTATTTTATGCGCGCAAAAAACGAAAGAAAACGATATCTAGAGGTGCTTAAAATGCGAGGAACAAAACACTCAACAAAGATATTTTCGTTTGAGATGACAAAAACAGGAATTGCACTCGGGAAAAAAGCATTTACCGGAAAGATAGAAACCTATTGACGAGCACTTTAAATAATCACATCCCGAATCTAAAACGTGGTGAAAAAAAGAGGGCAAGCATGGGGTATGGATGTAACACTTGCAGCAATGATATTTGTTGCAGGAATTGTCGTGTTCTACTTATACACAATTAACTATAAATCAGGAGAGGGCCTCGAAGTTGAAGAAGGACGTTTTGAAGCGGGACTTGTGGCTTCAAGCATACTCTCAGAAGGCACACCAGAAGACTGGAATCAGAGCAGTGTAAGTAAGATAGGCCTTCTTACCCAAGGCCAGATAAACGAGGAGAAATTAGCACAGTTTTACAACATAACACAAACCGACTATAAAAGAACCAAACAGTTGTTTGGCGTACGATACGACTATTTTGTAAGCCTCTCCGTACCCCTCATGATAGAAGGTTCTCTGCGAGAAGGAATAGGAAAACAGCCCGACGAGAGTGCGAAAAACACGTTAAAGATAACGAGATTCGCCAACTATCAGAATAAACCCATAACTATTGAGGTGCTCGCGTGGAATTAAACGAAAAAAGAGGCGTATTTTTTAGTCTTGATGCAATCATTGCATTAGGAATTATCCTTTTGACGATTCTTCTTGCGCACCCTTTTCTCAACGAACCGAAACCAGAAACAGAATTACAATCGGATGTAATACAGTCACTTTCTTCACTTAAGATACGTGACCTTGATAGTGTGTACGCACAAGGACTTATCGCGGAAGGGAGTATAACCGAAACCAACAAATCAGTTCTCGAAGCGCTCGGAGAACTCTATGTAAAAAATGTGACAAAGGCAAAACTGCTCGCAGAAGAAGTACTCAACGAGCTTGAAACAAAAGAAAATATAGGGCTCTGGTACGGAAATACACTCCTCACGTCAAGGAATAGTTCTGCCTACGAAAACGCGCAGAAAGTAGAAACCGCGCGCCAGATAATAAGTGGAATTCAGGAAGGAGAAAGTGTGACGGGCTTTTCTGCACGAGCATTTTTACAAAGCAAACGACAAACCAAATACGCCTACATTGGAGGATACATCGGAGAAGGAAACATTACAATCCCTCTCGAATTCAACGGAGTCGCGCTTGAAGCGACGCTTGAAGCAGCAACAAGTGCAAACTTTGACGTATATATCAATAATAATTTCGTAGGAAGTTACCAAAAATCCCCTTCACAAACCGAACCTCAAAATTATACGCTTGACGTAGTTGCCTTTCAAAATGGAACAAACAATATAACGCTCAGAGCAGCAAATTTATCGATTGCGGGGGGATTCATCAAACTGGTCTATTTGAGCTCCATTCAATACAAACAGCCCATACGATATCATTTTCCAGGAGTAGAGGGGGTGGTGAACCTTTATGACGGATTCTATGTACCCGGAACACTCACCGAACTAGCACTTTCGTTACATTACAACAGCGCATATACGGCATTTCTCACCATCGGCAACACAACGGTTTTAAGTAATACCACAACTGGCGAGACTACGGTAATCATGACAAACAGCGAGCTTAATGCGCTTCTTGATTACGACTTATTGAGCAATCGTTCAGTACCGATACGATTCGGCTTAGAAAACCTTTCGCTTATAGGGGAAGGAATCAAAGATATAGACGTGGTGCTCATCACCGACGTGTCGGGCAGTATGGCCTGGAGAATGGACAACGACAATAACGGAATAACCCGAAGTTGCACTGACCCTCTCATTAACGACCCCTCAACAAGAAGAATTAGTCTGGCAAAATGTTTAGACCGCGATTTCGTCGCAACTATCCTTAACAGCAGTGCAGGGAGTCGAGTCGCACTCGTTTCATTTTCGAATGATGCAGACAACTATGTGAGTTTAACCCATAATCAAACGTTACTTAACGACACTATTTTTTCATACAGTACCGGAGGTGCAACCTGTCTCTCGTGTGCAATAAACAGAGCATACGAAATTCTTGAAGCCGAAAGCGCCGCAAATCGTACAAAATTCATTATTGCAATGACGGATGGAGTAACCAACCGACGAAGCACAGAAAGCTGTAACGACTTATATGGGGCAAGCGGCCTAACAAACGCCCACGTACAAGGAAGCGGAGTGAACGGACTCCTTTTGAGAAGAAACGAAACAACAAGTATGTGGCACGCATTACAGCCCCCTGCAAGCAGCACACTTAACGACATCGATTTGTTCAATGAAACTCTCGGGTTTGCGGTGGGCGCAAATGGAAAAATACTGAAATGGGACGGAAGCGTTTGGAAAAATGAAACCTCTCCCGTCACATCAACGCTCCATCGTGTAGACGTGTATAATAGGACGTATGCCCTTGCCGTTGGTGCAAGCGGACGAGTAGTGCGATGGAACGGTGTAAGTTGGTCACTA
Organism: Nanobdellota archaeon; assembly: GCA_038044745.1. Lineage (GTDB taxonomy): Archaea > Nanobdellota > Nanobdellia > Pacearchaeales > GW2011-AR1 > JBBSZK01. The sequence continues at coordinate 169,763 of JBBSZK010000002.1, forward strand.
CTCGCAACACTCTCAAACGCCCCAACTATCTACGGAGTAAGCATGTACAATCATACGCTCATTTTTGCCAGTGGGACGCGCAGCAGTTCAGGGCGCATATTCCGCTCGTCCAACGGAGGACAATCATGGAGTGAAACAGAAAATAGCGTTACCGAATACCGTGCCGTAAAAATAATTAATGCAACTCGAGCATTCGCAGTTGGAAATGGGGGGAGAATAATGCAATGGTCCTCGGGGAGCACCTGGTCGCAAGTGAGTTCGGGCACATCAGAGAACCTCTATGGAATAGATTCATATAACCGTACTAGAGTAATTGCAGTCGGCGGAAACAATGGCAAGGCCATCGCCGTAAGTTATAACGGAGTAAGCTGGAGCTCCTCGCTTAACACGGGAGGGGACTCGCTGCGAGACATAGTGGTGCTTGACAACACCGTACGAGCAGTAGGGGAAGGAAGCGTTATTTACGAAAGGAACGCAACAGCCTGGACAAAAATATTCGCCGTGCCTCCCGCCTACGAAGGAATCAGTACGTCAGGAGCCTCATGCACCGCAGATTCAGATAGTTGCACCGAAATAAACTCTTTTCCGGGTTTAAACGCGAACTACAGCTCGTGTCGAGCACGAGAATTGATAAATGCGACTATTTACTCAGTAGGCTTTGGGCCAATCGCAACATGTGGATTCGCAAACCAATTACTCCAGTCAATAGCACTATGTGGAAATGGCACCTTTTACGCGAGCAGCGATGCAGAAGAATTAAGAGAGTTCTACGAGAACATTGCGCAGGACCTTATTCGATTGTCATACAGCGAGCAGACCGCAAAAACAGAAGGAAACATCTCAGCAGTCCTCTACCCTGATTCGTATCTTGAGTTCAATTACACAGAAACCCCGACCCCGTATGGATTACTTCTTTCATACGAAAAGTTATTTGATAATAGCACATCTGCAACCTTGAGCGTGCCCGAAAACGTAACCGTTCTAGACCTTAAGGCACTTTCTTATTCGGGTGCGCGTTGGACATCACAGCTTGCGATAAATCAGCAAATAGCCTATAGTCTCGCGTCTTATGGGACCGACTTCACAAAACGAGGAGACCCGTTCCAAATACACGTCCCCATCGAATACGTAGGGCCAGAAAATAATATCACGTTGGTTACCGGGCTTTCACCCACCAACACAAGCGAAGGCTCTCCCCACAACAAACTTGTATATACCTTGCTCAAGAATGCATCGGGGTATTCGCCCATCGTGTCAGTTTCAGAAGGATGCACGTGGACAATCGACTTCGACAGCGGAACCAATCTCACAACACCCATCCCAAGCAATTATTCTGAAAGCAGTGTATGCGCGTACCAAGCAACCAGTATCTCTTATAACCCTAACGATGCTGCTCAGGAAGCAGTCTACCGTCTGTTTGATGGCCTTGACCTCAATAAAGATAATCGAGTAGATGTTGAATTCGCCCGAGACGATCTTGAAATAACCCTCACCGAAGTAACGGGAATTCCGTTCACATGGTCAACAGAGGTACAAGTACGCGCATGGCGTTAATACACGACAAGCGAGGATTCTTTTTTACAATAATTACCATAGTCACGCTTTCGCTATTCCTTATAACCTACGGCATCTACAACGAATTCAAAGAACGCTCGTCAGAACAGAAACGAGTAAAAACGCTTGATAGTTTCTTAAAAGCAACCGAAGCCGACCTCTCCCGTCAAGCGTACATTATGGGATTTAGGGCAATCTTTATTATTGAAAGTGCGATAAGTGCGTCGGGAAGTTACAGTTCAAATGTGAATGCACAAGTCAATGAAATAATACAAAATGGTACTTTGGGAGGAGTACCGCAACCCCTTATGGTTGAAGCAACGCTACCTGAAATAAGCGCCCTCGCAAATGAAAAAGCCTCGAAGCTCAACGCAGAACTAACACTCTCGCAACCAACCATACACGTTTTCCAACGCGACCCCTGGCACGTAATTGTACAAATCAATACAACCCTCATCCTCAACGACAAGAATGACAAGGCTAACTGGACAATCGACGAGTCTATTGAAGCGCCCCTAAAGATAGACAACTTCGAAGATCCGCTTTATCTTGTGAACACCAACGGCCTCGTAACCAACAAGATAACTCGCACACCCTATGAAAATTTCACACAAGGTGTCGATGTAACTAATTTGATAGCTCATGCAACAAATTCGTACTATACGGCAACGTCACTTGCGCCTAGTTTTATGCAAAGACTTGAAGGCAACCTAACTCCGAGCGAAGAAGGCATAGAATCGCTCGTGAACCTCCAAGAGCTCAGCAGCGCAGGAGTGACTGTGCAAGACAAAAGCGTCGTAGACCACCTATACTTTTCATCACAAAATCCTCCAGATTATAGAATCCAAGGGATGCAATCATGGTTCAAAATCGATGACGCTCATCTGCAACTTTATGGCGTCGAAGAGCTCATACTTTAAGACAAGAATGTTTATAAACTCCCTCGATATAACCTTCATATAATCAACAAAAATTAAAAGGAGGTGGAAACGATGCACAAAAAAGGACAAGCGGCGATGGAATTCTTGATGACCTATGGATGGGCCATTCTTGCAGCCATAATTGCGATTGGTGTTCTTGCATATTTCGGCGTATTCAGCCCAGGGAAGTACACTACTGGATCAACGGTCGTTAATCCTCCCTTCTACGCAAACTCATGGAACGTTCAAGCAAATGTAACAGGAAGTTCCGGAATTATTCTCGAACTCCGTAACAACGGAGGCGAAAACTTTGAAGTTCAGAGCATAGATGTTACAAATTGCGGAACATTTGCAACGCCGACAACTATCGCGACAGGAGAGCTTCAACCGTTCACCATTGACTGTACAGGAGTATTGACCGAAGGAACTAGCTTCAAAGGAGATATCACCATTACCTATCTAAAGACAGATAGTACGGTTGTATTGACTTCGACAGGAACAATCGCTGAGAAAGTCACGGCATAAAGCCATTTTTATTTTTTATTTTATCTTTTTCTTTTAAGTACCCCAAAGAGGGTATGGTTTGAACTAAATTCTTGGCATCAAAGATTTTCAGTAGAAAATCTTTATAAAGACCCCAGAAGTCCCCTCTACAAGATCGCGTAGCTCAGCCTGGTTAGAGCACCGCTCTGATAAGCTTTGTGTTCGTGAGAACCAAAGCTCCCGTGGACCGAAGGTCCGCGTGGACTGGAAACTCGAGAGAGTTTACAGGCAGTAAGGCGGGGGTCCCATGTTCAAATCATGGCGCGATCATTCCCCCAAAGGAAATGATAAAGACTCCTGACTAAGAAGATAAAGGGGAAGAGATTAGAGGGGAAAAATAGCGAGGGGCACATATATCTCTTCGTAGAGAGTAGATGTCTGTCGAGTGCGACGATGAAACGCTTAATAACTTAGAGTAGTTACGCGCCAAACTCAAGAGTTAAACCCTTCTCGTGAAGGCTGTATCGTTTCAGAGGTAAATCAACCTGTAAACTGTTAACGTAAACTTTATTTTTTCCTATAGCTTTTATTTCATATCCCGATTCAACTTTAGAAACGAATACGTCATCAATCGACCCAATGCCTGGAGCACGCAAGTCGTAAACAACACCATCGCTCAACCGACGAATATCGCTTTTAGCTTCAATACGAGGAACACCTGCCATACGTTTCATCTGTTCATCAGTCAATTTGCGCGAACGAGTACGTGGTTGCTTGGGCGCAGGCGTACCAATGCTCACTTGTATCCCATTAGGGAGTGAAGCCATATCTGCGTGAGACGCACCCTTCATCTGCGACTCAAGGGACCTCATAATCTGATTAAAGAGAGAAGCAATAATTTTATCGCTGAATCCAAATCCTGCCCCTCCCCCGCCAATAAGGGGTGCCTGAGAGAATTCATTCTTCCCTAAAAGTCCAAACTCGTCCAAGTCTTTCTCAGGGTTACGTACATCGCATCCACAATGCGGACAAAAATCAAAGTCTGCCTTTATCGTGCTATGGCATTTGGGACAGTCTTGCTTCTTACCAAACATGGTCAAGGCTAGAAAAACGAACTTATAAACGTTATGTAATCAAAGCCTATCGCTCATGAATAAATTTCTTAAACCACACAACGTCAGAATGTAGCGTCTTGAAGGGATGGAATACGTCCCAATGCAACCCTCGCAAAGACTCGGTCGGTCGCACCTCTTCCAATTGAGGAACAAATGAAAAGGCAACAGCAAATCTCAAAACCGCCGCAATAAGGAACACAAACAACGTGGTGTTCATAAACGTCACGTCAAGGTATTGAATCATAAGTCCTCCGAGTATAGAACCAAAAAAGATACCAATGCCGCTTAAGATGTTGGAGTATGTGAAACACAATCCTCGCTTTTCAGGCTTAACAGAGTCGTACATATAATTCGTAGCCCCTATAGAAAACGCCGCATTACCAAGACCTGCCGTAAACCCGGGCAACAAAAAGAGCAAAAACGGATCTTTCAAGAAAATCCAAAGCAAGGGCGTTACAGGAAAAGACCATGCCGCAACATAAAGTAATTTCAAATTCCCATATCTATCTGAGAATTTTCCTGCGAAGGGCGTCAACAACAAATAGAAAATAGTTGAGCTCAAACTTACCGCCGTAAAGGTGAACAAGTTGAAATGCAGGTCATTGAGCATATACACGGCAAAAAACGGCGAAGCGACCATCACCGCAAAATTAAACAAAGCCTGAAAAACAGCAAACTTTCCAAAATTATCATAGCGTTTCAAGAACGCCCGGAAGGTAAAGTGAGAAGATCTATGCAAAACAAAATGCGGGCAAAATACCCGTTTCACTTGATAAAGAGAGACTATGCGCAAAAGAATAGAAAAGAGAAATACGCTTGCGTAAATCGCAAGCACATACGGTTTATCCTCAAACCAATGAAGAATAAACCCTCCGACAAGAAATATGGAAACACCCCACCAACCAATGATTCTATTACGACGCGCAAAATAATGTCCTCTCTGTTGCTCAGGAACAAGATCGCCTATCCATGAAAAAGACGGGGGGTCTTTAACTGCCGAAAGAAAGATGAAGAGCGAATACAAAACAACAAGCAGAGCAGGGAGGTACGGGACCACAAGACTCTTCGTATAAAGAAACGCAAGTAACACAATAGGAATCCACACAAAGGCCAACCACCAAGTATAGAGAACGTGAATATGTTTACGCGATTTGCGCTTTTCCATCAAACGGGCACCCCACAAGTTTCCAAGCGGCGCGACAAGTCCTGAAAACGCACTCAAAAATCCAATGTGGGCTGCATTCGCACCGATTGCCTTAGCAAAAGGCACAATAAACGACGAAGATAGAGAAGTAGACGTTTCAGAAACCGCTCCTTGAGAAATGAGCCTATCTCTCCCTTGTTCTTTCAAATGAGCAACACGCGGAGAATCAGGGGCATCTTCTTTAATGAGCACGCTCTTTTTCACCATCTCCCTTTAAAGAAAAAACGATTAATAAAACTAATGGGGCCGCCCGGATTCGCACCGGGGTCGCGAACCCCCGAAGCTCGAAGGCTAACTAAACTACCCCACGGCCCCATACACAACGTATCTTAAAGTGCATTATAAACCTAACGCAGTTCGGTACCCTTTAAACGCCCATACGCGACAGCGACACATAACGGCTATTGATGATACAGAACAACTTAGAAGAAGCATTTTTAAACAAGCCGTGCCTAATATAAAAAAGATGATGTTACAATTCCTCGTCCTTTTATTCGGCGTATTGCTTGTAGTAGAAGGCAGTTGGATTCTAATCAACCCTCTGAAAGCCAAACAAATAACTGTACGATTGCTTAAACACCCCAACACGCTTCGTACACTCGGCCTCATTGAACTAATTGGAGGGTTACTCGTAGCCACCTACGCATTCCGAGGACAATGACGCTCGTTCAAACAATCTTTATCGTTATTGCATCGCTCATGCTTGTAAAGGGCGTAATAATTTGCCTTATCCCTCGTCAGATGATAACCTTCGCAAAACCTTTCGTGAAAAATGAAAAAGCCATGCGTAAAGGCGGGCTTATGGGCATCGCGGGCGCAATAATCTTGTTTATCGTTGCAAATCTATTTTAAACATGCACCGGCCGGGAGTCCCGTAGCACGTGTGCGAGGGCATCGCGGATAGCAATCTGCGTGTGCGTTCGACTCCAATGCACCGGCCGGGAGTCGAA
>JBBSZK010000003.1:0-3787 GCA_038044745.1 Nanobdellota archaeon
TGCTCGCAAACAAAGGAACGGTGTGTGTCGACGAAATAGAAAAAATGGACGAACACGATAGAAGTACTATGCATGAAGCAATGGAACAACAAACAGTTACCATTTCAAAAGCAAACATTCAAGCAACCCTCCGTGCAGAAACATCCGTGCTTGCAGCAGGCAACCCCAAACTGGGAAGGTTTGACCCTTTCACCCCCATTCCTCAACAAATAGATATTTCGCCAGCCCTCTTGAGCCGTTTCGATGTCATTTTTGTTCTAAGAGACATACCAAACAAAACCCAAGATGAAGCCATCGCAACTTACGTTCTCGAAGAGCATCAGCAAGAGGTCATTCGTGAAGTAATCGAACCCGAGCTCTTGCGCAAATACATCGCCTATGCACAAAAGTGTAAACCTCGCCTCACTGACGAAGCAGTCGCCGAGATAAAAAGATTCTACGTGAATTTACGAAATCAGTCTGTATCCTCCGATAAAGACATCAAACCAATTCCAATTACTGCACGACAACTCGAAGCCATCGTCCGCCTCTCAGAAGCGTGTGCACGTGTTCGCCTCAGTGACACCGTAGTGTCTGCAGACGCGAAACGAGCCATTGAACTCCTCCAACGCTCGCTCAGACAAGTTGGCTACGACGAAGACACAAAAACGTTTGACATTGATAGAATTACCACTGGAATAACCAGTTCGCGAAGAGGAAAAATAATTGCGGTGCGAGAAGCCATCGCAAAACTCGAATCGCGTATCGGCAAACTAATTCCCGTTGAAGAAATCGAAAGAGAAATAGGTGAAAAAGTAACCAAAATGGAAATAGAGGATGCTATTTCAGAACTTAAGAAAAAAGGAGATATCTTTGAGCCAAAGCACGGATTTGTCCAGACAACGACATAACGCTCTTTGATATAAATCCTTAAAAACGCTCGAACGTACAAAATCTTATGGCAGACCAAGAATTCAAACGGCACATCGCCTACAAAATGCGTATCGGTGATCTTCTTAAAGGCCGCGTAATCATGGAAATGGATCGATTCAAGTCACTCGAAATAGAAAACAAACAGATAGTTCGTGTTAACCTCATCGCAAATATAATCGATAAATTCTTACAGGAAGGAGAGAAAAAATTTGCTTCGGTGACGCTCGACGACGCCTCGGGACAAATAAAACTCAAACTCTTCGGAGAAGATATAACAAAATTCGCTCCGTTTGCACAGGGGGACACGATATCAGTCATCGGCCTCCTTCGGTCATGGAATAACGAAGTCTATCTAACGCCCGAGATAATCAAAAAACGCGATCCTGCCTTTCTGATGGTCCGAAAACTCGAAATAGACAGGACAAAGCCGAAAGTTGTTGAAAAAACCGAACTAGCAAAAGTACGAGAGGTCATTCTTGAAAAAATAAAGCAAGAAGACGCAAATGGGGGCGTTGAAACTGAGAAGCTCGTCATGGAAGTCCAAGCCACACCCGATGTCATAAACAACGAAATCCGAAAGCTCCTCGAAGAAGGCATGGTCTATGAACCAAGACCAGGTAAACTCAGATATCTAGGATAATTATCTCTATCTAAAAAAAGGTCTACACATAATATCTTCACCTATTTTACAATCTTATGAAAAAAAGATTATTATCAAAAATCTTTAAGGAGATAAAATATAAGGCAAGAACGTAAGAAAAACAAAACCCAAGGAAAGAGCAGCAATAATCAACCAAATAACAGCTTTCTGAAACGAAGTCATAGAAGGCTCATTTTTCACAACAATCGTAGACTTCTATTAAAATTGTGGTGCTACTTCTTCAATCCAAGCTTTGCCAAAAACCCTTTCTTCTCTTGTTTGTTAATACGAATCGCGATCCAGATGAGCAAAATCAACGCCACAAGCAAAAGCAAAAAGCGCCAGACGTTACTCAAATTTTGCCAGTTACGCATCGAACCATACACAAGCGCCCCAATACCTGCCGCCATGAGTGAAGAACCAACGGGCTCAATCGTCAGAACCATAAATCCAACCAAAAGCGTAATAATGCCTGCAATAATTGAAATGACGAACACGCGCTGCGAATGCACGTTCTGGTCATCAGTAAATTCCTTATCGCATGTATCACACGTATACGTCAGCGTACACCCCTGATCATCAAACGTCTCAGGAACAAGCATTCCCCCCGCATCGTTACAGATCTTCTGCTCTTGAGGTGTTGGAGAACCCGAACAAGTCACATTAAGAGAGGTCTTGCCTTCATAAGGCATAGCATAATCATAATAACCTCGATTACCACAGTAATTTTCATATTGCGGGCTCGGATAAAACGCTTCAATCCCATAGTTCAGCACAAGTAAGTACACAACAAAGATCCCCACTCCCAAGACAAGATTTCTTACATTCACATGAAAAGCAGAGTAAACATCTTTATAAACTATCTCAAGCAACCTTGAAAATGGAAGAATACGAACAACTCATCGAACGCGCCTATAGTAAAATCAAAGTAGTGGGTACCGGAGGCGAACGATTCGAGATACCTAAGGCAAAAGGTCAAATCCAAGGCGATAAAACAATCATAATCAATGCGAAACCAATCGCAGATTACCTGAGACGCCCCCTAGAACACCTCGCTAAATACCTCATGAAAGAACTCGCAAGCTTTGCTGAAATAGACCAAGATCGTTTAATATTCAAAGCAAAACTTAACGCCGCGCGCGTCAATGAAAAAATAGAATCCTACGTGCACGACTTCGTCGTGTGCCCTGAGTGCAAGAAACCCGACACGGAAATCATCACGAACCATGGCATAAAATTCAAACACTGCCTTGCCTGCGGTGCAAAAACACCCATCAGAAGTAAGATTTAGTTCTTGAAAAAAGAAAGAAAAAGAAAAAGAAAAGATTCAGTTAAAAGCAGACTGAAAAGTCAAGCTTTGCATGGGCAAAGGATCGTGGATAATCAAAGACCACGTATTTATCTTCATCGGGTTGAGTATGTGTCCCAGAATAAGTAAGAGGATAATCTATGCCTCCGACATAAACAATGGCTTTGCCTTCTGAAGTCGCACGTACACTAAATTCCTCGCCGGTACGAATATTGATAAAAGATATTTCGTCATTATCGTAACCAACAGAGCTGTTGTAAACTCGATTAAGTTCTAAAACTTCTCCCTGTAAAACCACCAGCATATGGCGAAAGACCAACTCTCCTTCCTTAAAGACAACCCCGTCTTCCCACGTCGCATCGTGTACAACGCGATTAACCATTTCGTCCGTAAAAGAAGCACAGTCCGCTTGACTTCGCGCACCGCACGGAACTGGACTAGGAACCATAATGCCTTGTCGTAAGCACATATATCTCGCATTAGCTCCCCAACTCATAGAGGGCATAAGAACAGTGCCTGCAACATTGATATCGTTCACTTCACACGTCGCATCTGCACGACACTCGTGCGCATTGATGAAAGGTCCTGAAGGATCGATAGTCCCCGGAGTGCGATTCGGAGCCATCTGCACCGCATCTCTGTCCCACGGCCATTGCCATGCTGAAGCAAATGAAAACGTTGTAAAGAGAACGGCGGCAAACACAAATCCCGCTAAAAACACAATAAATTTATTCATTGTATCACCCCCTTTCATAGATTAACTAACCATAAGGTTACTTAACAAAACAAGAAATCATATATATATATATATATCTATATTCTTCTAAAATCACAAAGAGCAAGCTTTATAATCCCCTGAAAATACAGAACTCTAGCAAAGGAGGATATCCTATGGCAAAAAAGATAAGCTTCTATGACGTCAAAAC
>JBBSZK010000004.1:0-4920 GCA_038044745.1 Nanobdellota archaeon
CGGCGAAGACGGAGATTTCTCAGAAAAAATGCTCATCGAACGTCATAACAACGAACTAGCAAATAAACTAGGTAATCTTGTCTCGCGTCTGAGCACGCTTGCAGAAAAATATGGATTTGAAAAAGCAAAAAACCTTGACGGTGAGTTAATACAAAAAAGAGTAGACGAATGCATGCAAGAATATCAGCTCGACAAAGCCCTCCATGAAATATTTGCAGGAATAGACAAAATAAACGAATACCTCCAGAAAGAAAAGCCTTGGGAAACCCACGATATGAAGGTTCTTTACACCGCGGCAAATGCTCTTAAGGAAGTAACCATCCTCCTTAGCCCCTTTATGCCCGAGACCTGTGAAAAAATCGCGAAAACGTTCAGCTTTAAACTCGACTGGAAAACACTAGAAACGCCCCTTAAGATATCAAAAATTAAAAAGGCAGATATCCTTTTCAAAAAACTATGACTTCGAAACCGACCATTCCATTTAGCGCCTGGGAGCAATGTGACCTCCGTGTAGGCAAAATCATTGAAATAGAAGACCACCCCAAAGCAGACAAGCTCTACGTGATGAAAGTTGACTTTGGCGAACTCGGACAACGAACCATCGTTGCCGGTCTCAAAAAAGTATATACCAAGGAACAGCTCAAAGAAAAATTAGGAATATTTATTGTCAACCTCGAACCCGTCGTCTTGCGGGGAATAGAGAGCGAAGGTATGACCCTTGCCGCAGCCAACACAGACGACTCAATTATCACTTTATTAAGACCTTCCGAAAACATTGAACTAGGAAGCAAAGTACGATAAAAATCAACTTCGAGAAAACATACGAGCAAACAAGCTCGGCTCTTCATAACTCACACCAGCCATTTTCGCAGCTATCCTCTTATAGGCTAACGTCGCCTTGCTCCTGGGGTGCGTATGAATAAGCGCATCCTTCTGTGACAACGCAGCCTGCATGTTCTTATCTTCCGGGATAACGCCCAATATGGGTAAATCGAGCATCTCACGAATATTAGAAAGAGGCATTTCAGTCTTTGAATTTTTAACACGTGTAACGATAACGCCCAATATGGGTTTGCCAAGTTCTTCAGCCAACTTAGACGTTTTAAGTGCATCAGTGACCGCAGGAATTTCAGGGTTAGTAACAATAATCAATTCATCGGCGGCTTCCATGCTACTCACCGCTTCCTCACCAAGACCTGCAGCAGAATCATAGAGTACAAAATCAGCCATGCGACGCAACGACTTCCCCACGTCTCGCAATTTACGATGATTCAATCGACGTAGCTCCTTAACCGAAAGCGAGCTCGGAACAATCTTGGTGCCCGACTCATGCTCATACAACGCATCCCCTATCTTTGCTTTACCAAGCAAGACATGATTAAGATTAATGGGCACAATAGGTGCGCCCAAATGAAGACCAACATTAGGAGTAGTCAAATTTGCATCTAACACGATGACTTCCTTACCAAACGAGTTGAGCGCAGCGCCCAAATTGATGGCAGTCGTCGTTTTGCCTACACCACCTTTACCTGAAATTACTGCAATAAGCTTAGCCATTCGAAACCCAGCAGATACTCTGTGGGATAAGGAGGCTTATTTGAGATAACTTATAAACCTTTCTAAAATCTCGGAATACTCCCGCAATTTATCGAGGTTAATGCTGATTTCCTTGCCCTGATAACTCACGCGCAGATTCACACCTTTGCGAAATTCACTCTCTCGTACCTTGTCAAGTTTTTCAATATCTCGAAAGAGTTCAAAGAGTTCAAGAGTTTCATGTACGGGAGAAACGCCCTGATAAATTCGCTTCAGTTGCACAAGTTTAGCGCGAGGAGCATCGGGTATGGGCTTCCATTTCTTTTGTTTTTTAGCACGTTCGATAAGAATATCCATTGCATGGTCAATCATAATCTTCCAGCGCAATAATAGATTAATAACAACATCACACGTCTTCGTATATTTGAGGCTGACATAGAGCAGATGGTCTGCGCTAATTTTTTCCTTAATAACCGAATCAATCATAGCAAATCGCAGGCGTAATAGACACATATAGATAAAATGCGATATAAATACCTTGCTGAAATTGCTAGGATTACTAACGAGTAGTTATTCTAAAGAAGCAAGGGCTTGTGCAAGGTCCCCACCATGTTTTTCAAGTGCAGCGCGCGCCTTTTCCTTTGAAACGCCTGCCTGTCCGGCTACAAGATCAATGTCCTCATCTCTAATGCCCGCTTCTTCCTCTCGAACCTCTCCCGTTATCTGCCATGAAACCTGGCCCTGCATGGTTATCTTTTGTACCGACGGAGATTCAATAATAATCTTCTTATCGACACCTTCAATGATTACGCGTGATGCCTCTATCTCATCTTGTTTAATGCCCATCTGTTTCATCACAGCCTGCATCTTCTTAGGATCTAATCCTCCAAACATACAAACTAATTTCCGTCTCTCTTTTTATAACTTTCCACATCAGAGAAAGCTTCTTCGAGTGAAAAGATTCGAGAAACCCCTTCAGGTACAACATGACCTTCGTTCCAAGGGCGCGTCATAAGAAAAACGCGTGAAACGCCCTTCGACACAACCTCCGCAACATGATGTAAAGAATCGTCAACAAAAAGATCAAGCCCCAATTCGCACGAGAGGACACCCTTTGTACGTGCTATCGATGCAGAAGAAGTAGAAGCGTACTGCCCCGTAAGATGCACTCCACTAAAAAGATTGGGCAAATGGCGTCTGAAAAAGGCATGAGTACGTTCCATCATTGAATCGGGGCGAGCCGTTATGACATAAGGTTCATGACCTTGCTGAAGAAGATGTGCAAGTAAAGAGGGTACCTCGGGATACGGGCGTAACTCCAAAAAGGCAGGGGAGTGATAGAAATCAAAAACGCGTTGATACGACTCCTCGAGCGTACAACCCCACGCTTCCCACAAATTAAATGAGGATGTTTCTTCGTAAGGAGGCACCATAATTCCCTTTCCATGAAGATACCCAATAAGAGGCGGCATAAAAGGCGCAAGCGTTTCATCAAGGTCGAATCCTATGCGCATCAACGTCTCTTAAAAAAAGACTATAAATAACTATAGTTAACTCGCGACGGCAGGTTTCACAACCTTCGTCCCGCACTCAGGACAGAACTTAGATTCTTCCTTTAAAATAATTTTGCACCCCACACAAACCGTGGGTTCAACACGACGTTCAATAACTGCCTTATATCCCTTTCTCCCTGAAATAATAAACGAAAAAGCATCCGCTACCTTGGGATCATTCATATACTCGCGCAAATCACGACAACTTCCACTCATACGCTCTTTTTAGGCTGGGAAGAGTACCTTCACCAGAAACACGAACACAAGCACCGCCGCCACAAACCCAAGAGCCATCGCAGGAGTAATCATAAAACGACTGGAATACTCTGCGTCATAACGCATTAACCCGCCCATTCCAGAAGGCATTGAAATCTTATTATCACTCATGCCCTCAAAAGAACGATGCGGTTTAAAAATCTATTCCTTCAATTTCGCAAGAAATTTTTTCTTATCGTATCCACGCACATCTTTCCCCCACAACACAAAAATTCGATTTATCCTCGACCAATATCGCGAAGGAACAAGTTTTCTCAGAGCAAACTCCGTTTGAGTCGGAGTCTTGGTCGTAACAAATCCGAATACATTAGCAATGCGGTGCACATGCGTATCCACGGTGATTCCTTGTTGTGCATGACACTCGCTCAATACCAGATTGGCTGTCTTGCGCCCCACACCCGGAAGTTTAATAAGTTCCTCAATGGAATCCGGAACAAGGCCTCGGTGATACTTCATTAAATATCGTGCACTGGTAACGACATTCTTCGCCTTCGTCTTAGAAAAGTTCACCCGTTTGATTATGTTCAAGACGTCATTCTCTCTCGCATGTGCCAATTTGTCAAGAGAGATATAGCGCGCAAAGAGCCCCTCAGCCACCGGTATCGTCACTTCGTCCCGCGTCTGCGCACTCATAATCGTAGCAATCAGCGTCTGCCACGCGTGAGGCCAATCGTCTCCTGCAAGCCGTTTGTCATGCTTCCCGTATTTCTTCTCCGCACGTCTAAACACCGAAAGAAAATAGTCTCTTTTATTCATCTGACGATCTCATGGATAAAATCAAGGCATCCTTTGACAAATACAAAAAAATCCATAGATTTCATAGATGTGCTTCCAATCATATGTTCTTTCCGTAAAGGAGAGTCTCCTCCATAAAGCAGAACGCCCAAAGGAAATTTATCACCAAAACGCCTGACAACCTCATAGTTTTCCATCTCCACAACGTCTGCCTCTTTTCGTAATAATTTCGCAATAGTAGCCAAAAGTACCTCAGAATTATCCTCGACATACTTTAAAGATAAAACCTGGTTTGAGGTAATCAAAGAACAAGGTTTGCCATTTATCTTTCCCAATAGAATATTAGTAAAATCAATCTTTTTCTTGATAGAGTAACTAGTTGTTCTGCCCAAAAGATATTTTTTGAATAAGATTTCCTTCGCACTCGAAGGAAGATAAAAAGAATTTACCCTCCCATTGAGCACTCCACAAAAACCAAGGTAATAGAGTTCATCGCAAGAAATCTTTTTACGCGAAAGTTCTTCAATAGAAGGAGGCAAATTCCTCCCCTCTGCCTTTCGTAATTCCTTTCTTTGCACCCATACGGAATCCTCTAAAGGGCCAAAACAAAACTGGAACGTGAGAGATACCTTGCTAATAACGGTAGTAAAAACAAATTCACTTTTTTTTAAGAACGTACATCCAAACTCCTTTTCTAAGGCTTCAAAAAATCGAACGTTCTTGACAAAATTATCGGGCCAATCCCCAATGAGAATCATAATCTTTTTCACACAGAATCCACAAACCCAATCTTTTTAATCCCTTTTACCTCTCTTTCAGT
>JBBSZK010000005.1:0-85298 GCA_038044745.1 Nanobdellota archaeon
AAAATAGTCATAATCATCGCAGATACGCCCGCATAGCTTTCCATAAAACCAAAAACCGTGCCGATGCCAGTGAAGTATGCAAGTACCGTACCCAGCGATATAAGCGAATCCATAGAGAAATATCCGGTATAAAATCCGCGCAATCCTCCGCGAATCGTGTCAAATCCAATGATAAATATCACAAAGAATCCTAACACGAGCGGAACACCCATCATAACGTTCTCATCAATATCAATTCCCCCGTAGGAAATGAGCATGAGCGCTGCAATCGGGACCGTCAACACCCACGCCCCGATAAGTTTACGTTTCCATGAACGCATATCGCGCTCTTCCATGCTCAATTCAGCAGTCGTAATCGCATGATCGTGTTTCATCTTAATTAATCGCCACAACCTTGTATCCCGGTTTAGCCACGGCTTTTTCAATATCCGCATTCGTGGTAGAATCTTCACACTCAATAAAACAGGTATTCGTCACCGCACTCACGCTCACATTCTTCACGCCTTTCACACTCCGCACGCTCCGCTCCACGTTTCCCGCGCACGACGCGCAATGCATCCCACTAATTTTTACCTTGAGCTTTTTCATTCGCGAATTCCTAGAAGGTTGTACATGCCCCCTTCAAGATTAATTACCTTTGTATAACCTACATCAGAGAGTTGTTGACAGATGACGCGGGAGGCATTCCCTCGTCTGCAATAGACAAGTATCTGCGTAGTCGTATCGACCGGAAGTACATCTTTGTATTCATTAATGTCTCCCTGTTCCATGACGAGGTCGGTTCCCTCAAGGACCTTATTCCAAGAAATAGGGGCTCGAATAACAAACGAATTCTCTTTGTGCATGAGTGCAGTAAACTCTTCGGGAGAAACCGATGTGAACGTCATCGTTTCTTTCTCCGCGTTTGTTTTTGAATTTCATTCCAAAGCCATACGATAACCAATACCATTACTGCAAGCACGGCTACCTTAATGAGCACGTTCACCAAAAAGACAAGCGCGATAAGTGCAACAATTAACAAAAGAATCACACCGGCCGATATAGTTTTAGTGACCATTATCGTTTTTTCCTCCGAGACATAGCATCGGATTGCTCCGCTACGCGCAAAAGCCATACGATAACAAGCGCGACAATAACAATAAGCGCTATATTAACAAACCATCCTCCGATGCCCGTCATCCATCCAGCGCCATACCCTGCACGTTGTGCCATGCCACAAACACCCCATCCGTTCCCATAACTCATCATACCACCCCACGGCATAAACGTCAGTATGAGTACGAACGCAAGCACTATAATGAGCACGTTCCGAGTCGTATCGTTCATGGTCCTTCCTTTACCCCCTTCATAGAATGTAATATATGGATACAGTGTTTGCCCATATGTTTTTCAATAAGGTTCATGAGCGCATGTATATCGTTATTGAGCGAGTAATACACAAATTTACCTTCTCGTGTTGCATGAACGAATCCACACTGTTTCAAACGTGCCAAATCATGTGAAACTGCCGTTTGGTCCATCGAAAGCGCATGTGCAAGTTCTCCAACGTTTTTCTTTCCTTTTTGTAATAGATTGATAATCTTCAAGCGAGATTCAGATACTAGCGTGCCAAAGAAGATTTTATACGCATCATACAACTCTCCTTCTTTAAACCCTTCCGCGTGGCAGGAATGTAATATGTTCTTGCTTATCATATGATTACAAGATACATATGTCTATTTAAATCTTTTGACGATTAGAAGGAAGTCCGCGTATCTGCAAAAATTCGGCAGGATCTGCTACAAAACGACAAAAACCAGCCCCCATGGAAGCAACATGCATGCGAACCACATTTTCAGGCAAATGATTCCCTAACAGTATCCCTGTTTGTTCTGCAAACTCTGCTATCAACCCCTCACTAAGAGCAGGTTCCCAAGCAGTCGCAACAACAATCACATTATTGCCCCCCACATGGCTGCGATAATCTTTTCGAGGTTGCCCTGCATAGAGGAGATACGGCGCCTCTCCGGATTCTCCCGTTGCCCACGCATAGTATCGATGCGACCTCTCAGTCACTGGCGTATGAATCGGCGAGTCGGGAATTTTAACAAAGGGTCGGCGTGAACGTGTAACTGCTGACGCAAATACGTATTCATTATTCATCAACGCTGCGCGTACAAGTGTAAACGGTTTTTTGCCAGTCATGTCTGCGTACTGGAAAAAACAGGTTTAAAAGGTTACCGCCTGCCAAAAATAGTTTCGTAAGATTATTAAACTGTTTTTTCCCCAAGAAGCGATGAACAAGCTATGGTTCGGTACAGGCGCAATACTTATAATCCTTATTATGATAGTAGCCGTACGTCCTATGATAACGGGAAACGCAATCAAATCCTCAGGCACAACAATCCTCTTAGAAACATCCGAAGGAGACATCACGCTTGAGTTGTATGATGATATGCCCATCACCGCGGGCAACTTTGAAAAACTTGTGAAAGAAGGTTTTTACGATGGAGTCATCTTCCACCGTGTCATTCCCAACTTTATGATTCAAGGTGGAGACCCTGAAGGCACTGGCCGAGGTGGACCAGGATACACGATAAAAGATGAATTCACCCACACGGGCGGAAACAAAAACGCGCGTGGCACCATCAGTATGGCAAACGCAGGCCCGAACACGGGAGGCAGTCAATTCTTTATCAACGTCGCCGACAATACCTTCCTTGACACGAAGCACCCTGTCTTTGGAAAAGTCACACAAGGCATGGACGTCGTAGACAAAATCGCTAACACCCCTCGAGATCGAGGGGATAAGCCTCTGAAAGAAGTTACAATTATCAAAGCAAAAATAATATAAAAAAGTCGCGGTTTTCTGTCAATTTCCTTAACATAACTAAATCTTCACTGCTTCCCAAAGAAGACGAACTGCTTCAGGGTCTCGCACAAAGCTCGGAAACATAAAATCCGTTCCTGAAATAAGGCGAACGAGGGCAGAAGGAGGTTCAATGTTAAACGCGACCCCTGTTTGCTGGCTGAACTGCTCGGTAAGCGCCCCATTTTGTCGATCAGAATAAGAAGTCACTGAGAACGTGAGGTTGTATCCTGGGGGCGTTGTGACACGAATATCTCTTTGCTGAGCAACTACCAAAAGAAACGGCTCGCGACCTCCCTCATAGGCCATATATTTAGTTACATTTCCCGCATTCACTCCAACACGATAGATAGTATGTGAAGATCGACGCACTGCTTCCCTGAGAGAGTGATCAAATCGTGCGGCTTTAACCAAGGTACGAGCAGTTTGAGCCATATAAATCGAGACAAAAGAGGCTATAAAAATATACCTATTTCGTGAGCTGTAAAGTTAAAGGGAGTTATTTCAGTTAAAAAAATTAATTTTTCTTTTTTGGCTCTTTATCCCATCTTGCTGATTTGCATTTCGGGCAAATTAGTGGTTTTTCTTTTTCAGAACGAGGAACCCATTCGTAATCGCAATTATTACACTTGTACCCTTTAACCTCTATTTTTATTTCAGGCATATATTCTCATTAATTTCTAACTATATAAATGTTACTATATATAGTAATACTTTACAATAGAAATATTTAAATACTTAGTATTACTAAATATAGTATTAACAAACAAAGTAATATTATAAAAGTTATTTGTTCCGTGTGCGGTTCTGAAAGTATTAAGAAAGATGGCTTGAGGAGTACAGAACATCGTGGAAAAATTCAAAGATATAGATGTAAGAATTGTAATCATCGTTTTGTCATCGATGATGGATTTTATAGAATGAGAAACAACGAGAATATAATTACAATGTCCATTGATATGTATATTTCTAACTTATCAAGCAGAAAGATGAGAAACCAATTAAGTAGGCATACGAACACCAAGATAAGCCACATGAGTATTCTTGATTGGGTAAGAAGGTATACATTAAAGGTTAGCAAATTTGTTGATAAATTAGGATATAATATGGGCAATAGTTTCTATGCAGATGAAACATTAATAGATTGTGAAGGCAGAGATGATATATTTTGGTGCTGTTTGGATTGGGATACTCGATTAATTACGGGGGTTCATTATAGTTTATCTGGCAATCCACAAGAAGCACAAAAGTTTCTGTTTAAGTCGATTCAAAAGGGAAAGCCTAAATTCATTCAGACGGATGGAGGGGTCTTCTATCCTAAAGCATTTAGAAAGTTGTTCTATTCTAATAAGATAGGAGGTTTAACAATAGAGCACAAAGTGCAAAACGCAAGTGTTACCAAAATCCATAATTATCGAATAGAGACGGTATTTATGAAGATTAAAGATAGAGTAGATGACTTTAGAGGACTTAAGGCGTTATGGTCTGCTCCTATTATGATGAATGCCTTAGTTATCCAACATAATTTCATAGAAGCGCATACCACTTTAGACGATGTGCCTTGTAATCGAGCAGGGCAGAACTTAGACTTAGGAGACAATAGATGGTTAGGACTGATTAGACTAAGCTCCTAGGTAAAAAATGATTGAAGAGATAACTCAGTAACCCCAGCCGGTATCAATTACTCCGCCGTTATAATACCACCATTCGTATAGAGATTGTAATGAGCTTACTGTTCCAATTGCGTCACCCTCAGAGACTGCCCCCGCTGTTTCTCCGATAATTTGAGCTAAATTAATGAGTTGCTGAGTTTGATAAACGCCATGAATGTAATAGTGTCTTTGTTCACTTAATTGTAAATAATTTTGTGATAAAGGCCTCAAATAATTTGCTTGAGTTAAAATGCTATTTTTAACTCTTTCCCCATCTGCCCTGCTTATTTTCTCTTTCTTTTGAATAACTAATTCCGAGAGAGTTTTAGCTTGGATAAGGTACTCATTTACACAATTCTTTACATCCCCATCGTAAAGATATAGAGTTGCTTGGTCTCTTATGTACGGAACTAACTTTGTTTTTTCTTTAACATATTTGACACAATAGTCATATCGCTCTTGAACAATGGAGATTTGTGCATTTATTTCATCTCGCTCTTCAGTAGTTAAGGATGGATGAACTTGTTTAGGAACAACTGGTTGAGATGGTTGCTGAGGATGATAATTACTCACGGGTTGCTGTCTTTCCGTTTCTGGATTTTGTATATTTTGGCTTGACGAGGAATCTTCGGTAATACCCTGATAAATAGAAGAAGTTACACAAAAAGGTCTGGAGAAGTACCCATTGGATTCGCAAGAGCTAAATGCTCCTAATGAGGGTAGAAACATTCCAACAATGAATAAGACTGCAACCCACACAAATATTCCTCCAACAACACCCAGAGCTTCTTCCGTTGGCTCTGGTTGTTTTAAATGAATTTTACTTACTTTCTTACAACTATGACATTTTATTTTTATGTCTTTCCCTATTGAATCTTGTTCTACATTGTCTAAGTAATTTTTTGAGCCACAATGTTCACAATCAAATTTGTAAGTGTGTACCATAAATAAATGAATAAAAATGATTTAAAAAGATACCTATGCGACTTTAAGATAATAGAAGCGACTTTTTTGGCTGAATCTAATTGATAACTGACTTTTAATTTACAGCTCACTACTTAACTCCCTTTAACTTTACAGCTCACTATTTCGTGACGGTCCAAGAACCCTTAAAAAATTAATTATTCGTCTTAATATATTCACGAACTAATTTCATAACTTCGGCATGTTTAGATGGAACAAACTTAATCGACCCCGCATTGCGATGCCCACCGCCTTCGACGAACGCCTCAGGCAATTTCTTATTCAGATACGTTATCAACTCAGGCACCGAAAACTCAATATCGTCGCTCCCTCGGATCGTCAATGCATCCGACATCACACCAAGCGTGACCGCCTTTGTCGTCTTCTTAGTCACTTGGAAATGGTCATGAATCATGCTCACACAGCGCCCCGGTTTCGGATAAAATCCACGCGAGTACGTTTTCTCAATCTCAAGCGTTTGAACATGAACTCCTTTAATCGTTTCTGTCTGCACCGCAGATTGTGCAATCGCAAGCCCCTTCGCTTCAAGTTCTCGAATGTACGGCGCAAGTACAGAGACGAGTTTCTTCTGTTGCGCCATCGGCTCGCCAAACAATACTTCAATATATTCACGCGCTTCCATGAAGCGAAGTTTAGCAGACACAAAGTCAATTACAGTAGCAATATCAGCAAGAAGTTGCGTATCGTAGCCCTTTTCAGCAGCCAATTTTTCATACGCTTTCATAACCTCAGGATTATTAATGCGGTCGGCCATGCCCGCCATAGCCGGAATCTGTACAATGTCGACAGACGGATTAATGAATCGCGCCAGCTCGGTGCATAGCATCCCTGCCGAGAACGTCGCCCCATCTTCCTCAACTAAAAACGGATTAATATGTACCAACGTCTCATCTGAAATGACATCTTTTTCAAAGCGATGGTGGTCAACGACAATAAAATCAATCCCATGCACACGACCTTGTTGAATACCCAACAGGTCTTCCGCGCCCGAACCTGTGTCCACAATCAATACAAGCGGCATCTTATTCGAGAACTTCGCGGCGTTAGAGAGCGAGTGTGCGGTATCACGAATAGAATCATCAATCTCATACATGGGTGCAGCACACGGAGCACGCGTGTAAAACTCCCAGGTCGCCTTGGGCGAACCGGTGTGTTGTTGTTCAACGAGTGGCAAAATAGCTCGTTCAAGCGCATACCCTGCCGAATAACCATCGGTATCATTGTGGTGACGTACAATAATCGGTCGATTTTGAAACACTGCCAAGCGTATAGCCGTCGCGGCCGTGACAAATCGAGCCTTTAGTTTATCAAGCAACACGCTCTTCACCAAAAACGCGGGCGGATCCACATGCGCGCGTTCTAATTCACGCTGTCGCAACCGTTTTTCAAATCCAGATTGTTCATCCTCATTTAAGCGGTGCATCGTGCTGACTTCCCCTTCCATTTCCCCATTATACTCGCTCAACGTCAGCGCAACTTTAACCGCATCACCCACATCAACATGAGCGTACGCGCGAACACCTGCTTTCTCGAACGCTTTCAAGGCAAGCAATCCCGACCCATCATTGATATAGAACACCGTCGGTCCACCCGTTTGCACCACTTTCTCAATCACGCCCGTAATCGAAAATCCTTCGCCCGTCCGCGCTTTCAAAACA
This sequence comes from Nanobdellota archaeon, assembly GCA_038044745.1. GTDB lineage: Archaea > Nanobdellota > Nanobdellia > Pacearchaeales > GW2011-AR1 > JBBSZK01. Next base: position 7,143 of record JBBSZK010000005.1, read on the forward strand.
TCAGCAATCTCGGCATGCGGTGGATTGATGAATTCTTGAAATGAGCGGGGCTTGTGTGCAGAAAAGTCCTTGTGGCCTCGTCGTTCAGGAGGCCGTCCACCACCTCTGCGATCATGTTGTTTTCTATCTTTCATAAAAGATAGTGTAAAAATGAGCTTAAAAATCTGTGCATTCTCTAAAAACTACTTATCTATTTTCTTTTATTGCCATATTCAAAAAATAATAGGTAACTGCTAATAAAAAAAAGAATACAACTATCCCTTTCAATCCAAGCTCAGGAATTTTAATAAACGCATTACTTAGAACTCCTCCAAAAATAGCCGAAACTACAATTAGATAGGCTTGTTTAGACTCTTTGGTCAATCGTTTTGGTACAATCTTAAATCGCATGTCCCTCATCATCAAACTGCATATCTTTCTTCTTCGTCAACTCGTCAGGTATTCGATACTCAACCCAGCGCACGCGTCCTTTCTCAATCGTCTCCTTGAGATTGTTCTCATGCTTATTCGTCTTCGCCTTTCCCGACTTGACCTCCACAAATACCACTTCCTCAATCTTCTTGCCATCCATTCCCTTAAACACAATAAAGTCAATGGGTTTTCCCATAAATCGGCATTCCGTTGGCAAATACCCAAAGTCCGGCAAATACGGAGCCAGTTGCTCTGAAAACTGCCCGCCCAACACAGCCCGTGACCGAAGTATCGCATCCTGCCGGTGCGCCGGCATCAAGTCGTTTTGCCACTCGGAGTGCTTAGCAAAAGCCCCATTCTTGTGCCCGACCTTATACGCAATGACAACGGCAATTAAGGCAAGGATAATCAAAATAATTAATGTCACATCTAACATCAATCAATTAAGTAGTGGAAGATTATAAAGGTTATTTCTTCGTGCACTCATACCCTACAAAGACGGGTCCAAGATATTCTTTCTTAAAATCCCCATATTTTTCAATCTCATTTTCCATCTCCCGTTCTCTGTGGAAATAGTATTCAACTTCAGCGTGGTTGTCTTCAGATAAATCAAATATTCCTCTAATATGTCTTTCACTACTCTCGTACACTTTTGAGAACTTGTCCCGTACGTCTTTCTCGGCATCATCTCTAAAATCAACAAGTACTACTTTTCCGCCTTTCTTTGCCTTGGAGAATAACAATCGCACCGACTCTTTAAGTTGCAAGGTATAATGAATCACCAACACACATAAAACAAGATCAAAGTGATTATTGGAGACATCAGTGTTGGAAGGGAGTCCGCCTTCTTTTAACGTTATATTTCTTCCTCCATATTTAGAGAGCACGTAATCAAAAAACTCCGAGGTTGGATCAATACCAATGTACTCGCCTTCATTATGTATGACCTTGAGTGCGTCACCCCATCCGCATCCAACATCAAGAACCTTCGGATTGTTCAAAGACTTGGCGACGTTTTCAATAAAGGGATACATGAACGTTCTTCTATGATAATCTTTGCCTGAATTAGCATGCTTTATCCATGCCTCAGCATAGTGTTCGTCCGGCATTAACCAAGCAGAATCGCATAAATTATAAGCTTTTATGAGAAAAGCCTCCGAGTTATAAAAAGGTTCGCCACTCACAAGAGGTTTTTATACTCCTCTTCATTCTTCACTAAATGAAAATCAATTGGTTTCTTCTTATAGGATTCATTATACTGTGCAATGTCATCGGCGCCCTGGGAGCACTCTGGACCTCGGCAGATAGCGAGTGGTATCAAACGATTGCCAAACCCGCATTTAACCCTCCGAGCTGGATCTTCGGCCCCGTCTGGACGTTGCTCTTTACCTTGATGGGTATCGCGCTCTACCGCGTGTGGGTTTCTCGTGCTTCCTCCGTTAGAACACGCGCACTCGTGCTCTTCGGCGCACAGTTCGTACTCAATGTCCTCTGGAGCTATCTCTTCTTCGGCATCAATAATCCGTTCGCCTCATTCATCGAGATTCTCATACTTGAAACACTCATCATCCTCACCATAGCCACGTTTTACAAAGTCAATAAATCGGCAGGGTATCTGCTCATTCCCTACGCGCTCTGGGTCGTTTTTGCGAGTTTTCTGAATTATTCTATCTGGATGTTGAATCGATAGCGTCGTGCGATCGTGTTAATGACGTTCCCGACCAAAACCGCAGTTTTTACAGCGCCTTTCTAATTCGCGCTCATTTTCGAGTACATTCACCTTTCCTGCTTTGAATTTCTTGTAGGTTTTAAGAGGTGACAGGTGCTTGTATCCCCGTGCCAGCATCTCGTTAACCAGTTCGGCATGTCTCTTCTTTATGCTATGAACTTCAACGTGCCCTCTATCCAGATGCCCCTGTATACTTTTTCCCTTTCTTAAACTGCCCACTAATTGATGAAGCTCTTTGTGTTCTCCGAGAAGATGCTGTCTGCATAATTTCTTCGGATTTACCATCCACATTCTTGTCATGCTATTGTTAGCTAGCGGGAGTTATAAAAAGGTTATTAACACTATACCCCTCACGCCACTCACAATGATTCTGAGGACACTCGCCATTTAACCTATAAGAAATTCAGACTCTTGTAGCATTTTGAACTCTTGCTAAACCACAAATTACCACGTTATCATAATCGAAATGCATTAAACCATTGTGGCCCGTATGGGTATTTATTGTCAAGGTATAAGGTTCTGAATTTCCAGTAAATGTATTCACAACGATTACTCCATCAGGCCTCTTAGCAGTCATTTTAACTTGATTCTTAGAAAACTCGTATTTTATGTTATAAGTTCCAATTTGCGCCCCTAAATCAGGAAAGGCGTTCCAATAACCAATAACCCCACAACCTGCGGTTGTATAATTGCAAGTTTCTATTTGAGTTGGAGGATAATCCCCATTTATCAATGGCTGGGAGGCATGGTTGCCACTTCCGCCCTTATAGGTTATTTCATAAGAAATAGAATCTCCTGCAAAAAATTGTCTTTTTGGAGCAAGATTTGTGGCTCTATCTCCCTCGATATTCTGCTGAACATGATAAGCTTTTTTAGAATAGTTTACAAAATGCTCGTCCGTAAAGGCGAGACCTTGAAATGTGCTCTCTACCCACTTAGAAGTATCGAGATATTTTCCAGAGAAATCGTCATAAGTTCTACAAAGAGGAGGAGATAATGCAACTCCATTCATAGTCATCAAATACATCACCGCAACGACCAAAAGAATTAGAATCACAGTAATCTTCCAATAACGCATATTATTTGCCCAAGATTTCATGCAATATTTAGATGAAAGTTATATTTATACTTTCTCACACAACTCACAACACTTCTTCAGACACTCATCGTTTAATTTATATATAACCCTCGCCTTGAAGTACTATGGATTTGAAACGTGCTCTCTGGACGAGCGCACTTTCCTGGGTACTTGTCTTTTTTGAAGTAAGCGTTCTGATGTTTGGCTTCGGCGTACAAAACACTGATAGCAATATAGCTCATTATATCCTCTTTGCAATAGCTATCCTTATTCCCGCGTATCTGTATTTCAAGAGAGCAAAGGCCAGTGCACTCGAAGGCATTTATCTTACGCTTGTGTATCTGGTGGTAAGCCTGATACTCGATGCTGTCATTACCATCCCGCTCTTCATCAAGGAGTATGCCTTCCTCCTCAATCCCTATCACCTCATCGGACTTGCGATAAGCTTTGTCGTAACGATTGTTCTTGGCGCGTTGATGAAGAAGTAAGTTACCGTTTACCCATGAGCAGGCGCTGGTTCGCATACAACGCGAACGCCGCCCCCACAATAAACAGCCAATGCACGAAGTAAGCCAAAGCAAGGCATCCTAAACCAAGAATCGAATACACAACCACGAGCGGGTGTTTCATAGGGGCGAGAGTTCAAGGAGAGATATAAAGGTTGGTAACATCCAGCCCAGAGAAGTTACTACCAAAGGCAAAACTACTTAAAAAGAAACACCCTCTACGTCCTATGCTACCGCCAACACACTATCGAGGTTCTTCGTCTCCCGATATCGAAGCATACAGAGAAAAAATAAGGCAGGCGGAGGATAGACGGAGATACTTTGAACAAAACCCTTCCGTCCCCGGCGCACAAGCCTATTTCGCCGCGCGCACCGCATGGAAAGCCCGCGTTGATGCCGCATTTCAACCGCTCCTCGATCATCTTGCCGACTGCCACCGCCTCACTGCAGAAGATTTAGCTATGAGAGTAGGGTAATTCTCACCGTTACTGACAAAAAGACGCTCGGACCAAACGAAACCCTATCATGCGATTTTAGTGGGTCGGTTTTATAGCTAAACGGCTAGTTCCTTCAGTCCCTTCTTCAATTCGTCTACAAGGTGCATTGTCTCTTGCAAAATTTCTTTACTAGGTCGATACACGACGTCTTCATGCACTTCTTTTCGATACTTATTAATTGATAAGTCCCACTCATTTGCCTTTATTTCTTCTATAGGCACAAAGAAATGCTTTTTCGCCCTGTCTTCATTGTTTTCTTTCTTTCGCGCTGCAAATCGAGCCCGTATATCCGGAATATCGTTCTTATCAGGTTGTTCCGTTCGCTTATCGTCGAGGCTAAATCCGTCCGATTCCAGGTCATAGAACCATACGTTTTCGGTTGGTTCGCCCTTGGTAAAGAAGAGAACGGCCGTAGAAACGCCCGCGTAGGGTTTGAACACGCCGGAAGGCATAGAGATGATCGCATCAAGTCGACACTTCTCAAGTAACAATTTTCGAATCGATTTATGAGCGTTCGAGTTACCAAATAATACGCCGTCCGGTACAATGACGGCGCATCGTCCGCCAATAGAAAGACAGTTGTACATCAGCTCCAAGAAGAGTAATTCGGTCTTACTCGTACTTATCGTCAATTCGTCAGACTTTTCGCTCTCGTTTATAGACCCTTTAAACGGAGGATTGGCGAGAATTACATCGTACGTCCCTTTCTCGTTATATCGTTTTGATAACGTATCCTCTCCCACTATGTTCGGCGTTGTTATGCCGTGCATCATGAGGTTCATGACTGCAATACGCACCATCGTTCGATCAATATCATATCCATAGAGTGATTCTTCATCCAAAATCTTCTTTTTCTGTGCGGTTAGAGTGCTTACACCCTCTTTTCGGTTGGTGTGAAGTATATACTCATAGGCATGCACCAAAAATCCCGCAGTACCGCAGGCAGGGTCAAGTATCCGATCGCCTATTTGAGGGTTGGCTAGTTCAACCATCATCTTAATGATGTGTCGGGGCGTTCTGAACTGCCCATTCTTCCCGGCAGTCGTTAACTCGCTCAGTAAATACTCATAGAGATCGCCCTGGGTGTCTTGGTTTTGTTCTTTAATGTGTAAATCGTTGATAATATTCACGGCTTCAATGAGGAGCGAGGCCGTTGGAAGTGAGAACGTGGCCTCTTTCATGTAGGTGTTATAGTGCGAGTGTTCCCCGCCCAAGTTTCGCATAAACGCAAACACGACATCGCGTACATGCGCGAGGATATTATCCGAAGGGTATTCGCTCCAGACCGACCACTTGCAATTTTCATGTCCTGCAAATATCGAGGTATACTTGATTCCTTTGAGCGTTGCATTTTGCTCTTCGAGTACGTCTCGGTCCTCGAGTTTCTTCATGAACATTAAATAAGATATTTGTTCGATTGCTTGAAGCGGGTTGCTAATCCCTCCGCTCCAAAACTTGTCCCATAACTTGCGTATCTTTGATTTGAGTTCTGCGTGTAGCATGTTATTTATTGTCGAGAGACGGAAGATTTAATTTATCGATTAACTTACCTGCAAATAACCCTGCAAAAAATGACCAGAACCCTCTTCTAGAATCGCGATAATTGTTATAGGCTTCATAAAATGCAAGTTTCAGTTTTACCATTAGCTCGTTTATATCTTGATGTTTATCAACCATCTGTTTGGTATACCCATACATAAGAAAATCATGAACAATATCCTCATGAATATTTCTTATTTGATAGTATTCGAGTTTTAACTTCTTAATTTCTGCAATTCTCTGTTCCCAATGAGCAAACCATCGTTTTGGGTCAAAAGCAACTTTTTGATGAATTGCACGTGCTGCTTCGTAAATTCTTCCTTGATACAAGACTCTGCCGTCTCCAAGATGCTCGATTTCCTTCGGTTTCATTTTATAGTTCTCCTCTAAATGCTTTCTGCATAAGTGAGTTAAATAGCTCCTCGCTATTTGCCTGCGTTTTCTTAACGTTTTCCTTCATTTTTTCAACGTGTTCGACAATGGATGCGAATTTTTGCTGAAGAGAAAGGGGTGGGACAATCACCTCTAGCCTATTAATCTGTTTAAGATAAAGACCCTTAACGGTAGCCTCGTTCGTATTTCCAATCATATATCTCTTCATGCTAGGAAGAGAAAGCATCTTTTCCAAAAAGATGTTGCTAATATTTAATCTATTTGGTTTAATTAAAGCAATACTTCTCGCAAAAACAAATCTCTCTTTAATGTCTATTCTCTTAACTCTTCCAATTGTTCCAACACATGTAATCAGGATATCCCCATATTCGGGCAAGCATCTTTTTGTAATTTTCTTGTAAGTTTCCTCATCTACATATTTAATATCCTCAAAATCGATTATTTCATTAACATTCTTTGCAGAAATATAAGGAACCCCTTTAGTAGTTAATGTGGGGGTTGCGTGTTCCCCATCGGTAATTTTATCGCAGATATTTTCTAAATTATCTTGATTCCATCCTTTATTATTTTTAACTGGATCTCCAAACATTTCATAAAACACGCTCTTCAAATACTCATCCAGTAACGCACTCGCCCTTTTACCTTGTTCCTTTAATCGTTCGGCTTGTTCGAGGATTGCGACAATGCGCTGTTGTTCTTCGAGGTCGGGCTGGCCGTTGCGGAAGGGGAGAGGAATTTCTAACTTCCTTATTGGATTTAGATTTATGCTGCTTCTTGTTGAACCACCAGACTGAGATAATATTTGTGCCTGCCCTCTTTCAGTGGAAAGAAAAAGTTTAACGTATTCTGCAGATATTTTATCCTTATTAACAGATATCTTTGCACAACTAGAAGCGATTAAGGCTTTTTTTATACGATTTGGTAATATGCACACCTTGCCGATAGTTGCCCCGGTTTTTGCAAGAATTATATCGTTAGGGAAGACCGCGCTTCTCTCTAGTTCCTTGAATTTCTTATCCGAAATGTAAACAAGGTCATCTTCATCAAATAGATTATCCTTTGTTATATTTTTTATTCGAATAACTGGAATTCCTGCCCCGGTATAATCGCTGGCGTGAAGTTGGGTGCCAAATGGGCCATCAACCACTGCGAATTTCTTTTCTTCTAGAACGCTCCCAAGTTCAACTTCTCGCCATTCTATTTTATTTGTTTGTATTTGTTGTTTCATTTTAATATTTTGAAAAGTACGATTTTATTATGAATGCTACGATTGGTCCTATGGCGATAACGACAAAGCCAAGGAAGATATAACTTATCCAAAAGTTAGTTTGATTAATTAGACCTAAGTCTTTAATGAACCCATAAATCCCTATAAGGGCTAACACTGCAGCAGTAAACGCTACGATTTTATTAAACTCTTTTTGAGCTTCTCTATTTTTGTAATCCGTTAAGAATTCCATTCCAGAATCAGTTAAATGAACGTGACTAATATTTTCAGGGCTCACGTCAGTATTACTTTCATTTTTCCAAGTTACTTTGATGAATTTATTCACAACTAGGTAAGGAATTACATTTTTGAACTGCTCATCTCGTATCATCTTCTCTACTTCTGGAGTTTTAACGGTCGGTCCCTGGAGATTATAAATCGTATCCAAGAACGTTATGACTCTATCAATGAATCGATTACTCATCGTCATCCTCCAACTTTGTCGCTTTTCTAATCATCTCGCGGAGCTTGGTGTTGATAGTCTTGCCCTCTTGATCACATAGCTTCTTAAGGTAGAGGAACTCTGTTTTATAGAGGCGCGTCGAGACGATCTTGCGTTCCTCGCCGCTCAACGGGTGATTTTTTAAAACCATACAAAACTAATAACTGCAAACTATATAAAGTTATCTGAAAACATGTATACACCTTTTTGCCTATTTTACTCAATTTATCCCTTGCAAGGTCTTCCTCTGGGCCCTTAGACCGAAAGGTATATATTACAGGCATGCATGGATGCTATGTTACATATAACATCCCTCTCGAACGGAGTCCGAAAGGTGCCCGCCTGCCACTGTGGACGGGATAGACTAGTAGGGGGGTATTGTAACGCTTTCATTCTGTGTACTTCGGTTGAATTATTCCTCCTCGTATTTCGGTATATTTCTTTATAATCTGCGTATACGAGGGATCATTATGTTCTAACTCCTGGAATAGCGCACCACAAATTAAATCAGTTGCCTGAAGTTCTACGCTGTTTTTTGAATTTTCATGATATATAGAGATAATCATATCAAAAAGAGCCCTATCCCTATTGTACTCGTCTTCTTCTATCAAGTCAAATCTATACGTTTGACTTATACCTTGATTGTCGGGATAGACGATTTCATTATAGTCCCTCACGGCGAGACAAGCGAGCTTCTTATTTTGAAAATAGTCTTTGTCAGCAATTATCTTCTTTGGAAGAAGTTTCCTATTCACAAGGCTTTCAACCAGCAAATCATGGAGTAACCGTTCTTTTTCCTTAGGATGAATATCTTTTCCATCTTTTTTAAAGGCCCGAAACATAATGTCAAACTTAAGTTTTGCAAGTTCCTCTAACGTCTTTAACAGAAGATGTTGATCAGGAAACGAATTAAACTTTATTTCTCCCCCGTGACGATTAAGCCAAATCCGCCCTTTTTTTGTTCGCATTAGCGCTTCTTTTGTCTTTTTCATTATTTTTGATATCTTCTTTTTCTCATCGAGGCAGATATAGGTCAGTACCAGATAATTACTTCCATTTTTACCACAATCCCCGCTTTCATCGATATACCCTGTCTTAAATCGATCAAATTTACTTTCTCGTAATTCTTTCGGTATCATATTATTTCCACTTTAAGTTATTGCACTTCTGGACGATTCGTACGAGCTGTTCCTTAGAGAAGATATCCAGGGGACGGGCATCTGCGAGAGGATGTTCCGCGAGGTCCTTGAGTTCGATACGCTTTGCGCGGATAAAGACCTCCTCAAGAAGGCGGAGAAACTTGAGCTGTTCGACCGTGTAATGTTCGTTTTTGCTTGCGACATACTTATCAAATTCCCATTTGATCATCTGATGTGGGTCGGGAAGACCTTTGAGTTCAATGAGTTCTCGGAGGAAGAGCACGAAGTCTTTGGTTTGCTGAACATTCTCAATCGTTATGCGCGGATCGAGATGCCTGAGCTTTGCCTCTATCTGGAAGAGCTCTTCAGAGGTAACGCCTTCGCCTGCTTTTAGTTTTCGAATGAGCGCATCGTGCTCTATAATTTCTTTAAACGTACTTTCTTTTCGTAATTTCATAACCTCAGTTTGCACGTTCAACACGGCATCAGGCGCGTTAATCTGAATCATTCGCTTGGGCGCTTCTTCGTAGAATATCATGAGAGGGGCGATGTCACGAACGAGAAAGTCAACATCTTCAAACGTAATCTCTTCCCAAAACGGCTCCTTTTGAATACGGACAAGATCATCTCGCTTTACTTTGATGGCATCAAGGTTTTTATCCCAAATAGAATCGACATGGTCAACAACGTATTCTTGCACCTTGGCAATTTTATCTTTATCGTGTTCTTTAATAGGGTCGTACAACTTAATGCATTGTGAAATGAAGGCGTATACCTTTGCATTCTCTGATTTTGAATAGATCAACAGAGGCACGATTTTATCTTTAAGTAAGGCGATGTGCTCTCGTAAATCAAACGTTGAAGAAACTACTTTTTTGATTATCTCGCGCTTTTCGATAACGAGCGGAGATTCAACATCGATTTCTCGTACCGCATCGCGTATTTGTTTTTCTACGACCGCTCGTTCAGTATCCGTTAATTTTTTCTTGAGCGTATCCACTTGTGCGAGGAAAATGCGGGTTTTTGCATCGACACTTGCTGATCTTTGATTCATATGGCTCAGTTGGTGCTCTAAGACGTTTGACCAGGTTCCAAATTTGAAGTCCAAAATAAGAAAATTCTCTTTTATGTGTCTTCCTTCGGAATTGGTAGGTAACCAGTCTTTATTATCGCACGCAGAAAGATTTCGCGTCCCTCTGCCGAGCATCTGCCAAAATCGAATCGGAGAGATAACGGGCTTAACAAACACAAGATTCATCACTTCGGGGATGTCAATCCCTGTATCGAGAACGCCGACCGAGAGTGCAATGCGCGGGCTGTCGCGTTTACCAAATCGCTTAACTTCGTCCATGTATCGAGACTTATCAGAGGTAATGACTTTCACATCTCTGGCAAGAGCGGGATAGAGCCTTCGAAAAAGACGCTCGAGTGATTCTGCATGCCTTACGCTTGCGCAAAAAAAGATGCTCTTACAGGGCCGTTTATCATCGGAATTATAACATCGATCTAAAAATTCTCTAATGATGAGCTCATTCGTTTTTTCATCAGTAAAAAACTTCTCGAACTTTGATCCGGGCGTTTGAAACTTCTCAGGCTCTTGTTCTTGCTCTTTCAATCTTTGTTGCAGATCCTTACTCAACTTCTTGCCCTCGATTCCTAAAGACAAGACGTTGGTCTCTATTATCTCCGCACTATAGGGGGCGAGCACTCCGTCCCTTACGGCCTCTTCATAATTATATCTAACAGTCGGTTTTCCTTTCTCGCATTCAAACAACTCAAACGTGTCTTTACTATCGTCCGAAGAAGGGGTGGCTGTTAACCCTATTTTCAACGCATCAAAATATTTGAAGATATCGTTGTTTTTGTCGTAATAGGACCGATGGGCCTCATCATAAATAATGAGGTCGAAGGCGCCCGTTCCAAACTGTTCGTAAAATTTACCGCGGGGTCGTTGCGGAGACATGAGCGTTTGGACGGTTGAAACATAGAATCGAGCGCTTTCTGAATAGCCTTCCTCATTCAACTCGCAGACCGGGCTATCGGGGAAGAATTTCTTGAAGCCTTTCTCTTTTGCCTGATTGCCTAAGGAGATTCGGTCGACAACAAAGAGAACTTTTTGCACATAGTCTGATTTTATGAGCCCGTCTATTATCGCCATTGCAACGCGCGTCTTTCCGGTACCGGTTGCCATGTTAATTAGTGCGTTTCGGTACCCCTTGGAAAAGTGTTCTAATACCATTTTGGTTGCTTCTATACCTCTTCTTCTATCCACAATTGCCGCATTTATCTTTACATGCGAGGGGTCTTTACGTTTCTTCATCAGACTAACCATGCGATGAAGGTCTTTTTGGCTAAAGGGCAACTTGACCTGCCTCGTTCGATCTAAGTCATCCATATAATACCACGTGTCCCCATTGGTAAGAAAAATAGGAATCTTTATTCCGATATGTTTCTCAATATCTTCCCGATACGTCCGCGCCTGAATTTCTCCTTTGCCTACGCTCGCAGACGTTTTCTTTGCTTCGATAAGTGCGAGGGGTGAATGGTCCTGATCTAAAAACAGATAATCAATAAATCGGTCGACTCCACGTTCAATCGTCTGTTTGTCGCTTGTGTATTCTTTCCTCTTGAAATCGGACTTAATCGGGTTAACTTCTTCCCTAATGTACTCTGCCTTCCATCCGATTCTCTTAAGCAAGGGGTCGATCTTATTTTTTCGAGTCTCGGCTTCAGACGAATGCATAGTCAGATACGTCTTTGTAGATATAAAACTCTTTCCCCCTCGTATAATACGAGTTTTTAAGGATTTATGAGGCCTACTTGCGTCTTTTTCTATTCCGATAAAGACCATAGGTATTATCGTAAAGAGGATTCAATGGATGAACCCTACGAACGGTCGGATCATCATATACAGGGCCGGTTCTATTATTTTTTATTACTCCTGCCTCTCGCTCTGCGTCCAATTCACCCTTCCTTATTTCATAAGCATGTTGCGCAGCGGCAGAGCGCTTAATTGGTTTGGGAATCAGCTTAGGAAGAAGAAATAAGAGCAAAACGAAGAACACAATTATCACAACAACGGTTCCAGAGTCCATTTCCAACAGAACCAATTCGACTTTATATATCTCGCGCTTGACCGCAATATAACCAAAACCCTTTTCCTACCCCTGAATGCTCTCAAGTATCAAACAACCAGGGACAGGATCTGTTTTGGTATAGATGTCTGCGTTTTTGTAGGTGTTCCAGGAGTCATAGAGCGAGAGAATGGTGGCATGTGTTTGTGCTTCTATTGACGGATGCAGATAGAGGAAAGGACACACATGATACGGATGGCCGTTCTCGGATTGGAGGATGCCTATTTCTAAAATCCCCATGCCGGGATAATTCTTGGTATCATAATCGCTCACTTCGGCGATAATTTGACCTGCTATTACACTGTCTCCTTCACGTACAAGAGGGTTGATGACGTGTTCTGTTTCAAAGATTAAGTCTGAGCTCGGGTTTTTAACATGGATGGTATAATCTCCACTCCAGACCGTTTTTACACCGACGACCGTGCCATCAACTAAAGACCTGACGGGAGTGCCGAGCGGGGCGATGAATATCGGCTGAAGGTTTTTCTTTTCAGGACCTGCACTGTTAGCAGGAATTACATAGCCGTACTCCATGAAGAGTCGGTCGTAGGTCAGCTTTTGTTTGGTGAAAACGAGGTCTCCCGCTTTTCCCGTCTGCGCATCATACGGTTCAAGTTGTATGCCTATACTCTTTATGAGCGCGTCGCTAGTAGGTTCTGCAGGAGGAGAAGATTGAGGTTCAGGAGGAGAAGATTGAGGTTCAGGAGGAGAAGATTGAGGTTCAGGTGGAGTTGTTTGAGATTCCGAAGCAGATGCTTGAGATTCCGACTCGTGCGTGGCTTCTAAGGGAGTGTCTGCGTTGTTGTCGGGCATGAGAACCAATGCAACCGAGGCAAGAGTAAGAATGAACAATGCTACGAGAAGAATATCTTTATTCACAACAATGTGTGGGAAGGGGAATATAAAAATCCTTACTTAACCAAACCCAAACTCTTCAAGAGCTCAAGACGCTTCTTATGCTCTTCGTCGGACAACGGCGTGACTTCAGAATCATGACCCTTGGGTGTGGGCGCAATATACTTTTGCCGCTTAGGAAACTTGAGTGTCTTCCCCATACGCCAAAAAACAAGAAAGAGGTTTTTAAGCGTTTCTGTCAGCTCAGCTCAAAAAACATTAAACCAACACGTTTAAATAAATCACGCCCTTCGTACTGAAAGGTGAGCACATAATGGATTCTATTACCTCTGCAGCGCTGTTAGGGGGTGTGGGCGGTCTCACGCGGGGCGTTGTCGGTCTACTAAAGGCCATGTCGTTGCGACGACGAATTATTTGGAGCTATTACCTCATCACGGTAGCCATCGCCGTCATCATTGGAGCATTTGTCGGCATCGTGTTTAACTTCGACCCTCGGCTATCACTCTTATCAGGCTACGCGGGCACCGACATATTGGAAGGTATTTACAAGAGCTTTAACGTGCAAAAGACCTATCTTGCACCGAAGAAAAAATAACATGATTGCGTTGCTGACCTTTCTTGCCGATTTTGCCATCGCCCTCTTTACGAGCTTGTCTGGATTTGTAGGGGTGTTTTTGTTTTTGTTGATGATTCTAACCGGATGGCTTGAACGTAAACACAAGCCGCGTTCATCGAACCTATTAGTGTTCGGAGGAATGGGCATGCTTATCATCTGGCTCTGGACTCGAATAGGGCTTACCATCGGAAGTGCAATGCGCTAACATAGTTAACGAGCAACTCGCCACATTTATCAAAGAAGCCAAAAAACGAGGGTTCGACAATCATGAAATACGACAAGCACTCGCGGGCGAAGGCTGGACGAATGACGAAATCGAACACGCCTTTGAATACACAACAGAAAAACGAGCAAAGAACCAGGTATGTATCTACCTTGACAATATAGTACTCGCGAAAATAGAAAAACGCGCCAAACGCAATCTTCTCACCACTTCAAAACAAATCGAAGACATCGTACGACGAAGCGCCGTCAATACGAAGGGAACGACGGTAAAACCAGAAAAATTAGATGACTTGCTTATTTCCATATTTTCTCGAAAGACAAGAAAACGTTAAAGAGGCATCTCAGCAAGACGACGGACTTCTGCAATCACGCCCGTATATCCAACCGAACCCAAATTACGAGTTTGAATGTAATGGCCCTTCGGGCAGTTTCCTCGCCATGCATACTGAGGGAGTAATCGCGCACAGCGAATGAGCGCGCGTGCATTACCTGAACGCTCCTGAACATGTAGTTCAATAGGCACCTCACCCCTTCCTGATTCATAGCGAACAGAATAAATTCCATTTTTTCCGCGGGGGAGAACAATATGTACCGCATCGTCCCCTTCAGCCATAGGAAATAAACAGGGTGCGGCGTTCTTGACGATGTCCCACTCGAGCAACCCATTCTTCTCAAGTTCACCGAACAACGCGCCTGCTGAGCGCCGTACGTCGGCAGGCATAATACGAAACATCGTACGATGAGTTACCATACTGTTCCGCAAAAATTAGACTATAAAAGATTATCGAAACGTTCTAACGCTTCTTCTTCCAGGCTAAAAATCCAATAAGCACAAAGTACAATATCGGGCCTACTTTAGGAATAATAGCACCTAAGCTAAACCACCCAGGATAACGAAGTTTATCACAAATACGCCAGAGCGCAATGACGCCCAGCACGACAAGTGCAATCCATCCCAAGATAGGAATAAGCACGAGAAATATCCACGCCCAGTGGAACCCGCCTAATTGTAAAATCTGCGCAAAATTGGCAAAGGGTATCCAAGCCAACCAGGGATACTTGTGCCTAAATTTACGAGCAATCGCCTGCCAGGCAAGCGCATGATAGATATACAATGCAACAAAGAAGATAAGGGCCATAAGAATACCTAGCGCGACAACAAATCCCACCATGCCCCCTAAGAACCCTCCCATGAATCCTTGATTAAAGGCATCCATGCCTGGAATATCCGATGCAAATGAAAGCTGTCGATACATACCTGTTCAAGGGCGAGCACACTTATAAAGGTTTTGCGAGCTCACTCCCGATGATAGTCTGCAATCTTTCCTGTCTTGAGTTCAATAGGATCAACTTTTCGCAATCCTCGAACAAGGTTAGGAGTAAGTATCTTCTCATGGGGTATCGTCGTCAAATACTCAGGAATAAACCACACATCATCTTCAAACGTCATCCATCCCCGTTTATCGAACCGACGTAAATCGACAGGCTGCGAAAACGACCGCAATGTCTTTTTTCCATTCGAATTCAAGAAATATTCATGAAAAAAAGATAACACGAGTTCTCGAATATCTCGATAGACGGGTTCGCGGTAGCGTAACGATGCGTGATTTGATTTGGTTATCGCCCCCCATCGATGTTCTTTCTTAAAAACGGCAATAACATGGTCATCATCGTCACGACTGGCCATCATATCGACGATTAACGGTCGATGTCCCTGCAAGCGCAACGCGACCGCCGCAAGGAGCGCACCTTCGATACAGTGTGCCTTTTTCTCGCGAAGCACCCGACGCGGAGACATACAACTGTCTCCTTTCTCTTCAAAATTAATCTTCAGAGAGTTCAAAAAATCCTGAATCTTGCCGGGCGTGCTAAGGCTCTTGAGCGTTTTCAACTCGTCTGGACTAAAACCAAAATCCTCTCTTTTCACGTCATCGAAAGAGAACCAAATTATAAAAATCTTTGTTAAAAAACTAATTCGCTTCAATATCCCTTGCACCCATCCTACGCTTTAAATACTGATTCGCATTAGGGAAATCATGAACAACAAATTCATGTGGGGAATCGCAGGAATCGCGCTGATTGCGATTATTATACTCGCAGGCGTTACCACACAAAATGATTCAATCAAGCAATTTAGTTCGACCAGCCAGTTAGAATCCTTCTTAGAAGCAAATACCGATGAGGCATATGGCGCCTTGAACGAACAATCGACGACAACGCTTGAAAGCGGAAGCTCAGACGGCAAAAGCACACCTGCAAGCGCACCTGCAAATACCGGTCGTTATTCAACTACGAACGTACAAGTAACGGACGTAGATGAGCCCGATTTTGTAAAGAACGACGGCGAGTATATCTATATCGCCCGAGACAACAAACTCCTCATTGTACAGGCCACGCCCGCAGAGAACATGAAAACGCTCGCGGAAATCCCTCTTGAAGGATTCGTCAATAATATCTTTGTAAACGGAGATACGCTAATTGTGTTTGGAATGAAATACACCGAGTATGCCCTCGGATATAAAGAACGGCCGCTTATCGCCGAAGAAGAAAGCAAAATTGCGTCTACCATGCCCGTACCGTTCACCTCAGAGTCGTTTGTCTACATATACACCATACAAGACCGAGCAAACCCTCAGATAGAAAAAGAACTTGTCTATGACGGAAATTATCAAGACGCCCGGATGACCAACGGCTATGTCTATGTCATAACTAATCAGCCCTTGCTCCAAGATTCCAATGACGAACTGCTCATGCCCGCAGTACGATACAACGGACTTGAAAGCACAATCGAAGCAACCGACATTGCATACTTTCCCGTGCCCGATTACGGATATCAATTAACGACGATATTCGTGCTTGAATTAGACGATCTCGCTCGAGAACCGGTCAGAGAATCATTCCTAACAGGATACACACAAACTCTCTATATGTCATCAAGTGCGTTGTACCTCACCGCACCCAAATACGTTCCGTACGACACCTATGACCAGCGCATGATGGACGAAGTCATTGTTGCAAGCTTAACCGGAGAGGCGCGTGATGAAGCCGAGTCAATTGCAAACAGTAATCGTCCCACCTACGAAAAGAATGAACTCATCCAAGACATAATCGCAACAACGTATAACACACTTTCAGATGATGAAAAAGCCGCATTTCAAAAAACAATTGCAGAGCGATTACAAGCATTCCAACAAGACTGGCGCGCTGAAATGCAAAAAACCGTCATTCATAAAATAACAATTGATGCCGATCGCGTAACCTATGCAGGAAAAGGAGAAGTCCCAGGACATGTGTTAAGTCAATTTTCCATGGATGAGCACAAGAGTTATTTACGCGTCGCTACCACGACTGATAATTGGTTTGGCGGATGGGGCGGACCGATTACGATTGCCATGCGAGGAACCGCAGCAGGTAGTGATGAAGGAGCACCCGTGAGCGTCGAGACACCTGACAAAAGTAATACGCCCGACGGCACGAATGACCAAGCGATTGAACCCGTGCCCGTACCCGAACCCGACACGACATGGATTCCCGAGATGATTGTCGAACAGGAAACAACGAACAACGTATATGTGCTTGACGACGATTTGAACCTAGTCGGTTCACTCGAAAACCTTGCCGAAGGTGAAAGAATCTATTCAGCGAGATTCATCGGCGACCGCGTTTACTTAGTCACCTTCAAACAAGTTGACCCGCTCTTCGTGATCGACCTTTCCGAACCCTCGAATCCTAAGGTACTCGGTGAGCTCAAAATTCCAGGCTATTCAACCTACCTGCATCCGTTTGATGAAAACACGCTTATCGGAATCGGTCAAGATTCAAGTGGCGAGGTTGATGAAGGAGGATTCCAAGCAGCAATTCCCGCAGGAGTAAAAATAGGTTTGTTTGACGTCAGCGATTCCGAAAACCCGAGAGAAATTGACAGCTATGTCATCGGAGATCGAGGTAGTTACTCGGATGCGCTCTACGATCATAAGGCATTCCTCTTTGATAACGAGAAGGGACTATTGGTATTGCCGATAAACGTACAAGAACGTTCACCTGCGAAAGCGCAAGGCATACCTGAAGAACAGTTCTGGTATCCGACCACGACCACGTTTATGGGCGCATACGTGTTCAAACTTTCACAAGAAAACGGCATTGAACGCCTTGGCACTATAACCCACCTCACCGCAAGCGAGCAACTCAAAATGGAACAAGCCAAGACAAGCACAGACTATTACTATCCACCTTACGAAGCTCAAATCAGTCGAAGTTTGTACATAGGAACTACATGGTACACGATTTCCCAACGAAGCGTGCAAGCAAATGCATTGGAGACCTTACAAGAAATAGCCTCGGTTAGTCTTCCCGTTCAAAGTTATGTCTACAGCTACGCAGAAGACGGAAGTCGTGAAGAAAGCGCAGGCTCCCCTCCTCCTGAACTAACGAGTAGTTAGATTTATATAGTACTCTGTAAACTTCAAAAGATGACAATAGCTCCCGCACAAGAATTTGATACTACTCCTGAAATTAAGTATGATAAATCTGGAAGAGCTGTGATGGTCACAACGTACTGCGTCGTCAATGGATATTCGTTAGCCAACTCCGATACTAAAATAAGGCCCGATGGAACATACACTGAATCATGCTTTGATGAACATCATGGTATTTGTAGAACAAATGAACCCGTTTCTCGGGCGCGATTAGAGGAACTTGATAGACATAACCCAAGAAGCATATCTCTTATAACCGTATTAGGTACAGACAGAGCCACAGTTGAACGCCATCTTGCAGAGAGAAAGATAACTGCCCGTCATATTAATTAAATTTTCCCGAAAGTTTATATAGCTCATTTTCTAAAACATCTGATGAAAGGTAAACTCGCATACACGATTGTACGAGTTATATTCGGTCTTGCTTGGATATTCTACGGAGCCGTCAAGTTTTTCCCCATGCCTGCTCCCGAATTACCTGCAGCTGCAGTGGCATTTCTCGGAGCTTTAGGGGCAACAGGCTATATGATCCCGTTTCTAGGAATTGCGGAACTTGCCATAGGACTTATGCTCGTATTCAACCGTTGGGTGCCCCTCTCAATGATGATTCTATCTCCGATTATGCTCAACATAGTGTTATTCAACCTATTCCTATCATTGAGCCTATCGAGCGCTATCATGCTGCTCATCCTCGTGCTCATGCAGGTATACATAATGTACTGCACCTGGGACGCCTACAAACCTCTCTTTGGTAGACAAAGGAAATAGTGATGCGTATACGTGCAACGACATTCTGGAAAAAACCCCGATTAATCTGCACACTGCTCTCTCATCTAGTTACGCTTGACCCAACCATATTATTCAAACGTCACGAGCTCTACGTGCTGGAAGACAGAAAAAAAGTTTATGGATTCATAGCCCTCAAATACCACTCAAACGCACTCGTTGAACGAGGGTCGTTATACGTCTATCCACACCATCGTAACAAGGGGTATGGAAAAAAACTTATGAAGTATGTGATAAAAAATCACAAAAATGTCTATGTACTATGCAAGTCAGAAGATAAAAAACTAAAAGAAAAACAAGGATTTCAGCTCGTCAAGAAGGCCCCGTTCCCGCTTGCCTGGCGACGCGCATTCTACAATAACTACCTGCGCCCCCTTACGGGACAGACGATTATTGCAATGAAGAAATAGTTCCTTTATCAAAGTTCCCACATAGCAATAACCTTGTTGACCAAGGAATCAAGAAGGCTTTCCTGATAAGTTACAAATGCGCGAATCACCAAAGTTCTGTCTAAGAGAAGTGTGTACCGCGTTCGAGCTCGCTCTTTAGAGGTACGTATAACGCCATCACGAATCAATCGTGACGTGTGCCATGAAACCGTCGACGGTGAGAGTCGAGTAAATTGAACAAGATCGTCATGGGTTGAAGACCCATAAAACGCAAGACGCATCATAATCCGACGCAGCGATTGCTGCCGTAAAAGACTAATCAATTGTATGTCATCAGCAGACGCCTCATGAGGAAAATACCGTAGAGCGTTGTTCTTCTTGCGAACACTAAGTAATCCATGTTTAACAAGAAAGTGTAAATGATACGTCAACGTGCCATGAGGCATGCCGCTCCGGCGCTCAATTTCACGATAATGACATCCCGGATGTGTTCGTACAAGAGTATACACTTTTTTTCTCGATTCGAGTTCGAGAAGTTCAGACGTTTTTCGATTGGAGGGAGAAGAGAACATAACGCCTCACTTCTTCAGAGCACCATAGAAGAATAAGAGCATCGCCACAAATTCCGCGAGAATAGTAAGCGGATCAAACCACGCAACCTCAGAAAAGAATAATTCAGAAGAAACCAAGAAGTTCTTCATGGAAAAAAGAAAGAATGCAAGACTCACGTACAAAATACGCGTTCTACGGTCGCGCGAATAGGCCACAAACGCAAGGACAAACAAAAAGAGTGCAATGAAAGCGTTAATCAAAGCAAGAATAAGCTCGAGTTCAATACCTGCAAACTCTATATCTCCTTCTTCAGATTGTGCGCTTGAAAGAACAAGGGGGAAAAACAAAAACGTAGTTACAAAAAAGATACTCAGGAATACACGCATAGCATTCATGTTTGTGCTCGTGATGAGAAGTTTTTAAAGATACTGGCTCACGCATCGAACAAACGAAATAAAAAAATAATCTTAGTCGTCTTCGTCCCCTTCGTCTTCGCGCTCAATACTTAGAACGTTAAAATTCTCGTCAAGATGAACATCGACTTCCGTGCCATCTTCAAGGGTTATCTCGATTTCATAATATCCTTCTTCATCGCCGATCTCGCTGTCTGTTACGCGACCTTCGCCGATATAGGCAAGTGCAGCAGCACTCGCACGCTCAAGAACGCTGCCCGTAAGAGGCACGTCTACTTCGCTCGCATCTTCGTCATCGTCTAAAACTTGAGACGAACTGCGTTCCCCCAAGACAAGCTGCCCAGGTGTGCCTGTATCCTGAGTCGATTGCATGTCAAATGCAGTGATAAACGCAGCACTCATCCCAATAAAGAAGACAAGGAGAATTCCTAAGAGAAGTTTATCAATTGTTTTCGTCATAGGTAACCTCCTTACAACCATTCATACATACAAAGAGAAACGGTTCTTTATAGATGCCCTAGTTCAACGATCGAATGCGTTACTCGACTACAATCGTGCCGAAGCCCATGCCCATGGAGCAAGCAAATCTAAAACTGCCCGCCTTGGTTGGCGTAAACGTGATGGTATCCGAAGGATTATTTGACAGGTCTGCAACCCCCAAATCTCGAATCGTAAACGAACGAAAACAGCCCACCACGCTTGAATCAAGAGTCACTTCGACAGGTTGATTGGCTTTAACCGCAATCGTATTGGGAAAATAGTTACCATTCTTCATACCTAACGTGACCTGCTGCGCATCTCCTGCGTTGCCCGTAGTAACCACATTTCCATTTATAACACCCTCGCCCGAATTAAGGAAAAGAACAGCGCCTGCTAGAACAATAATGCCTACAATCACGGCGATAAACATCGTGTTTTTCATGCATAAAAAGGTGCAAAACAGCTTTTAAACCTGTGGGTGAAACTGATTTCATTAGAAGCAATTAGTTCGAAAAAGATATGTTTAAAACCCCAATATCCAAAAAAAAGCATGCATGAAAGAATTCAAAGCGCGTATGATACGCTCGATGAAAAACTCCTCAAGGGAGCGAAAGAGAGTCTTAAGGCCTGGAACTCAATCACCGGAAAAACAAAGAGCAGTCTTTCAAATACACTTGTCACAGCAGGGACTATAAGTGCAATAACACCGTTTGCATACGGCTTTTTTGACCCTGAAAAATCGGTCATAACAACCTCCGCACTAGTAGGATCGATTGCATCGTGTACGCTTTTTATAGGATTTCACTTTCAAAAGACAAATACTAATACGGAGAAACGAGAACAATCTGCGCTTGAGCGAGGACTCCCTGATGCAGAGGTTGAAAAAAATAAAAAAGGATACCGTGCTCTTGGAATTCCCGTAATAGGCATAGCCCTGCTTGAAACCGCAATGGGATACGCAAGCACAAGCAACACATGGTATATGCTGGCCGGATCATCGGCATTAATGAGTGCTGCGGCATATGTTATGCGCGTTGAAAATCTTCCTCCACAAAAGGACTATCTCCAAAGAACAGGCGAGACGCTCGCAAAAAAAATTAAAAGCCTTGTCGACAAACTAAACCCGAAACCTGCCTAGAAACCAAAAGAATTATCCAAACAACCCGCTTCTCGGCCCATACACCATGAGCCATGTCGTAACAAACGCAAGTATAAGCGAAAGACCGATAACGAGTGCCTGACTGTCCGAGCGCTGACGTTGCTCGCGTTTCATTTCAGAATAGGTCATATAGTGTAATCCTCCGAGCATCACGATACACACGACAAGCACCAGTACGGAAGCCAAACGCAGATGATCGTTCAACAACATGACTGCCGTCATTGCGCCCATAAGCCCACCCATGAACCCCGCCATAGTGCCTTCCATGAACCCCATAATTCCGCATGAACAACTTCCCATCCATGCCCCTAACGTAATGCCGACAACCATGCCAAATACGCCCCCTACAAACATACCATTCGTTGCGCCGACGAAAAATCCCGCAAGGAATCCGGCAATCATACCCAACGTCATACCAATCATCATACCGGGCATACACGCAAACGTACGATAGGCACGAATATGATGCACCACCGGCACCACACACGCATACCCTACTAACGCAAGTAACAGAAAGAACCCCTGTGACATCCAAAACGATGCAATAAACCGAAGACGAAGGTAATACAAGATAGCAACAATCGCAAAAGAACTCACCAACGAAAACGCAATCGTCTTTATCAACTCGCCTTCTACGCGCGTTCCCCCTAACTCATTAAAGAATTCACGGACGCTCATGAGCTGCGAGCCTCCCTGCAATAAGAATGAGCACAAATGCCGTCAACGCCATCATCGGAATCGTAATGTACCCCAATTGAACCACAAACGTTTCCGTGCATGACGCAGAATATCCGAGAGCAGAACAAGGCAAGGTCACGAGCGGTTTCGGACTCGTCTGAATATAATAATGGAACAATGCAATCGCACCGCCCACTAAAGAAAGAAAGGCGCTATACGGCCAAATACGCGTCGGCTCACGTCGCCATAACGCTAAAGCAAACAAAAACGGCTGCGGATACATAAATATGCGTTGATACCAGCAGAGGTTGCACGGCTCATACCCAAGAACGTCTGAATAATATAAACTGCCCAGAGTAGCAACAAGCGACACTACAAACCCGAGCCAAAGCGCGTGTTTTCCAAATTGATGCCATCCACGCCAAACCTGCGCTTTAAGAGAACCTCGCACTAACAACCTATCTGCAATCCACAGCGCGATAATCACATCGCCCGCTAACGTCAACCAGAGTAAGAGGGTGCTTATAACAGCCATTTCCCATAAACTGAAAACTGCTATTTAAGCGTGTGGGTGAAACCAGTTACACCTACAGTCTTAAAAACCGAGAATCCCTTAGTGAAACATGGTCTTATGCTGGATAGCCTTGCCCGTTTTTGTCTTACTCGGACTGTTTAGTGTGAAATATAGAAGACTGGCAAAAGAATCACTGGACTGTATCTGGCGTATGACGACCTTCAGGCCCTGTCGTAGTTCACTTGATGAACGCCTCCGCAGCGATATCACGGGCACGCTCATGAAACGCACACCTCGACTCGCGCGATTATTTTATCATCAGTACAAGGTAATTAGTATACTCTTCCTTATCTTGATGATAGCAAGCACCTACGTCACCGGTATCGGTATATACAACTATATTCAATACGGCAACTGCAATGGAGCAGACTCCACCGCCTTTTGTGTTATTAACGCAGCGCTCGGTCAGCAAACACAAACGCATATAACCGCAAATCAAAGTGCGCTCGACTGTTTCAATCAGACCACACCGTTTGAACGCCCATGATATTCGGATACGCGCCAGAAAAAATACGAAAGGACTTCCCTGCGTTGAATAAAGGCATAATCTACCTCGATAATGCCTGCATGACGCTTAAACCGCTACAGGTTATAGATAAAATGAATGAATACTACCGCGAATATCCTTCGTGTGGAGGTCGAAGTTCACACGCGTGGGCGATGAAAGTAGAAGAACAGGTCGCAGAAGCGCGCATGCGTGTACAAAAATTCTTAAATGCTCGTTCAGCGAACGAGATTATATTTACACGCAATGCAACCGAATCGATTAATCTTGTTGCGCGCGGACTTCCCCTAAAGGAAGGTGACGAAATCATCCTATCGAGCAAAGAACATAACTCGAATCTCATCCCGTGGTTACGACTTGCGAAAGAAAAAGGCATCGTACTAGTAGTTGTTCCCAGCAACCTTGACAATACCTTTTCATGTGAACAGTTGAAACGACTGATTACGAAACGAACAAAGCTCGTATCAATCGTGCATATATCCAATCTCGATGGAGTCGTTAACCCTGTAAAAGAAATAACCTTCATCGCCCACAAGGCGGGCGTGCCCGTGCTCATTGATGCAGCGCAAAGCGCACCGCATATGCCGCTCGATGTAACAAAAATAGGGTGTGACTTCCTTGCGCTTTCAGGGCATAAAATGCTCGGTCCGACCGGAACCGGCGTGTTGTACGGAACACAAGGCGCATTGGCACGTCTAATCCCCCTCGTGTCCGGAGGGGGAACCGTCATCTCTTCAACCTACACGTCGTTTGTCGAAGACAAAGTTCCCGAACGATTTGAAGCAGGATTGCAGGACTATGCCGGAATAATTGGACTCGGAGAAGCATGTAACTACCTCAAAAAAATAGGACTTACAACGATTGAAAAACACGAACAAAAACTTAATTGCCGTGTTACGGAACAACTCGAAAAAGAACCGTACCTTGAAATCATTGGCCCCAAAGACTATCGACAGCGTTCGGGCATAGTCTCATTTAACATACGGGGGCTTGACCCGCTGAATGTCGCGCGCCTTCTTTCATCGCAAAACATCGCTGTGCGCGGAGGAATGCACTGCGTGCACAGTTGGTTCAATGAAAAACGGATGAAGGGAAGCGTTCGTGCCTCATTCTACTTGTATAATACCGAAGCGGAAGCGGATACGTTTGTTAAAGCGGTAAAAGGACTCGTACAACTACGAGCATAATTACTTTAACACAACCAGATTATGCATGCCCCGCCGTTTGCGCTCAATAAGGCCCTGTGATTCGAACTTATCAAGAATGCGAGTTATTTTCACTTTAGCAAAACCGGTCTTTTCTCCAAGATCTGCTTGAAACAACGCACGTTCTTTCTCTATAAGCGTCAACACGGCGCGTTCATCAGCACTCAACGAACGCACATCAACAGACGGACGTTTTTGTTTTTCAATCACGCGACGCACCACAATTTTCTCGGACGGTTTAGAAAACAACAGTACAATACCGACGGCAAAAAGGATGGCAACAATCGCCAGAGACAAATACGTCTGTTCTTGAATCGTATCAAACGCAGGGCACACATCGGTTGAATGTTCAACCGGACACCCTTGTTCAACAATAGTCAACATGGCTTGATTAAACAACAAAATAATACCTACGATAACGACTGAAATACCGATAATCAACCATCCAACGGTGCGATTTTCCATACGTTTAAATAAACTGCGCTTTTAAGTACCTTACGTATGGCTCTTTCATCAACCCTCGACGTCTGGCGTTCAGTATTTGCCCGCCCGCGTTCAGGAATACTATTTGTACTAATCGCGTTCGTATTCTTCACCGTAAACGTAGTCATTAAAAATTACAAGACGCTTGTTGCCATCACAAATGATCAAGGTATAAGTGCAGCGAGCTCATTCCTGTATACAATTACTCTCGGATTTCACCACACCGTGACGCCCTCGTCCTATACGACCATGATTATAATAACGGTGCTTACCGCGCTGCTTATTACACTGCTCGTATTCAGGGCTGAAGTCGCAGCCACAAAAAAAGTAGGAGTTATGTCAGGGTTGGGGATTGCATTAGGCATTGTTGCACCCGGATGCGCCGCCTGTGGGGTTGGACTCCTTGCACTTATAGGCATCAGCGGCTCCGCACTCGCGCTACTTCCGTTCAAAGGGCTCGAACTTTCTATCATAGCAATAGGTATTCTTTATGTAGCCATATACAGCCTTACACAACGTTTAAGAAGTTGTGACGTATGCAAAATAAATCTTGGAAAAAATGATGAAAGGAGGAAACACTATGGAAGAAACAAAAACTAACTCCTGGAAATATGCATTTGTTGCGCTTGTAGGAGTGCTCGTTATCGCAGGCGCGATTCTCTGGTTAAACCAGGGTTCCGTCACCGGTAACGTCGTGAAAGACACGACAAACACCGTCTCTGTCAAAACATTGATGGACGATGATGCAATGCTAGGACAAGCAAACGCACCGGTAACGATTGTGCAATTCACCGATTGGCAATGTCCGTTCTGTCGAAAGTTCGAAACAGATACATTTAATCAAATAAAACAGAACTATATTGACACCGGAAAAGTAAAATTTGTTACCCGTGACTTCCCGCTTGAGAGCATTCATCCCGGCGCGATTCCTGCAGCACTTGCCGCAGAATGTGTTAAGGCCGAAGGAGGCGCATCAGCCTATTACACCTTCAAGCAGAAAGTAACCGAAGAACAAAACATTCGTGATGGAGGTACCGCGACAAGCCCTGTAACTAAAACAGTTACCTTTACGAACGACGATCTCGTCTCGTGGGCGCAGTCAGTCGGATACACCATCGCAGATTGCCTTGAAAGCCAAACATACGCATCAGAAGTACGTAAGGACCTAAGTGATGGTCAAGCCGCAGGTGTTCGAGGAACGCCCGCATTCTTGATTATCGATAAAAAGGGAACCTCAACGCTACTCTCGGGAGCACAACCGTTTAGTGCATTCAAAACTGCACTCGACAAGGCACTCGCCTAACCAAACATTTTTATTTTAATATATCTTTTAATCACACACGAGGAAAAGAGCATGCATACCTGCACACTATGTGAGAAACAATTTCAATCAGCGGAAGCACTGGGACAACATCGCAAAGCCATCCACGGACAAACGCCCGACATCCTGACAAAGAGCGCTTCAAAACGATACCTCGCGTGGATAGGCATTATTATACTCGTTACCGTTCTCGGATATGGAGCGTCAACCTTCTACACACCTAATTCAGCATCAGACGTTGCACTCGCACAATGTATTGCAGATTCGGGCGCAAAATTCTACGGAGCATTTTGGTGCTCGCACTGCAATGACCAAAAAGAACTGTTCGGTTCGGCAGCAAAATATCTGCCCTATATCGAGTGTTCTAATGCAGATAGATCACAAAAGCAAATCTGTGCCTCGGTAGGCATCGACGCCTATCCGACTTGGGTATTCGCAGACGGCACGCGCGGCAACGTTTTCACTAAGCTCGAACTCAGTCGTAGAACCGGCTGTCCGCTCGTCTAACCTCTAATCTAAACAAGAAGAAACTTCATGAGAGAACTACAAAAAGCAGGGCTCGGTTTTGTGCAGGTATTTTGGGGAAACGGCAAAGGAAAAACAACAAGCGCATTGGGAACGGCCTTACGCGCCTGTGGAAACGGCTATCGAGTTCATCTTGTCCAATTCATGAAAAACGGCGCATCAAGTCTCGATGAGCAAATACCTGGAGAGATTAAAGCGCTCGAAAAGTTCTCTGCATTTACCTACAAACGATTTGGCACCGGAGACTGGGTGATAAAACACCCCACACCTGCTCAAATCAAAGCTTGCCAAGAGGCACTGCACTACCTTGCCGGTTCACTCGACAAACATGATATTGTCATCGCAGATGAGATATTATACGCCGTGCAATTAGGATTGCTGACCGAGGAAGATATCATCTCGCTTATCAAAGAAAAACCTGCCACGACAGAACTCATACTGACAGGATCCCACAAGCCCCACCCTCGCATTTTTGAGCACGCACACCTTGTCACCGAAATCAAAAAAGAAAAACATCCGTATGACCAAGGTTTTTTGGCTCGAAAAGGTATTGATTACTAAACTGTTACCACCCAAAAGTTTATATAAGCCTTCTTAGAACTTATCGAATGCACCAAAAAGCATTCTGGAGCGTACTTGTAACGATAGCACTATTAACAACGCTACAGCTCACATCCGCACAAGAAGCACAGGAAGCATCCGTTACGGTTAACATTGGCTATGTCGCAAACTACAATCCATTGAATATCACAAACGCCTCGGCGCCTGACCTGACTGACGCAATATTCTTAGGAAATAATTCAGCACCGATAGGAACCCATCACATCACACTTCCACTCACAAATGGACGTATCCCACTCGTTGACGCAAGCGGTTCAGAAGACGTACCCGGTCTCTATATGGAGCGCGGACAAGATGCGAACGGAGCGTTCATCAAATTCTCCCTCTATGGATACAATGACGCATCAACCTATGAAATCATGAAGTTCACCGCTTCTTTAACAAACGCCAAAATTGTGGCAATCGTCAACGACTCAAAAGCACCCTATGAACTACAAGGTGACGGCATCTGCGGTATCAATGAAGAAAACCCTGGGGCAAGCACAGGAAATGACGAAATAACCCCTAACGCACAAAACACAAGCGCCGAATTTTGCGCAACGCTCAATCTTCATATCGACCTTGCACGCCTTTACTACGTGTACGAAGATAATACCGCTCCCGAGCTCACAAACATAATCATATCGCCTACGCTTCCACGTTCACTCGATGAAGGAGAAAGCGAAGAATTCATGATAACGTTCACGAGTGATGAATATCCGCTCACAACTCATTTCACGCTCGTCAACAGCAAAGGAACACAGGTACATCAAACGTCAGACAGCACAATCACAAGCGCAAGCGACTTGCCTCTAACGTACGTACTACCGAACAACCTTGATGCGGATAGCTATACGTTATATATGCATGTGCAAGACAGCACAGGTAATCATAATATGATTTCCCTAGGAACAATCACCATTTATGAAGATGACAGCAACTCAAACGATCGACGCTCGCGTACACTCGTAAGCGATGAAGAGCGAGAAGCGTACGCGTTCGGAGAGCAAAGCGCATCAAAGCGCACAACGCGAACATATGACGACGCCGAATCGATAGTGCTCGATACATCCCCAAAATCTACAAAAGCTCCTGCGATGATGACATGGTTGATAGGGTTTCTCGTACTCAATATCATCCTCTTTTTGCTTGTGTTGATTATTGCGTTTCTAAGACGATAACTCGATTCTCGATGCAGAGTGGACCTATCGAGAATACTTCATCTTCGTGAGAAGTGAAGTCGCCAAGGACATCGTGTCCTTAAGCGCTCGATTCTCGATGCAGAGTGGACCTATCGAGAATCGAACTCGAATCTTACCCATGCCATGGGTACATCATACCATTAGACCATAGGCCCATTAAAGCCCTGAGAAAGAATGACTATTTAAACAATAAGGACATACAATCGTATGAGAAAATCGCGCCGCATCGCACAAAAGCAACGTGCTAAAGCAATACGCAGAAAAAACAAAAAACGTTAGTTCTGGTTTCCCCAATTCCAACGCGGACGCTCACCCGTCTTAAGGCAAATAACAAGAAGTAAAAGTGTTGCAAGAACAAACCACGGAGCAACCGCAAAGAGCGTGTCAGACGCAGAATGAGAGCGTTCATCAACATACACAAACGCAAACCCTAAGAAGAGCACATACGCAAACATAATCAGAAAGCCCTGCCAGCGTGAAGGATACCACCCCCACCCAAATCGCTTGGCCTTGAACCAATAGCGTCGTTCCATTCTGTCTTAACAAAAGCTAGATTTATAAACCGATGCCCGAGCAAGTTTTAATGACGCTCGTAGAAAAGCCACTAGAAAGAATGCTCATGGAGATAGAGGCCCATGGCGTAACTTCGATGCAAATAATCCCCAAAGAGCTCCCGCCTTCGAATACACCTGCGCGATATCGTACACACCGGTTGCATGGCGCACTCGTCGAGTGCGCAACAGCGCTTCTCATCGAACAAGAACCCCGCCTCCTTAAGGATAGATTCAACCTAACCTCTTATTTTCCTGTGCCCGAGCAAGTACTCGGTGCGCTCTGCTTTGACATAGTTCGTTCAATTCATAAAGGAAACGAAGAGATTCCTATCCGCGTACAAAGTTTTACCGGAAACAACGGATACCTAATCCGCGCTCACGCGCATCCTTCGTATTGTGTGAACCCTCAAAAGGACTATCCTACAAGAGAGCATGACACCACCGATGAAGACCTACGTTATCTATTACAATGTATACACAGATCAGACGTATGCAACGTCGCATTTGAACGCTATCGACAGGCATCCTCAGTTCAAAGACTCATTAAGTAACGCAATTCCTCTAAAAATGGACGTGTCGGGAATTGAACCCAAGTCCCACCGACGCGAACGGTGTATACTACCACTGTACTACACGCCCTTAAAAACCCAACAGAAAACAGGTATTTAAATCTACACAAGCGAAATCTTTAAAAGTTCTTCTTTTTGTAGGAAATCATGACAATCATACCTTTGGGAGAACGCATCTTGCTTAGACCTATGAAGCGAGAAGAAAAAACA
This sequence comes from Nanobdellota archaeon, assembly GCA_038044745.1. GTDB lineage: Archaea > Nanobdellota > Nanobdellia > Pacearchaeales > GW2011-AR1 > JBBSZK01. The sequence goes on from JBBSZK010000005.1 coordinate 37,654, forward strand.
AAATCGGGCATATACTTACCGAAAGATACTGATAAAGACAAAAAAGAAGGCATCGTGGAGTCAGTCGGTCACGATAAAGAAGGCAAGCCGTTACCTCTAAAAAAAGGAGACCATGTCATGTACGGCGGATACAGCAACGAAGAGTTCGAAATCAATGGCGAAACCTTTATATTCGTGGACTTTAAGGACGTCCTAGCGAAGATTGAATAAAAATGATTGAAATACAAAAATCTCGACTGCCGAGCGAATCTGATTTAGAAAAGCTAACAAATTGTCGCGTAGAAACTTATTCCTTGGGGCCCGCTAAATATATGGGGCTCCATACGAACGAGAAAGGAAAGTACCATGTGTTTTTGGGAGAAGGAGTTTATAGCAATACAATGGCGCTAGCAAGCATCCCTCAAGGGAAGATAATCGTTGTAAACGATGAACTACGAGGGAAAAATGAATCTGAACCCATAATCGAAACAGTTCAAAAAGATGTATCACCCCTCCTATATCAACTACTTAAGAGTATCTTCGAGGAAAAACCAAGACAATGATATCCAAACAAATCATATTCAACGAAGAAGCCCGCAGAGCATTACAACGAGGCATTGACAAAGTAGCTAACATCGTCAAAGTTACCTTGGGTCCGCGTGGGAGAACCGTCATTCTAGATAAACCGACCTCTCCGCTAGTTTCAAACGACGGCGTGACGATTGCCAAAGAAATCGAACTCAAAGACAAATTTGAAAACATGGGCGCCAAACTCATGAAAGAAGTAGCCTCGCAAACCCAAGACAAAGCAGGAGACGGCACGACCACGGCAACCGTTCTTGCGCAAACCATGATTGCAGAAGGCCTCAAGAACATCGCGGCAGGAGCGAATCCAGTTGAAATCAAACGAGGCATTGAGCTTGCAACCGAACACGTTGTGCAATACATTAAATCCCAATCATCCGAGGTTAAAGACAGGCAACGTATCGCGCAAGTCGCAACGATTTCAGCGAACAATGATGAACATATCGGAAAACTTATCGCAGAAGCCATGGAAAAAGTAGGTTCACGAGGCGTCATAACGGTCGAAGAATCTCAGACGCTCGAAACTTCTCTTGACCTTGTGGAGGGTATGCAGCTCGACCGAGGATATTTGAGCCCGTATATGGCGACCGACCATGAAAAAATGGAAGGGTCCTACGAAAACGCCTACATCCTTATTACCGACCAAAAGATAGCTAAAATGAAGGACCTCCTCCCCGTACTCGAAAGCTGCGCGCAAGAAAGCAAACCGCTCTTTATCATAGCAGAAGACGTCGAAGGCGAAGCGTTAACGGCACTCGTAATTAACGCCATTCGAGGCGCGCTCAAGGTGTGTGCCATTAAAGCGCCCGGATTTGGAGATGAAAAAAAGGAGATACTTGAAGACATTGCTATTCTCACGGGTGCACGCGTACTCTCAGAAGAAAAGGGCGACAAGCTCGAAGACCTTGACCCCACCTATTTAGGGCATGCTAAAAAGATAAAAGTCGACAAAGACATGACCACGATTATTCAAGGCGCAGGCAACCCGCAGGCATTAGCAAAACGTATTAACCAGATAGAAACGCAAATAAAAGATGCGGATATGGACTACAAACGCGAAGAACTGCAGAGACGCCTTGCCAAATTAAGCGGTGGAGTAGCCGTCATTAATGTAGGTGCGGCAACAGAAACCGAACTCAAAGAAAAGAAACTCCGCATTGACGACGCCTTACATGCGACCAAAGCGGCCGTTGAAGAGGGCGTGGTAACCGGCGGAGGTATGACTCTTTTCAGAGCCATCAAAACCCTCGAAGCACATGTATTACCGGGAGAGCAGGCTATCGGCGCCAATATTGTCAAACGAGCACTCGAAGAGCCCTTGCGTATGATTGCATTCAATGCAGGCAAAGACGGTTCAGAGGTGATTGCAACGATTAAAGCCCATACGGGTGAAAATATAGGATTTAACGCCAAAACCAATGTCTATGAAGACTTAGTAAAATCGGGAGTCATTGACCCTACAAAAGTCGTCAGAACGGGGCTCCAAAACGCGGCAAGTATTGCCGGCATGGTCATCACCACCGAAGGCCTCGTCGCCGACTTTGATGACGAAAAAGACGAAAAGACACCCCAAATTATAATCTAACTAATTCCTGTCACTACTTATAAATGCAAACAATTATATACTAGCTCGAAGTATAGAAACTATGCATAAACTATCAAAATCGCACAAGACGCATAAAGCGCAGAAAATTGAACAAGAAAAGAAGGAAAGTCTCTTTGGCGAAGGAGATATTATGTCGTTATACAAGCAACTTCGTCAAGGAAATCGTTCCACGTACACCTCTCTGAATTCTTAAACGCTAAAGGTAATCTTTAAATGTGTGCGTGCTCTCCAAATATATGCAAAAACAAGTGATTCATCTCGGCGCAGACCACGCCGGATTCGAACTCAAAGAACAACTCAAACAGTACCTTCAAAAAAGGGGTCATGAAGTATACGATGAAGGTGCCCGTGTACTTGACAAGACGGACGACTACCCCGATTTTGCTATCAAGGTCTCACGAGAGATATCAGAGAACTCCGAAGCCAAAGGAATTATATGTTGCGGAACCGCACAAGGCATGTGCATAGCAGCCAATAAAGTCCCCGCGGTGCGTGCAGTAGCTCCGTCTACCATTAAAGAAGCGCAGCTTACACGATCACATAATAACGCCAATGTGCTCTGTTTAGCCGGGTGGTCTATAACGCTCGCGCGAGCAAAACGCATCGTCGACGCATGGTTAAGCACTCAATTTAGTAATGAACCTCGACACGTAAGACGTTTAAAGAAAATCGCAGACCTCGATGCACGTCGAGGTATATAATGACAATCGTTATTAGCCAAGCAACACACAAAGAATGTAAAGAATGTTATAAATTAAGCGCGGTTCCAGAGCTTGCAACCCCCTTTCATGAACCCCCTCCCCTTTTCTGGTTTCAAAACATTGTCAAAGAAAAACAAATTCTACTCGTAGCAAAAGACAATAAGAAGATAATAGGATTTAGAATGGGCGAACGTATCGCAGGTAATTGGGCAATTGCCCACCTAATGATGGTTCACAAAGAGTACCGAAAAAAAGGCGTGGGCACGCTCCTCATTGAAGCATTTGAGAAGGAATGTAAACGACGCAAGATACACGGCATCATGACTTATGTCTACAAAGATAACAACACGGTAGATTTTTTCAAGAAAAAAGGATATATACTCGGTTCAACAGTTATAGAAGCAGTTAAACCCCTTGACGAACACGGAAAGACCACATGAAATGGGCAATTACCCCCTCAATCATCGCACGCTCGCAAGCAGAACTCGAAGAACGCATACATAAATTAAACCCCTTAAAACCTCTCCATCTCCATCTCGATATCATGGATGGAACATTCGTCAAGCGCACTTCGCTCGAATTCTCATTTATAGTTCCCCCACCATATACCTCCGAAGCTCATTTAATGGTACGCAATCCAAAAGGATGGCTTGTTAAAAATCATGCACAAATAGACTCATTCATAGTACATTATGAATCAGAAACGCACCTACACGAGTGTATCAAACTCGCAAAACACTACAAGAAAAAAATCGGAGTAGCGCTCAATCCTGAAACCAACAATGAAGATGTAACGCAATACCTCAAGCTCATCGATAAAGTGCTTATTATGACCGTTCATCCGGGCAAATATGGCTCTCCGTTTCTGCCCGAAATGCTCGAAAAAATAAAACATATACGAAAACTCGCTCCAAAGCTGAATATCGAAGTAGACGGAGGCATTACCCCCGAAACAATCAAAGCCTGCCGTGATGCAGGGGCCAATCAATTCGTCATAGGCTCATTTCTGCAAAACGCGAAAAACGTAAAAGACGCATGGAATAAAGCAACCTATTCCCTCAAATAAGTTACGGCCGTTTGGCCCACACCTTGCCCAGCGTATTGCATTTCACACAAAGCTCAGAACCGTCCAAATCGCGTACAAGATGCGCTTTATCTGCGAAGGACCCACACTTGGAACATTGGCGCAAACAAGACGTACATCCTTCACCTCCCGTCGCGTAATTAACACGGAGGTGTGTCTTGCACACGTCTTTCCAACACACCGTGCAGCGAGAAACACAGCGCTTGCAAAGCTTGCGCGCGCACTGCGTGCACGTCTTTTTCATACAGAGTGCACACATGCCGCGCTCACAGGTACGGCAACTATCAAAACAATTAGCGCAAAGTACATGTGCAGAACCACACAGAAAAAGTTCTTGGATAGCTCGTTTGCACTGTTCACAGGATACGGGAGTTTCAAAATCATTTTTTAACGGATTATAGTGCACGACAACGCTACGCGAAACATCTTTATTTTTAAGCGTGAGTGTAAAGGTGAAAATAGGATAATATACAAGCGTCGTACTTACCAGCTTATTAGAAACATTAAGTGAATGCTTAAACTCTTCATCACGTACAAAGAAATCTTGCTCTTCAATCAGTTTTGATTCAAACTGCGTGTCTTCAAGTAAGCGAAGGTTTTCAATAAGTTTATCCCGGCGCTGCGCCATAGAAGCGGAAAGCGGGCTTGCTTTGTCAAGGGCAGCTAATTGTTCTCGTATCTTCGCACGCGTACGTTCTTTTTCACGTAGCTGAGAGCCATAATGCTCTTTAATACGATTCGTCTCTCGCGCAATTTTCTCAGCAAGCACGTTTGAAATTTCTTCGACGCGCGGAGCAATTAACAGTTTAAGTGCCTCTTTCGCGCAACTATATGAATGCTTCACATCAATCGAACCTAAATCCTTAGGATCGCCTTGCTCGTACGAATACTGTTCAAGCGAAAACGGAACAACCGCCCCCTCGCGCACCGCGACCGTATTCATAACTTGTTCCTTCTCGTTGAGGTATTGCAATGTCGTACTAAAAGAAAAAAGATACAACGGATGATAAACCGGTTTCTTAGTGAGCGAAACGAGTTCACACTGCTTAAAAGAAAACGAACGCTTGAAAGCCGCAAGGTAATCTTGATCAAAGAGTAACTTAAGAAGTGCGGTCTGTCCGCGCTGTTCAAGATAGCCCATCATAGTCTTGAGCAAAAAACTTCCGCGAGAAAGCAACTCTTCGTTGCTCGAAGCAGATTCAAACGAAATACGATACGGACAAGGTTTACCATACGCCGATTCAAAATCAGCGGGCACGCCAGAGACCACGAGATGTTGCCCATCTACAGCAACAACACAACATAAATTGACGAAAAAAGACTCAGCAAACTTCTTCAAATCAGAAAGCGCACTATCCATCAAGAGGTACATCAAGCATACGCGATGATGCCTCCTTTGCATGTTTATACTCGGCAAGCCCCTGATGAATCAATTGGTACATTTTGTCGAGTTCTTGAGAGAAAACATCAAGGTTATTCTTTGAATCAATAAACGCATCCATAATCATTTCTTCTATTTTAGGCGCCCCACTCTCGCCCGGACTATCAAGCCCCAAATTAAACAAAATAATAGGCAATTCCCCAATAACAAGCCCTATACAGCACATTTTATTGATAATTAAATCAACAACACGTTCTTCCATCGTATCTTTCGTCGCGAGGCTGTAAATATAAATATCATGTTTCTGCCCAATACGATCGAGCCGACCAATGCGTTGTTCTACCGACATAGGATTCCATGGCAAATCGTAATTGATAATATGATGGCAAAATTGAAAATTTAATCCTTCGGCCCCCGTTTCGGTACTGAGAAGTATCTGCGCCCCATTTCGAAACTTCTGCACACGTTCCTCACGTTCCTCACGTGTCAAACCCCCCACGTAAGGGACCATATCAAACCCCTGCGGAGAAAGCTTTTCAACAATGTAATTAAGCGTCGTCGGATGTTTTGTATAAATGAGCATCTGCGCCCCAGGATCTGTCTTTTGAATATCGCGAATAAGTGTTACAAGGGTTTCAATTTTAGAGTCTCTCGGGAGTGCTTTATATCGCTCAAGCAACGAACGTGCAATCATGCGCGTCTCCCCGTGATATTTCTCACTCTCTGCAATAGCCGTGAGTGATTCAATGGCCGAGCGAGACGAACTCGTTACTTTAGGAAGCAGCGCATAGACAATGAGTCTCCCCGTGATAGGATGCCCATCGACCGCAAAGTATTTTGTCTTGAGCAAGTCACACACATCATTGTACAGTGAAAACTCCTCTGTAGACAAATCAACCGCAATCATCTTAGGGATACGTTTCTTATAATTAATCAGTGTATCTGCACGTTTGCGTCTAATCATCACCGCATCAAGCTTGCGTTTCAACTCGCGCGGGTTGAGCGGATGGCGCTTATTTCCTTTATGAAAAAATTCTTTCTTGAATTGCTGTAACGTTCCTAAATGTCCACGTTTAAGCAAGTGAAGCAGATTGTACAACTCAAGCAAATCATTCTGAAAAGGTGTCGCAGTCAACACCAAAAAACGCTTCTTTTGCATTTTGTCAACAAACTGCCATCGTCGAGACTTGCTGTCTTTCAGTTTATGCGCTTCATCAACGATAAGCAAATCCCATAAAATTTCATGCGCCTTGCTATGTTTAAACACCCCGGCATCGTTATCATACGTTTTAACACGGTCAATAGAAGCGAGCGCAAAATCAAATTTACCCCAATCCGCATCAGACTCAATAGCATGAAACTGCAAATTAAATTTAGTATGTAGTTCCGCAAGCCATTGATCAACCAAAGAAGGGGGCGTGAGGATAAGCGCTTTCGTGACAAGCCCGCGCACAATAAATTCCTTAAGCACCATCCCTGCGGTAATTGTTTTTCCCAATCCGACCTCATCCGCAAGCAACGCCGTGCCGTTGAAATCTCGTAAAATTCTAAGCGCGCCTTCAGATTGATGGGGTAAGTTAAATTCAAGTCGTTTCACAATATCCTGATATGAAATAAGCTCGCTAATCTGCGCACTATGGGAAACTTCTTCTGCCTCAAGACGTAAATTGAGCAAAGAACGTGATTCAAACTCGCGTTTTTGTACTTTATCAAAGATAAGTTCGTCGTCGGAAAAGGACTCGTTTATTATGACACCCATGATACACCTCTCGATGCCGAACGAACGCCCCTCTTTAAAAGTTAATGGTGCTCAAGCACTACGAACGCTTATAAACTCGCACCGACATGTGTACAAAAGAGTGTGATTCAATGCTAACCCCTAAAGAGTTGGAACTACGAGCGACTATCTTGCGTCGCGATGTGATTGAAATGACAACGACTGCAGGAAGCGGACATCCCAGCTCGTGTTTGTCCGCCGCAGATATCATGGCAACCCTGTGGTTCCATGAAATGTTTTTTGACCCGCACAACCCCCACCATCTGAACAATGACCAATTCATCATGAGCAAGGGTCATGCCGCACCGCTCTATTACGCGGTGCTCAAACATGTCGGATGTGCAAACTATGACCTCAATTCTCTCAGAAAACACGGGGGTGCGCTCGAAGGTCATCCTACGCCCCGAGTAAGCCCCTGGATTCCTGCAGCAACAGGTTCATTAGGACAGGGACTCGCACTAGGCTGCGGATGTGCACTCGGATGCAAAATGCAAAAAAGTACCGCGCGCACCTATGTGCTCCTCGGAGACAGTGAGTGTGCAGAAGGTTCCGTTTGGGAAGCGGCCCAATTCGCAGCATACCACGAGCTCGACAACCTGTGCACAATAGTTGATATCAACCGCCTTGGTCAGCGCGGAGAAACCATGCTCGGCCATAATATAGAAACGTACAAAAAGAGATTCAGTTCATTTGGATGGAACGCCATCGCCGTAAACGGCCACAAAATAGTCGAACTAGAATCGGCTTTCAAAAAAGCACGCACCTCGAAAAAACCGACCGTTATCCTCGCCAAAACCCTCAAAGGAAAAGGAGTCACATTCATGGAAAATAAAGAAGCATGGCACGGACGCGCACTTACCAAAGACGAATGTGCAAAAGCCCTCAAGGAATTGCCTATCGCTGAAATGCCTTCATGGAAACCAAAACTACCCACGGCCCCTAAAGAAACACACGCGCATCCATTTCACACCACAGCACCCACCTCATACGAACCCCATGATCTTGTTGCAACCCGAGAAGCCTACGGAAAAGCACTTGCGCGATGCGCAGTCGAAAATCCTTCAATCGTTGCACTTGATGCGGAAGTGAGTAATTCAACCTACACTGAAAAGGTACAAGAACGCACGCCTCACCAGTTCGTTGAATGCTTCATCGCCGAACAAACCCTTATCAGCGTAGCACACGGTCTTTCACTCAGACGATACAAACCGTTTGCCGCCACGTTTGCCGCATTCCTAACACGAGCACATGACCAACTGCGCATGACTGCCATTTCAAACGCATCAGTAACGATAACGGGTTCGCACGCAGGCGTTTCCATCGGTGAAGACGGCCCCTCACAAATGGGGCTTGAAGATATGGCTCTATTTCGTTCACTCCCTCACACAACCGTATTCTACCCCAGCGACGCCATTGCAACAGAACGCATCGTACAATTGGCTGCGCAAACACCCGGACTCACTTACATTAGAACAACACGAGCAAAAACGCCCGTCATCTACAAACCAAAAGAAGAATTTATTGTGAACGACTTCAAAGCAGTACACTTGTCAAACAGTGATAGCGCAGTGCTCGTGGGCGCAGGAATAACCCTCCATGAAGCGCTCAAAGCACATAACCAACTCAAAAAGCAGGGAGTAAGCACCGCCGTTGTCGATGTCTATTGTATAAAACCCTTCCCTGACGCAAAGTTCATTGACTTCGCAAAAAAACACGGTAATCGAGTCATAGTCGTAGAAGACCACTATTACGAAGGTGGAATTGGTGAAATGATTGCGCACACGCTCGCAAACACAGGAATCACCTTCAAACATCTTGCGGTAAAGAACGTGCCTTATGCAGGAACGAAAGATGAACTACTTGCAGACGCAAAAATAGATGCTCGCGCAATTGTATCTGCAACCCATGAAATGGTTAAATAAAAAACTCGAAACGGCAACGTTCGCCATGGGCTGTTTTTGGCAACCCGATTATGTATTTTCGAAAGTAAACGGAATCATAAAAAAACGAGTAGGATACACGAGATGCAACAAAGAATGTAATAACCCTACGTACGAACAAGTATGTTCTTCAGAAACAGGGTGTGCCGAAGCCATACAACTGCTCTTTGATCCCGCAATTGTAACATATGACGAATTGCTTGACATGTTCTGGAAAAACCACGACCCTACGCAAATGAACCGACAAGGACCTGATGTTGGCACGCAGTACCGCTCAGCCATATTTTGCCATACTGCAGAGCAAAAAAGAATCGCGCGAGCTTCCAAGAAGAAATGGGGGAAAAAACTAACAGATTCCGCCCTGAAAATTGTTACTGAAATCGTAAGTGCAAGTGCCTTTTACCCCGCTGAAGATTACCACCAAGACTATTTACAAAGAACGGGTCGAAGTTGCCATATAAGTACAAGTCCGTTTGTGTAAGGATTTTAATGCCTGTCCGAATCCGAGAAGTTTGTGTCCCAACTCAGGGTTCTTCTCCGATATTATTTTTAGACGGTAACTAGAATAAGATTTAAAAAGCGATAGAATTGCGCTTTATGATGATAGAACCAAGAAATCCGCCCACCGCTAAAGGATATATTGCCTATTTTGCTTCCAAAATGGGAAGTTCAAGACTTCCTCCGCCCACATTTGCCCTAGAAGAAGCGACTGCCACCGCAAGAGGGTTACATGGGCAATATGATCTCGGAATTGAATTGGCTGCAGACGGACTTGCAACAGGCTATATCTTTAATCATTATGGGTTACCTACAAAAGCGGTAAAACTCACTAGAAAGGGAAGAGGCGCAACATGGCGGCCGCTTGAAGAAATTACAGATCAGGATATAAGAGATAGACGGTTACTTTTGTTTGAGTGGGATGTTGTAACAGGAAGAATTCTTAAGAGAGCAGTCAAAGAACTTGGCAAATACTCGCCCCAGTATATTGATTTACTTCTTACATGCGGAAAGACTTTAACATCATTTGAATCATTTAACCGAATAAGTAAAAGCGTTGATATAAGGGGCGATATTGAGGTAGATCAGCGCGGCAGGGCCGGGTTTTGGTTGGATTGTAAGTCGAATGTTCCTGAAGGTATAAGAAAAACTATCGTTCTTATACCCGATAATCATAGACGTTAAACAGCTAGCTGGGACACTTTTTCCAGGATGTGATTCAAGCGCCATATTATCAAAAGCGATGATAAAAAAGAAAAAAAGAGACTTTGAGACATACACTCGTACGAAATAATGTTTAAGAGATGAACCAACTCTTAAAAGGCATGCCCTCGAGTTTTAAACAAATTTTTCCTGTTAACAAACCAATCATTGGAATGATTCATCTTGCAGGATCGGGTCGCCCTGAAAAATTAAGAAGAGCTCTAGAGGAATTAAGAATATATGAGGAAGAAGGAGTTGATGGGGCAACCATAGAAGATTACCATGGGGACTTTAGAGATGTTCGCTCTGCCCTTTATGATAGCCAAGATTTCAAGATAGCAAGAGGAGTCAACATTCTTCACGGTGGGGCAAGTTCCATGGATTATGCTGCTCTTCTTGGAGGAAAATTTGTTCAGTTTGATAATCTAAATGCAACAGGTCTAACCCCGCAGGAGTATACCCGAGCGAAAGGTCAGATGGATATTCCTGTTTTCGGAGAAGTACGATTCAAGTATACACGAGACACGGGTAACTCTTTGGAACAAGATATATGCGAAGCCAGATCCCTATGTGAAGCAATCGTTACAACTGGGTCCGGAACTGGAATTGAGGCTCCCCTAACTAAATTGCGCGACTTTAGAAAGATTATGGCCGATTTTCCCCTTATTGTAGGCTCTGGAGTTACGGCTGCAAACGCAAGATCACAGCTTGAATATGCTGACGGAGCAATTGTCGGAAGTTATTTTAAAAATGGGGATACAGAATCCCTCCTAGATGTTAAAAGGGTAAAAGAACTAATGAATGTCGTGAGAAGATTACGATAAATTCCAAAACCCCGGTTCATTTTGTGAATGCTGGCCCGAGAATATTACACTTTTGTGTTTTTCATGGAATGTATTTTTACGTGAAGAAAATTCGACTAGGGGGGCTTTCCTCGTTATTCTTGAGAAGTTACTCTGAATTTCGTGCACAGAATCGTTCTATCTTTGCAACTGAAAGATTCATTCTTTTTAATACGTCGCCAAAATAGTAATCGGTACTACGCAATTCAGGTTTTATTTCTCCTGATTCATCTCGAGATTTTGTTTTGCCAGCCATGCAAAGCACATTGCTGATAAGGCGATAATCATCTACCGCTCGATTAACCCTTGGACAATCAAAGCATTTGATAGCAGCAACAACTTCATCTAAGAAAGGCCCCTTTCTTACCAAAGCATCATGATATGCACCAAATAAGCGAAGGCCTAGCAAATTCATTTTAATATGGACGTATAATTCTTCTTGTTCTGGTGTTAATCCTGAAGGTCTAAATTCTATTAATGCCCCATATTGTGGATATATCAAATCCGTGCGAGTGAGATCACCCGCTAACTGTTGTCTCTTAAGCCCCTGTGGAATGCCCCTATCAGTCATCCCTAAATCCAGTCCGAGGATATTTCCCACGCGCGAAGATTCTAATAATGTACGATATGCATAAACCGAACGCTCATCAACATAAGTTACTACTTTTCCGAATTCCTCTTGGAAGACCATAAAAGAACATTATTAAATCGATTTAAATAAGTATCCCCATAAGGTAAATAAACTTGTCTAGTTTATCTCGACAATCCCTAAGAACCCTGCAATCATAAAAACTCAATCCCGAACCTACCAGCAGCAAGACGTAGAACATCGAGAGCAGGTAGACGATGATGGCCCAGAGGCGAACAAACATGTCAATATTGATCGGTTCAGAGAGCAAATGTAACGTAATCTGTAAGAACGGCTGGAGTGGGGCATTGATGATATCACGTAAAAACTCGAAAAAGACTTGTGGCAAACAGGAGCCAAGGTTAATTAGGCTGCAGGAAGGCACTAAGGAGTTTGTGCTCGTTCTTCTAAAGATCTTTTTATTCTATCAATTTCAATTTTAACCGCTCCCCTAGTTCTACTGGGATATCCCAATTCGACCAATGTATCTCTAATTTTTTTAATATTGATTTTTTTCTTATCGTTGCTTATAATCTTATATTTATCGCTCTCTGATAAGCTGTAAGCTTTTTTTCTTTCCTCATCGCTCCACCGTACGGGTGGCGCGGTAGTTTCTCCTAACGATTTTCTACGGTTTCCAAGGGCTATAACCACTGCATTTCGGTTTCTAATCTCCTCTCCTCCGTGATACGTCCCATTAAGGGCCTGTGCAATTCGTATAGCATTGGCATTAGATCCACGCCTAAAATAGGGATCGCGAGAGAGTTCTGATAACAGGGTCTTTTCAGCATCCGACCACACAACTAGCCCTTTCGCTCTCGTTGCTTGATAACCTGCTTCTCTCCGTCCCTCCTCTGACTGTGCATGAATACCTACCCTATTTTGATAATTCTTCTGTCCGCCGATTGATCCCCCTTTATGGCCTAATTCTTTTCGTTGTTCTAATGTTTGAGCATGTATTCCTTTTCTTTTTTTAAAGATATCAATCCCCTTTGCCTTAGCTACCATGGCTTTATGCTCTTTTCCTATTTTTTCTCTTTCTGCTCTATCGGGGATAAGGCCTTCATAGGCGCCACAATGACGATCGTCTTTTTCAAAACCGGCTAGTGCATAAAAGACTCCCCGTACCGCAACATGGGCAGTTATATGATACCTCGACTGTATGTCGAACTCGTCCACTATTTCTTTCATTAGTTTACCTTCTATATAAGACGCTTTCAGTTTATCTCCACAATCTTCTTGTAGAGTTCTACCTAAGTTGGCGGCTCTCCATATTGCACCCATTTGTTCTGAGCTTAAATCTTCTCTAATCATAAAACTTCCAAAGCAACTGCTTTTTAAGTCTTTCTACTGAGCTGAGAGCTCGACAATCCTTAAAAACTCTGCAGCTTGTAGACAAATAACCGAATCAATAGATCCCCGGATTATGCAAGGAGAAACGGGGTTTGATCCTATGCAACTAACCTATCACAACAAACTTCTTAAACATCTAACGCGCTCAAAAACACATGTCCCTATCGACACGACCCTGCCTCTTTACATCTGAATCGGTTGCCGAAGGACATCCTGACAAACTCTGTGACCAAATATCGGACGCGCTCCTTGACGCGTTCCTTGCACAAGACCCAGACAGCCGCGTGGCTGTCGAATCATTCACCAAAACGGGATTTATTCTCGTAGGTGGCGAAGTCACGTCAAAAGCGACGGTTGATGTACAAGAGATAGTGCGCAAAGCCGCACGCGATGCGGGGTATAACGACCCCAAGTACGGATTTGATGGAAATACCTGTGGTGTTATGAACGCGCTGTCAAAACAATCGCCCGATATTGCGCAAGGTGTTGATGCAAGCGAGAAAAAAGAGCAAGGCGCAGGCGACCAAGGGCTTATGTTTGGCTACGCCACCAATGAAACGCCCGAGTATATGCCCCTCCCCATAACCCTCGCACACGCACTTATGCAAAAAAGAAGAGAAGTAAAAGACCAAAAAATAATTCCGTATCTCGGCCCTGATGCAAAATGTCAAGTGACAGTTGCGTACAACGAAGGTAAACCACAACGCGTACACACGATTGTTTTTTCAACCCAACATGATGCTGAGGTGTCACAAGAAAAAATAAAAGCAGAGGTCATACAGCATGTGATAACGCCCGTGTTGGGCGCATGGTTTGACGAGAACACAATCATTCACGTTAACCCTACTGGCGCGTTCATCATTGGAGGACCCGTAGGAGACGCCGGTCTCACCGGAAGAAAAATCATTGTAGATACCTACGGAGGATTTGGTCGTCATGGGGGCGGTGCTTTTTCAGGAAAAGACCCGAGTAAAGTCGACCGTAGTGCCGCCTACGCCGCACGATACATCGCAAAAAACATTGTCGCGGCTAACCTTGCAGACCAATGTGAAGTACAAATCGCCTACGCCATAGGGATTGCGGAACCAGTATCCGTACTCGTACACTGTTTCGGCACCAACAAAATACCCGAAGAACAAATCGAATCGCTCATTAAACAACACTTTCCGCTCAAGCCTGCAGATATCATCAAACACCTCGATTTAAAACGCCCTCTCTATGCAAAAACCGCTACGTACGGCCACTTTGGCAGAAACGAACCCGAATTCACCTGGGAACGATTGGATAAAGTAGAGGCGCTCAAACAAGCATTAGAATAATATCAGCACACGTCTTTCCAGAAGCACGCACGCGCATTAAACGATTTAAGAACATCAAATATCCCCACAAACACAAACGCAAGCACAACCGAAACAATCCACCAGTGCCACGGCAGCGCAACCGTCTCAAAGAACACGTGAAGAGGCGTATAGAGAATCGCAAACGTAGCCAAAAGAGATACAAATGAGGCCATAACAAGAGCCTTATTGACGAACGGTGAACGCCCCAGTGTCGATTTCCTGAACGACCTAAAGTTAAACGCCCCTATAATTTCAAAACAAATTAAGGTGACAAGCGCCGCAGTTCGAGCAAAGGCCACGTCCATTCCCGCAATATAGAGTGCGTAAACGTAGACGCCCAGCGTGCCAAGACCCATGATTACCCCTGCAATAATGAGCATCTGAATATGATTCCGCGTCAACAAAGACTCTTTACGACGGGGTTTATGATCCATAACATCAGGGGAACTTGGATTTAATCCGAGTGTGATAGCAGGGAAGTCATCAGTAATCATGTTCATAAATAAAATTTGAATTGCCACCAACGGCAACGGCAGTCCGAGAAAAATCCCAAAGAAGATAACAAGGATTTCTGCAAGAACACATGAAAATTGATAGGTAATAAACTTCCGCATATTATTAAAAATAGTTCTTCCCTCCCGAACCGCGCTTACAATCGTTGCAAAGTTATCGTCTTTCAACGTAATATCTGCAACGCTTCGCGAAACATCGGTACCCGAAATCCCCATTGCAACACCGACTTGTGCTGCTTTGAGAGCAGGAGCGTCATTGACGCCGTCTCCCGTCATGGTCACCACCTCACCGCGAGCTTTGAGTGCATTCACAATGCGCAATTTATGTTCGGGTCGCACACGCGCAAAAATGACCGTTTCCCCAACGCATTGCACGAGTGCCGTATCTGAAAGCGCATCAAGATGTTCTCCAGTCAATAAAGGCCCATGAAGCCCAATTTGAGAGGCAATGGAGAGTGCCGTCTCGCGATGATCTCCCGTAATCATCTTAACCGCGATACCTGCATGCATGCATTCACGCAATGCAGCAATCACCTCGGGCCGAGGCGGATCTTCAAGCGCAACAATGCCCAAAAAGATAAGCCCTTTTTCATGATCAATAGTGGTTCCTGTAGAAGGTTTATAGGCAAGCGCGATAGTACGATACCCTCGTGTAGAAAATGAATGAACCATCTCTGCAAGCCGCTTACGCTCAGATACGGTAAGGCTAAATACGCCATCTTTGCGATGAATCTTAGTACAGGCATCAAGCACGTATTCGGGCGCGCCCTTGGTAAACACAAACGAAGATTTTCCCATATGGACAAGCACCGACATAAGTTTACGTTCTGAACTGAACGGAATCTCCGCCTTGCGCGTAACATGCAACTGTTCCTTCACAAACCCTGCCTTCGCAGCCATCACCAAAAGCGCGGTTTCAGTCGCCGTCCCCACAATCTCATAGCGATTGTCGCTCCCTGAACGAGCGATAGAAGCATCGTTGCACGCCACCGCACTTTTACATACTAAATCAAGCACTTTATCTCGAGAAACATCATACGAAGCACCTTCATATCGAAATTCTCCTTCAGCAGCGTACCCTGCGCCGCTAATCTCGAGTATGCGACCATCAACAAACGCATACTTTGCCGTCATTTCACCTTTGGTCAACGTACCCGTCTTATCAGAACAGATAACGGTTGTTTCACCCAGCGTCTCAATCACCGACATACGATTGACAATCGCATTCTGCAAGGCCATACGATGCGCTCCCGCAGAAAGCGTCGTAATTAATACCACCGGAAAGCTCTCAGGAAACGCCGAAACCGCAAGCGCAATCATGATAATAAGCGCATCGACCATGACCGTCGCCGTAAACGCATCCGCTCGTAGCGTGTAAATAACTCCCGTTGCAAGCGCGAAGAAGAGGGCAACAAAAATCGCATAGCGGGCCAATCCATTTACTTTTTTCTGTAACGGCAGTTCTTTCTGTTCACGAGAAATAAGATTTGCAATCGCACCAAAACGACTTGACATCCCCGTCTTGGTAATCTGTACAGTCGCTCGACCATGTACCACAAACGTGCCCATAAATACATAATGCGTATCAGGACCATCACCATCTCGAGAAACGAACTTAGAGACCTCCGCAGACTCGCCCGTCAATAGAGACTCATTAACTTTCAGTTCATTTGCTTCCAGAATAAGCCCATCCGCGGGAACACGCTCGCCCGTACGCAACAGCACAATGTCCCCTACAACAAGCTCACGAGCCGGAATCGTTATCGTCTTTCCATCGCGAATAACAACTGAAACGGGCGTTATCATAGAACGAAGCGCTTGAATAGCTGTTTCTGCACGATATTCCTGGAAAAAGCCAATAACGACTACCAACAAAATAATTGCTAAAAGCGCATAGGCCGTAATGGGTTTTTCAACAAAAAAAGAAAGCAACATGGCTACAACAAGAAGATATAACACAACATTGCCCCGAATTTGACGAAAGAGAATCATAAGTGGTGCGACCCTGCCGACGTCCTTAATTTCGTTCGAGCCGTGCACACGTAAAAGATCGGTCGCTTCACGAGAACTCAACCCTTTAAAGTCCATAAGACAATAATGCTACATGCCTTTAAAGAGTTTTCAGAGGCAGCATCTTTTTATAGACCCTGCCTGTAAAATAACCAAGAGATGAAAAAAAGAGTAACCAGATTTGACAGAGAAACACAGAAGACCGAGTTTCGTGTGGCCATATTCGGTTCCGCACGCATTAAGAAAAATGACCCTGCCTATAAATCGATATACGCGCTTGCAAAAATGATTGGCTCACGCGACATAGACATTGTCACGGGGGGCGGCCCCGGACTCATGGAAGCAGCATCAGAGGGTCATGCAGCCGCACATAAGGGAAAGGGTCACTCGCTCGGATTACTTATAAAACTTCCAGAGAAACAACGCGAAAGCAACCATCTTAACATAAAACGCGAGTTTCACCGATTCTCAGAACGACTTGATACCTTTATGCAATTATCAAACGCAGTCGTAGTAGCCCCGGGTGGATTAGGAACACTCCTCGAGTTTTTTTACGCGTGGCAGCTTATCCAAGTTAGACAGATATGCGATATCCCCCTTATTCTCCTAGGAGACCATTACCAAGAACTTATCGCGTGGATAAAGAAAGGCCCGCTCAAACACAGATACATGGAAAAACAAGATATGAAATCTCTCTTTCTTGCAAAAACCCCCCAAGAAGCAATGCACATTATCGAACAAGCCCATGTCCAGTTCAAACGTGACGGAAAAAACATCTGCCTCAATATAAAGAAATACCGACCAACAATCTTTTAAACAGCGTAAAATCATAGCGTTATGGGTTTAGACTCTCGATTAAGAATGACAGAAGACGATGTACGACACGCCTTCGGACACCTCGGTTTGAAAATAATAGACACGTCGTTTATATTATGGCCCTACGAAAAAGGATATTCTAAGGAAAGATATACTCCGAACAAAGTTGAGTACGTTGAAGCAAGTCGTGCATGGTTTAGGAAGCATGCAGACGAATCGGTAGTGACCACGCAGGAGGTATACGAAGAGGCAAGCAACTGGATTCACTGTATTCGACAATCGCACAAAGAGGCCAGACAATTCAGAAAGAACCTTTTAGATCGCACAACCCATGGAAGAAAACCAAAAAGATATGAAGGAGGAAGAGACCTCAACGAAACCGTACGAACATTACAATCCCTTGAAACTCGTGAAAAAGGATTTTGTAAAAGCTGGGTTGGTGCTCGAATGGCTGAAAAAAAGTACGAAAACCTCCTGAACGAGAGAATTCCTCAACTCATAGAGATAGTTAAAAGCTCCCTTCCCGCGTCAAATCAAGAAAGTGTAAATCCCGTAGGAAATAACGACATGAACATCTATGCAAAAGCGTTTACGCTCGGTTACCTCGGACCAGTTACGATTATAACAAGAGACAACCATTTTCAACATCTGCACTGGGCTTACGGCAGACAAAGAAAGTTATTGCATGAAGCAGGTTTGTCTGCACCCCCTTACCCGTTATATGTAGTTATTTATGGAGAGACCAATGTACGAGGCCTTGTAAGAGCACACGGTCACACACGCGAGATTCCTATGCCTCGCCCATCGCACTAGTTTTATAAAGCTAGACCTCCTTACGCAAAAGAAAGAGATGAACCTCGCTATCAACGGATTTGGTCGTATTGGACGCGCGATTCTAAAAATTGCCCTAGAAAGAAAAATAAACATTGTTGCCATCAATGACACGCATGGCGCCGAATCAGCAGCTTACACGCTCAAATACGATTCGGTATATGGCAACTACAAACAAAACGTAAGTGCAAAAGGAAACTATCTCATTATCAACAACAAAAAAATATCGATCCTCAGCGAACGTGACCCTTTAAAGTTACCTTGGAAATCGCTTAACGTGGATATTGTTATTGAGTCAACAGGAGCATTCACAAACGCAAAAGACGCCGTAGCCCATCTGAAAGCCGGTGCAAAAAGAGTGATTATTACCGCCCCGGCTAAAAGCCCTGACGTGACCCTCGTACCAGGAGTAAACGATTCCTGGCTCAAGAGCTCACACAAGATAATTTCCATCGGTTCCTGCACAACGAATTGTACCGCAACCATCGCAAAAGTCCTGATGGATACATTCGGAGTAAAATACGCGATGCTTACCACCATCCATGCCTATACCAACGACCAAGCGATTCAAGACAGCGCCCACCATAACATCCGTCGGGGTCGAGCGGGCGCACTGAACATGGTCCCAACAACAACCGGCGCAGCAGAAACGGTTATTGAAGTCTTGCCCAAACTGAAAGGATTAATGACGGGGTTATCAGTCAGAGTGCCCGTGGCATGCGGCTCGCTCACCGACTTAACCGTCGAAGTGATAAAGAGAGCGACAGTAAAAAACGTAAATGACGCGTTCAAAAAGGCAAGCAAAGGTTCATTCAAAGGCCTCATCGAATACACGGAAGACCCACTTGTATCGTCCGACGTCATAGGAAATCCTCATTCTGCGGTCGTAGACGCTTTGAGTACGCAAGTCGACGGCAACCTTGTCAAAGTACTGGCATGGTACGACAACGAATTCGGCTACTCTAACCGCGTCGTTGATGTTGTACAACGACTGAAATAAAGAAAGAGAAATAATTTATATAGCCTGTCCTGATAGACATACTATGGCAGCAACACCTCCGGGGGCGCGAAAAAGAAAACTTGACTATATGGTCGACCAAACTGTATTCGACGAATTCGTAAAAGCCTGTAGCCGAAAAGGATTCGCCCCGCAAGTCTTACTCGAGCAAGCCATGAAAAAGTTCACGCAAAACAGTTCTCTCTAATACAATAAACTATTTAATCTCCTTTTCAATAAAAATGACATGGCACGAGCAACCGAATTTGTTGACCGCGACTACGACCGCCGACTTGCAGAGTATAAGGCCCTGCGTGAGAAGACGCGAGTAGAGCAAGAAAAACAACAGACCAATCAAAAAAGAGATTGAGCGCATAACCTCGATTTTATAAACAACATCTTCCTAGTCAGAGGAAGGAACGATGGTGATTACAGGCATGAAAACGCTCGATAATCTTGCGGTTAAAAATAAACGTGTTTTAGTGCGGATTGACATCAACAGCGACATACGCAAGGGCAAACTCATCCCCTCCGAACGACTTACCGCGCCGCTTGAAACTATTAAAGAACTTCAAAAGAAAGAAGCAAAAATAATTCTCCTCTCCCATCAAGGGAGGCCAGGAAGCGAAGATTTTACCTCACTAAGACAACACGCAAATTTCCTTAAGAAAAGGATAGCTCATTTCGAGCACGTCCCTGACGTAACAGGTATGCAAGCAATTGAAAGAATAATAGCGCTCAAATCGAGCCATGTTCTGCTACTTGACAATGTACGCTTCATTAAAGATGAACTCGAATACAAACCGCACAAGCCCAATGAGCTCCTTGATCGCATTGCGCCGCTTATAGACCTCTACGTCAACGACGCATTTTCCGCCTCGCACAGACATCAAACGAGTATTACCGGATTTCCACAACGACTCAAAAGCGCAATGGGTCGCATATTCGAACGCGAATTGCGCGCATTACAAAAAATAGACATGCGTAACGCGCTTCTCGTACTCGGCGGCTCAAAACCCGAAGACAATATCGAATTGCTTAAGAAAACAAAAGGCAAAATACTCGCATCAGGTCTCTTTGGACCTTTCTGTCTTATGGCCTTAGGAAAAAATTTAGGCTTACAAAATGCAATAATGAAAGAATCATTAAAAGAGTACGGGTCCATTGTGCGTGCGCATAAGCATAAACTATTACTTCCACACGACCTCGCCATAGAGTATAAAGATAAGCGTCATGACCTGCGCATCGACGAATTCCCCCAAAACGCAGAAATACTCGACATCGGGATACAAACCATCGAAGCCTACGGAAAAGAAATCATGAATGCAAAAACAATTTTCTTTAAAGGCCTCGCCGGACTTTGTAACAACCCCAAGTTTTCCATAGGCACCCATGCGCTTTTAATTGCGCTCACCGAATCAAACGCATTTACGCTCGTAAGCGGTGGTCATACCCTAACCATGATTGAAAAACTTAAGATTCCAAAAAGCAAATTTGGCTACGTCAGTTTAAGCGGAGGCGCGTTAATTCATTACCTTGCCAAAGGCACGTTACCAGGTATTGAAGCACTTAAACAATGAACAAACAAGGACTAAGCGATGTTGTAACTGCGATTCTTATAATCCTTATCGTCCTCTTCGCAGTAGGTATTATTTGGGCGTTTCTTCGCCCCACGATAAATGAAACCGCTCGTGTCGCCTCCGCACAAGATTGTCTGCTTGTCGAAACCGAGCCCGTTTCATGTGTGTATAGCGGAGCAGGGCAATATTGGTACGCTTCCATCGTTGTAAAGCGAGGTGCAGATCAAAAGAATGTGTCTGATATAAAATTAATCTTTGAAGATGCGAACGGAAAGAAGAACTCCAAAAGCTGGGGGGAGAGAGTAGTTGGAGGAACTATGCCCCAACCCCTCGAAAAATCAACAGCAGGACTGGCACTTGGGAACTTTATCCCCCGCGTCGTGACTGCTGCGCCAATGCTCTCGAAAGAGGGAGCTTGCATCTCGACCAAAGAAACGATTTGTGAACGATACGCGTATGAACCGGGCACAGGATGCAATGATTTTAATCAAGACGATTATGGAAATGGGGACGATTATGATTTATTTGTCGAATGTTATGAAAACCAAACAATCGGATTGCCTTGTAGTGACGGAACAATTACCGCAGACGTAACGCACGATGGAGTCATAACGATGGATGATTTCAGTGCGTTTCTTAGTACTTATGAATCAGGAGATACGGGCGGATGTGCGTAGTTTTAAATAAACCCTCGACGTAAACCAACACGAAAGAGAGCATGAAAATAACGTGTTTTGAATGTGATGAGCATGAACGAAGCCTGCTTGAAAAGGCGCTTCCCTATGACGAACTGACGTTTCATGAACAGCCTCTCGAATTAGACTATCTGAAAAATAACTCCTTCACCGAAGCGCTCGTAATATTCATTTATTCAAAAATAACACGAGAGGTACTTGAAAAGTTCCCCTTTCTCCGTTTGATTGTAACGCTTTCAACCGGGTACGACCATATCGACTTGCAAGCCTGCAAGGAACACGGTATCACCGTCTGTAACGTGCCAAAATACGGAGGCACGGCCGTTGCAGAGCACACCTTCGCGCTTATGCTTGCCCTCGTGAGACATATCCCTCAGGCAGTACACAATACTAACCACGACGATTTTTCCTTAACAGGATTATGCGGAACTGAGCTCGCAGGTAAAACGCTCGGAGTAATCGGCGCAGGAACCATCGGTTCAGCAGTTATCCGTCGCGCCCGCGCATTTGACATGAACGTTCTGATGTATGAACGCACCCCCAATAAACAACTTGCAAAAGAAACCGGTGCATGCCACGCAGAACTCAATGACCTCCTCAAACAATCAGACATACTCACGTTACATCTGCCGTATACAAAACAAACACACCATCTCCTAGACAAACGAAAAATCAAACTCATTAAATCGGGCGCGTATCTTATCAACACCGCCCGAGGCGGGCTCGTGGAAACGCACGCCTTGAGCGAAGCGCTAATGACAAAAAAACTCGCGGGCGCGGCACTTGATGTGCTTGAAGGAGAAATAGAACACCGAGAAGCTCATGCCCAACGAAAAGAGCACCATCTGAAACAACACGATTGGAGCACGATTCGCGCGACCCATCGATTGCTTAAACTACCAAACGTGATTATAACTCCGCATATAGCCTTTTACACGCACGAAGCAACACAAACGATTATCGAAACGGCTACAAAAAACATACGCGCATTCCAGAAAGGAGTTGCAATTAATACCCTCTCATAAACACGAAAGAGTTACACATGAGCGCCCCATAACCTTGTTTATGCCCTTGCAAGTATCGACAGGATTAGGTTGAGTTCAGGCATTCGCATCAACAAGTCCCCTGTGCACCATATTAATAATCTTATTTAATCTTATTTAATTAGTAAAGAGACGGCATACCTTTATATAGAAGTTTTCTTTTTAAGGTGCGGAAGAGATGAAACTCTTTATTGATAGTGCTCAACTTGATGAGCTTGAAAAAGCTTACGCAACCGGTATTGTGGATGGCATAACCACAAACCCTTCACTTGTAAAGGTAGCCCTCGATGATATGCGCAAGAAAAAGCGCAAAATGGACATCGCAACGTACATCACTGAAATTCTTACACTCGCTAAAGGCACCCCCGTCAGCCTCGAAGTTGCGAGCACTGACGCCAACGCCATGATTGAAGAAGGTCAAACATTATACACAAAGTTCAATCCGCTTGCCAACAATGTAGTCATAAAAATCCCGGTAAATAGTTCAGCAACCGGAAAAGCGAAAAATCTTGACGCACTACGCGCCATCAAATCACTCTCACAGGCCAGAATTCCGGTAAATGCCACTCTCATATTCACACCTGAACAAGCGTTGCTCGCCGCAAAGGCCGGCGCAACCTACATCAGCCCCTTTGCAGGACGTGTCGACGATTACATACGAACGCAACATGGGATAGGATTCGAAAAAGAGGATTATTACCCTGCAGAAGGCCACATAGCCGGTGGCAAACATATACAAGACAACGGCATCGTCTCGGGTGTTGACCTTGTCATAAAATGCGTCCAAATCATAAAATCGTATGGATTTAAAACGCAAGTGATTGCCGCGTCTATACGCAATGCACATCAGCTTCGAGAAGTCGCGCTTGCAGGCACACATATTGCAACCATTCCCTTCGCACTTTTCCAAAATCTCTCGGTTCACGCAAAAACCATTGATGGCGTCAAAAAATTCGACGAAGACATGCCTTCCGAGTATACAAAGCTCGCACAAGGTAAAAAGTAACTGCTTGAGCAAAGAATAATCGCAAGCACCAAAATAACCCGTAGGAACTCTTATAAAAGAATATCACTTAAAGAAAAAATGTTAAAAGAGATTTCATTCTCATTCGATAAAGCACTCGTTCCATTTCGAGAGCAATCACATAGCAAAAAACACCTTGCCTCGCTCGCGCACAAAATGGCGGACATGACACAGGACTACAGCACGCCTGAATCGGTCATTGACCTCTGTCTCGACACCAAGCTACACAAAACAATTCACGCATTAGTGAAAAAAGTACGCGCTTCAAAACCTGCATTGCTGATAGTTATAGGCATAGGAGGATCAAACCTTGGGATGATGGCCGTAGAACAACTGGTGCAGGGAAAACTGCACAATGAAAATACCGAGACAATAAAAGTGCTTTACGCAGATACCGTAGACAGCGATGAACTTACAGAAATAAAAAGCATTATACAAAAAACGCTCGAAAAAAAGCAGACCGTTATTATCAACGCCATCTCAAAATCAGGCACGACAACTGAAACCATAGCAAACTTTGAAGTGCTCCTCGAAATAATAAAAAAGCAAGATGCACGTTTTCGAGAGCATGTCATTGTTACAACCGATGAAGACACCCCCTTGCATCGCCTTGCACAACAAGAACGATTTCACGTACTAACGATTCCCCGAGCCATTGGCGGCCGTTACTCAGTACTCACAGCCACAGGATTATTCCCTCTGGAACTGGCAGGCATATCGATTGACCACCTGCTTGCGGGGGCACGCGCCATGCGCGCCCGATGCCTCAAAAGAGAAAACAATCCCGCCATCACCAGCGCAGCAATTAGACACTGGCATGCGTTGCACGCAAAAACTATTCAGGACATGTTCCTGTTTGGCAACGATTTCAAATCATTAGGAAAGTGGCATCGCCAGCTGCTCGCCGAATCACTCGGGAAAGGATGCGACAAGGAAGGCAAACTATGCATAGGCATTACACCGACCTATTCAATCGGGAGCACAGATATGCATTCCATAGCGCAACTCTATCTCGGCGGCCCCTTCGACAAGTTTACCACCTTTGTTCGTGTGCAGAAAAATAGAAACGACATAAAAACGCCGTCAATCCCCTCCTTCAACGCACTCGTCCCCCATATACAATCAACCTCACTTCAAAAAATAATGGAAGCAATCTATCGAGGAGTAACTGAAACATTTGCAGAGAAAAAAAGGCCGTTTACCGAAATAACGTTTCCCGACAAATCCCCCTATACAATAGGACAATTCATACAGTTTGAAATGATGGAAGTCGTATACCTCGCTGAATTACTCAACGTCAATCCTTTCGACCAACCGGACATCGAGAGCTACAAAAAGAAAACAAAAGAAATTCTCGCAAAAAAACGCTAGATTTAACCACAAGCAACGTAAGAACGCATAGAAAACGAAAAAGAAGACAAGGCGAGAAAAAACTACGCCGGCCCACAGCAATAATTGCCAAAGTCATCAGGAATATCGTATGAACTACACCACGCCGAGCATCCACCGTTCATAATTTCGTACAAAGAACAGAAGTTACGGTAACATTCCTGACAGCTTCGACCGATATACGCCTCGGGAAAGTCCACACGGCAGCCCTCGCTCGCACAACTCATATCAGTACACTTCTTCTCAAAACCCCACTGAGCCCGTACACACAAAGGATTTTCAGCTTCCTTTGCCTCACACTGCTGAAACGTGAGGTCATCGTAACACGTATAAGGGTTATCGGGAGTACACGAGTTTATCGTACAGCACGCGCCCGTAATTGCCTCGCACTCCCCGTCAGCACAAACTTTTGTATCTTCCCATTTAACAACAACAACATCCTTGTCTTCATAGGGCGTTTGCATAATTGTTTGACAAGCAGAATACGAAAGGGCATCTTCGCATTCTTTTGTTCCATCATTATATTCGATGCAACATCTTCCGATTAAAGAATCCTCGCAGCAGGGAGTCAAGGGCAAGCCACAGCCACTTTCGAGACAATTATTTTCGTACCAGGCGCGCTCTTCTAAATAGGCCTCTTTACGCTCAACGCAGGTAGCACCTGCAAGTAACCCTTCGTTACAGCTCGCGCCACAAACGGAAGTTAAATCAGTACATTGCTGTTCGATAATCTTTCGAGCATTAGTACAGAGAAGGTTTGTACTGCATTCACATATCTCTGCCGAAATTTCATTAGCTTCTTCACTACTTTGAGGGCTTAAGTTTACCCGAGAAGTATTAAGCAACCACACGATAAGTGCTATGGAAATCACTGCAAGCACTACTATTTTAAAATTTCGACGAGAGAGAAGCTTCCTTTTGTCTAACATGTTGCTGTGTTCTTCGTTAAGACCTCCAATTTCCAAAGTTCCTTTTTCTCACCGCCGCACCATATGTATTCAACATGTTCAAGGCAAGAATCATCGGGCCAGGGAGCCACTATCTTTTCTTGCGCCTGAAGATAGGCATCTACTTGCTCTTGTGTGCATCCTGAAAACTCCCGTTCAAATGCGAAACCTTCAGGTTCAGAATCATCATTGCCCATGAAGCTAAACTTCCAGTTTCCCGTAGCACAGTCTTTAGTAACATGCCTAACTCCCGTATCTTCATACAGTGCATAATCTCCGCAGACGAGTGTACGCGAATAGTCATAGTCCTTTGAACTAATAAGGGAGCACACTGCATCGCATGTGCCAAACACAGAATTACAAATAACGTGTTCTTTCCACTGATTCACCGTTAAACGTGCGAAAGACCCTCCATTCGTAAAAATTGTATCTGCCTTGTCTTGACAATAGTTGCAGGTCTCTCCAGTTAAGGCGTCTTTGCCACACGAGCAACACCCATTTTCACAAGCAGTTGCGTTTAAGTCGCTGCACCCCTCGCCAGGAGTCCACCTACCCATTCCAGGAAGCGTTGAACCACAACACGTACGCCACACTGCCGAACCATCAGATTCCACGCATCGCACCGGTTCTGATCCGCCCTCCTTTTTTTTGAGGCAGAGGCCTCCAAGAGGAATATCGTCGCAGGAAGGAAATTCAATACATGACGCCGTGATAGTGCATTGAGCATTGGTACATGCAAAGAGCAAATCTCCCATTCCAGGAATCTGCGGCCACTCTCCTCCGCTAGTACATTGCATACCTGTTAAAGTAAGGCGTTCTTGCACTTCCGAGGGAAGACCTTGTAAATAACTCTGAATTTCTTCGGGATATTTAAGTTCTGAACATGCGGAACTTGATCCGTAAACTTCACAAGATTCGTCAATACAAATTTTAGCAAGACTATCAATGACCGGATAGATGTCAGTGTCAACTCCATGCCCTATATAGTGATGTTTAAGTTTACGTATCTTTCCCGCACAAACAGGAGGCACGGTAATTTGACAGCTAAGATTGTTATCAGTGTTTATGGATTCACTTACCTTATAGGTGCATTCTTTTTGCTCAGGCTGATTAAACCAAAGAGAGCATCCTTGTTGGCCTAAAAAAGTTCCTTCTTCATAACGACAAACACAGCAAACATCTTTAAGAACACCTCCTCCTGAAGCTCCCGTTCCGGAAGAGCCTATCTTGGGAAGCGTTGTAGGGGCAAACATAACATTTTCTACAAAGCCATATCGCTGATTGAGTGCAAGTGCGAGCACAACAACAAAAATCCCGAGAACGACCCAAAAAGCAATCCCTCTCTTCATGTTAATCACAGTACTTAAAAACTGGAGATATATAAAGATACTGAAGAGAGATGAGCATTTACAAAGCAAACGACATTAGAGGTATCTACGGAACCGAACTACAAGACAACGATGCATATGCATTGGGAAATGCATTCGTGCGATACATCAAAGCAAAACGTATTGCCGTAGGTCGTGACAATAGAGTATCATCGCCTGCGCTACACGACGCATTGGTGCAAGGCATCGTTGACGCAGGAGCCGACGTACTTGACATAGGAGAAGTAGATTCTCCCGCACTGTATTTTGCAACAAGCTACCTTGAAACACCAGGCATTATGATTACTGCATCCCATAACCCGGCAGAGTATAATGGATTTTATGTCTGTGGGTCGCATGCAACGCCGCTCAATGAACAAACCGGTCTTAAGGCCCTAGAAGCACAAACCAAGAAAAAAGCGATCAAAAACACACACAAAGGAGCCGTATACTCGACACCGCTCATGCGCCCCTACACAAAACATGTGCTCTCGTTCCTCAATCATGCAGAAGCGCGCCCCTTCACCGTGGTGATTGATGCAGGCAACGGCATGGGCGCTCAAATTGCAACGCGTGTATTCAAGGCATTGCGAAACGTTACCGTTATTCCGTTATATTACGAATCAGACGGCAGATTCCCCCACCACGGGCCAGACCCCTCTAAAATAGAAAACCTCCAGCAGCTTGGAGAAAAAGTGCTTGAAACAGAAGCCGATTTTGGCATCGCATTAGACGGAGACGCCGACCGTGCGGGATTTGTAGACGAAAACGGAGAGCCTATTGAAGGTTCATTAGTCGGAGCACTCCTTGCACAACACGTACTATCCAAACATCCGAAAGAGAAAATAGTGTACAGTTCCACATGCTCACGCGTTCTTCCCGAGACAATCATACGCGCAAAAGGCGTACCCCTCAAAGATAAGGTAGGGCATACGTTCATAAAATACCGTATGCGCAAAGAACATGCACTCTTCGGTATCGAGAACACCGGACATTACATGTATAGAGATAACGACTATGCCGATTCGGGAATCATAACTGCCGTGCTCATGTGTCAGTTTTATGCCGCCCAACAAAAAACGTTCTCTGCACTCGTGAAGCCGCTCAAGAAATACTATAAAGCTTCCGAATATAACATAAACATCGAGAACGCACGTAAATATATCTCCCTACTGCATACAAAAATACGTGCGCTAAAACCACAAAAAATAAATCTGCAAGACGGAATCGCCGCTGATTTCGGAACCTATTGGATATCTATCCGCGCGAGTCAAACCGAACCGCTCATGCGACTCGTGGTAGAAGGAAAAAACAAAGACGAGGTAGAAAACCAGAGAAGAACATTCGCAGAAATGATTAAAAAAACGATACAATGCTGAACATTAGCCTAGTGATTCTGGAATAGACTCATACGCAACAACATGAAAACGTTTCGGTTCTCCTGCTATCCGTTTGGAAAGGTCCGCTTTACGAGTACACCAATAGGTGTCAGCGATATAAACAAAAGAACGGTTAGAAGAAGGAGGTAGATTCATCGAACGCACCAAATCTTCCAGCTCAGATTGATTTCCCACAACAGATGTTGTGACCTTTTTGAGTCTAAGCATAAGGCTTACGGAAGGAACGGGGCAATGAAGAAAAACAGGCCCCAAGGGATAAGCCTTATCATAATCGCTGCCAACATGATCGCTAATAGCCATTGCAGTCTCCATTCGCAAAGCGGGGTCAGAATCATACCATCGAGGTATAAAAAAAAGATGTGCTGTGGGCATCGCAGGAAAATTTGTCATGAACGAATCCAGAGTAAAGGCTATAAAAAGTTAATGGAACGTTTATAAAATAAGGGCCCCTTTAAATCTTATGAAAAAGAACATCTCACTATCACCTCTCCTCACAAAAGGAAAATGTCTCTTCCTCGCCTACGACCAAGGCCTCGAACACGGGCCAACTGACTTCAACGACACGAGCGTTGATCCTGCAAAAATAATAAAAATTGCCCAAGAAGGCGCGTGTAATGCATTCATCTGTCAAAAGGGCATCGCAGAGAAGTACCACAAAGAAATCAAGGCCTCGCACGTTCCGCTCATTCTCAAGCTCAATGGCAAGACCAATCTTGTAAAAGGCGAACCCCTTTCTACACAACTCTGCACCGTAAGCGAAGCAGTTACGCTTGGAGCAACGGCCGTAGGATACACACTATATATTGGAAGCGAACGCGAGGCCGAAATGTTTGAACAATTCGAACAAATTGAGCGCGAAGCACACGTAAAGAGCCTTCCTGTCATTGCGTGGATATATCCCCGAGGAAAAGCGATTGAAGGAAAATCAGAGCGAGAACTGCTTGCCTACGCAGCACGCACCGGACTCGAACTTGGAGCGGACATCGTAAAAATCCATTGGAACGGAGATGTTGATGCGTTAGCCTGGGCAGTGAAAGCCGCAGGTAAATGCAAAGTCGTTATAGCCGGTGGACTCAAAACGGATGAAAAAAACTTGCTAAAACAAGTAAAAGAAGCAATAACAATTGGCGTGATAGGGTGCGCCGTTGGACGTAATATCTGGCAACACAAACACCCCTTAGAAATAACTAAAAAGATACAAAACGCCCTCTACACATGATTCTTATAAACACCAAGAACTATAAAACAGGAAATGCGCTCCTCAAGCTTGCAAAACTCATAGAAGGGTACGATATACACAATACACTCGTCGTTCCTGCCTCAGAAGTATATCGCATTGCAGCACGAACAACACTCAACGTATTCGTACAACACGTCGACGCAGTGGAAAATGAAAAAACAACCGGAAAAATAAGTGCGGCAAGTGTTAAATCAGCAGGAGCAACAGGCACGCTGTTAAATCATTCCGAACATCCGCTCACTACCGAAGTTATCAAAAAAACAATTGAACAATGCGCCAAGGTAAACCTTGCAACCGTTATCTGCGTAAAAACACTTGCGGAAGCGCAAACACTAGCCCAATTCAAACCTAATGCCATAGCGTTCGAAGATCCCGCCCTCATTGGGACAGGCAAATCAGTAGCGACCTATAATGCACATGACCTGCAAAAATTCGTAACACATCTCAAAGGAAAACCAATTGTCCCGCTATGTGGTGCAGGGCTTTCAACAATCGACGATGTAAAAAAAGCATATGCGCTCGGATGCAAAGGAGTGCTTATCGCCTCCGCAATCGCACAATCGAAAAACCCCGAACGATTTTTGGAACAACTGGCACAATGGCGACGACAATTATAGAAGCTTCGCGCAATGAATGCGAAAAAAAAGTTGCCGAAACGATAGCGCGCTTGATTAACAAATCCGTAGAAAAAAGAGGAAAGGCGGTACTTGGCATTTGCGGAGGAAGAAGTGTAAGTGCTATTTTCAATCATTTACGCGAACAAACCGTACCATGGAAGCACGTTCACATTATGATGATTGATGAACGATGCGTAACGCTCAATAGTTTAGAAAGCAACTATCGATGTGCGCAAGAAACACTTATCAATCCATTAGTGGCATCTAAAAAGCTCCCCGCAGATAATGCGCACCCGTTCGTATACGATGAAACACATGCTATAAAAGCGATTCTCAAATATCAATCGACACTTGACGCACTCGGAGGATTTGACGTCATAGTAACGAGCAGCGGAGAAGATGGACACATAGCTGCGCTTTACCCTAAACACAATTCAATACGAAAAGAAAACACCGGATTTTTCCTTATGACTGATGCACCAAAGCCTCCTGCAAAACGCATGACTGCGTCAAGAAAACTGCTTCTCAAAGCGCAGGCAGGAATCATAGTCTTCTTTGGAAAAGAAAAAGAAAAAGCTTGGGCTCTTTTCAACGACCCGATAAGAACAATAATTGATTGCCCTGCAAAACTTATTACGCAACTGCCCGAGAATTACGTATTCCATACGAAGGAGACCCCATGAGCAACCCTGCCCTTCTCATATTCGGCGCGACAGGCGATTTAGCGAAAAGAAAATTGCTCCCTGCAGTATTTGCGCTCTACCGAAAAAAAAGACTCGTAAATACCCCCATAGTCGCCATCGGTAGACGGTCTATGACTAAAGAAGAATATCTCGAAGAAACAGGATTCAAGACATTAGAACAAAAACATAAACCAACCTATGACATTGTACGAAGCAACCTCACGTACCTTGCCGTCAATCTTGAAGAAAAACATCCTGCCTCGCTCGCATCGCACATAAAAGAAATCGACAAACAGTATAGGTGTAATGACGAACTTGTTTGCTACCTTGCCACAAGCCACACACTGTTCACAACTATACTGGCCCTCCTCAAACGAGCGCGTCTGTTAGACAAGAAAAAGACGCGTGTTGCTTTTGAGAAACCGTTCGGCACTAACAAAACATCAGCCGAACAGTTAGACCGAGCACTCCACACACAACTCCCCGAATCACAAATATACCGTGTTGATCACTATTTAGGAAAAAGTATCGTAAGCATGCTAGAAACAATTCGTTTCAATAATCCCCTGTTTGCTAACCTCTGGAAAGCCCCACTCATTGACCATGTACAGATCGTCGCACTTGAAAACTTTGGTATTGAAGCTCGAGGACACTACTATGACGCCGAAGGAGCAACACGAGATATGGTGCAAAATCATCTTTTACAGTTAGTGGCGCTTACCGCAATGGAACGCCCCAAGAGAGAAGAAGCTGAGTTTCTCCGAAACGAAAAAGTAAATATACTAAAAAAGTTGCGAATGGTAGCGCCAGAAGATATCGTGCGAGGACAGTACGAAAGTTATACGCAAGAGGAAAACGTGGCAAGAAATTCGCAAACAGAAACGTTCATCGCGTTTAAGACGTCAATCACAACACCTCGCTGGAAAAACATCCCTTTCTATATAAAAACAGGGAAAGCACTTGACAAGAAATATTCAGAAATCAATATTGTACTTAAGGCAAAAAAAGGAGAAACGCCCAATGTTATCAGCATACGCATTGGACCTGACCAAGAAGGCATTGCGATACTCGCCTATACAAAGGAACTGGCTACACACAACACCCTTAGGCCCATTACGCTTGAATACTGTCATAAGTGCGAATTCGGCCCCAACACACCAGAAGCGTATGAAAGCATAGTGCACGATTTTATTGAAGGCGATAAGACAATTTTTACACGGAGCGACGAACTTCTCACAAGTTGGAAGTTCACCGACAATCTCATCAAAAACCTTCAAAAAACTCCGCTCCACGTGTATAAACCGGGCTCACGCGGTCCCCTTGAAGCAGATAGATTATTAAATAAAAAAGGACACGCATGGACCTATTTCGAGAGGAAAATAACAATATGACGTCAGTAAAAATAGTTGTTTTTGTACCTCTAACACATACAAATAACATAAGAGAAGTTGCAGGAAAAGCTGGCGCAGGCGTAATCGGCAATTATAGTTACTGTAGTTTTTCAAGCAGGGGCAAAGGAAGATTCAAACCAAACGAAAAAGCAAAACCTCATATCGGCAATATAAATCAACTAGAAGAAGTCGAAGAAGAAAGAATAGAATTTACTTGTGCCAAGGAAAAAGCCAAACGAGTAATTGATGCAATAAAAAAAGCTCACCCCTATGAGGAAATTGCCTTAGATATATATGCGTTACTTACAGAGAAAGATTTAAATAAGTGACCTCACTTAAAGTATCATGACAAATATAACCCTCTCTATAGATGATAACGTCTACAAGAAAATGCGAAAATATTCGGAAATAAAGTGGAGCGAGTTTGTACGAAAGATAATAGAACAGCGCCTCAATGAGTTAGAAAAGATTGAAAAAGAAGACGACGAAGGAGTTTTAACCATGTTGGCTTCAGAAAAAGTATTAAAAAAAGAGTGGGATAATGAATATGACGAACGATGGAATCACCTATAGCCAACGAGATATCGTGCTCATCCCCTTTCCGTACACCGATTTAACGGCTTCTAAACTCCGTCCTGCATTAATCATGTCAAATAAAAGATTAGAGACTACGAACGATAGAATTTGTTGTCTCATAACCAGCAATCCTTCTCAAAAAGGAGGAATTTTAATAGAGAGAAAAAACCTTTTCAAAGGAGATTTAAAATATAAAAGTTGGGTGAAACCTTACAGAATATTCACAGTCGATATACGTATAATTAAAAAGAGGTTAGGAACAATAAGCATATCATGCTTCGATAGATTACTTAAGGAGATGTACTCCTATATGAATAAGGAAAAAGAATGAAAATAGGATTCATAGGTCTCGGGCGCATGGGCAACGCAATGGTGCTCAATGCAATTGAAAGCGGGCACAGTATTGTGGGATACGATCGCAATCACGAGTCGGTTAAAGCACTCGAAAAAGAGGGCATGCATCCCGCGTTTTCTATAGAAGAGCTCATAAAGAAATTAAGTGACCAAAAACAGAAAGTAATCTGGCTTATGATTACCGCAGGAAAACCAGTTGACGCGGTTATTGCTGAAGTCGCACCGCTTCTTTCAGAAGGAGATAGTATCATTGATGGAGGCAATTCATGGTACGAAGACTCCCAACGCCGTGCAAAAGAGCTCGGAAAACGAGGCATACACTTCGTTGATTGCGGTACCTCAGGCGGTGTTGATGGCGCACGACATGGCACTTGTATGCTCCTCGGAGGAAGCAAAGAAGCTGTAAAAACTGTAGCCCCGTTTGTACACGACCTCTGCGTTCGAGATGGATATGCGCATGTGGGCGCTTCGGGTGCAGGACACTTCGTAAAAATGGTGCACAATGGAATTGAATACGGCATGATGGCTGCATTAGGAGAGGGATTCGGAGCACTCCAAAAACACGAAAAAGCATTCGGACTTGACCTCAAAGAGATTGCGAAAGCGTACGCGCATGGCTCAGTTATTGAAAGCAAGTTAGCATCGTGGGTACAATCGGGCATGAATCGTGCAGACTTTAAGGATATTAAAGGCATAGTGCCTCAAGGAGAAACTGAACACGAAATGGAAAAATTAGAAAAAATCTCAGACATGCCTATCCTCAAAGAAGCGCGTATGCAGAGAATAAAGTCACGAAAAAAACCCTCATTTTCAAGCAAGATTGTTGCCACCTTGCGAAACGAGTTTGGCGGCCACAAGATTAAAAAGAAATGAATTGTCTAAGAAAACCGCAAGATACAAATAAAGGAAAGTATGAAAGGATAGGACAGGTTATATGAAACCGATATATATCGTTGAACACCTTGAACCGGAGCTCTGGCCGTGGTGCCTCATAGAATACGAATCCCTCTCAAAGGCCGTAGGAAAAGACGTCTGGTTCACCCATGTACAAAAAAAAGATGTGAGAAAACTTTCCATTTATGGAAAAGTGTTTACACAATCCGTACAAAAATTAGACCTTGATTTGCGAAAGACTTGCGTGCTTGAACCTTTTGCGCCCAGAACGCTCGAAACTAAAGAAGCAAAAGAATTCGATTATTACATATTCGGAGGCATTCTCGGAGACGAAAAACTAAACGGACGCACCGAAAAAGAGTTAACACGATTTCTAAAAAAAGCAGACAAAAGAAACATCGGAAAAGAGCAATTTAGCACAGATAACGCAGTTTACGTAACAAATCAGATAGTACAAGGTATCCCTCTAAAAAAACAAACCTTCCAAGATGCACTGGAAATACAATTTAACCGCATCGAATCGGTTATACTGCCCTATCGCTACCCTCTTGTCGACGGAAAACCTCGCATAAGCAAAAAACTTATTGCCTATTTAAAGAAAAAAGAAACATTTTAAAGAAAAGAAAGAAAAACTATCGTCGACAAAAAGAAAAGAACCCTACACATTTATAAATGTTCAAAAAGTGAAAGGAGTATTAAAAGGGTATTTTTAATCAAAACGTGTGTGTCAGGCCCTGCGTCGAAACAGACCTGCACACACGGCCCCATACCAAAGTATAAAGCAAAATACGTATGTAGTGCGAACTTAAATACATTTCTAAACAAAAATTTATAAAAAAACCGTAAAAAGACGATTCTATCGACGGAAAAAACAAATCTTTAAATAGGGATAAAACAAAAAATCAGTCTATAAAAAAGTAAAAAGAGGAACGGAGCTCTAAGAAATAATCAATAACGCGTTAGCGGGCACTTATCAACAAACACCCGCTAACGCGCCCTTATACCGAAGTACAAGTTGCACAACAAACGTAGCGCAAGCTTAAATAGATTTCCTCGACGAAAACGCATCGAGGAAAAAGTAACAAAGAAAACAAAGAAGAACGTATTCGCACGACTTTTCGCGGTAATACTCCTCATTTTCCTCTTATATCGAGGTTCTAACTGGATTTCACGGACAATCGGCTATGCAATCTTAAAATTGCTTAAAATGAGTACGCTCGTGCTCACAGAATTATAGGAAATTGAAAGAAGAAACAATCTATTTCGGCACACGCGCTTCTTGCGAAACGCGGATGAAAAAAAGCAAAGCGTTCGATATCTTCGTCTCAGGATGCGAGTGGCAGGAATCGAACCTGCATATCTTCTTTGAAACGTACGCCCAGACCACGCACGAGAACAAAGTGTCCCAATTTTGATGTATTTATGATTTAGAACAATAACTAAGAACCAAACAACTACAGAACGCGTAGCGTTCTGTATCTTTCTGCATATTTATTCTTTTCTAATCATAAATACAAGGAGAGATAATAGGTGTCTACACAGATAAGATAAATCTATTTTGAGTAGACGTATAAATAAACGTTATAGGTGTCTACACATCAGCAAAATATATAAACTGTGTAGACGTATATCTAGTATGGTGTTTACTGAAACAAAACAGAAAGGGGGCAAGAAATATTACTATCGCGTTAAGTCGGTGCGAAAAGGAAATAAAATTACGAGAGAACGTAAATATTTAGGAGTTAACCTAACTGAAAAGGAATTAAAGGAGCAAGAGAATAAAGCCGATCAAGAACTTGAAGTACTGAGTCATTTACTTACGAAAGAAGAGCTAGATTTCCTTGAAACTGCCAAAAAATCTCGATTAAAACAACCTCAAGAAAATTGGGAAAATAGATATGAGGCATTTGTCTCTAAATTTACTTACGACTCTAACGCTATAGAAGGAAATACGTTAACATTACAGGAAACTTCTCAATTATTGTTTGATAAAGTTGTACCTGTATCCAAATCATTAAGGGAAGTTAATGAGGCCCTTAATCATAAAGAGGCATTTGATTATATGCTACATTATAAGGGAGATATTACAAAGAAGTTTATTTTGGGATTACATAAAAAAGTTGTTAAAGAAACACTCAAACCAGAACTCGTTTCACAGATTGGGAAATATCGAACTGTACGAGTTTATATCAGAGGAGTCGAATGGACACCCATAAAGCCTTCTGAAGTGCCTAATGAAATGAAATCTTTACTAGCTTGGTACTCTAGAGCTAAGAAGAAATTGCACCCATTAGTTGTTGCAGCTTATTTCCATGTTGGTTTTGAAACTGTCCACCCATTTGTAGATGGAAACGGAAGAGTTGGAAGACTACTCATGAATTATATTCTCCATAAGAACAAGTATCCTATGATTAATATTCCGAATGCAATTAAAGCCAGATACTATTCTGCCCTACACTCAGCGCAAGTAAAGGGAGATATGCGACCATTTGTAGAGCTTTTAATAGATATTCTAAAAGATAATAAGGTTATTCTCTAAGTCTATTGATATTTGAACATTAAATTGGGACAAAAAAAGGAGACGCCCGGACCAGGAACCGAAATGCAACCACCAGCAGGCCCTATGAGTCCTACAACCACTATTCCGACAAAGACGCGGATGGCAGGAATCGAACCTGCAGATCCTTTCGGAAACGTGCTCTCCAAGCACGCGGGCGACCACTGCCCAACATCCGCATCAGAAAGAAGAGAAAAAACGATATATAAAGTAAGCGCTAGTCAAACGGAAATCGCGCACAAAGCAATTCCACGTCTTTCTTAATTGACGCTTGTACCATGACATTCGTAGGATCTCTAATCACAGACGCAATCCACCGTCCTATCTGACGCATTTCGTTCTCTTGCATGCCCAACGTAGTGAGCATCGGTGTTCCCATACGAAGTCCGCTCGGTTTGAACGGAGGCGACGAATCATGAGGAACGCTATTAGCATTGCACACAATACCTGCCTGTTCAAGCGCCTGCGCTATCTCTTTACCCCTGCCTTGTCCCAAAGCACGCAGATCGATAAGAATGAGATGATTATCAGTTCCGCCCGTTACGAGCACAAGCCCCTCGCGAATAAGCGTTTCAGCAAGCGCCTGCGCGTTGCGTACAACCTGTGAAGCATAGGCCTTAAACGAAGGATCAAGCGCTTCGTTGAACGCCACGGCCTTGGCGGCAATAATATTCTCGTGAGGTCCGCCCTGCATACCGGGAAATACAGACTTATCAATTTGTTTGGCATGTTTTTCTTTGCACATAATAATCGCCCCACGAGGACCTCGTAGTGTTTTATGTGTGGTCGTCATGACAACATCCGTAAACGGAAACGGACTTGGATGCATTCCTCCTGCAACAAGACCTGCAATATGAGATATATCTGCTAGATGAATGGCGCCCACTTCTTCCGCGATAGCCTGGAACGCCGCAAAATCAATCGTACGGGGATAGGCCGTAAGACCTGAAATAATCAGTTTCGGCTTTTCACGAAGCGCAATCGCTCGAATCGCATTCATATCGAGTCGCTGCGTTACTGCATCAAGTGTGTACGGAATCGCCTTGTAGAGCATGCCTGAAGCATTTACCGGGCTTCCATGCGTAAGATGCCCCCCTGCCGCAAGGTCAAGCCCCATAAAAGGTTCACCTGGTTTAAGAAAAGCATTCAATATCGCAATATTGGCCGGACTCCCCGAATAGGGCTGTACATTTACATGGTCTGCTCCGAACAAACGTTTCGCTCGATCAATGGCTGTCTGTTCAACAATGTCCGCATACGCATTCCCTTGATAGTATCGTTTAGCGGGATAGCCCTCGCTATATTTATTCATAAGAGACGACCCACACGCTTCGCGTACTGCAGCACTAGCGTAGTTCTCCGAGGGAATCATATTTAACGTCGTTTTCTGTCGGACGTGCTCGTTCTGAATAGCCTCATACACAACAGAATCCCGCACCTGAAGCGCCGTAAGAGGTTTTCGCTCATATCGCACAAAACTATAAGGCAGAGCCCCGTTATACGATTCTCTCTTTGTTTCGCTCCACGCATCAGAAAGAAATGGAAAATGCACATCCCCTTCGTACGGCGCATGTATATGTGTTAATTCGAGGACATCAGCCCGATCAAGCATTTGCCCATATATCTGCTGACCCCCGATAACAAATATGTTTTTTCCAAACGAGCGCGCAAGCACCAGCGCCTCATCAATACTGTGGGCGATAAGCGGGTTACCTGCGAGCGTCTGCTGATTCGTTATAACAATGTTCGTCCGCTCAGGAAGAGGCGAGCCCAATCGTTTAAGAATAGATTCATAGGTTTTTCGGCCCATGACGACAACATTCCCTTTCGTAATCGCCTTGAATCGTTTCAAGTCTTCAGGCAAGTACCAGGGCAACGCATCAGCTTTTCCGATGACACCATTATCGGCAACAGCAGCCAGAATCGTAACGCTCAGATTACCTGAGTCCCGTTGACTGAAAACCACCTTCTCCGCGCTCCGTTTTTGACAATGCATCTACCTGAGTAAAATGCGCCTGATTAATCTGCACAACGACGCCCTGTGCGACGCGGTCTCCTTTTTGAACCGTAAATGAAGTCTGCGTGCTGTTATAAAGCACGATATGCACCTCGCCGCGATAATCAGAATCAATAACGCCGCCCGCTTGAAAAATACCTTTCGAAGACAAACCGCTTCTTCCTTCCATTTTAATAAAATATCCTTCAGGAATTTCCATTGCAATACCCGTGCGAATCTTTTTTGTTTCTCCAGGTGCGAGAATCACATCTTCCACCGAATAGAAGTCGCACCCCGCAGAGCCATTTGTGGCGTAAAACGGTTTCCGTGCATCCGGATGCGTCTGCTTGAGCATAATAATCACCGGCTCCATGCTCTTCTATCTCGCTTTGATTTATATAAACATAGTGCTATCAACACATATTATCTTGATGTAATAATCCTTAAAAGTTACGTGCGTTCTAAGAAGTATGCTCAAAGAGGAACGACATCCCGAGTACCAATACCTTGATGTTCTCCGCGAAATCATGGAAAACGGTTTTGAGAAGACTGATTTTGCAACAGGCACCAAACTAAAAAGCGTATTTGGCCGTCAGATTCGTTTTGACCTTTCCAAAGGATTTCCCCTCCTTACCACCAAGAAAGTATTTTATCGTGGAATCATTCACGAGCTCCTCTGGTTCCTCAAAGGTTCGACAAATATCAAATACTTAGTTGATAATGATGTGCACATCTGGGACGACTGGCCCTATCGAGAATATAAGAAAGCAGTCGAGAAAGGAGACGTACCTCCAATGACGCAAGACGCATTTATCGGAATTCTTAAGTCACTTCCCCAAGACCATGCCTTTGTCAATAAATGGGGCGAACTGGGGCCCGTATATGGAAGACAATGGCGCAAGTGGCCTGGAAGTGATGGACGTCTCATCGACCAGCTCGCGTGGGCGATTTGGAAAACAAAAAATTATCCCGACCGCAAGCACGTGTGCGTGAGCGCATGGAATCCAGAATATATTTACGAAATGTCAAAACCAGGAACATCTATGGCGATACCGCCCTGCCATGTTATGTATAACATAAATGTAACGAACGGAAAGTTATCGCTTCAGCTCTATCAACGAAGTTGCGATTCGTTTTTAGGCGTTCCGTTCAATATTGCAAGTTATTCATTACTCACAATGATTCTTGCGCAGGTATGCGGATATGAACCGGGCGATTTCGTGCACACGTATGGCGATATTCATATTTATGGGAATCATTACGAGCAAGTAAAAGAACAGCTCTCTCGCGAGCCACGACCATTTCCTATCATGAAGATAAACCCTGAAAAAAAGAACATTGATGA
Organism: Nanobdellota archaeon; assembly: GCA_038044745.1. Taxonomy (GTDB): domain Archaea; phylum Nanobdellota; class Nanobdellia; order Pacearchaeales; family GW2011-AR1; genus JBBSZK01. The sequence goes on from JBBSZK010000005.1 coordinate 78,334, forward strand.
TTTTGTGTTCGAAGATTTCACGCTCGAAGGATATGACCCTCATCCGGCTATTCGTGGAGATATTACCGTCGTAGGCGGGTTTAACGAAAAAGATCGCGAAGAATTTGCTCGGGGAGGGTGACTGGTATGACATGAACCGTCGAGAAAGGACTAAACTGTATATACAAGACCCTCCAAGAAGAATTGTAAGCCCCGAAGAAGAACACGAGGTACACCCAACTATAGAAACATTTTTCTCAAGCGCAAGGCGAGCCATAGAATCATTTTACGACGTGAGGGGCCCAGATAATTTTGAGATACGCTCGGGAGAAGTAACGTTGCCAAACGCCCACGTAACCGATGATAGATGCACCTGTCTTATCTACAAAGATAGAACCATTGCTGTTGTTCTTGCAAGGCGCACAAAATCCAACAACATAGAATATACTTTTTCAAGCAATTTAGAAGACTTAGAGTAGCATTTATTCTTTCGTCTCAATCTTAATCTGTACCGAGCGAGGAATCTTGAGCATCATAATCGGATGTAAGATACGGTCTTCTGCGGGCAAATCAATGATGCGTTTATGCACACGCATTTCAAATCGGTCAAACGTCGCGGTGCCATTTCCACACGGAGATTTTCGCGTAGTTACTTTCATACGCTTCGTAGGCAAGGGGATAGGTCCACGCATAATGACGCCCGTACGCGTAGAAATATCCTTGACCTGTCCAATAACTCCGTTTAACGCGCCAATGTCAACACTGCTTAATTTAATGCGTACCGTACCCATGTTCGTCTTACTGAGAAGTGGTTTTTAAAGCTTGCTACTGTTTTCAAGAGTGTTTTATAAGGTGGGCCCTCAGCGCCGCGTGCCAAGGGCCCCGCCACCACAGCCTTAGGCGTGATGACTATGATAATCAAATGTCGCAGCATCCATTTTTAAGGTTATTGAATCAAAGACTGAAATCAGATTATGTCCTTCCAATCTTTCCAGGTAAGCCTTCTCTTAAGAGAAACATGAGAATTATAGGGCTGTGTATAAAGAACATGTTCCCAAGAAGGCGCTTGTACCCCCGTTAATTCGGGACGATCATCTATTAGAATATCTGCATGGATAATTGTTTTATCTTCGGTAATAATCATTTTTTTCGTCAAATCTTTGCCAAAGTGTTCCAACATCCAATCAAATTTATCTTGGAGACAAGTAGGATTACTAAACAAAGGCGTAGTACAGATATATACCGTGTGTCCTCCTAGAACCATCTCGCGCAGAGCATCTACCGAACCTTCAATTAAAGGTAGATTGCGATAAAATCCCGGAGTATTATAAACACCCTCCACCAACCCTCTTAATTCTTTAGTATATTGGTCTTTAATATAGAACGATGTTCGATCTACAAGAGAAATAAATGGGCTATTGGGATGTGCATTCCTATAAGAGTCTAGAAAACCTCTCTCAAAATCTGCAACAACACCATCCATATCGACAAGAATTCTCATAGGAAAGAAGAAAAAGAGGGGTTAATAAAAATTACCCCTTTTCATAAAAACATGTGCATGACAAGATTTAAGAAAGCATAAAGCGAAAAGAACGTATGGCAAGCACACAACAACGCAGAACGAGACGAAAGCACCAACTCAAGAAGCGTCTTCGCAAACTCTAAAGATATTTAAACCGGTTTTCGTATCTACCGTCGTAAAGATGGTGAATGAATTTCTGCAGTTTGGAATTATTATAGGCCTTGCAGCCGCACTTTCTCTTATTGCTCGTGCAATACGACAGCCCCCGATAATCGCCTACCTCATAGCAGGATTAGTAGTAGGCCCGCTTTTCCTTAATTTCCCTTCAAGCGACGTGCTTCACTTTTTTGCACGCCTCGGCATAGCCTTTCTTTTATTCATTGTAGGCCTTAGCCTCAATTTCAAAACACTCAAAGACGTGGGCAAAGTATCATTTATAGCAGGCGTAGGAGCCATGGCCGTAGTTTCACTAGTGAGCTACTTTATCGCGCTCTATTTTGGATACAGTACCACAACCGCACTCTACCTCGGCGCCGCCTTCGCATTCTCATCAACCGTGGTAGTCGTCAAACTGCTTTCAGACAAGCGAGAAATAGACACTTTGCACGGTAGAATTGCGTTAGGCATCCTTATTGTAGAAAACTTTGTCGCGGCACTTATGCTTGTCCTCGTTCCAGTAATTGGAGAAGCATCATCAACCGCAATAGTCCTGCAACTCGCCAAAGCAGCAGGACTCATCATCGCAGTATTCATCGCCTCGTGGATTATACTTCCCTTTATATTCGGTATCGCCGCGCGTTCATCAGAAACGCTGTTCCTTGTAAGCGCCGCATGGGCGCTCATCGTATCCGCGGTCTTTTCAGCGATAGGACTACCGCTTGAAATAGGGGCGCTACTTGCGGGAGTTGCATTGGCCTCATCGAAATTCGCGCTCGACATAAGCACCAAAATGAAAGGACTACGCGACTTTTTCGTCGTGCTCTTCTTCGTCTATTTCGGAAGTCTCTTGCAAGGCCCGTTCGACACCAAAATGATTGTGGCAGCTATAACTTTCTCATTGTTCATTCTCATTGGAAAACCGATTATCATCATGGCCTTCATGCGAACATTCGGGTACAAGAAACGCACAAACTTTTTCGCAGGAGTAGGGCTCGCGCAGATTAGTGAGTTTTCATTAGTATTGCTTCTAGTAGGATTCACACAAGGGGTAATTGGTCAATCAGCACTCACACTTGCGCTCCTCGTTGCATTCATCACCCTTGCGTTCAGCAGTTACAGTTTATCCTACGCCCAACCCATATTCAAAGCCCTTGCTCCCCTTCTAACCATTTTTGAAAGCTCAACGTTTGATGTAGACACACTCAGAAAAGACAAAAAATACGACATCATCCTGTTCGGATACAACCGCGTGGGATTCACGCTCATTAAGGCGTTTGAACGTGCAAAAAAATCATACCTCGTAGTAGACTACAACCCGAAGGTCATACTAGACCTAAGCAGACGCAAGATTAACTGCGTCTATGGCGATGCTCATGACCCTGAACTTTTCCAAGAATTACAGCTAAACGAGGCAGAGCTCGTACTTTCAACAATCCCCGACTATGATGTCAATACCTTAATCAGGAAAGCAATCCACTCGAAGAAAACGTTATTCATTCCAACATCACATACTTTTGAAAATACCGAACAGCTGTATACTGACGGTGCGGACTATGTCATCATGCCTCACTTCCTCGGCGGACAATATGTTGCCGATATGTTATTCGATAAAGAATTCAGCCGTGATGCACTCATGACGCATGGAAAGAAACAACGTCAAGAACTGAAAGAACGCGCGCGTGAAGGACACGTGCACCCCAGCCGAGAGCGTTACGATCGTTAGTTTTCTTCGTAATCAAACAGCATATCAAGAATGCGCATAAGAAGTTCAAAAGCGGCAATGAGTAAGAAGTAATATGCAATAGACCCAAGAAGCTGAGGAAGTTGTACAATCGCATCAACAAGAGAACCAAGAGGCGTTATCTCCGCGCGCGTTACGAAAACAACCAATACGGTCAACGGAAACAGTTTCGCTAATTCCTCCGCAAGCTCCTTTCTATGATACGCCAGTATTCGAATTGCAACAATAACTGCAGCAGCCAAGTTCAAAGCCGTACTAACAGAGGATTCTTCAAGCATCACAAAGATAATCAGCGCAAAAACCGCAAACCAGAAGAAAATGAAAAACGGCAAAATAATGATGTATTCAATCAAGTAGAGTATAAACGCAAAAAACTTACTAAAGAAGGGATGTTCAGATTGATTATACCGCGCGAGATTTAGTTTGAGGATATCCTTATGGGCAATAATACGATATACCTTCCAAATGAACAAAGCATAGAGAGTTATAATAATTGCAAGAATCATGACATTTACTACCGCGCGATATTCTAACGGAATGGCCCCAATTATTGAGTTCAAAATTAAGGAAATATCGGCAATCATCTCTTTTCTCGTCCAGACCGCTAATCTTTAAATAACCTTCTCCCATAAATGAAGTATGATAGACATACGACTCGTACGAGAACACCCCGAAATAATCAAAGAGACCATAAAGAAAAAAGGCAAGCTCGAAAAACTTAAACTTCTCGAAGAAACTATAAAAAAAGACAGCGAATGGCGCGCATTAAAGGCGGAGGTTGATAAGCTTCGTGCCAATCGCAACGCTGTTTCAAAACAGATAGGGGATGCAAAAAAATCGGGCAGTTCGACAACCGCATTGCTCAAAAAAGCAGAGACTATCCCTGAAAAAATTGCTAAAGTAGAGTCCAAGGTCGTGATATTGGAAGCACGTGTACAAGAGCTACTTAAACAACTTCCCAATACGATGCATTCTTCAGTACCGCTAGGAAAAAACGACAAAGACAACGTAGAGCTCAAAGCGATAGGAAAACCAGGAAAATTCGAGTTCCCCGTCGTCTCACACGCTGAACTTGCAGAATCACTCGGACTTGCAGATTTTGACGCTTCAGCACGCACCTCCGGAAACGGATTTTATTACCTTGAAGGGGACCTTGCGCTCCTTAATCAGGCACTCATCCGATACGGAATAGATATGATGGTTGCAAAAGGATTCACGTACGTTGAAACGCCTCTGCTTCTGCGCGGAAACGTTATACGAAATGTAACTGACCTCAACGATATGCAAAACCAGATTTACAAGGCGGACGAAGACCTGTATCTTATTGGCACAAGCGAGCACTCGCTTATCGGTCGCCATATCGACACAATTATTCCTGAAAAAAAGCTTCCCCTAAAGCATACGTCTTATTCGATGTGCTTCAGAAAAGAAATTGGAAGCCACGGGCTCGATCAAAAAGGGCTGTTTAGAACACATCAGTTTAACAAGATTGAAATGATTGTGATTTGTACGCCTGAAGAATCAATGAAGTACTATGAAGAAATGCAGGCAATTACCATTGAAATATTCAAAGGGCTTGGAATTCCTATCCGAGTGCTCGCTATCTGCTCGGGAGATTTAGGGGACTTAAAGCACATCCAAATAGACATTGAGGCATGGTCGCCCCGCACAAAAGCCTATTTCGAAGTGGGGTCATGTTCTAACTTAACCGACGCACAAGCACGTCGTTTGAAAATTAGATGTGACGGCCCTCGAGGAAGATACGTGCCACATACGCTAAACAATACGGCCATCGCAACCTCCCGTGCACTGGTAGCTATACTTGAAAACTATCAACAAAAAGACGGAAGCGTAAAAATACCTGAAGTGTTGCAGCAGCATATGCACGGCAAAAAAGTGCTTGTCGCACGTGCTCATAAAAAATAAAATAAAATAAAATAATTCTTTATTTGCGTCCGCGAGAGCTATCTATAGCGCCTTTCATGCCGTCAGACGTATTCGTCATAACGCCAAGCCACCAATAGTTGGTTATGGCCACAAGGTGAAGCAAAACGCTCGGAAGTTGAGTATCCGCAAGGTTACTCCAAGGAATAGTGACTAACGTTGCTACCGCGAGAATAAATGCAGGGGGCCACGCCGTATACTGAAGTTTCCAATTAGCAAGGATTGCGATACCAAACACAATTTCTGAGAGGATAAGTATCCACGCGAAAAGTCCAGGTAAAGGAAATCCAAGTCCTTCCAACATGCCCGTTACGTTCGTAGGAGTAATGACAAATAATTTCGCCAGTCCCGGAACAAGCATGAGCAAACCTAACAAGATTCGATTGACTAATTTAACACACATAGTTTAATGTCCTCCTTTCATTGGTATAAGTTAAACTAGTCCTTTCTCTTAATATATAAATTTAAGGCAACAAGACAACCTAACGTCGTAAGCACAAGAAGGGACCAACCAATAATAGCACCGACAATTTCAGGGATATCAGGAATAATAACTGCCCGAGTAACCAAAACGATTCCCTGTATAAATGCAAGAGCCACACCAACTACCCATCCAACAACATTTAATAACCGTTCGGCGACCGAAAATTCTCCAATCATATGTTCTAAGACAATATGTAGTATATGCTATATAAATCTATAGTGAAATGATGTCAGAAATACTGATTCAAACCACGCCCCTTTGGGGCGTCGTATTTCTGAGCATCCAAAAGTCCACACAAACCTCAGCTTTTAACTCGAGGTTGATTCAAGGACTTTTTGATTTTCCCTAAAAACCAAGAAACTCTATATCTTGGCTTTATTGCGTTTTTTGTAGGTGTTGTATTGCTTCAAGCACACGTGTGTCGGGAGAAAGCACATACACATGATCAGTAGGTGAACGTAGCGCTCGATAAAGACGTTGCAAAAACTCGCGTTGTGCTTTATCTTTGTAACATTCCCAGAAATAAGAAGGATGTGTACGTTCGAGTACACGCCAAAAGATGTCTCTCGGATTCGGATTAGGGTATTTCGTAAATATAATCGCGTTGCACGTGTCCCCCGGAAAGTCTACACCACGAGAACATTTCGTTGTAGCAAGCGTATCGCTCAATTTTGATTTAAAGAGCGAGATAAGGCGCCCCGTTTTATCTGAAAATTGTAATTCTTTTAATTGTTCTCGAGGCATAACGTGCGTCAACTCGTACTGATACGTTTCCTCCATCGTGGGAAGGTCTTCAAATGCATTAACATGCACAAGAAGTGGCCGAGGTGCCTTCGCCCAACAGGCACCTAAAGCTCGCAAATAAAGCGCACGACTATCTTTTTTTGAAGAAAGATTGGAATAACGACAGTCCATCTCGTGACCGGTTCGAATAATTTCAATCGTTCCGGGAGCTTTTGTTTCAGCTTCAATAATAACAAAGTTTTTGATGCCGAATATGTCTCGCAACACCTCGGGACTATGCAACGTACCCGACATTAATACGAGCGCTTTATTTTTACGCACAATTTCCGCAAATCGTTTTGAAATATTGGTCGTTACCAATTCAACAACCAAATCATCTTCATACTTTTTAT
>JBBSZK010000006.1:0-33963 GCA_038044745.1 Nanobdellota archaeon
GTACGTCGGGCGAGCAACGCACGAGCGGGTTTATGCCCTATCAAGGAACGTATGCAGAATTGTACTTTACGGATTTGCATTTTCCCGATTTTGGACCCGAACAACTTCGTGTTGCCGTTGAAGAATTCTCTCGGAGAAAACGGAATTTTGGAGAGTAGGTCGTTAGTTATAAATAGCTGGTACGTTTGTTTTATTCAATTACGATGGCTTCTTCAATGCAGGTGAACGTGTGGCTCGTTGTGGGGATTGCGCTGGGGCTTTTTGTGCTCGTTACGCTTGTGGATGTTGAAACGTTCTATTCTCCCGGTGGACCTCCCATCAAGGGTACTCTTGGCGGTTCTGGTGGTTGTATTCAGGTGTGGACTGCGGAGGATTTGAACAATGTGCGGAACAATCTTGCAGGTCATTATTGCCAAATGGCCGATATTGATTTGAGCGAATATAGCAATTGGGTTCCTATTGGGGGATTCTATAACGGATTTACTGGAACTTATGATGGTAATTACAGGAAGATTCGTAATTTGAGAATTTCGCGAGATCCTTACTCAAGCGAGCATCTTGGATTATTTGCTAGGATTGGTGATCAATCTGGAGCAAGCGGAACAGCAAACATCAGAGAGGTAATTATTGAGAATGTAAGTATTATAGGAGGTTATCAAATAGGGGCGCTAGCTGGTGGAGCTGTCTATGCTTTGATATCTGATTCAAAGGTGATAGGTGGTAAAATAGAAGCTGATGGTCTTGCTGGGGGACTATTTGGACAAGGAGGTAATTTTGTTATCAATAAATCAAGTGTTGAAGATTTGATAATCTCGAATTCTTCAGATTGTTCTTTTGATTGTGGTGCCTCGGGCATGGGCGGATTAATTGGGGCAGCTAATTCTCTTAACGATGAGGGTGTTCCTTTCGATCATAATATTATTATTCGTTCTAGAGTTGTAGGTGTTCTTGTCCAGGGCGGTAGACAATTAGGGGGCTTGGCAGGCATATTCCGAGGCACCATAGAAGAATCTTATGTGTTCATAACTATAAGGACTACTTCTGAAGAAGTTGGTGGCTTAGTGGGGCATTTAGATAATTCTCTGGTTAATACGGCTACTCAAATTAGAGATTCTTATTCTTCAGGCGTCGTCCACGACTTATCTACTAATCCATTTATGGCAAACAATACTGGAGGGCTGATCGGAGAAGCTTCAATAAAACCAGGTCGCTGGACAGACATTGTTATAAATAACTCTTATTCTTTTACAATTATGACCCCATCAAATCGGGCTGGGGGGCTGATCGGTAAGAAAATAGACTCTGGTGAAGCCATAGTTAATATTATTAGTTCTTATTGGGATATCGACGCTTCTGGAGTCACAAGAAGCGATGGTGGAACAGGCAAGACAACTGCGCAAATGAAAACGCAATCAACGTATCAGAATTGGGATTTCACTACTGTCTGGACGATGATTAACGGGAAAACGTATCCTGTTCTTCGAAGTCAGTTTGGTCTTGCACAGTGGGCGAGATGGCCGTTTGAGTCTGTGTATGAGAAAGGTGGAAAGACCTATAGTGATGAAGTCACGAATGTACAGAAAAATGATGCCTTGGTGAATGGGGCTGAAATTGCTCCGGGGCGCGTTGGCAAGAGCTTGTTCTTCAGGAGAAGCGAGAAGGATTATGTTGATAGCCAGAGTGATTTTGATTTGTATAACTCTTTTGCTATTTCTACGTGGATACGACTGCAGCAGGCTCCTCCTCAAGGAGAGTATTATGTAATTATGAGCAAGAACAAGATGCCTGATGAGAAAAGCTATGCGATGTTTGTTGATAGCAACAGCAAGTTGTATTTTGTGTTTTATCCAACTGCTGATGGAAGTTCAGAAGTTTTGGTTTCAACTACTATAAATGCAACCGTCTGGAATCATGTTGCTGTCGTCTATGATGGGGAGAAACTTGCTTTGTATGTTAACGGAATCAAGAAGGGCGAGAAGGTTGCCCCGGGAGTACGGCCTGCAGATATTCAGAGCAATTTAATTATTGGTGCACAGGCAAACCGCAATGAGGCGAGCGGCTACAGCGATTATCACTGGGGCAGTATCGATGATGTTAGAATGTATCATCGGCCGTTGCTTGAAGATGAAATTACTGTTTTGGCGAATGGGTTTAGTTAAGGACTGAAAAAGATTATAAAAGGGTCTGGTTTGAGCTGTTTATGAAAGGACTTATTGGACTTGAAATTCATGCGTATCTGACGACTCCTGAAAAATTATTTTGTCGCTGCGTTGCTTCGCGTGAACGCGGATTGACGGAGAATACTCATATTTGTCCAATATGTACGGGGCAGCCGGGGGCAAAGCCGATGGCACCGAACGCAGATGCAGTTGAAAAGGCAGTACAGATTGGGTTACTTTTAGGGTGTACAATCAATGAACGTGTGCATTGGATGCGTAAGCATTATGATTGGCCTGATTTGCCTAAAGGGTATCAAACGACGATGAGTGGCGCGCACGCTACTCCTTTGGGAGAGAATGGTGCTTTTTCAGGCATTACGATTTCGAGTATGCATCTTGAGGAAGATCCGGCTTCGTGGGACCCCAAAACGGGGTGTGTTGATTATAATCGTTCGGGGCTTGCTCTTGTTGAGATCGTTACGGCTCCCGAATTTAATTTTGCAGAGGAAGTAACTGAATGGTTGCATAAACTGGTGCATGCGCTTGCTTATTTGAAAGTGGTCGATTCGAATGCCGGCATTAAAGTCGATGTGAATGTTAATATTCCGGGCAAAACGGAGCGGGTTGAAATCAAAAACATAACGTCTATTGAGGCGATTGGTAAGGCGATTGAGTTTGAATTGGAACGGCAATCTCGGGAGGGTTCGGTGCGGGAGACACGACGGTATGATGAAGCGAAAGGAAAAACGGTTTCTATGCGTAGTAAGGAGCAGGAGGCGGATTATCGTTTTATGCCTGACCCTGATTTGCTCGCGGTGATGCTTGATAAAAACTATGTTGATGCGTTGAAAAAGAAATTGCCCGAACTTCCTGAGGTGAAACTCGCTACGCTTGTTAAGAAATACAAGATTGATGCGAGAAACGCGGAAGTGCTTTCAAAGCATCTTGACACCGTTGAGTTCTTTGAGCGGGTCGCCGAGAACATCGATGGAAAGTTTGCGGTTCCGTGGGTAACTGTCGAGTTGTTGCGCGTTTTGAATTGGAATAAAACAACGCTTGATACGGTCGATATCAAGGTCGAGCATTTTGTTGCTCTTCTGAAACTTGTTAAAGAAAAGAAGATAACTGAATTGCAGGCAAAACAGATTTTGAATGGATTTGTTCCTAAGAGCTCGATGCCTCGAGTCGAAGGTAAACTCGATGATGCGAAGGAACTTGAAACTGTAATTAATGAGATTATCGCTTTAAACAAGGAATCGGTTGAGAGGTATCGGGCAGGTGAGACAAACGTGTTGAACTTTTTGATGGGAAAAGTTATGAAAGCGACGAATCGACGAGCTGATTTTGTCGTTGCCAAAAAAATACTTGAAAAGCTTTTGAAATAACGTTTAAATAGTTCTTTTTGCTCTTTTTGTTATGTTAAGTCCGAAGCATCATCCGGTTGTTGGTCTTACCTTTAACCTTGGGTTGATTATGATTGCGTTTGCCGTGCTCGTGCTCGTGTTTGCTCAGGAACAGGCGTGGGTGCTCGTTCCCGTGGTGATTACGCTTGCTTTTATGGGTGTCGTGTTTGCGTATTTTGCGACGAAGAAACGTTAAATTATTTATACTGGTTCTTTGAGGAGTCTCTATGAATTTTGAGACATTTAGGAAGACTGTGTACGATTATTATAACACGAACAAGCGTTCGTTTCCGTGGCGGGATGAAGTAACGCCGTATCGTGTGTTTATTTCTGAAGTTATGCTTCAGCAAACACAAGCTGGAGGGAGGACGATTGAAAAGTTCAACGCCTTTATTGAACGGTTTCCTGATTTTAACACTCTGGCTGCTGCACCTCTTTCTGATATTTTGAAGCTCTGGCAGGGGCTTGGGTATAATCGACGGGCACTCATGTTGAAGCGGGCTGCGGAGATTATTGTGCGGGAATACGACGGGAAACTGCCTTCGACGGTCGAGGAGCTTGATGCGTTGCCGGGGATTGGACACGCGACGGCCTGTTCGATTTCTGCGTTTGCTTTCAACAAGCCTGTTATTTTCATTGAGACTAATATTCGTTCGGTCTTTATTCACCATTTTTTTCCAGGGCGTGGGGGTGTGTCTGACAAGGAGTTATTGCCGATTGTCGCATCTACGCTCGATACCGAGAATGCGCGGGAATGGTACTCTGCGCTTATGGATTACGGGTCAACGCTCAAGAAAAAAGTGGGAAACGAGAGCAGGCGAAGTAAACACTATGCGAAACAATCTACCTTCGAAGGAAGCGATAGGCAGATACGGGGAGAGCTATTACGGTTAGTATCTGCACAGGGGACGGTCGCCTGTGAAGGATTACATTTGTGTAATGCTGATGCTGTGCGGATGCATACGGTTATTGAGGGGCTTATTAAGGAAGGTTTAATTGTACGAGAAAGAGGTAGTATTCGTATTACCTAATGGTGCTCGAACGACGACTTGAGAAAATAAAACGCGTTGTTAGTCAGCGACAGAAGGGGCTGGCGATTGTTATTGAAGATGTGCATGATCCGCATAATGCCGAGGCAATTTTTCGTACGTGCGATGCGTTCGGTGTGCAGGATGTGTATTTAATATTTGATAAGACGAAGCCGTGGAATCCTGCAAAAATCGGAAAGCAGAGTTCTTCTTCTGCACATAAGTGGCTCACGTTTCATACCTTTCGGTCGACGAAGGAATGTCTTGCTGAATTAAAGAAGAAAGGTTATTTTCTTGTTGCGAGTGCTCTGAAAGATAGTGCTGTTTCGCTGTTTGATTATTCTTTTTCAGACGAGAAGATTGCATTGCTTGTTGGGAATGAACATCGTGGGCTTTCTGACGAGGCGCTTGCGCTTGCTGATGTTGTTTTGCAGATACCCATGCGAGGGATGGTTGAAAGCTTGAACGTGAGTGTTTCTACCGCGCTCTTTTTATTTGAGATTACGCGACAACGCACAGGTAAGCACTTGTTTTCGTTACCTTCCCCTGAACAGAAAGAACTTATTGAATCATTCGTTATGCGTTCACATAAAGGTGTTAAACGATTAGGTCACAAGCGCATATAATTCTATGAGGGTTATTGCAATGAACGCGATTGTGAGCAAAATTCCTAAGCCAGGTATATTTGGCAATTGATATTCCGGTTTTCGCGTTCCTTTTTCTTTTGCTTTCTTTACCATCAATAAAATCATGATGAGCGTTAATCCTCCGGAGACGAGCCCTCCGATTTCTAAGATTAACGTAAATGATGCGAGATGTGTGATGCTTACCAGCGCGAACAATGCAAGAGGCACACTTGAAGTTAATGCCCATGCTTGTTTTCTATGCCATTCGTAATCGTATCGCAACATGTCGGTAAGTGCCGTTGATAATGCGAGGTATGCGGTAAGCATCGTGATAACCCCTATGGCTGCAAAATTTCTTCCGAAGGTAAGTGTCGCTACTTCTGGTATTTTTGTCCCTAATGCGCCAATTATCAGTGTGCTAAATACGCTGTACGCTACAATTACTATGAGGTACGCAATGATTATTGATTTCTTGAGCGTTTTTGCGTGAGGGCCTTGAAGTTCGCGTGCTTCGGGAAGTGCCGAATATCCTAGAAGGGAGAAGATGATTACTCCTAAGGGGGCGGCCCAGTTGGACGTATTCGTGTAAGTTAGGTTTTCTAATTTTATTTCAGGAAATGCGATTATGGTTATTATCCCCAGAGCTGCGAGCACGAGTGCGACCCCTATGAATTCCGCTTTTTTTACTGATTTAATTCCTCCGTACGTAATGATTGAAACAAGCGTCCAGAATACGATTCCCCAACGTATGCTTTGACTGAAGGTGCCTTCAATTATGAAGCTTAATGATTGACTCTCTGCAATAAGATATGCAAGGAGTGCTGCATAAATTCCTATGATCATCGACACAACCATTAGTTTCTTTCCTGTTTTTCCAAGATAGCGTTCTGCGTATCCTGCGAGTTGGTGTTTCTCTTTTGTTCGCAGGATGACCTCTCCTAGTCCGAGCATGACAAAGGTCATGATTGCACCGATTATTAGAAGTTCGAAAAGGGCTATTTTTATCCCTGTTTGGCTTGCTACATAGGGAAGTCCGAGAAATCCTGCGCCCATAATGGTGCCTACGAGCGTCGTTATAGTCAGTACGGTTTTGTTCATTTCTTTTCTTGGCAAGGTATATTTATAAATGGTTTTGCTGGTGTTTGGTTAACCGTATTAAGTCTATAAACCCCGTCGCGGATTTTAAAACTGTAAGGGCTTCGCTCGATGGGTCTGGAGAATAACTATATAAGCATCGTCTTGTATATTTTGAAATGTGCTGGAGTTTTACAGCTTCGGGGATTTTTGCAGTCATTGGGCTTGTAGCGGCCGTCTATTTTGCTTATAAAAAAGAGAGCAAACTTCTTTGGATTCCTCTCGCATTTTTTGCTTTGATGGAAGCCTTGCAGGCGGCAACTTATTTTTATCTTGGAAAATGTTTCGCTTCTGAGAATCAGATACTTACTCTTCTGTCTTATCTGCATATTGCCTTTCAGCCTATTTTCATAAATGCCTTAGTTATGTATTTCATACCTCTACGCGCGAGGAAGAAACTATTTTGGCCGGTGATTGCAGTGGCTGCTTTATTTAGCGTAATCCTCATTGTAAAACTATACCCCTTTGCGTGGGCAGGAACATGTAGCATTGGGACGACGTTATGCGGAGATACCCTGTGTTCGTTTAGGGGGAATTGGCATCTTGCGTGGAGCATACCTTTTAACAATCTTGGCTTTACCATGATGACTTACTATTATCTCGCCGTGTTCCTTTTGCCTCTTATTTATGGTTCGTGGAGAACTACTCTGTATAGTATCGTGCTCGGGCCCTTGCTCGCGATAATCCTCACTAATAATCACCCCAACGAATGGCCTGCGGTATGGTGCTTGCTGTCTATTGCAATTCTTCTTGGAGTGGCTGTTCCTTTCTTAAGAAAAACTATGCGTGTTGAAAAATGGTACTTCTGGAACTATCCTTGGTAACCTTGTTTCATCGAACGCGTAAACAGCATACTTAAAAACCTTGCTTAATCTGTTTTGTCAAGGGCCCATAGTTTAGTGGATAGAATATCAGGCTTCGGACCTGAGGACGGGGGTTCGATTCCTCCTGGGCCCAGTTCTTGAATCGAAAGATATAAATAGGAGTTGTATTTGTGCGTTCAATGAAGTATTCGCTTCAGGTTGCCTTTGGGTTTGTAGCCGTCTTTCTAGTCGTTCTTTTGTCACAACAGGTGGCTTCTAAATATCCTCAACAATCTTTTCTTTCGTTGATTGGTGCTGGGCCGGATGTCTGTGGCTTTGGCGAGGGCGAGGTTGTCGTTGTGTATACTGAACAAGGGTTTATGGTTGTGAAAAAGGAAGCCGGTTGTACTTGTACTAAAGGAAGTGAGTGTACCTCCGGTAGGTGCTCATGTAAACTCGGTGCTAATTCGGCAAAGACTCGTTGTTGTCATAAAGTAGCCGGTGATAGTTGTACGACTAATGATGAATGCCAGTCGGAAAGCTGTGTTAGTGGTAAGTGCGAAAAGGTTGCATGCAGCGACGACAGTACTGCCTTGTGTGACTCTCGCCCCAATGGAACAGTATGTAAAATTAATGATGATTGTCAATCAGGTAAGTGCCGGTTGCAGGGCGATGGTACTTACGAGTGCGAAGCCTAGGCGATGAAACCTTTTTTCTTGGCTTCTGTTCTTGCGACAGCAGGTGTGTTGTCTCCAGAGTGTTCTCCTCCCTCGGATAGCTCTTCTCCGGTTCAGGCTCCCGCTTCCGTGAGTTCGTATATTCTTCCGATTCACGGAGAGATACATTTTTCTCCTTCTCTTGATTCTGGTCGTTCGGTTGTTGTAAGTACCTCTATTCCTTTGGATGCAATGCTTGGCTTTTTTGAATCCAGTTCATTGGCCGAACCTGATGCTCGAAAACTTCTTGCTTCGCACAATCTTGAATGGGGAGTACCAACCCCCGGTCTACTTCGGTTTGAGTCAAGCTCCTTTATCTATGGATCTCCTTTGGACCCTCATGATAATCCTAATCCTACGGGGAGCTATCGACGTTCGGACCTTCTGACTTCAGATATTTCTGCTATCGTGGAAGGAAGACGTCCTCGGGTAGAGTTTTATCCGGTTACGGGCGAATTTACGGCGCATACGCGTCAAAATGTGACTTCACAACTTCCTTCTTCTCCGGTTTACGTGCTTCCGGGAGATATGGTCGCTCAAGCAACCAATCGTTTTCCTTCAGGCGCTCATGCCGATGCGGTTACCTATAATCATTTTCTTGCAGAACAGGTGAAGCAGAGTGTTCGAGAGAAACCTGATCTTGTTAAGAATTTGGCTGCTCTTATTGCTAAGGCGCAAAAATCCGCGCCAGAGATTGGACGATATAAAGGTGTTCCTGGCGGTGATAGATTTCGTACGTATGATCTTTTGACAGGAAATCAGTATGGTGTGGTAGTGCGTGGCTTGGAGAATCCCACTCAGATTGAACAGGTTTATGTTATGCGTTTTGATCGTCCTCAAGTCCTTTATCCTTCTCTTGACGATTCGAGTCCCGCGTCTATGGAAAAAACTCTTTCCAAGCGAGGCCTTGAGGGAGATGCTACCTATTGCGGTCGTAAGGTAGATGTTCGTTATCTCAAGTAGCTCTTTTCTCTCTCAATCGTGTATTGTTGCATCTTCGGGACTTGAACAAATAACGGAGTTAATTTATCCTGGCTTTGATAAGGATATTAAGACGCCTTGCTCTTAATCGGCATTCCCCTTGCCAAGATTGCAATCAGAGCATAAAACTTGAAGATTATCTAATTTTGTTTCTCCACCCTTAGAAAAGGGCATTTTGTGGTCGATATGAAGAGTAACTCCTCTCTCTAAAGCAGGACTTCTACCACAATACGCGCATCTAAAATTATCTCTATCTAAAACCTTTAACCTTAACTTCAGGGGAATTTCTCTTTTATTTTCCTTACTTAACTTCAGTCCTCTGTTATTTTCTCTTATCTTTATGTTCTTTTGGGGATTATCTAGAATTAATTTATGCCCCATTTTATATTCAATGAAATTTAGACAGGCATTAGTCCATCCACCAAATCTTTGTTTATAAGAAGAGTATGATACTTTAGGTCTAGATGACTCCCATTCTGCTTTTGAGGGGCGTTGACCAACTTTTTTCCAAACTCTTTCCAGTTCACCAAATAAATCTTTATCGGAGAAAATTCTATTTGGAGATATAGTTCTTGGATTTAAGTCTAGACCCTTACTATTAAGGCGTTGTTTGAGTGCCCTTAGTGTTATTTTCCAGCTACCATCAAATGACTTTCTTATTACAGATGAACTCATTCGAGCTACCTTATCAAAAGAGCGACGCCCGAATTCTATGTAATTAAAATGTTTAGCGACCCTTTCTAATTCATCTAACATTTCTTCCCGACTAATTTTATTAATCTGGTGTCTTTGAAATTTAAACTCCACAATTCTATCAGGAAATTAAACAATTTAAATCTGTTCATGTACCGATATACTTAAATAGTTCATGTCCCTGAATATATTATGAAGATACGAGAAGTACTCGATAAAAAAGTGGGAGATACGAAATACACCCGTTATATTCTTATATTGCCAAAGAATATTGTGCAAGAATCAAAATTTTTGGGAAGAGAATTGAAGGTACGAACAGAAAAAGATAAAATAATAATTGAAAAAGAAAACTTTATTTAAAATAATACTTGCTCTTTTTTCTAAATCCTCTGTGTTCTGCAAAGCCCTTTCCAACTAATTCATTTAAAATATAAATTGCAGTTGGTCTACTTATGTTGTAGATTCTCATTACGTCAGAGGTTGAAACAGCTTTCTTTTCTCTTCCATACAAGAGAATCACGTCTAATAGTGTTTCTGGTTTTCTTTCTAAAAATCTAAGGGCTAAATGGAATATATTTGATAGAACCGTAATTTCTGGCGGTTGTAACCCGACACGGTTCATCTCTCTTTTAACAATAGGTATCCCTTGACCTGCTGCTTCTGCCTTATGTACCGGACGTAGAAAGTTGTATATCCACTGATTGCGGTGCGTCGGAATACCTTGATTCAAAATTTTCATTAAAACTTCTTGTGTTGGGGCGCCGGGATTTTGGAATTCAACCCTATCATCAAAAATTCTTATCAGAGACTCTTGAGGGTCACTATAATCTCTATGCACAATCATATTCACTACGATTTCTCTCAAAGCCATCTCGGGAATTACTGGTTCCTCAAATCTATCTGTTCCACTGTATCTTTCTCTCACAGGTAAGTTCAGTTTCAAAAAATTGACACAGCTATCAATAAGTCTGCGAGCATTTTGACTGAGTAGTATTGCCGCCACTCTGTCAATAGGTTGCCCTCCCTTGAATCGCACCATTTGTATTTTACATTGGGGCAGAAAGTCTGAAGGTTGGTTTGTTAGTACAATAGTGCCGAGATTTGTTAGATGAGAGTCGTCTTCTGTTAGGGCTTTGTTGTTCCTGAGAAAATTATCTTCTGTTTGGGGGTTAAGAGGGTTTCGTTCATTTACTTTTTGTAGATAAAATCCAAGCTCAGATCTATCTATATCATCTCGATTTGCAGGACTGGGTCTTTGCTCCCAAGTTAAAACATTCTTACTCATCAAAATCTGTTTCAGCTGATTTTGAGTCATCTTTTTTGCAGAATCCTGAATCCTTTCGTAAGGAACATCTTTATACGAACATACGTTTCCTCCCAAACCAGTTATACGATATATGGCGATCTTCTTATTTTCTTTTATAACAAATTGGGGATTCGATACGCTTGGGATTGGGTCGCAGCTCCTCAATGCAGTTCCTACAGCGGTTATAACTTTCTGTTCGTCATCTATGCCATTTACCGTTGGCGGTCTTCCATCAGCTAAACCTATGATTAGCCAACCTCCTCCAGATGTGGCAAACGCAGCTATATTTTCACCAAGCGAGTCTATGCTTCTAATACCTTCCGTCCAATCTACAGAGTATCCTTCAGGGATACTTCCGATTATTACTTTTTCGAGTAATTCTGCTTCTGAGATTTCAGACATATCGATATGTAAAGATATATGTTTATATATTTTACTATTTGACATTAGATGCAAATTCATGTACCGAAAGACTTATATACTTCATGTACCTGAATATATTATGAAAGAAATGTCATGTCCTAATTGCCAAAGCGATAACATAATCAAGCGAGGAATTCGCACAACTGCAAATCGTGGCAAGGTTCAAAGACTTGGATGTAAGGATTGTAGTCACAGATTTGTAAGAGACGAAGGATTCTGGAAGATGAAAAACCATGAAGACAAGATAACTGCCTGTATGAACCTCTACTATTCGGGCATGAGCTTGCGTAAGATACAAAGCCACTTACAGATGTTTGCACCTAAGAACGCGCATTACTCCTCCATCTATCGCTGGATTGTCAAGTATGCCAACATGATAAGCACAATAACGGACAAACTGCCTATTCAAAGCGGTGCAGAGTTAATGAGTGATGAAATGGAATATAGCAGATTGGGAAGACAAAATTGGTTTGTTGATACGTTGGACACAACAACACGATTTATGGTAAGTTCAGGTTTCATTCAAAGCCGAACGAATGAAGAGTTAATCCGTATCTTGCGTGAAGCCAAGAACAAAACAAACAGAAGCATAAGAGTTATAACAACAGACGCCTTACGAGGCTATCCTGCTATTCTGCGTAAGACCTTCAATGTCAATTCAAAGTTCAAATATGGTGGACGTGTCGTTCATAACATAGTCAAAGCAGATGAGCGAGGATTTAATTATAAGATAGAGCGCCTACACAACACCATACGTGACCGCACCAAAATTATGCGCGGCTTTCACGGTTCGCTTGATTCAGCCAAGGCGATAATGAAAGGGATGGAAATCTATTATAACTATGTAAGAAAACATCAGGGTATAGACAACGTGGCGCCACAACAGATAGCGATGCCTGCATTAAACTTGGGAGTCAATAAATGGTTAAGTTTGATAAAATTGGCTTCTTAAGAATATATTTGCTTTTCGACTTCATCTTTTATCTTTTCAAAATCGGCTTGTTGTTTTTTCTTAAACATTATGGTATTCTCGTCTTGGGTTGCATTAACGATACCTGCCTTACTTTCTTTCCCACCTACAAAAGAAAATTGAATATAACCATTAAACATTAAACCTGCTGGTTTGAATTGAACAGCAGATATTTGCTTAATTGCTATCTTTTTATTACCTTTAACTCCTTGGGTTAGAAAAGACATAGCTCCCTTTCTAACAATTTCAACATAGCCCTTGCCCAAGACCAACTTTCCGTTAATCCCTTGTGCTTCCATAGACTATTTAATAAAAACTAATTTAAATATCTTCTTGAAGTCCCGAAGATGCAACAATACATCTCAATCGCAATCTTTTAATAACATGTTTTCGTGGGCAGAGGATGGCATCTAAAGGCGATAAGGGGTTGTCTGTTACAAAGTCGGACGATTTTTCTGCATGGTATTCTGAAATTATTCAGAAAGCTGAATTGGCCGATTTACGGTACAATGTCAAAGGTTTTTTGGTGTTTCAGCCGTGGAGCGTGCTTGCTATGGAAAAAATGTATGATTACCTTGAACGCGCGCTTCGTTCGAAAGGGCACCAGCCCTATTGGTTTCCGACAGTTATTCCCGAAGGAAACTTTAATCGTGAATCACAACATGTCAAGGGATTTACTCCACAAGTATTTTGGGTAACTTCTGGAGGAGACTCAAAGTTTGAGGAGAAACTTGCGTTGCGGCCAACGTCGGAGACTGCTTTTTATCAGATGTTTGGTCTTTGGTTGCGCTCGTACAAGCAATTGCCTTTCAAGAGCTATCAGCGTGCACAGGTATTTCGATATGAAACTAAAGCGACACGGCCGTTTCTTCGTTCGCGCGAGTTTCATTGGATTGAGACGCACTGTCTTTTTAAAAGTCAAGAAGACGCTCTAAAGCAAGTTCACGAAGATATGGAAACAACGCATGATGTGATTCATGATGTATTTGGGCTTCCGTTTATGTTTTTTGAACGGCCTGCATGGGATAAGTTCCCTGGGGCGCATCGAACGTTTGCCGCTGATGTCTTGAATCCCGACGGCAAGTTTGTACAGCAACCGTCAACACACCTTATTCGGCAGGAATTTCTCAAGGCGTTTGATGTGAAATTTAAAGATGCTTCGGGTACGGAATGTACGCCTTGGTCGACTTGTTATGGGCCTGCGATTTCGCGTATTTTTGCGAGCGTTATTATTACACACGGGGATGATAAAGGGCTTCGTCTGCCTTGGAATATTGCACCGAAGCAGATTGTATTTGTTCCCCTCAACGAACGCGCAGAGAAGAAGGCGCAAGAACTTGCTAAAAAATTGCCTGCAGATGTTTCGTATGAGATTGATACACGCGAGGTGAGTCCGGGTGAGAAATTTAACACATGGGAACTCAAGGGTGTGCCGATGCGCGTTGATATTGGGGACAGCGAACTTAGCGAGAAGAAACTGAGCGTGTACCGACGCGATACTAATAAAAAAGAATTTGTCTCTGAAAAAGAGTTTGTTTCGTATGTGGGGAAATTTGGAAAGGCGTACGATGCGCATTTGATTACGCAGGCCGATCAGGTGCTTAAGGGGCGCATAAAAGATGCAAAAACGTTTGGGGAGTTGAAGAAATTGATTGATGCAGGAAATGTTGTGCGCTGTGGATTTTGTTCGGTCGATAGCGAAGGTGCGGCGTGTGCGGAGAAGGTTGAAAAAGAGTGCGGGGCTGAAGTGCGTGGCACTAAGCTTGAATTTGAAAAACTAAGCGGGAATTGTCTCGTGTGTGGTGAGAAGGCGCGCGCGATTGTGTATATCGGTAGGAGTTACTAATTAGGTGCGGTTTTAAATAGGCTTTTTTTGTGTAACTATTATGGCCAAACTCCCCTATGGTTTCTCTCTTTTTTTAGTGCTTGTGTTTTCTTTTATGTTTGTGCAGGCATACTCTGCAGATTATCCTAAAGTTGATCCAAACGTGCGAGTCGAGCTTGCAGATCATAATTCGACGCTGGTATTTATTACGTTGCGTAAGGGTTTCCAGGCCCATGACCTTGGTATTCCCTTTATTAGAGAATATTCTTTTGGGGCGGTGGCTGCCACTATTACTCTTAACGAGTTAACCTCTCTCTATGAAACTCCCTTTGTTGCTTCTATAGAATCCAATAAGAAATTCTCTCTGTTTTTACAAGACGCGATTCATATTACTAATGCGAGTAAAGTTCATGCTTTTCAAGTTAGCGGGATGAATGTCACTGGAATAGAAGAATCGGTTTGTGTTATTGATACTGGGGTTGATTTTACGCATCCCGATTTAGTTCATGCAAATGTTATTGGCGGTACGGTCGATTGCGTATCCAATTCATCTGATGGCCAGTGTTTTATTAACGAGAGTTCTTTTGATACGATTGGACATGGAACTCACGTTGCAGGAATAGTTGCTGCTTCTGGAAATATTGTAGGAATGGCCCCTTCAACGGGAATTGCTTCGGTTAAAGTCTTTTTCGATCATACCGAAGACACTTCTATGTTTATTTTAATCAATGGCCTTGATTGGTGTATTAACCATTCTTCTGACTATAATATCTCTGTTATTTCTATGAGTTTGGGAACGTGGCCGTATGAAAATCAAACTCTCTGTATCGAAACTTTTCCTGCATTATACGAAGCAGTTTTAGCTGCGGTTGCGAAGAATATTTCGGTGGTTTCTGCAACCGGAAACGATGAGTACCCTGTGGGTACTGCGGCCCCCGCGTGTTTACCTGGCGTTATTCCCGTCGGCTCTAGCGATAAAGATGATATCATAAGTTCTTTCTCTAATTATGCCCCTTGGGTAAAGCTGTTTGCTCCGGGCGGTTCAATAAATTCAACATTCCCCGTTATAGGTGCAGATTTATCGTACGTATGTTCGGCAAATACGAGTTACTGTATCCTCTCTGGCACGTCTATGGCAACTCCTATGGTTTCGGGGTCTATTGCAGCACTTAATGGCTTTTTACATCGCAACCATCGTGTTCTTTCTCCCGCGGACCTTGAGGATTTGTTATACCTCGCGGGAGTGCCTATTTATGAGGATATATGGGGGGAACAATATGGATATAATTTTACGCGCATACACCTTCTTAATGCACTCATGGCTCTCGATATGGACTCTCCCCACGTTTCGATAACGTTTTTGGGATCAACTGCAACAAATAATTCGTTTAACGATACGGACGAACAGAACAGCACCTCTTTTAAGTATGAGTTTTTGTGTAACTCTTCTGACTGGCAGTTAACTACGCTGTCTTTTACCATTTTCAATGTATCCGGTTCTACTATTTTTGAAGGTAGTAAAAATTTTAGTGCTCGTACCGAAGAAGGTTTTACTATAGAAGTTTTTTCTTACAATCCTGAAGAGTCTTTTGTTGCATTGTGTAACGCTTCCGATGCGCGTAATCATACTTCTTCAGAGTCTCTTTTTGTGGACAATGATTTTCCTTCAATTGAAATTCTTTCCCCTTTGAATGATTCTTTATTTGTTTCTTCTAGTCAACCTGTTGCTTTTGTGATTAACGTTACTGATTTCTCCTTGACTTCTTGTTTTCTTCTTATGTCTTCCCTTGAACTTCCCTTTCTAAACGATGGTTCTGAGAAAACTACAAGTTACGATTTTGTACCTGGCGTTTATTCATGGAACGTTACTTGTTTTGATTCGCATAACCATACTTCCTCGATTGACGATCTTCGCTTCTCGGTGACTGCTCCCGATTCAAGTCAGGGCTCTTCAGGAGGAAAAGGGGGCGGCGGCGGTTCTTCACGGAAGAAAACGAATTCGTCTATTACTCCTTCTTTTAACCCCCTTTCTGATACTTCTTCAATACAGGTTCCGAATAATCTTTCTACATCTCTTTCTTATAGTACTAATACCTCTAACGAACCCGAACCTCGTTCTGTCACTCATCCGCCTTTTTTGTTGATTACGCTTGCTCTTATCTTTTTGTTGATTTGCTTTCTTTTTATTAGTAAGTTTCTCGGTAGATTTTTATAACATGCTTTATTTGCTAGATAATGAACTCTGGCGATTATGTTCGATTGCGTCTTGCGCGTGAAGAGCTGGAATGCACACTGCTTGAGAGTTATGATTCTTCGGTTGTGCTTGTGAAACTTGCGTCAGGGTATAATATTGGCATTCCGAAGGAGCATATTTTGGGAAGTGAAGTTATTCGATCTGCGCACGTTGAAAAGAAATCGGTTCCTTTAGTGCAGAAAAAGGGATTGCCTTGTATAGGGCTTGTTGTTACGGGCGGAACGATTGCGTCGAGCATAGATTCTAAAAAAGGAGGTGTGAGTCCGCTTACTTCTGTTGAGGATTTTTCTCGCTTTTACCCGCAGCTTTTTGAGCGAGTAAATGTGAAACGGCTTGAAGTTCCGTTTACAAAGTTCTCTGAAAATATGACTCCCGAAGATTGGATTACGCTTGCAGGGGCTGTTCAGGAGATGCTTAATGACTCTACGATTAACGGTGTGATTGTGACCCATGGCACTGACACTCTCCACTATACGGCTGCAGCACTTTCATTTTTCTTGCGCGAGTTATCTAAACCGGTTGTTTTGACGTATAGTCAACGCAGTATTGACCGCGGGAGTAGCGATGCCACACTCAATCTTGCTTGTGCTGCGCGAGTTGCACTTTCGGATTGCGCAGAAGTTGTCTTGGTTGGTCATGCGAACCTGGACGATGATTATTGTTATGCGCTTCGCGGGACGAAAGTGCGCAAACTGCATAGTTCTCGACGTGATGCGTTTAAGTCGGTCAATATCGGACCTCTCGCACGAGTCTGGCCTAATACGATTGAATTTCTTGAACCGTTTAAGGCGCGACATACGGGAAAAACAGAGCTTGATGTTCTCTTTAACGACAAGGTTGCTCTTGTGAAATACTATCCGGGACAGAGTAGTGATATTATCGATTATTATCGTATGCATGGGTATAAGGGGCTTGTGATTGAGGTGCTGGGTCTTGGAAACTTGCCTGCAGGAGAGTCCCTTATAAGTTGGGTACCTGCGTTAAAGAAAGCAATTCGTGAAGGGATGCTTGTGTGTGCGGCTGCTCAAACGATTTACGGTCGGCTTAATCCGTTTGTCTATTCAACGGGGAGAGAACTTGAAAAAACAGGAATTATTTTTCTAGAGGATATGCTCGCGGAGACTGCATTTGTCAAATTGGGTTGGGTGCTCGGACATCGAGGGTGGAAGGAGAAAGCGAGAGAAAAGATGCTTGAAAACGTTGCCGGAGAGTTGCATCCGCTTATTACAGCATAACAATCCTTAAATTGCTATTCTATTCTTCTGGGAATGGTTAAACGCGCATTGGTAACGGGCGGGGCAGGGTTTATCGGAGGTCACTTGGCGCATCGTCTTGTACGAGAATGTTATGAGGTTGTCGTACTCGATAATCTTTCATCTGGTAAGCGCGAGAATGTACCTGATGAGGCGCGTCTTGTTGTTGGAAGTGTTACTGATCCTCTCGCTGCTCTTGGAAGTCTTTTTGGGAGAGGTCATTTCGACGTTGCGTTTCATTTAGCGGCCTTGCCTCGTGTTCAATACTCTATTGACCATCCTGAAGAGACGTATGCGGTTAACGCGACGGGTACGTTGCGCATGCTTGAGTATTGTCGTTCGAATGAGGTTCCTCGTTTTGTGTTTTCTTCGAGTTCTTCAGTGTATGGAAACCAAGAACGGTTGCCGTTGACCGAGTCGATGCCTCTTTCTCCGATGTCCCCCTATGCTGCTCAAAAAGCGATTGGAGAAGCGTTGTGTGCTGCATGGCGCGCCTCTTACGGGCTTGAAACTATTTCTCTTCGGTATTTTAACGTATTTGGTCCGCGCCAAAGTGCGGACGGAGGATATGCCTGCCTGATACCTAAAGTTGCTCAGGCGTGTTTAAGTGGACAGGCTCCCGAATTATGGGGTGACGGTTCGCACACGAGAGATTTTACCTATGTTGACGATGTTGTTGAAGCAAATCTTGCGGCTGCTCGTGTAACTTATTCTGATGCGTTTGGGAAAGCCTACAATATCGGCGCCGGAACGGGATATTCGGTGCTTCAGGTTATGAACTCTATTCAGAACTTACTTGGCACTTCTATTGAGCCGTTGCGTAAGCCAGAGGTTACCGAGCCGGCTCATACTCGAGCAGATATTGGGCTCGCTCGAATGGTATTCGGGTGGGCTCCCCAGGTCTCGTTTGAAAAGGGGCTCGCTCGAACGGTTGCGTGGTTTAAAGAAAATCATGAGATGTAGTTATTGTAACTCTAAAGAGGTTACATGTAGGAAGGTTTATATATGATTTTGAATGTTGTTTTTTATGGTTCGCGTAGGTGTTGCCGCATACAAAGTTACTTCGACTCACGATGTTGAAGACTATCTTACTTTTTTAGAAGCTTCTTTATCAAAAGACGTAACTTTATTTGTCGGTCCTGAATATGTGCTTTCTCCACGAGGTTTCGGTGTTCTTCCTGCTGAACCGTTTCCTTTTCACGAACGTTTAGGAGCTTTGAGCAGAGGCTATCCTGCTACTGTGCTTATTCCCGGTACGGCACTCGTTAATATAGACGCAGATCATGCACAGAATCGCGCCTTTGTTTATTCTGGAGACGATGTAAGGACTTTTGACAAACAATCCGACTTTGGGGAGACTCGGAAACTGGACGATCAGGGTTTTGTCTATTTGCGTGGATCTACACTGGTTAACGCCTTCTCGGCCGGCGAGATGAAAGCATGGCTAAGTATTTGCGGAGATTCGTGTCGAAAGGCGGAAACGATTTGTCACGATGCTGATTTGGAAATCGTTGTTTCTCATGATATGAATGCGGGTGCGCGTCAGAGTATTTTAAGCCCCAATAACCCTCGTCATATTATCGTGTCTGACAGTTTTGGGCCGTTGGCACAGGTTGCTCGTTATACTGAAAAAAATTTGCGTTTGATAACGCCTGATGAAGTCTACGCTTTCCATGGCGATTATGGTCTTGCTAAAACTTCGAAGCGCGATGCACCTCGACGATTGGAGGTTTATAATTTACCATGAAATGTTATGGGTTAGGGTACAATCAATTTTCAGGCGAATATCTTCTTAGTCCGCACCAAGATCCGCGAGATGAACGAGGAAGAGTTGCTTTTTTGAGCGTCGAATCACTCTTGCGTGAACTCCCTGTTCACGTTAAGAAAGGCAAATCGATTGAAATGCGTGTTGCTGTTGATGTTCCTCTTGATGTCCTTGATAAGGTCAAGGGTGTTTTTAGCAAAGGCCATCATGTGCATTATGTTCATCTTGATGAGTGGGGTAATCCTCGTCCTTCTATTGATTTAATTCCTGACAGCGAATAGTTTTAATAATCGCTTCTTTCTTCTTGTGTAATGGCGCACGACTATCTAAAACTGGGGTTTAAGGCAGGACTCGAAATACATCAACAGCTCGATACGCCGAAGCTTTTTTCGGGGGCGCCTTCATTTTTGCGTACTGATGCGCCACATTATACTCTGCAACGTAAGCTGCATGCGGTTGCGGGGGAGATGGGGGAAGTTGATGTGGCTGCCGCGCACGAATCGGCGCAGGGCAAGACGTTTTATTACGAAGGCTATCACGACACGATTTCGCTTGTTGAACTTGACGAGGAGCCCCCTCGGCCGATTAATGAACAAGCGCTCGATGTTGCCTTGCAGGTCGCGCTTCTTCTCAATTGTGAAATGTATCCGGTGACGCAAGTTATGCGCAAGACGGTTATTGACGGTTCAAATACGGGCGGGTTTCAGCGTACGGTGCTGATTGCTCATGATGGATTTATTGAAACGAGTTTTGGGAAGGTGCCCGTTGATACGGTTTGTCTTGAGGAAGACTCGGCGCGTATCATTTCTAAAGAATCGGGGAAGACGGTTTTTAGGCTTGATAGGATTGGCATCCCCTTGGTTGAGATTGCGACGGCTCCCGCGATGGTTAATCCCGAACAGGTCAAGGAAGCGGCACTTCATTTAGGGGATATTCTACGTGTTTGTACGGTTAAACGAGGGATTGGCACTATTCGTCAGGATGTTAATGTTTCGATTAAGGGTCACGAGCGTGTTGAAATAAAAGGATTTCAGGATCCTGCAATGATGATTGCGACTATTGATAAAGAAATTGAACGGCAATTAGGGGATATCAAACAGAAAAAAGTAGTTGGTGCTGTGCGTAATGCACTTCCGGATGGCACTACTGAGTTTATGCGCCCTATGCCTGGTAAGGCGCGTATGTATCCTGAAACGGATGTGCCGTTGTTAAAAATTGGGCTTGAGCGCATCAACCGTTTGAAAAAGAATTTGCCTAAACTTAAAAGCGATATACGTGCTGAACTGAAGAAGCGTGGCTTAAATGATGAGATGATTGCTCTCGTGCTTTCTGATTCGAGTTACGTCGATAGTTTTCTTATGCTTATTCGCGTTTATTCCAAGGACGCCAATCTTGTTGCGAAGATGATTGCGCTTTGGAGACAAGAAATTGCTACGAAGGAGCGTAAATCTCTCGGAGAGATTACGAAATTGTTGCATGAACGTGTGCTTGAGTCTATTCTTGAAAAAGTTGATGCTGGTTCTCTCGACGTGCGCGATGTTCGCACCGTTATGTTTCGTATTGCACAAGGCGTGTCATTTAAATCCGCGGTTGTGATTGAGAAAGTCGATGACAACGCACTCGAAGCAGAAGTTCGCGCAATTATCAAAGAAAAACCAGGGTTGCGTGCGAATGCTTATATGGGTTTGGTGATGGCTAAACTAAAGGGGACGATTGATGCAAAAAAGGCCATGGAGTTGATTACTCGTATTCTTGGTTCATGAATGTCCGTCTTTTTGTTTTGATTGTTCTTTTGCTGCTTATTGGAATTGTGACGATGGAGTGGTATGGTGGCAGTAAGTTGCTTGCTTATGAAGTGGCTACACATGACTCTTTTGTTAGTTGCGCCTCTGGTCTATATGCAGGTCTTGCACGCGCAGATGTGACGTTTGATTCTCAGTGTCTCGGCGTGTGTGGGAATTATTCGGCGGATATCGTGCATGTGCCTCGTATCGCCGCTGACGATTTACTTGAGAATCAATGTCGCGAATATAGAGAAAATATTACGACGGGATTTATTGAACTTGATAAAGATGGGAATGTTGTGCGGATTGAAGGTTAAATCCTCACCAAGATTCCTCCGAACGTTAGACCTGAACCCATATCGACTAGTGTTGCTAAATCGCCTTCTTTGAGCGTGCCTTCTCGGATGGACTTTGCAAGAGCTACAGGCACTGTTGCTGCAGACATATTTCCATAATCTTGTATGGTTCGTACAATTTTTCCCCTCTTTTCAGGATCGATTTCTTCTTCTACTTTATCTAATATCCTTCCATTTGCTTGGTGGACAATATACCTTGTGATTTGCGAGTCTGGAATCCTTGCCCGCTGCGATAAATCGTGCGCTATATCTATCATCCCCCTCACTGCTTTGAGGAATACCTTGGGTCCTTGAGGCATTCTTAACTTGCCTGTCTTATCCTTGAAAATGTAGTCTATCCCGGAAATGTCGCTCCTGAACTGAGTTGCTAAAATGCCTCTTTCTGCGTCTTTCATGGGCCCGACAATTGCAAGTCCGCAGCCGTCGCCGAACAAATCGCAATTCAATTCTTCGTAATCAACCAGTCTTGTTAGAATTTCTACGCCTGCAGCAAGCCAGTAGCCTCCACTTTCTTGTACATGCAATCTTGCTTGATCAAGTGCGTGCGTAAACCCTGAACATGCATACCTTACGTCTCCAGCATATACTACGTTCTTTGCACCTATCCTGGTTTGAACTCTACATCCTACGGAAGGGAATCCTTTATCATCAGATATTGTCCCTATAAGAATTCCTTCTAGTTCTGAGGCAGGAAATCCCGTTGTTGCAAATGCTTTGCAAACAAGGTCGACGACGTCTTGTCCTTCTGCAGAGCGCCTTCTTTGCAGTATTCCTCCTGTGTTGCTGAGTATTTTTTCTTCTGTTAATTGCACACGATCGGGGCTGTACAGAGAGTTTCCATCTCTATCTTTGCCGATGTATACTTTATAGGGGTTATGGGGGCTTTGTATGAAAAAGTCATTAGTTAAGACGTCTTCTGGTACGTAGAATCCTGTTGCGACTATTCCTGTACGAACCATCTTGTAAGAGCCGTTTAAGACATTATAAATCTCTCTTTTGGTTGATTGCTTATAACAATCCTTAAAAATACTCTTTTTGTAAGGTAGCCATGGACTTTACAAAGTTACAGGCGCAGCGGCGTGCCTGTGCCTCATTGAGTGCGAAGGATGACGGTGTACACGTGCATGTCATGGGCTGGATTTATGATGTTCGTGATTTGGGTAAGGTGCGATTTGCCGTGCTTCGCGATGTAACGGGAGAAGTGCAGATTACTGCCCATAAAGACAGGGCAGATAAGAAATTATTTGATGCTCTTGGTTCAGTTTCTCGCGAGAGTTCGGCGCTTATTTCTGGAACGGTCAAGAAGAGTGATAAGGCGTCGGGCGGACGAGAAATCGTACCGGATAGTTTTGAGGTGGTTGGCATGGCTGAGGCCCCGTTGCCAATTGATACGAGCGATTTCTCTAAAACTGAATTGCCGAAACGACTTGACTATCGCTTTTTGGATATGCATCGTCGACGAACGCAGGCTATATTCAAAATTCAGAGTACGATTGCACGCGCTTTCTTGAATCACTTTCATGAAAAGGGCTTTATCGAGATGCAGCCACCGTGCGTCATTGGTGCCGCGTCTGAAGGGGGCACTGACTTGTTCGAGGTTAAGTATTTTGAGAAGAAAGCCTATTTGGCACAGTCCCCTCAATTGTATAAACAAATGCTTGCGTGTTCAATGGAAAAGACCTGTATGATTTGCCCCGTTTGGCGCGCAGAGAAGCATAATACGGTGCGACATATTAATGAAATTCGCCAAATGGATATTGAAGCGGCATTTAACGATCAAATGTCTATTATGAAACATCAGGAGGAGGTCGTGAAATATATGATTTCTGAAGTTTTGAAACACAATAAAGCCGATTTAGAACTTTTGGGCGCGACGTTGAAGGTTCCTGACGCGAGGTATATGCATTATGATGATACCATACAATTGCTGAAGAAGCAGGGCATTGCGATTGAAATTGGGGATGACTTGAATCCCGAGGCAGAGAAAAAGCTGGGAGAATTGTTTCCTGATACGATTATGTTTGTGCATTCATGGCCTGCTAACTGTAAACCGTTTTATATTATGCCTAAGGATGGCAAGGAGAATGCGGAATATTCTGAAGGGTTTGATGCGATTTATCGCGGTCTTGAAATTAGCTCGGGCGGACAACGTATCCATATTCCTGATTTGCTCATCGCACGTATTAAAAAGAAAGGACTTAAGCCTGAACACTTTAAGGATTACATTGATTCGTTTAGATATGGGGCGCCCCCTCACGCAGGATGGTCTATTGGTCTTGAGCGTATGACGCTGCTCTTGTGCGGCCTTGATAATATTCGTGAGGCGACTATGTTCCCTCGAGATAGAGATAGACTGACGCCTTGAGTTGGTTTTAAATACCTGTTCTGTTCTTGGTTATTATGGGGCGCGCGCGTAATCCTCGTCTTTTTTTGCTTTTTTTATTTGGTTTTGCGTTTACTTTTTTGAGTCTTTCTTTGTTTCTCTTTAGTTCATATCTTGATTATTTTAATTCTTTAGTCTTACTTTCTCCGGGGGAGCTCGAACCTAGTTTTTTTACGTCCAAGGTTATTGCAATTCTGGTTTTGTACGCCATTGTTTTTCTTGTTCTATGTGCGGGTTTGTTTTATTCGTGGAGGGGATATCGTACGCTTGAACCTGCAAAGTCGTCACGCGCACAAAAACTAGATGGACTTCGCAAGAAGTCTCCGTTCTTTAAACGTCCATGAAGATACTGGCCATAGGTGATTTTCATGGTACGTTTCCCAAGAAGTTTGAACGTTTAATTAAGAAAGAGAAGATTGACCTTGTTGTATCAAATGGAGACTTTTTTCCGTTTATTTATCGGGATGTATGGTTTACGCATTGCTACCGGACTGACGTTAACTTATGGGATGTCATTGGGAGGAAAAAATATGTCGCGTTGGTTAAAAAGGATTTGAAGCTGGGTGACCGAGCATTACACGCGTTAAATAAAGTCCCTGTTCCTGTTATCACGGTCGTGGGGAATATTGATTATACCTCTCTCCAAGATAGCTACGATGAACGTCCTCCTAAGGAAGATTTGCGTCGCCAAGATTTACTCAACCCTCTTTTGCGGAACTACAAAAACATATACCGATTTGATTATTCCTATTTTGTTTTCGGCAACTATGTTTTTATCGGAGCCTATGGGGGAAGTTCTCCCGGGTTAGTGAAAAGTAGACATTATAAAAAATACCGCAAGAAGCTCGAGGTGTTGTTTAAACGATTCAAGGGAAAGAAAATTATTTTTGTCTCGCATAACGTGCCGTATAATACGAAGCTGGATAAAATTGGAAGGCATGCTCATGTGGCGGTGCGTGGAAAGCACTATGGTTCTAAACTGATTAGGAGGGTTATCGATAGATGGCAACCGCTTGTGCATCTCGGCGGGCATATCCATGAAGGGCGGGGGAAACAAACGCTCGGAAAGACGTTATGCGTGAATCCTGGGGCAGCACATGAAGGACAGGCAGCCGTTATCACTCTGAATGCAGAAAAGGTCAAAGTCACATTTATAAACTAAATCTTTATTATTTTTGCATGTTGTCTGAAAAGGAAAAAGAAGCGGTTCGCGTTGAAGCGCGTGAGATTCTTGTTCGGTTTGGCAAGGCTCTTGAAGGGGTGAAGACGGTTCCGATTTCTTCTTCTGCATCGGGTACACTACGCAGGCTTGGAAAGGCGTGTTCTGACGAAGAGTTTCGGGAACGGATGTTCGCTAATGCACCCCATAAAACGAATGATAGTATTGTTGCGGAGAAGGCGCACTGGTGACTATGGCTGTGAAGAAATCAAAGCCTATTGAAAAGATACAGAAAGGAGATGTTATTACTATTGATGGCAAGAAATACGAAGTTGATAGTCATTACGTTTTGATTGACCATGGTGCAACTAAAGAGATGTGTATCGAGCTGTTTGACCCTAAGAAGCCCGATGGAGAAGGAGATTATCAGTTGCGTTACTTTAATGATCAGGCTGAGGAAACGCTTGATTTTTATGAACTCGTGAAGGGTGTTATGTATGAGAAGAAAGTGTTTGAGAAGATTGCGTGGTGATCGAGGTTTGGTCCGGGCGTTCTGTTTTTTGCAGAGGTCGCAAGGTATTTAATCTGTTTCTTTGATGCTGATATATGAATGTTGAATCTAAGGTTAAGGTGTTCCTTGAGAAGATACAGAAAGGAGACGGGAAGATTAATGCGTTTCTTGAGGTGAATTCGCATGTTCTTGAGGAAGCTCGCGTGCTCGATGCGAAAAAGGGGAAGAAAGGACGTTTGTATGGGAAGGTCATTGCGGTTAAGTCTAATATTAATGTCAAGGGACTAACGTGTTCGTGTGCGTCTAAAACGCTTGAAGGATATAGGGCGACGTACGACGCAACGGTTATTGAAAAGATTAAGGCTGAAGATGGGTTGATTATTGGAATGACGAATATGGATGAGTTTGCGGCGGGATGGAGCGGAGAAACGAGTGCCTTTGGACCGACGATTAATCCTCGCGTGCCTGGACATGTTGCAGGCGGTTCTTCGTCTGGGTCTGCCGCCGCCGTTGCGGCTGGGTTTTGTGATATGGCTTTAGGGAGCGAAACAGGAGGGTCTACGCGTGTGCCTGCATCATTTTGTGGCATTGTGGGTGTTAAACCGAGCTATGGGGCAGTTTCTCGGTATGGGCTTATTGATTTATCGATGAGTTTAGATCAAATCGCGTCACTCGCTCGAACGGTGGATGATGCTGCGCTTTTGCTCGATGTTATTTCGGGAAAAGATGAAAAGGATTGTCGTTCAGCGACCCTGAGTTCTGTTAAGGTAACTTCTTCTCATAAGTTGCGTGTGGGAATTATAAGGCTGGATGGCGTTCCTGTTTCTATTCAGCGACAGGTAGAATCTTGTGCCGAGAAGGTGTGTGCGAAACACGGGTGGAAGCAATCGGTTACTGAGTTAGACCATCTTCATCTTGGTATTCAAACGTATTTTCCGATTGTCTGGACCGAGTTCTTTTCGGCAACGCGTCGTTTTGATGGTCGGCGTTACGGAAAACGTATTGAAGAGGTGGCTGGAAAAGAAGTTTTGCGTCGTATTTATGGGGGAAGTGAGATTGTAAGGGCAGAATCGGCAGGAAGGTATTATTTCAAAGCGTTGCGGGTAAAAGATTTGATTCGACAGGAATTTGATAATGCGTTTACGGAGTTTGATGTGCTTATTACTCCTACGTCTGCGGTTTTGCCTTTTAAGCTCGGGTCAAAAGTCAGTTTTGATGAACTTGCGCTTATCGATTTACTTACGTGTCCGGTCAATCTTGCGGGCGTTTGTGCGCTTTCGGTTCCCTCTGGAACGGTTGAAGGCAAACCTGCGGGATTACAGGTCATTGCAGGGTATGGAAAAGAAGCGCTCTTGTTCCATTTCGCGCGTGCGCTTGAAAAGACTAACGGTAATCTTAAAAACTGAGTTTGGTCTCTTTTCTGATGAATATTAACGGCCTCACTCTTGATTTTCTTGGGCATGATGGTTTTGTGATTCGCTCTGAACATGTATCAATTGCTATCGATCCGTTTCATGTTCCGGCTTCACTTGAACCGGTCGACTTGATTCTTATTACCCATGGTCATTTTGATCATTGTAGCGTTGAAGATATTCATACGCTTCTTGGTCCTAAGACTGTTGTTGTGGGTCCTGCGGATATTCAGAGCGCTATTCTTAAGATTGAAGGGGCTCATTTGCAACCGATTGAACCGGGAGATTTGCTCGAGTTCGGCACGGTAAAAGTCGAAGCGGTTCCCGCGTATAACTTGACTAAGTTTCGTGATGCTGAAAAAAAAGTTGTCTTTCATGATAAACGAGAGCGTTTTGTGGGGTACGTTATCACTCACGGTTCAACGATTATTTATCACGCAGGCGATACGGATGTTATTCCTGAAATGCATAAACTCACCGGTCATGGGAAGCAAGGCAACCGTTTTATTGCCTTATTGCCTGTTTCAGGGACGTATGTCATGACGGCTGAAGAGGCTGCCGAGGCTGCTTCGCTGCTTAAACCTGATGTTGCGATTCCTATGCATTACGGTGCAGGTGTTGTTGGCACGGTTGATGATGCGCGACGGTTTGTTGAACTTTGTCGCGATAGCGGGTTGCATGCGGAGATTTTGGAGAAAAAATGAAACTAGAAATTGGTTCAGAGAAACGATTCTTTGATTTTGTTAAAAATCTAACAGATACCGATACGATTGCGTTAATCAGCCATACGGATCTTGATGGGCTTGTAGCTGCAAAAGTAGCGAATGAGGTTCTCGACGCGAATATTGTGAAATTTGTTAATTATGAAGAACTTACACAGTCTCTTGTTGACGAACTTAAAAATGCAGCCGTTACAAAGATTGTATTTACTGATCTATTTATTGGAAACGAAACCTTTCTTCGAGCATTGGAAGGTTTTGCACAGGTGTTAATTATCGATCACCATATTACGCAGAAAGATTGGAATTCTGCTCGTACGGTTTTTCTGAAGGGAGAGGATGGCTACTGTGCAGGATACCTCTGTTACTCTCTTTTTTCTCATATACAGTCACTTGAGTTTTTTGATTGGCTTGTGGCCTGTTCCTGTGTCTCTGATTATTGTCACATTAAGACGGCCGAATGGCTTTCTAGCGTGTATACAAAATATAACGATGTCTTTGAGCAGCGCGGATTATATGTACGTACTGACGGGCCTCTGTGGGATTTGCAGGAATTGCTTTCACTTGCTATCATTTATTACAAAGATCTATCGCGAGGACTTTACACTGTTTTTGAGGGTATTGGAAAGACGTATGGAAATATTGGTTCGCTTCGTGAGCGTGCTCTCGAAGTTAAGTCCGAGATTGGCCGTCTTGTTAGCTTGTACAATTCTGAACGTATCCCTTTTCCCGGAGGGTACTTTTTTCTATTTACGCCTCGTTTTCCATGTAGTTCTATGGTGAGCACCATTGTATCTGCTCAGGAAATTGATAAAATCGTGATTACTGCGCGCCCCGACCCTGAACTGGATTATTATCATGTGAGCGTTCGTCGTCAGGATAAAAAGCAAGACATGTCTGCTTTTCTCAAGAAATTGCTTCACGGGCTTGAAGATTCAGATGGTGGGGGACACATTCCTGCCGCAGGAGGGCATTTCTTAAAGAAAGATTTGCACGAGTTTAAACGACGATTAGGGATCAAAGCATAGTCTTAAAAACCACTTTTTTATCATTTTTGCATGGATAATGAACGTATCGCAAAGAAGAATCTCTTGCGCAGGAGCAAGGAATCCAAGGGAATAGCTGTGCGTGGGTACGACTTTAACGCTGGCGTCGATTATTCTAAGATTGTGAAAAGTTTTGCGACTACCGGTTTTCAGGCAACGCATTTTTCGCGAGCAGTTGCGATTACCAATAGAATGATTGCCGAGAAAGCGTTTATCTTTTTGGGATACACGAGCAATATGGTTAGTTCTGGTTTGCGGGATGTGTTTAGGTATCTTGTTGAACATACAAAAGTTAATGTGGTGGTTACGACGACGGGAGGTATTGAAGAGGATATTATCAAGTGTTTGGGCGATTTCACTATTGGAGACTTTTCGCTTGACGGCGCTCGTCTTCGTGATGCAGGTATCAATCGCATTGGTAATGTTCTCGCGCCGAATAATCGATATGTTGCGTTTGAGCGATTTGTCCAGCCGATCCTTGAGGAATTATATCAGGAACAGAAACGAACAGGAAAAGCAACACGGGCTTCGGACATTATTTTTAAATTGGGCGAGAAGATTAATAACAAGGAAAGCGTTTACTATTGGGCGTGGAAGAACGGGGTTACGGTTTACTGTCCAGTTATCACTGATGGGGCCTTAGGAGATAATATTTACTTCTTTAAATTCAAGCATCCTGATTTTGTGCTTGATGTGAGTGATGATGTCGTTGATTTTAACAATACGACGATCGGATTGAAGAAGTCTGGGGTCATTATTCTCGGTTCGGGCGTTGTTAAACATGCTATCTTGAATGCGAATATGTTACGCAACGGCGCTGATTACGCTGTGTATGTGAACACGGCGCAGGAATTTGATGGCAGCGATGCGGGCGCACGTCCCGAAGAAGCGATTTCATGGGGAAAGATTTTGCCGAATGCACAACACGTGAAAGTACACGCGGATGCGACGATTGTGTTTCCGTTATTAGTCGCAGAGACGTTCGCTCTCTAGCGTTTCTCTAATTTTTTCGAGTGCGCGGTTCAATCGGCTCTTTGCCGTGCCAATGGGGATTTTTCGCAACGATGCGTACCGCTTAATCGTGAATCCTCTTAAGTAAAGATGTTCCAAGACATCTCTCTTTTTACCTTGCATTTGTGTAATGAGGTGCGGTAGCCTTTCAGAGATTTCATTTCTTTCTTTTTCTTTCTCGCCTTGAAGCTCAGAAACGTTTTCAAGTCTTTCACTTAATGAATTCCTGCTTTTTGCGCTACGTCGCCTTATATCGTCGATTATTGTTCTTTTTGCAATAGTCGCTATCCAGGTTGGCAAGGGGTAGGACGGGCAGTAATTGCCTATATCTCTAAATACTTTATATAAAACTTCCTGTGCAAGGTCTGGCGCATCTCTATGAGAGGAGTATCCCCTTGTTATTTTGCCTGTGATGCGGTTTGTTAAATCCAGAACATCTTCCCATGCGGGAAAGCTTTTAGCTATAAGCGCCGTCTTTCGCTCTTGATTTTGCCTATATTCTTCGTAAGTGACCATATTTTCTTGACCTTTGTTGTCTTTTTAAAGGTGTAGTCTTTTAATAATTCGATTTTATTACTGGTTTTTCAGCATAATCAATTATTTAAACTCAGCCGCAATTGAGCAGATAATATTTTGAAAGGAGGTTATACATATGGTACTCGATTTTGCAAAAGAGGCGATCCAAAATTCTAGTCAGTACAGTATCAACTTTGACGAGTTGCGAGCTGGTAAGGCTAATATCAAAGTATTTGGTTGTGGTGGCGCTGGTTGTAACATGACGACCTGGTTATTTAACAAAGGAATCAATGGGGCAACTATCTATGGAATCAATACTGACGCACTTCACTTGAGTATTACTAAAGGAGATGAAAAAATCTTAATTGGTAAAGAACTTACTCGTGGTCTTGGCTGTGGCGGTTATCCTGCTAAAGGCCGAGAGGCTGCGAAGGAAGCGTTATCTGAGTTGAAGAAAGGCGTAGGCAATGCCGATATGGTCTTTATCTGCGCAGGAATGGGTGGTGGAACCGGAACCGGTAGCGCTCCCGTTGTTGCACAACTTGCCAAGGAAAGCGGTGCTGTTGTCATTGGTGTTGTAACCATGCCGTTTGAGTGTGAGAAGGCACGTATTGACAAGGCTGAATTTGGACTACAAGAGCTTAGAGATGTTGTTGATACAGCTATTGTTATTGACAACAATCGACTTGTCGACATTGCCGGTAATTTGCCTATGGAACAAGCTTTCGCAGTAGCGAACGAGCTAGTGAGTACAATGATTAAGGGAATCGTGGAAACTATTACCCTGCCGTCATTGATTAACTTAGACTATGCTGACGTTTCTGCTATTATGAAAGGTGGTGACGTGGCAGTTATAGGCGTTGGAGAGAGCGATACGACGGCTCGTGTAGATGAGGCTGTTCGACAGGCTTTGACGCATCCGCTTTTGGACGTTGATTATCGCGGTGCAACTGGTGCTTTGATTCACGTGACGTGCGGTCCTGACTTTAAACTTGAAGAATTTTCAGGTATTGGACAACTTGTTACGGAGA
The DNA here is from genome assembly GCA_038044745.1 of Nanobdellota archaeon. GTDB lineage: Archaea > Nanobdellota > Nanobdellia > Pacearchaeales > GW2011-AR1 > JBBSZK01. Next base: position 31,268 of record JBBSZK010000006.1, read on the forward strand.
ACTTGAGCGCAGATGCAAACGTGATTATCGGTGCTCGTGTTAACAAAGACTTTGGAAACAAAGTGCGTGTTATTACGATCATGACTGGTGTTAAATCACCCTACGTTCTCGGTAAGGAGCGTGAACCTGCGCCTGGCGCGCACTCGCAAATGTCCGATTTGGGCATAGAAGTCTTCAGATAATTTTTACCTGAGGGAACTTTTTTCTTTTTTCCCTTTTTTTTATTTTTTTTAGAAGTTTATTGTATCTTTTTTTACCAGGTCTTGGTGTCTTGACTTTGGACGGGGCGTTTCTTTTGTCCCCATTGTTCCCACATAATGGTGCTTTCAAGCACTGCTTTTTTGGGGTGTTTTGGTTTTTCCGCAGGATGTCCGACGGCGAGGAGTGCCTCTACGTTTACGTTGTCTGGAATTTTAAGATCGCGTTTAACCGCGCTATCTAAGTACGCTCCTATCCAGCAGGCGCATAGGTCCAACTCGGTTATTCTGAGGAGGAAGTTTTGTATCGCTGCCCCTGCTTGTTGCCGCGCGTATCGGTTTGCGCGATCGTAATACATTCGTTCTAATTGCGCTTCGTCTGAACATACAGCTACGAGGGTGTCTGCCTCAGCAATCCAATCTTGATCTGCGTGTTGCGCAAGTGCATTCTTAAGTTCTTGACTGGTTATCACGATAAACTTGAGCGCGTTAATGTTTCCTGCGAGGGGGGATTGTAATGCTGCGTCAATGGCTTCAAGCACGAGACTCCATTTTACTTCCTTTTTTTTGAACTTTCGTATGGAGCGGCGCTTCTCGATGCCTTCAAGAACTTTCATTTGTGCATAACGTTGTGCGCTTATAAAAATCTTGTTACTCCTTTTTTCTCGTTCTTTTTTTAGAGAAGATTTAAATAGACTTTTTGTTTTTGTAATATATGACACACGGATATGCTCGTGTTCCTGAGATCGATTCTTTTCCTATTGCTTGTCGGGAGGCTGTCTTTCTCGGCGCTCGTTTAGGTCACGAGGGAAATCGCGATGCGGTTGCCTCGTTCTTACAGATGCATCGACTTGAATCTCGTTCTGGAGATATTTTTGCGCTTTATACTTGGGTAGCTGATCAAGCGGGTCTTGTTCGAGAAATGGCGGACAGATATGTTTCTGATTCTCTTCGGCAGGAGGTTTCTGATTCGCTTCCTGAGGAGTCGCGTGGGTTTGAAGCACAGGGACGCCGTCCTGCTTCGCTTTTGTTGGCTGGGCTTTCGTTTGGCGGTCTTTATCAGGAGAGTAGGTCTGTTCCTTCGGAGGGAGAAGTTATTTCTGCTCCTCATGCGCCTTATCCCGTAAATCGAGCGAGGCCCCCTTTTCGTATTCTTTCTTCTGCGTGCACAGATCGTGTTCCGGTTTTGTCTCGTCGAACTATTTTTGCAGGTTTTTATCGGGCCCGCGTTTAGCTAGACGTAATTTCTCCGCTGCATACGAGACGTGTTCCTTGATAGAATACGGCCGATTGTCCGGGTGCAGCTCCTTCAAGGGGCCTCTTTGTGTGGGCTTGCCAGCGGCGTGTTTTTTTCGTAAGCGTTGCAGGAGTGAATGAACCCAAGTGGCGTATACGAACGTTGGCTCGAAGGTACTTTCTTTTATCTCGTTCGTTTATCCAATGCACGTTTTTTATGAAAAAACTATTTTTTTTGAGTAACGTGTGATGTTCGGGGACTACCCTAATTATGTTCGTACGCATGTTTTTTTGGGCAACGAAGAATCGCTTTTGAGATAACGCTCCCTTTGTTATGGTTATTCCTGTTGTGGGGCGTACACGTTCGCCTAGCGTGTAATACTGGGCTCCGCGATGGGTCCCTATTATCTGATGGTTTTCATCGAGTACAATCCCTTTCTTGGGCTTGATGTGGGTCTCAAGGAAGGATTTGAGAGGGATATTACCTATGAAACACACCCCTCGCGAACTTTGACGGTTAAAATTGGGGAATTTGTTCTTTTCCGCTATTTTTCTCACCGTTTCCTTTGTTAATTCTCCGATAGGCATGAGAGTATGGGATAACTCTTTTTGTGAAAGTTCTGCAAGAAAATAGGACTGATCTTTATTTTTATCCGTGCCTTGATGTAATTCGTACCCTCTTTTTGTTCTTTTTATCCGTGCGTGGTGTCCTGTTGCGATGAACTCTATCTTTAGGTTTTTTGCTGCCTTCCAGAGAAGAGGGAATTTGATGCGCGTGTTGCATGTAATATCAGGGTTTGGCGTTATTCCCTTTCGGTAGGCGTTTATCATGGGTTCTACAACGAGTTTTCGATATTCTTTTTCAAAGTCAAATAGTTTGAACTGGATATTTAAGAGTGCCGCTATCTTTTGTGCCTCTCTGTATTCTTCGCGCCAGGAGCATGCTCCTGTTACCTTGTTTTTAGTTTCTGAAAAACTTCTGATAAATGCGCCTATGACTCGGTATCCTTTTTTCTTTAGAATCATCGCTGCGACGGCAGAATCAACACCTCCCGATAACCCGAGGAGTACGGTTTTTTTATTCATTTCAGTTATCAGTACGTGAACGTCCGATGGACAGCACGTACCTCAGAAGTGCGACGTTAATGAGCATACCGAGGAACGCTTCTAATGCGGCAAGCCAGCGATTCACGCCAAGCGGTACGAAATCTCCGTATCCGACGGTTGTTATCGTTACAGTGCTGAAATAAAGGGCATCTTCAA
>JBBSZK010000007.1:0-12101 GCA_038044745.1 Nanobdellota archaeon
TTGTTTATCATAGAATCATTTGGCCAAATGGCTGCGAAAGATATTATGCTCAAGGCCGTACGTGCACTCGGTGAAAACGTTGAAGCGTTCGAGAAATCACTCTCGTAATGCTCACGCGGGGATGCCGGAGCGGTCAAACGGGCTGCCTTGAGGTGGCAGTGGCTTAGTGCCTGCGTAGGTTCGATTCCTACTCTCCGCATTACATACTATGGCAAGCATCAGAAGCTTACGAAGACACATAGGGAGAAAGACACATCCCATCTTAGTGGAAACGCTCCTCCTTGCACGAAAACAAAAAGCATGGAGGCTCCTTGCTCAGAAGATTGCGAGTTCGACTCGCAATCATGTGGCAGTTAACCTTGGCCACTTAGACAAAAACGCAAAGGAAGGAGACACTATTGTGGTCCCCGGCAAGGTGTTGGGCACGGGAGAGGTCACTAAGCGATTCAGAGTCTGTGCACTGAATTTTTCACAGGTGGCTCTAGAAAAACTTAAAGCAGCAAAGATCGAAACAGTTACTATCCTTGAAGAAATTAAAAAGAATGCTAAAGCGGAGGGCATTAAAATCGTACAATGACTTCTCCTGAAATAGTTATAGATGCGGCTAATGCACTTTTGGGTCGGCTTGCGAGTTATGTTGCGAAACGGGCTCTGCTCGGCCATAACGTCGTCGTTGTTAATTGCAATCACGTACTCCTCTCAGGAAATAAAGCGTTTATCGGCGCACATTATCGTGCACGACGAGCGCGTGGGGGTTCTGCACTGAAGGGGCCCAACTTCCCTCGATCTCCTGAACGGATTGTTAAACGGACTATACGGGGTATGCTCCCCTATAGACAAATGCGAGGAAGTCAAGCATTCAAACGGATACGCTGTTATAATGATGTGCCTGAACAGTACGCTTCTACTTCACTTATTAAAGCGGGAAAAGAAAAACCCATAAAAACAATGAGCTTGGAGGCATTGTCAAAGATACTATGATTGCAAAACCTCTTTTCGTTGTGGCAGGCAAGCGCAAGACGGCTGTTGCAAAGGCATTTGTTTTTTCGGGCAAAGGTCATGTTACATACAATGGGCAACATTATGAAGCGTTGCCGTTTTTCCATAAGTTAGCTATTTCTGAACCTTTGAAGATTGCGCAGGAAACGCTTGGCGCTCTTTCATTCGATATTAAAATTCGTACCTCTGGTGGAGGTAAAGAAGGTCAGATTCAGGCTGCTCGTCTTGCATTGGCTAAAGCACTGGTGCGTGCTAGTCAATCTCTTGATTTACGAAAAGCCTATCTCAAATATGATCGTGCACTGCTTGTTGCAGACACGCGTCGCAAAGAACCGTATAAACCTGGCGACTCAAAGGCGCGCGCAAAACGACAGAAGTCGTATCGTTAAGTGTGTTAGCATAACATTCTTAAATCTGTTATTTCCTCGAACTAGATGCTTGTACGGATGTTGGGCGGGCTTGATTTGCTTTCGGCAATTGTGTTCCTCATGATTATTTTTGGCCTCGACCCGTGGACGCAGTTTGTGCTCTTCTGCGCGGGACTTCTCTTCTTGAAGGGTTTATTTATTTTAACAGGAGAACCGCTAAGTGCAATAGACTTGGTTAGTTCTCTTACACTTATTTTTTCATTATTGTGGATGCCGTGGATGGGGCTTGCATGGATGTTGGCGCTTCTTTTACTTGCAAAGGGAATTGTTAGTTTTATTTAGACATAAGTGCGTCGAGCGGATTTTCTATTCGTTTCAGTTGCTCTGAAGAAACGTGTGTGTACAGTTGAGTTGTCGATAAAGACGCGTGACCGAGTAGTGTTTGAATCAGACGTATATCGGTGCCTCCTTCAAGAAGGTGCGTTGCAAAGCTATGGCGCAAGGTATGGGGAGTCACTTTTTTCTGGAGGTTTGCTTTGTCTCGTAGGCGTTTGATTATTTTTTGCACATTTCTGGTAGTAAGTGGTTTTTCTTTAGAGAATAAAAATTCATTCTGCCTTCGCTTCACGTAATCTTTGAGTTCTTTCCCGAGCTGGTCAGATAAGATAAACATGCGGTCTTTGCCCCCCTTACCGCTTCGGGCCCACCCAATCTTCTCGTCGAATCGAAGGTCTTGCACACGCAACTTCACAAGTTCTGACACGCGCAGACCTGACGAATATAAAAACGAAACCATGAGTCTCGACTTCATGGTGTCGCAGGAAGCGATTAATGATTTTACCTCTTCTTTGGTGAGTACCTCGGGCAATCGTTTTTCCTTTTTAGGCACTTTTACCGTTGCAAATTGTTTTTTGAGGACTTCGACATAAAAAAACTTAAGCGATGCCGCAGCCAACATAGTTGTGCTTTTTGAACGCGCTTCGATGAGTGAGGCGAGATAGTTTTTCGCATCTTCTTCTGTTAGGTCCGAAGCGTTTTTGTGCGCATGTGTAATAAATTTTTTCACGAAAAAGGTATAATTGCGCACCGTAAGTGGAGAAAATCCCCTTAGTTTAAGTTCTGTTTGTAATTGTTCTATCTCGCCCATTCTTTTCTCACGAGAAGAGAAGCGTTGCGCTATTTAAGCTTTTCAGAAGTCATGAAACTTCTTTGGAAGTTACGATGCACCCTTCTGCGAGGATTGTTAATTCAGAAATAGGGGCGAGCGATTCATCAAATACATACTTTTTTGTTTCTCCCTTTTCAGGAAGCGTACATCCGCCACATTGTGCACCACACGTCCAATCGATACTATCTCCGTCCGCACTTGTCATTCGTAAAATAATTGCATTGGGTGAAGCAGAGTTCGGTACGTGCGTTATTGTTGTTGTGAGTTTTCCTTCCTCGTTAAGTGTTGCCGATTCTATAATAAAGGGAGTGTTTATTTGAAGCTGTGCGCATGTCAGCGCGGGAGCAAACGAAATACGTAGCGTTTGCGTAACTGCGTACCCTACTCCAATGGCAAGAGAAGTAGATATAATCATAATGAGCAGGGCGGAAATAGGCAGGCTTGCGCCCTTACGTGGGGGCGCCCCTAAACTTGACACGGGCTGTTCCCTCCCGAGAGAATTGATTCGAAAAAATAGATTTTAGAAGAATCGTCGGTTATTTGTACAGTCCCCTGCTGTGCTTGTGAGGGTACTTCGACCCAGAACCGTGACTCGGTGTATACTTCCCCTTGTATCTGGTCTGTTCCGGGAGCGTCAGTAAATAACGAGTTCCCTGCAAAGAACGTTTCAGCAAGGATTTCTCCCGCAGGACTTGTCATCACCATAATATATTCTGTAGAAATTTCTCCAGAAGGACACCCTCTTTGTTCTTCACGAGAAAGAATTGACCAGGGGATTTGTGCACCATTAATTTCTAAAAGAGTATACGTTTGGGCATCACAGGAGTTATCGATGCGTATTGCGTTGCCTGTTACTTTTGACTTCTTTTCTCGAGCCTTTTGTAATGCGATTCGTATAAGTTCAGAATTATATACCCCATATTCAGAAGTGGATAGTGTGCGCATCACGCCTTCATCTATCGAACGTACAAACGATGTCTTTGAACAGCCTTCGAAACATCCGTCTATGGTTGTTTGAAATCCGTCGCACTCGGCTTTACAATTTTGCTGGCGGGGAGGAAGTGCGGCCCCCACATACTCTTCTGCAAGCCCAAATAGATGGCCCAGCTCATGACGTAATACCTCTTCTGCAGGGTGATTTCTATTTATAGAAAGCACGTTTTTGTACATGGAACTTCTGATTTCCATGGGATAATCGGCAAGGACTATAATCGCGTCGTGGGGGCAGGCCGCTGCTTCTTTTAGGAGGATATCTGAATAACAAAATGCGGCAATTTCTTTGTAAAGCGTGCAGGTGGCCTGGATGTTGGCGTTATCGATATAATAAAAATTAATGCGCGTCTCTGCCTCTGAGTAAGGAGGTTCAGCCAAAAAGTGCTCTTTGTAGCGTTTGGAATCCGACTTTGAAGCCATGAACACGACGTTGAGCGCATCTGGGCCCTGATACGAGAGTATGTTGCAATCCGAAGATGGAGGGGAATCTGAAAGCAGAGTGTCGGGACGGGCAGCAACCGCCATCGTTATAGAGAAAGCAACTCCGAAGTTAACAAGCGCAAGTATTGACAAAAAAAGAACCTTCTTATTCATGCTTTCTGTAACGACCATATCCTTAAATAGATTCTCGTTTTAGGAGGTGTATGCGACGGAGTGTGCCTCAGAGACCACTTACCTCTCGAAGAGGAATTAACCCTACGCTCCTCTTCTTCCTGTTGGGTCTTGCTCTGTTGATTGTGGGGCTTGCACTTCCTGGTCTTGACACGCTTGCACTTGCGGGAGCATTTATCGTGTTAGTTTATGGAATCGTGATGGCCGCATGGATTTTTTTCAGAGAGCCCTAACATCACTATCGATATCTTTATATCTTTTCGAGGAAGAGATACTTTGTGAAGTTTGTTCTCCTTCCCGATCACGATGTGAGTACGAAGGCGAGAATGCACGACCTTGCGTTTTCTTTATGCGACGACGCAGAATCGGTGCACGTGCACCATTATAGTCATTGGTATGGTGCTTCAAAGACACCCTTCCCCGACTCGGAGTTTGAGCATTTTGTAAGTTCTACAACCGCGATGGAAAAGGTTATCTTTGTAAGTGAGGGGCGCGGGGCTGAATTAGTGCTTAATGCGTTACAGAAAAATTCCGTTGAACCGCTGGCGTGCGTATTTATCTGTGCGCGTGCAGTTCCTCAAACCAAAAAAATTTTGAAAAAAACGTGTATTCCTGGGCTATTTTTGAAACGATGTGCGAGCTCGGGTGCTCGTTTCGGAAGACAGATGGAAGCTGCATCACAAGAAATACAGGCGTTTGTTAATTCGATTTCTAAACGACAGTCATTTAAACCTTGAGGGGTGAGATTGTATATGGTCGCGTTGTTGCCTATTCTTATATGGGTTGCTCAAATAACCATTGTGGCTATATTCGTACAAACGCTTTATTCTAAATTTACGGGGGCAGCAGAGTCTATTGAAATTTTCTCTGCGATTGGCCTCGAGCCGTGGGGTCGTTATGTTGTGGGTAGTTTGGAGCTTATCGCATCGATTCTGTTGCTCGTACCCTACACTTCGTGGTATGGGGCGTTACTTTCTTTGTTCATTATTGTTCCTGCACTTATTGTACATTTATTTAAAGTCGGACTCGTAGTACATAACGATAGGGGGCTCTTGTTCGGCCTTGCACTCGCCATATTCGTTCTTGCTATTGCCGTTCTTCTGTTACGATGGAACCTAGGGCCGTTTGCATTTAAGACGAGTTAGATAGTTTTAAATAGAATTTAAGTCCGATGTGGTTATGGGGCAATTGTTGCGAGAGTTTTATGAATTTCTTAATGAGTATAAAGTTATCGGGTTGGCCGTTGCTGTTATTATTGGTCTTGCTGCAAATGCGCTTGTCAGGTCGCTTGTAGACAACATTGTGATGCCCCTTATCACGCCGTTTATTCCGGGTGGCGCGTGGGAAACTGCGACTTTGACTATTGGGCCGGTTGTATTGGGGTGGGGGCCGTTTCTTGCGGCGCTCATAAACTTTATTGTAATTGCGTTTGTTGTATTCTTAATTGCGAAGTATGTGTTTAAAGAAGAGAAAGTTTCTAAAAAGTAATTAAAGTGTTCTTGTGAATATGGCATATAGAAGGTTTTGCCTTTCTTCGTTGGCTTGGGGGAGTAACCTGATTGCGCGAGGCCATCGTTCGCGGTGAGGACTAATCCGTTCCCGATGAGGTCGTCTGCGAACGTGGGCGTTTGGGTTGCGATTCCCCTTAGTTCAAAGTTGTTCCTGTAGGGCGCTTCTGCAGTATCTGGGCCAAGAATCGCTCGAGCGACGTCATACCCTAAGGAGGTTATTGCCCAGAGTCGTGCCGAGCCCAATTCGGGATTTTGGCTCGCGTATTTCATTGCATCTCGTCGTGACATCACCACGTTTAAAATTGATGGCGCGCGGGGTACCGCAAGCTTCTTAAACCCTTAATTGTAGCGCCCAGTATGCCTCGAAAAATTATAACCTATGAGCGTGAAGAAAAACATGAAGATCATGAACCTACGCTTGACGCCGATATAGAATCGCTTCTTGAGGAACCCGTCGATGACGATTAAGGAAGGAGATAGGGTCGCCGTGAATTATGAGGGGCGATTTGAAGATGGCGTCGTGTTTGATAGTTCAACGCACGGCGACCATTCGCACCCGCTTGTATTTACCGTCGGACAGCACGAAGTCATTCCGGGGTTTGAACAGGCCGTCGTTGGTATGAACGAGAACGAACGTAAGGAAATAACGATTCTTGCAAAAGAGGCCTATGGCGAACGAGATGAGCGACTTATGCGCGCCGTCCCTCGGAGTGAGATTAAACTGCCCCAAGGTCAAGAGCCCGCCGCGGGTATGGCTCTCATGACGCATACTCCTGACGGACAACCTATTCAGATATTTATACGAGATGTAACTTCCGAAACGATTACGCTTGATCTTAATCATCCGCTTGCGGGTAAAACGCTCTTGTTTACGATTACCGTCGTGGGCGTCAATGAGTCTATCAAGAAAGACTCTGCGCACGAGCACAGACACTAAGTTAGTAGCTATCTTGTTGAGGTTGTTCCGGTAGAGACGGGGAACTGCCAACTGCAGACTTCGTACGGAATATAGCGACACTTGCATACGAGTTGATTAACGTCCTTACCGCCCCCGCCCCCTGTTAAGCAAGATTTTGTTTCTCCGCTTTGATCTCTCGTACACGTACCCCCTTCAACGTCTTCGCATAGGGGAAGAATTGCTACATAGTCCTTGCATTCTTCAGGAGGGAACTTGTAATACTTTAGGCAGAGCGTGTCCTGTATCCAAGGAACGGGGTCTGATGTAGACTCAACACACGCATATTCATTTGTTTGGGGCTCGACATAGCAGAACCATGTCTTGCCGTTTTCATCGATGTAAATGAGGAAATTAATTGCATGACTATCAAAAAAGACCACCTTACATACTATATCAGCATACCTCTCTTTAATGTCTTGGCAGAACTCAAAAGCGAAATGTCGACAAATATGGTTGGGCTCTTCGTAGGGTCCCCTCGGAGGAGGCAGAGGGGGGAGTGTGACTGGCGAGGGAGGGAATGTATCACTTAAGTAGATTGGCGCCTTGCATTCGGTTGCTTTATCGAAGGAAGCCACATCTTGCTCGCTGAAACTTTCAATTGCGTCTTGCGCGTAGAGATTCTCGTTTGTTTGAAGGCCTTTCTGGGGAGGGCTTAAATCGGGATTTTTTTCTATTAACCCGTATCGTTGGTCGAGTGCCAATGCGAGAAGAATAATAAAAATAACAATAACGGCCCAAAAAAACAACCTTCGCGTCATGTTAGTGCGCGTTATTTAGATTCGGGAAGGTTATAAAGATTACTCAGTCTCGGAAATTGATTTCGAGAATATTCAAAATTTGAGACGATACAAATCGTAAAAAAATAAAATAAGCGCACAATTAGTGTGCTTGGTAATTGCGCATTAATTTAGTAACTCCAATGACGAGCACCAAAAGCGCAAGGAGCCAGCCCCATACATCGAATGTTGCTAAGCCCATAATCCAAGTTTTAATAGGTGGAACGAGAAGCAAACCGATAATTGTTGCCAACCATGCTGTTGTTTTTGCCATGTGAACCCTCCTTTTTATGTGGAGAGTATCGACGACGTAGTTTTTATAGGTTTCTGAAGGCGGGCTCTGTGTAAAAATGTTCTTGTTGGGGGTAAACAAGCGATCACAATCTATTTTTGTAACCACTTGTTAGTACTATTAGACAGAAGATTTATATAGGGTTAAACGAACCTCTTTGCATGATAAAGGAAATGCAGTTACTAAGCGTTGATGATGCAAAGAAAGCAACTCCTGTAGGTCTTCCCGTCTTGCTTGATAATCGGCTAACAAACGGGCGACGCACGTTTCATCGTGCAAGTGCTCGAGATATTGAACCTCGTGCAAATGCTTTCTCTTATGTTGCAGGTGTTCGAGGGACATCGGGAGTTGTTGTACAATTTTACAGGGTCCCAACACAGCTAGGCACATCCATCAACGTCGAACCCGAGCTCTCCCCCTATGATGCAGCCAAACTAAGGGAAATGCGAGGATATCGATGATTAATTTCTTGATTAGTCCGAACTTTTTACCTTTGCTTAATTATTTAATTTTTGCTTAGATTCTTTAGCATTAGTTAAAACGAACTTCTTATGGGTGCTTAAACTTATAAGCAAAGGCAGGAAGGTTTAACATAAATTAAAACGAACCTATTCCTGTTTTTTGAATAGTGTATCTGGATCAATGGGTTTTTTTGCACTGTATCCTTTTTTTATGAGCTGTTCATAAATCTCCTGTTGAAATGTTCTGTGGTGTAGCATTTTGTGATGGTTGGGGCAAAGTCCCACAAGATTTGCAGAATTGTTATTTTTATGATTGTGATCTAGATGATGCAAATCGACAATTTTGTCAAATCCGCAAAGGATGCATTGGGTAGTTATCTTTTGATAAAGTTCGTTATCGATATTGTGCAATTTTCTACGGTTGTAGGCCTTAACTGCTTCAATTTGGAAAACCGAGCTATAACACCCTCTGCAAAGCCCCCTCCCGTGGTACGACTTTTCTTGTTTACAGCGTTTGCAAATGATCTTTGAAGGTTTCCAGCTATGTTTTCGATAGCATTTATAACACAGCCCTTTTGCATGAATCTCTGTGTTTTCTTGACAATGTTTACAACCCATTCAGGTTGGAAGAGGTTCGATTATATAAAAGTTTATTGAAACTTTTTAGTGATGAACCTACAAAGAGGTTCGATTATATTTTTAGTTAGTAAACTACCGTTAATATATCTTGTGCGAACTCTTATCCGTAAGAAATTCTGTGACCTTGCCCTACTTGTGAAGCGTGCCATCTAGCCCCTTTAAAGCTAAACCATGTTAAAGCCCCGCCTAATATTAATAACCAGAGGGCCCAGCTAAATTCCCCAGATAATATTGCCCCAAACCCTCCTAAAACCATGAATATTCCGATTGCGCCCAGAAGCACATTAGTTTTATATTTCTCTCGGCTTACTCGATCACCATAAGATTCGTGAACAACGTGCTGATATCGAGACATTTTCTAATAACTGGAGATTATATTAAATAGTTTTCGATTGTCGGGCGCGTTCGGCGCTTCGCGCCTTACCTTTAGTGAGGCATTGTTTTTAGGGGTAAAGGGACTGGGGCTTTTTGTATTAATACGAACTTTATTGATGTGCTGGAAGTTTTAAGCGAGAGCTAAAAGATTGTGCAAGGGCCGTTAGTTGCCGTATGTGTCGAGCTTGAGTTTTCTTATTCCGTAGCTCATCAAAGGAAGTATTAATCCTATGCTCGCGCCCATCCAAATCGCAGCAGGGTGCGCGGTACCTTCGACAATACGCGTGAGATTGTCGACATCATTACGTAGGGTGTCTGAATTGTTGACTAATGTGTCATAGAGTTGGGCATCGACATCTTTTACGGTTTGGGCTCGTTGAAGTTCGGCGTTTGCTGATTCGTATCTGGATTGAGTTGTGGGTAATATGGTTTGCGCCCGTAGTTGTTCTTTTTGGTTGGGGGTTGCGAGGTAATGACTGATGTAACCTCCGGCTGCCGTTGTGGATGCGAGCATGGCTACACCCCTTGTTAATCTTTTCGTAAGATTCATAGTCGAGAGTCATTAATAGAGATATTTAAACATTTATATTGGGCGGCACACGCGTGTTAATACTTATACAATACCTTCGCCCGTACCATTTTGGAGTATCCACGCGAGGTCTTCTACTAATTTAGGGGTAGCGTCTTCGGGGCAATCGAAACTAAATTGAAGTGTTGCGCCGTTCCCTGCTCCGAGCAACATGATTTGGCAGATGGACGTTGCATCATACTGCTCTTCGGGTTTATCAGTTCGAGAAACAAAGACTGCCCCTTTACAGCGTTCTTCGAATAAGTAAGCAAGCTCCATAGAAGGCCGAGCATGAAGGCCCCTCTTGCTCTCGACTATGAGGGGTGCAAGAACATAGGCTCTGCCTCGGTACCGATTGGGCAGCCCGTAATGATCGTTTGTCATGGAAGAGGGTTAAAAATTCGTTTTAAAAGTCTTTTGGTTTACGTGGAAAGGTTTGGTTTTTGCTTAAAGGTTTAGGGTGAGAACTGGGGAAAATACTGGCCGAGAAGTTGTAAAACGCCGAAGACAATTAAGTAGAGACCGATAGCCCATCTCAGGAGCCTAGGAAATACGAGAACGAGGATACCAAGGACGAGGGCCAGGAGACCAGATAGGACGAAGGATATTGCGACCATCGGTTAGAGTGTCTCCGCGCCCATATATAATTTTTGCCTTTCGACTTCAAGGCGCCTTAGAAGATCTTCGTGCCCTCGGGCGAGATGTTCCACGATAGGTTTTACTTTGGGGTCTTGTTCTAAGAAGTTGAACGCTGCGCGGCCCACGTAGACTCTTTCGACGGTGTGACGAATTGTGCGCGTACCATTCCACATTTCGGGGGTGGGCAATTCGTCTCCTTTGTAGTTCGCAATTACCGATGCGACGGCCGATGCAATTATTGTTCCGCGCCCATCGCATTGGCGAAATCTGGCTAAGAGATAGCTGTCTTCTTGGGGTCCGGGAGGAATAACGAGCAATTCGCCCTCGGAAAGTGCGCCTAACTCTACTGAACACCCGGTGTCGTAACGAATACGAATCGAGGTTCGGTCACAGGGATTAAGAAAATCAGCAGGAATACCCATTAAAAGATAGTTAGATGAAGGATGTTTAAAAAGATTTGGGTGTTTGTGTGTTCATAAACGGGTGTTTAAACAGGTGTTTTATCGACGATAGAACTACTCTCGGAGGATCTGTGAGGTTATGAATATTAAGAGGACGCCGAGCGCGGTGAGGGTGAACGCCGTGTACACTTCGGTAAGATAGTGGTTGGGGACGACGTCAAGAATGCGCACGACGTAATTTTGCATGGACTCGTAGATCGCGTTTCGCCAGGCGTAGGCTATGCTGAATCCAATGGCGGCAGTAATAGCAAAACGAAGCTGTTTTCTGAACTCTTTTTTGAAAGATTTATTGGTTTTGAGGACGTGCATGGTGTTTTTTGTTTTTATGCGTTTATTGCGTTTATTGCGTGTTTTTTGCTAATTTATGATGTTTTTGTGCACTTTTAAGGTGTTTTTTGTTTAAAAATGTATGCTCGGCGCACTCGGCGCTTCGCGCCTCGCACGTATTGTGACATTATTTGATCGTTGGGGGCCTTTCTCGCTTAAAATTTTCTGTGAGTGGCCTAATTTTACGCGTAAAAACGGGTGTTTAGGGGTGTTTAAACAGGTGTTTTCTTTTGGTTTAGGGGTGTTTAGAGCCTGTTTAGGGGTGTTTAAGAGGTTGTTTGATTGCTATGGGGAGAATTGGCTTGCAGACCGTAATCTTTATATATACGCTTGTTTTAAGGGTTTTATGTTTGGATGGTTATTCAAGAATAAGCACAAAGAGCTTGAAGAAAAAACAAAGGAAGGGTTTCATTCCGTTCGAAAAGATTTTGAGAAGACTGGTGCGTGGATTAAACACCTAGATGCACGGGATAAACAGCTGTTTGACGCGTTGGACGCGTTAAAAATCGATTTATCGTCGATACAAGATGAGGTTGAAGCGTTGAAAGAAGCAGTTTCTTTGGTGAACTTTGAGACGAAAAATAAACAGCTGTTTAAAAAAACGGCCGTTTTACATAAACAAACAGCTGTTGAACCTGTTTACGAATCTGTTCAAACACCTGTTCAAACAGGCAGTTTATATGATATTTTGAATGACCTTAGTCCGAACGAACGCATGATTGTGTTTACGTTGCTTAACGCCCAAGATGGTATGAAATTGAGCTATGAAGATCTTGCACGCTTACTGGGAAAAGAGAGGGCCACTATTCGAGGTCAGATAAATGCAATAAAACAGAAAAGTGAGGGGCTTATTGAGGAAGTTGTAGAGCCCAATGGGAAGAAGCGAGTGTTTATACGAGAAGAAGTTCGCAACAAGCTGGTCAAATACGCAAAAGTGAGAGTTGGGGATAGTGA
>JBBSZK010000007.1:12201-113810 GCA_038044745.1 Nanobdellota archaeon
AAGAAGTTCGCAACAAGCTGGTCAAATACGCAAAAGTGAGAGTTGGGGATAGTGAAAAACCGGAGAAAAAGAGTAAAAAACGGCAAAAAAGTGAGCATTTTGAAGCAGATGTGGGAAATTCGGAAGAAACGACACTTTCGGGGGTAGAAAGTGAGGATTAAATTGAATTGGGTCTTGGATTCAGAAACGGTTGTATGCGAGGGATGAGCCTTGTATGCATGAGACCTTATGCGAATGAACGCAGAGGGATGTGAGGGGTCGTGTCTGTGAAAAAAACACGTCTCTGATGTGGAAAAAGGGAGTGATGAGAAGTTAAAGCGAACTTCTTTGATGAGAAAGGAATTTAGCGCGAGCTTTTTATTACTTTATTCGGCTAGACGAATTAGTCAGAGTTCGCGTAGTTGGTTTATGGTTTGTAATGAAGCGATTCGCTTGAGATCTTCGGATATGCCGAGGAGAATTTTTTTGTTGTTCTCCTTGCGTTTCTCGACGGGGATTCCTTTAGCGATGATTTTTCGGATATAATCTCTTATAGAAATTTCGGTAAGGTTGAGCGACTGTGCTAGTAGGTCGTATGTAACTTCAAGGCCGGCTTCGTCGAGTTCATACACTTTCGTGAAAACAGCCATTTCTTGGTTTGTAAGTCGTTTAAATTTAATGCGAACTTCTTTTTTTAAGCCGTCAAGAGAAGCCAGTATCTCTGCGACGTGAGAAAGATGATCTATGGTGTTTTTTGCGTGTGTTGCCTGACTTTTATGTGTTGGATTAAAGTTCGGTTTAATTGGAACCCCCTCATTTCCTGTGTGTTGGTTTGTTGGTTGGTTTGTTGGTTGGTTTGTTGGAACCCCCTCATTTCCTATGGAAATAGGCTTAAAATCGGTTTTTAGGGCTTCTGAAGCCTGTTTAAAAGGTTCGGTTAATCCTTGTGTTGGAACTTGTAGGACTTCGGTTGAAGTATCGTTGGGTTGTGTTGGATTCCCCTTGAGCAACGATCTTAATTCAGCAACTTGTGAGGTTAATGACTCGATTTGTGCACGAAGCGATTCTACGTCGGCCTTTGCGCGTGCAAATGCTTCTTTGATAGGATCCATTACTCTTTTCACTTCCTTTGGATTATAAGGATTGTTGTATATAAGCGATATTCTTTTAAAGGGGGCTGTGCGAATTTGGATATGGACGTATCGAATCTTTCACGATTAGTTACTTCGGGTGACTGGGTGTTGATACACGACAATCCTTCCTGTCTTGAGGGCGCGTTTATCGGGGTGTTTCGCAAGTGGGCTCAGTCAGGGTCTCCCTGCGGTCTGCGCGAAGGAGTGTACCTTGCTTCCCCCGTGTATACTTTGGGAAAGACCTCTCTTCGAGGAGCTGATTCGACTATAAAAGTTCCCGAACTCTGTCTTATTACGACTAATCTTCTTGATGCGCAACACATGACTTGGGCAGACACGTTTATCGGTGCTGAGCGCATTGGGGAGGCATGTAGGGGGTTTGAAGAGATTGGGGCGCGCCTTAAACGAGACCCGTTTTATGCGGGAATTGCGCATTATTTTGTATCGGAAATTCAGAGACCTACTGTGCTTTAAGAGTTAGAAGTTGCATTCGTTTATACGCGTCGAAAGCGTTATTGGCGAGTCGCCAGCGCTGTCTACGGATAAAATCATATCCTGCGGCGTTTTTTGTTATTTTTACGACTAACTTACGTTGTTCAAGATTAAGAAGAAGGCCCTTTACGAATTCTTCGTCTCGGGCGAGTTCTCGGGCTATTGATGAGGTATACTGGGGTTCGGGAGCTTTTGTATAGAGGTGTGCAAGGATCTGCTCGCTTATTCTGTCCTTCGTCTTAGAAGCGATGTGGGGCATTTGAGTTTTACGAAAGACGTACTTATAAGATTACCCGTTATTCTTTAGTTGTTAGCGAAAGCGATATAAACTCTGTATTGGACGTTCGCGTTATGTCGGGGCTATTAACCTATGCCGAACCTGTACGAAACGAAGACGTAGCGAAGCTTTTGCACCCCTTGGTGAGCGAGTGGTTCTTTTCTACCTTTAAGGAATTCTCGTTAACTCAGCGGTACGGTGTGCCGTTAATTCACGGACGCAAGAACATACTTGTGAGTGCGCCCACTGGAGGAACAAAAACGCTTACGGCGTTTCTTGCGATTATTAATTACCTTGTAGATCTTGCGGCGAGGAAAGAACTTGAAGATAAAATTTATGCCGTGTATGTATCTCCTTTACGGGCGTTAAGCAATGATATTTTTGTTAACTTGGAACGACCTCTACAGGAAATCAAGGAGCTTGCTCTCAAAAAAGGTATTGCGTTGCAGGAAATACGCGTCGGGCTTCGTACAGGGGACACGACCGTGGGTGAGCGGGCGAAAATGGCACGAAGGGTTCCGCACTTGTTTGTGACTACTCCTGAAAGTTTGGCAATTATCATTACTACGACGAAGTTTGCGACTAATTTGGCGGCGCTCGAGTTTATCATTGTGGATGAAGTTCATGCCTTGGCGAATAAACGGGGTGTACACCTTAGTTTAACCCTTGAGCGCCTTTCTGATTTTAGCGTGATAGAACCTGTGCGTATCGGATTGAGTGCAACTATTGCCCCTCTTGAAGAGATTGCTCGATTTTTGGTAGGATCTGAGCGTGACTGTACTATTGCGCACGTCAAACTTGTAAAACAGGTTGACATTGATGTACTTTCGCCTGCACGAAACTTGCTTGAAAGCGAAGCCCCTGAGCAACAGAAGCGCCTTTACCAACTCCTTGATGAACTTATTCAAAGTCATAAAACAACACTCATTTTTACTAATACTCGAAACGCTACTGAAAAGATTATTCATTACCTTGATTTACATTTTCCTGGCAAGTATAGTGGGCTTATTGGGGCCCACCATAGTTCTATGAGCAAACAACGACGATTTGAAATTGAAGAGCGACTGCGGAAAGGAGAGTTACGCGTGGTTGTGAGTTCAACGAGCCTCGAACTTGGGATAGATATTGGTGGTATTGATTTGGTGATTTTGTTACGGTCTCCTAAGGGGGTTGCTCGTGCCCTGCAACGTATTGGAAGAGCAGGGCATCAGTTGCACGCACACCCCAAAGGACGATTTATTGCACTTGATAGAGATGATTTGGTTGAGTGCTCGATTCTTATGCGTAATATGCGCGAAAAAAAGATTGATGAAGTGAGCATCCCTCGCAACGCCCTTGATGTGTTGAGTCAGCAGATTTTTGGTATGGCGATTAGTAAAGTATGGTCCGTTTCTTCTATGTTGCGCGTCATTAGAAAGAGTTATTGTTACGCTTCTCTTTCCAAGGAGGACTTTCTTTCTGTTGTAAGTTATTTGGCAGGAGATTATGCGCTTGAACATCGTAACGTTTATGCAAAGATATGGTATGGCTCGCAGAAGCAAGAAATAGGCAAACGGGGTAAACTTGCGCGCATTTTGTATATGACTAATATAGGAACCATCCCTGAAGAAGGATTTATAGAAGTTGTAATTCAGGGCCCGGCTGCACGAAAAGGCGAAAGTGTGGGAACGATTGACGAGGCGTTTCTTGAACGATTGCATAGAGGGGATGTTTTTGTTTTGGGAGGGGCGCGTTATCAGTTTACGTTTTCACGCGGTATGAAGGCGTACGTTATTGCAAACGTCTCGCGACAGCCTACTGTACCGAGTTGGTTTTCTGAGATGCTCCCTTTGAGTTTTGATGTTGCTTGTGATATTGCGGCATTTAGACGACATGTGTCAGAACGAATAAAAAACAAAAAAGAGTGCTGTGCTTTTATAGAAACTTATTGTAGCTGTCGACCCGAGCTCGCAGAAGCGATTTATGCTTACATGAAAGAGCAGGAGGACTTTTCTTTTATTTCACATGATAAGGTTATTGCCGTTGAACATGTTAAATCGGATAAAGAATATCTTTTCTTTCATACCTTATACGGACGACGTGTTAACGATGCGCTCTCGCGAGCGTATGGATATGCGGCTGCTCAGCTTAGATATCGAGATATTGAATTAGGAATAAATGATAATGGGTTCTTTATTGCAGGAGAAAAACTTGATCCTAAGAAGATTATTTCACAGGTTACAACAAAAAATCTTGAAGAATTACTTAAGGGCGCTTTAGACAAAACTGATGTTCTTAAACGACGCTTTAGACATTGCGCTTCTCGTAGTTTGATGATTCTTCGTTCGTATAAGGGTCGTTCAAAATCGGTTGGTAAACAACAAGTTCATTCGATGTTTTTGTTAAGCGAAGTAAAGAAAATTAGTGAAGAATTTCCTATTTTACGTGAAGCAAGGCGTGAAGTTTTTGAAGACCTAATGGACGTTCCGCGCGCGATATCAATCTTAAAGAAGATTGAACAAAAAGATATTGTTTTGCGCATAGTTCAGGTTTCATTGGTTTCTCCTTTTGGGCTTAGCTTGCTTACGCAAAGTCATGCAGATCTTATTAGTATTGAAGATAGAGTCAATTTCTTAAAGCGTATGCATGCTTTACAATTACAAGTTATTTCTGAAAAGAAGGTAAAAAATTATGAAATATAGTTTTTTAGGAAAATCTTTGATTGTAGAACGTGCTGGAAAGAGAACCTTTGTTGTGGGCGATTTACATTTGGGGTATGACGAGGGTTTACGTAGTTCGGGGGTTTTTATTGTTAGCAATCTTTTTGAAGAAACAAAAAAAGAGCTTACTTCTCTTCTCGAAAAAGCGGGGCAGGTTGATGAAATTATTTTATTGGGAGACTTAAAACATATTTTTGGTCAAATATTAACTAGTGAATGGAAAGAAATTTTTGCGATTATTGAATTGTTGAGGATGTATTGTTCGAAAATTATTTTCATAAAAGGAAATCATGATGTTATTATGGAACCGATTGCAAAACGTTACGGGGTGTTATTGTACGATTATTACTTATTAGGAAATTGTGCTTTTTTACATGGCGATCGTGACTTTCCCGAGATTTACGATGCAAAAATAACTTGTTGGGTTGTGGGACATGCGCACCCTGCGATTTCTATTCAAGAGGGTGTAAAAAATGAAAAATACAAATGCTTTCTTGTGGTTTTGTATAAACGAAAAAAGGTTATTGTGCTTCCAAGCTTCTTTCCGGGAAGCCAAGGAATTGATATTAAATTACAAGATTTAGGTTTAATTTGGCCGTTAGACGTTAAAAGAGGACGCGTGTTTGTAGTTAATGATACGCAAGAAGTTCTTGACTTTGGCGCTTTAGAAACTATTCTTGGGCCTTAAAAGAAATTTGAGGAAGTTGCAAATGAGTAGGAATATTAAGTTCTTCTTCCAACTGAAAGGCCTTTAAATTACATTTTTTCCATAAAAATTTAACAACTGCATTTCTTAACGATTCGGCAACTTCTTTCTTTTTAGACCATTGTTTGATAACTTCTTTTGATTCGTTAGAATTTAAATTAAGAAATATAAGCCCTTCTAAAGAAATGGTTGCGTTTTTTGGTTCGTAATGAACGTCGAACTTAAATGAAAGACGTATTACTTCCAAATCTTTCATTGCTTCAACTTCATCTTTAACAATATCAATAAATTGAATATTTGTGTTAATATTTTTAATAGGTTGCCACTTTGTAACACGTTCGGCACTGACTTTTGTGTAATTAAATCCGATTATTTTCATGTTATTTAAACCAAATCTTCTTCAGAAACAACCACAAAATCACCAATTGCAATTATTGAATTGTAAGGAACAACTGTTTCTTTATCAGAAGTTATTTCTAAGTTTAAGTTCCTTGTATATACTGTTGGATCCTTCAAAAGCAGTTGAAGTAATTCTCCTGTTCTTGCTTCAAAAGTAACATCTTTGACTAATCCCAATCGTTTTCCTTCTTTTGTAACGACTAACTTGCCAACAATTTGTTTTAATGGCCTTTTTTCTAAGCTCATGTCTTGGACTGCCTTTGTGACTATATAAATTTTTGTGTAGTTTTTTAGATGTATTTTTTGGCTTAAACATTATTTAATTAAGTTCGTGTTAATTGACTCTGTCCCTATCGTTTCGTATGGAATTATGAATAACATTTAAAAAGAAAACAAATTGTTGTTCTTCTTCTTTTCCTTTTTAAATATTTATATATTATAATATATATTATTATATAGATATTTAATATTTATTTTTTCTTTTTTATTATTTTCCATGCGAAATGAGGGTGTGAGAGTTTTAATTCTATTTTTCTTCATTTTCTTCATTTTCTTCGGCTAATTTCTTTTTTTCTTGTCTTTTCACTAGAAATAGAGGTTGCAATAACGATAAGTTTATAATAACTTATTCTTTTCGGGTTGTATTAAAGAGGTTTTATGACAGCAGCGCTCGATAAAATATTTGATTCCTTTGCAGGACGCAGTTTATTTAAGAATAAATCGGTTTTACAAACTAATTATACCCCCGAAACGATACCCCATAGAAATGAACAAATAGAATTAGTTGCTTCCATTTTGGCTCCTGCGTTACGTGGCGAACGTGTTAGTAACCTCTTTGTGTACGGAAAGACCGGAACAGGCAAGACTCTTTCTGTTGCTTACGTTAGTAACGAACTTTCTAAGCGAATTAAAGACGAAGGAAATACGTCATTGAAGGTAATTTATATCAATTGTAAACTTAAAAAGGTTGCAGATACCGAATATCGTATACTTGCTGAACTTATTCATCATTTGGGAGGGTCCGTTCCTTCTACGGGGTTGCCTACCGATGATGTTTATAATCGCTTCGTGGATATCATCGACCAGCGAAAACAACTTGTTTTGATCGTTTTGGACGAGGTCGACCAACTCGTAAAAAAAATTTCTGACGGGTTTCTTTATACACTCACACGTCTTAATTCCGAACTTAAACAGGCTCAAATAAGCCTCATTGGCATTAGCAATAGCCTTACTTTTATGGACGACCTCGATCCTCGTGTTCGAAGCTCTTTAAGCGAAGAAGAACTTGTTTTCCCCCCTTATAATGCGCTTCAATTACAAGATATCCTCAAAGAACGAGCGTCACAGGCATTTAATGAAAACATTCTTCAAGAAGGTGTTCTCGCGAAGTGTGCTGCGTTCGCTGCTCGTGAACACGGAGACGCTCGACGGGCGCTTGATTTGCTTCGCGTTGCTGGAGAACTTGCGGAGCGAGTCGGTTCCCCACTAATTGAACTTAAACATATTGACGAAGCCAATAGTAAAATCGAACGAGATAAAATGCTCGATATTATAGAAAACGAACCTAAACAGTTTCAACTTGTTTTATATTCTATTATTTGTCTTTTTGAAAACAAAAGTCGAGAACATATATTTACCGGGGACATTTATAATAAATATCAAGAGATTTGCGAGCGTTCAAAAAATGAATTTCTTACACAGCGTCGCGTTTCAGACATCATCGGTGAATTTGATATGTTGGGCATTATTAATGCGCAGGTCATTAGTAAAGGCCGCCAAGGCAGAACGAAAGAAATCAAACTCATGATACCTTCTTCGATTTTTTCACGAGCGCGTGAAATTTTAGTTAACTCTCTGGAATTATGAACTCTGACATACTACGGCTCATAAACGAACGAGGAATATTATTACAGCGCGAGCTTTTTGAACTTGTTATGCAATTTGACGATATTGAAAAAGCACGCACCTTTCTTGATATTTTGGAACGCGCCTGCGGACAAAAAATGATAACGACTGGGGCATTATCCGGGCGCATGGGTTCTTTTTCTCAAGGTCTTGAAACTTTTTCTGAAGAAATGCAAAATATGATTAAAACTACGCTCGTCACGGTCGGCGTAAGCGTCGAAGTGCAAAAAATTGTTTCTCCCGTCACCTCATCCGCTGCGCCCGTCTCTTCCCCGTTACGATATCAGGTTTTTTGCGCAGATACCAAATCTCATGAGAAAGTCGATGTTTCTGATTTTGTAGGACATTTTAGAAGTCGTTACGTACAACTGCAAAAAATTCTTATGCAACGGCCGGATATGCAAAACCTTGTTTCGCTTAATAAAATACCTCGAGACCGGCAACGATTCAGCGTTATTGGGCTTATTGCTGAGAAAAGAATCACAAAGAACAAAAATTTGATTCTTACGATTGAAGATCTTTCTGGACGCGTCAGCGCAGTGGTGCGTTCCGAGTCCGAATGTTTTTCAAAGGCACAGGAGCTTCAACTTGATGATGTCGTTGCTTTGCGCGCGACCGGAGGACGCGATTTCCTTTACGTTCATGATGTCGTGTATCCTGATTCTTTTCGAGAACGCACACGTTTCGAAAGTGATGCCTGTGTTGCCTTTGTTTCAGATATTCATTGTGGAAGTCAAAAACATCTTGGTGCCGAGTTTACTCGCTTTCTTGACTGGTTAAATACTGACAACGAGCTTGCTAAAAAAATTGCCTTTATCTTTTTTGTCGGGGATAATGTCGATGGGGTGGGGGTTTTTCCTGGTCAAGAAAGATTGCTTACTCTTAAAAGTTTAAAGGAACAGTATGGGCTTTTAGCTAATTACCTAAAGAGAATTCCACAACACATTACTATGTTTATGTGTCCCGGCCAGCACGACTCGGTTCGTGTCGCTGAACCCCAACCCCCTATAGACGACTTTTATGGGTCCGCTTTGTATTATATTCCCAATCTCGTTTTAGTTTCTAATCCGACGCTTGTTAAACTTTTTGAGGGCTCGAACGAGTTTAGAATCCTTATGTATCACGGTGCAAGCGTTCACGCATTTATTAATGAAATCGAAGAATTGCGACTCTTAAAAGCACATCGATGTCCCGCGAAAGCGGTGCGTCATATGCTCAAACGACGTCATCTTGCGCCTTCACATGGGGTGAGCACTAGTATCGTTTATGTACCCAATTCTCAAAAAGACGCCCTGGTAATCAGTGAGGTTCCCGATATACTTTGCACGGGGGAAGTACACCGTCTTGACGTTGAAAACTATAACGGGACTCTTATTCTCACAGGGAGTTGTTGGCAAGCCCAAACCGAATTCGAAGAAAAGGTTGGAAATGTACCCGACCCTTGTAAGGTGCCTATCTTTAATCTTAAAACAAGGGAGTTAAAAGTTCTTGACTTTGGTTCCGAATGACCCTCGACATTCATCAACATTTTTTAGATATTGATCTGGGAGTAAAGCAGGCTTATTCTATTGCAGAAACTGCGCGCGCGAAAGGTTTTGATCCGGCCTCTCGAGTTGAAACTCCGATCGCTACTTCGCTTGCCGAGAAATCGGTTGGTCTTATTTCAGTTATTTACCCTCAACTTACCGATTCGGGTGTTGTTCAACGCATTCTTGAACTTGAAAAGGAATACGGTCCCCTTGAGATGTCTGTTTCGTTAAAGATTGCTGAAGAAGTTGCGCGGGAACGATTTTGTAAGTTTGAAAACCTTTTACAAGCGATTGAAGCGGGCATTCGCGTTGGCTTTGCGTATACTACTCTAGGGGTTGTTTCTTCGCCTCTTGAAGGGTTCACTGGTCTTAAACTTGGTAAAACCGCCCAAGGTGAGGATTATTTTACTGCCCTCTTTTCAGGACCCATACGAAGCGCGGGAACGACCGCTGGGTGCGTGGTACTTATGATCATTGATTATTTGCGTGAGTCTTTTGGATTTGCCCGTTACGACCCAACAGAAGATGAAATACGCCGGTATGTTACGGAAAACTACGATTATCACGAACGTGTAACTAATTTGCAGTATTTGCCCACTGAAGAAGAAATTGCGTTTTTGGCACGGCATTTACCTATTCAAATTTCTGGTGAGCCTACCGAAGACAGAGAGGTTTCAAATTACAAAGACTTGCCCCGCATAGATACTAATTTTATTAGGGGAGGCATGTGCCTTATCTTTTCCGAGGGCCTTGCACAGAAAGCACAAAAGGGGCTTCGTCTTTTGAAAAAAGCTCAAGAACGCGGGTTTCAAGCAACAGGCTGGAACTTTTTGGACGATTATGTGACGTTACATAAAAAACGAGAGAAAGGTACTGGAGACACATCACCTACTTATATTAAGGATCTCGTTGCTGGCCGACCCGTATACGGACATCCTTCTCGTTCGGGAACTTTCCGCTTTCGGTACGGTCTCACGAGGACTAACGGTTTTTCCGCAACCTCCGTGCATCCAGCCACCATGGCCTTAACGGACTCATTTATTTCATTTGGGACTCAACTCAAAATAGAAAAACCCACCAAGGGTTGTGCTGTATCGAGTTGCGATTATATTGATGGTCCTATTGTAAAACTTCTTGATGGAAGTGTTAAATTTGTGCGTTCATTTGAGGAAGGAAAAAAATTATATCCTCACGTGTCTGAAATTATTTACTTGGGGGATATCCTTGTTTCTTTTGGAGATGTTGTTAATCGAAATTACGAACTTATCAAACCCGGATATGTTGAAGAGTGGTGGGGATTACAGCTTGCTCGCGCCCTTCCCGCTGATGCTCCCGCTGTCGATTCTCGCGCGGTGTCTTTTTCAGAGGCCCTCTCGTTTTCTCGTGTGTATGGGGTTCCGCTTCATCCTTTTTATATTTACTATTGGAGTCAGATTTCTTCGGAAGACTTGTTTGCTCTCGTTGACTGGGTTGCGCACGGTTCTTTTCTTGGCGATCGTCTTGTTCTTCCGTATACCACCTCTGAACGCGAACGTTTTGCTCGTGGAAAGCGCGCGCTTGAAATTATTGGATGTGAACATTCGGTAAGCCTCGAACACGTTATCCTTTTCGATGTTTCTGCGCAAGCGCTTCTTGCTAATTTAGGAATTGATGTTTCTAGAGAAATTGATTTCGAATCGATGGTTAATAGGGTCGAAAAGCAGGCCGCACTCTCTGTTTTGGAAATTATTAATGCCCTTGCGCTTGCTCCTATTAAAGATAAGGCAGGCACCTTTATTGGCGCCCGTATGGGTCGGCCTGAGAAAGCAAAGTTGCGTAAACTTCCTGGAAGCCCGCATGCTCTTTTTCCAGTTGGTGATGAGGGGGGGCGATTGCGCAGTGTTCAGGCAGCCCTTGAAGTGGGGTCTGTTAATTCTGACTTCCCTCTCTTTTTCTGTGCTTCTTGTCAGATTTCTTCGGTTTACGGGCGCTGTCATCGCTGCCAAGGATTAACCGAGCGAAGGTATTATTGTCCTGATTGTGATAAGGTTATGGCTCAGGTTTGCCCCGATCACGGAAAGGGGGTTCCTTATCAAAAACAGACTGTTGTTCTCGCAGATTATTTTGAAGCGGCTCGCTCATTGAGCGGCATGCGACGTGAAGAAGTCCCTCTTCTTAAAGGAGTACGCGGAACGTCAAATAAAGATCACCTATGCGAACCGCTTGTTAAGGGATTTTTACGAGCAAAATATAACCTTCATGTGAATAAAGATGGAACTATTCGTTACGACTTTACTGAAATGCCCCTCAATCACTTTAGACCATTCGAAGTTCGTACTAGCGTAGAACGTTTGCGCGAGTTGGGTTACACGCATGATATTCGCGATTCTCTTCTTGAACGCGATGATCAAGTTCTCGAACTCTTTCCTCACGATGTGGTTCTTGCATCCTGTCCTGATTCGGATGACGAGCGTGCGGATGATGTTTTTGTTAGAATATGCGGGTTTGTCGACGAAGAACTTGAAAAGCTTTATGGTCTTCCTCGGTTTTATAACGTTAAGCGGCGTGAAGATCTCATAGGGCACCTCTGCGTTTGTATTGCCCCCCATATTTGCACGGCAACGGTTGGACGCATTATTGGTTTTTCTAAAACTCAATCTCTTCTTGCATCTCCTTACATGCACGCAGCCATGCGTAGGGACTGCGATGGTGACGAAGCTGCGACGATTCTTCTCATGGACATGCTTCTTAACTTTTCTCGTTCCTATCTTCCCGCACACCGTGGCGGGACTCAAGACGCCCCCTTGGTTCTTAATACCAAGATAAGCGCAGGAGAAGTGGATGATCAAATTCTTGACTTCGAACTTGGTCCTTACCCTTTGGAACTTTACGAGCTTGCTGAACAGGGAAAACACTCTTCCGAAGTTAAGGTGGATACCGTTAAATCTCGTCTTAAGGCGGGCAAGGATCCCTTTGTTAATAAAAAATTCACTCACGATTGTTCAGATTTCAATCATGGCGTTGTCAACTCTTCCTATAAACGGCTTCCTACTATGGATGAAAAAGTAAGTTCTATGATGAATTTGTGTAGCAAGATTCGTGCAGTCGATGTTACTGACGTTGCTCGTCTCGTCATAGAAAGACATTTTATTCGAGATATTCGCGGTAATCTGAGAAAGTTTTCTATGCAGGTTTTTCGTTGCGTCTCTTGTAATGAAAAATTTCGGCGCCCACCCCTCGCGGGCAAATGCGCAAAATGCGGAGGAAAGCTGATATTTACTATCTCCGAGGGAAGTATTGTTAAGTATCTTGCGAGCGCTTTGCAGTTGGCTCGTACTTATAAGGTAAGTTCGTATCTCCTCGAGTCTTTGGAGATTGTTGAGCGAGACATACGGGGGATATTTGGCAAACCTCTTGACAAACAGGAGCAGCTTCGCAAGTGGTTCTAACGTAGGTATTAAAAACTCTCGATTTAGTTCTCTCTTATGCGTGTGATTCTTCGTTCGCGGGTTCTTTTCTTCTTAGCTCTTGGATTTTTTCTTATAACGAGTGCTCTCGCAGCCCACATAGTTACTAATGTTCTTACTGGAACCACAAGTTTTGGTACTGTAAACGAAGAGGTTTCTGTTTTGTATAATTTTACCCTTAACAATACCGATTCGGGTCTTGCCGCTAATATCACTCATGTTAATATCACCCTTCCCACCAATTTTAGTTTTACTTCTGGAACCGTAGGCACCAGCTTTTCTTATGTTTCTTTGACCGAGAGCAGTTCTTTGATAAGCTTTGTAAATGTGTCTGGACTTGTCCTTAA
This sequence comes from Nanobdellota archaeon, assembly GCA_038044745.1. GTDB lineage: Archaea > Nanobdellota > Nanobdellia > Pacearchaeales > GW2011-AR1 > JBBSZK01. The sequence continues at coordinate 25,114 of JBBSZK010000007.1, forward strand.
CGCTAGTTGGGGGCAGATTTGGTTCAACGCGACCGCGCTAGTTCCAGGTACGAATTTCAACATAACTGTTTCCACGACGAATTTTAGTGGTTCGCAGCATCAGAATCTTACCGTTTCTGTTAACGATACAACTTCGCCCTCAATTATCTTTGTGGCTCCAGGGTTAACAACGCAGTCAAATCTATCTCGAGAATCTATTGCGGTTAACGTCTCTGCGTACGACGAAGGTTCTTTGGCGTTTATCAATGTAAGCCTTTACAACCTTACAAGTATCCTTAATTCAAGTAACGGATCTTACGGCTCAGGGTCTTTTTTTGTTAATTTTTCTAATCTCTCTGACGGGGTTTATCTCGTGAACGTTACGGTTAACGATACGAACAACAATGTGAACAGGACCATTGCCGCTCTTCGCGTTATTCTGGACCATATCGCTCCTTCGGTTTCGTTGTCCCAAGTATCCAATAATCAAACTTCGATTAATATTTCGGTTAGTGTTACCGAAGCTCATACGGGCTTAAGTGGCTCTTGTTCGGTTGTGAGCGGGGGCGGCACGGTTAGTGGAAGCGGATCTACCCAATATCTTCTTCGAAATGGCCTCGATTGCGAAGAGGGGTATACGTTCAATGTTAGCTGCACAGACACCGCTTCGAACGTCGGTTATGGCTCTGGTTCTTTTTCTACCGACGATTGCGATTCTAGTTCAAGTAGTAGTGGCGGCAGCAGTAGCGGGAGTAGTGGAAGCGGATCTACTTATTGGGATCGAACTATAAGTGTTTCATCGAGCGATTTTGACAAGGGGTATTCGACCATTCTGCAACAGCGAGAACGTTTGCGTGTTTCTGTGGGCGGGCTTGACCATCACATGGGGGTTATTGATATAGACAGCGACGATATCACCATAAATATTTCTTCGGTACCCCAACAGGCAGTTTTGAAAATCAATGTCACCAAACTTTTTGAAGTTAGTGAAGATAGTTATTATGATCTTTCGGTTACGCTTCGTAGTATCAATTCATCCGAAACGGGGGCCAATATCACCATCTACTCGGTTCACGAGCTTACTCCTGCTGGTGCGGCCGCCCTCGCAGCGTCTAACTTGGGGGTGCGAAATTCAAGTTCTAATGAAAGCACTTCGTCCGCTGCGCTTGGCGCTCTCTTTTTCGAGAGCTCTTGGTGGATTTGGGTCATTATCGCGCTTGTTCTCGTTGTGGTTGTACTTGTCGCGTGGAAGCTGTACGATCGCCACCAACGTTCTTTAGGGTTGCGCGTCAGTTCTGATTCATCCTAGATAATACAAAATTGTTGGGATAATAAGGCACCCCATGAGATGCGTTCTTTTTATTTGCGATAGAAGCGCATATATTCCTAATGCGGCCCCCGTTATCAGGATTAGGGCTCCTTTCGGTCCCGAAATAATTAGTACGGTTGCACCTATAAATAGAAGGGCCCCTCCTGATAGCTTTCCATAGCTTATTTTGCTTATTATTTTACTACAGCGCTGCGATATTTTTTTTGCAAGGAAGCAAGCACCTAGGGTTATTGCCACAAACGTACCCATAAGAACAAGAATTTTATTGAAGGATATTTCGGGCACGAGCGAGATTATATTTGCTGCTGCTCCCGTTCTTGATTTTCCTATTGTATACATCACCAAAATGCTTGTTGCCATGACATAGGTGCTCATTGCGCTCGCAATGGCAATGAACCTTCTATTGGTTGGCTTTGTTATCTCCGAGGCCACCAAAGAAGCGTATCCCGAGCCTAATGCGGGGAGCACGGTACAGAAAGGGCCTATACAGGCAACTTCTCCTAGTGTTTTTAACCAATCCCTTCTTCTTAAGGTGTTTGCTACTTTGATTTCGCTTTGTTGAAGAGGGATTTCTGTCTTTTGTTTTGTTGCAAGTATAAGCCCCGATGCTCCAAAGAGCCCTCCTAAAAGTGGAAAGAGCGGTTCTCTAATCGGAAGATTAAGTGCTGCATATCCTAAGAACCCTGCCGAAATAAAGCAAACCATCGCGGGCAGGGGTTTTTCTTCTCTCATTATCATATACAAAGAGACTCCTCCTAGAGCCAGGGGAATTGTTTCCGTTAGTGTTTTTTCGATAGAAGGGAGCACATAGAAAAAAAATGGCGCGGTTATCAAGAGTCCTGCTAATGCCGTTATTACTCCCCCCATTACTAGCAGCGTGGCTTCGTGTCCCTTTCCTTCGAGGAGAAGCTGATGTGCGGGAAGTACCGAAAGCGCCGTTTCTTCTTCGGGAGCCCCCAAGTAGATTGAGGGAATGAAATCAAGCACGGTGTGTGTCGCCGCGAGTGCGATGATTCCGAATGCTATTGTAAAGGGTTCAATTGTGATATAAGAAGCGAGCAGAGGGACAAGGACAGTCATTACAAGATTGATGTGGATTCCTGGGAGGAGGCCGGTGAATATTCCCCCAATTGTTCCTGCTAGAACCGCAAGCAGAATTTCGAGAACCATGCTTTAAACAATACACGTCGCTTTACTTTATAATTTTAGTTCTTTCTTTATTACTTTGGCACGATTGCGGCGGTACTAAATTCTTTTATTTTTGCGACTTTTTTCACTTCTTCCAGAGTTACCTTTTCTATTTCCTTTTCATATTCGTAATATTTTTCGACATTTGAACAAAACTCTGCGTGCATAAGGTCGTTCATCACTTCGACGCTTTCTTCTCGTGAAATCTGCTTAAGTCCCATGAGCCTTTCTTTTGCTTCTTTGAGGTCTTTTTCAGTCATATTTTCTGTGTTCTTGAAACCTTCTAGAATTAATTTTTCTACTTCTGGGATGGCCTTTTTTGTGGTGCCTACGTATATTGCATAGTATGAATAATCTTTTTTTGCATCGAGTGTGCTTTTAACACTATATGCAAGGCCCCTCTCTTCTCGAATGGTTAAGAAGAGCTTCGAAGACATTCCATTTGCGAGGTGGGCATCTAAGACTTCGAGTGCATATACCTCTTTTTCGGTTGCAAGAGGGGCGTGTATTGCGAAGAGGTAATGGGCCTGGTCGAGACCGGGGCGTTCTTCCACGCTTTTCGCATTTTTCTTGACGACGGGCACGATCTTACTCTTTTTCTTTTCTGATTTGAATTCTTCTTCAAGATGTTTGCAAAGTTTTTCAGCATCAATATCTCCTACAAACGTTACAATGTAATTTTCGGGAGAATATTTTTCTTTGAAGTAGCTTGCTACAAACTCTCTTTTGAGGGCACTTACTGTTTCTTTGGTGCCGATTACGCCGATACCGAACGGTTTTTCATAGAGGTTCTCGTTTATTTTTTCATATACGTGGTATTGAGGAGAATCGTGGTACATTTTTATTTCTTCAAGAATTACCTTCTTCTCCTTTTCGAATTTTTTTTCATTAAAGACAGGGTTTTTGAGAATATCTATTAGGATATCGAGTCCTGCGAATGCGTGCTTGCTTGGCAATTTGAACCAGAAACTGGTCACGCTGTCGCTTGTGAATGCATTGATGACCCCTCCCTTTTTTTCTATCTCCCGTGAGATTTCCTCATGTGTTCTGGTTTTTGTGCCCGTAAACACAAGGTGTTCCATAACGTGTGCAAGGCCCTTGATATCTCCTGTTTCATGTGCCGCACCAAATTTGTTTGTTATGCTGAGAGATATGACTGGAAGATCTCTATGTTCTCCTATTACAGTTATTCCGTTTTTGAGTATTTTTTTGAACCGATTCATAGTACGTTCATTTGTAAAAACTTAATAAAGGTTATGTGCTCTCTTTTTTTATGCCTATCAATGCAGGTTATGAGTATTTCAACGCTGAAAAGCGGTACTTGGACGCTCAAACACTCGACGAGAAAATTACCGCGCTTGAAGAAATGATTAAGGTCGCTCCCAAACACAAGGGAAGTGAAAACCTTCTTGCAGAACTCAAGACGCGCCTTAAGAAGTTTCGTGAAAAGTCTGAACGAGTCAAAAAAAGCGGAGGAGGTAAAAAGGGAATTAAGAAAGAGGGCTATCAAGTTGTTCTTGCAGGTCTTACTAATTCGGGCAAGAGTGCGCTTCTTGCTGCGCTTACTAATGCTCGCCCTCTTGTTTCCCCTCACCTATATACTACGCTTGAACCTGCTCTTGGAACGATGGATTACGAGGGGGTTAAGGCGCAAGTGGTTGATCAACCCAGTATCGGCAATGGTGCGTTTGATGTTGGGCTTGTGAACAATGCTAATTGTGTTCTTGAGGTTGTTGAAAAACTCGAGGATATAATTGAAGTTGAAAAGGCTCTTGTGCGCTCGAGCGCACGAAAGATTGTGGTGTTTAATAAAATAGACCTTTTCTCCGAAAGTGAACGGCGTAAGATTGAAGAGCGATGCAAGAGCAGGCGGTTTGATTATGCGCTTGTTTCTGCAGTTTCTGGGGAAGGCATCTCTGATTTAAAGCGGCGGATTTTTTTGGGCATGGGGGTGATACGCGTTTACATGAAAGAGCCCGGAAAGGTTGCAACCACTATTCCCGCGGTTTTGCCTACAGGGAGTAGCGTGAAAGACGTTGGCGAAGGAATATTTCATGGGTTTACTCGTACTGTTAAAGAAACACGCGTGACGGGGCCGAGCGCGAAATTTGCGAATCAAAAGGTCGGATTAGCTCACGTATTGAAAGACAAAGACATTGTTGAGTTTCATACTCAGTGATTCTGTCCCGTGTAGGCTTCTTTATAGAGTTTCTCGAGTGATTTTCTGTTTTTCTGTATTGGTGCGAGAAGGGCGATTATTTCTTTTCCGAGCGCGTTTTTTATGTCTAAGGGGTGCAGTTTCTTAGCAATAAAGTCTCTTTCTAAATCCGCATAATCCGTATAACGAACGTTGCCTCCGAATTTGTCTTGTCTCTCTATCGTTAATTTTTCTTTCTTATCTCCCTTTAATGTAAAAATTACATATTTCAAGAAAGCCATGACTCCATTGTCTGCATTACCTGGCTCGCATTCGGCCTCTCTGAGTTTGCGGATTATTGTTTCGCTGTCGTCTAATACATCGATTTTGCTGCTCGGGATGCTTGCACTCATCTTTTTACCCACCAACCCCGGAATCATCGGATTCATCAGTTCAACGCGCGCGCCGTATCCTATTTTTGGCAAATATTCTCTTGCGAAAACAAAAATCTTTCTTTGGTCAAGTCCGCCGAACTGGATATCTGCCTTAAGGTATTCTTCATCTAGTGCCTGCATCAAAGGGTAAATGAGGTTACCTAATTTTGGATTTTCGTCCATCTTCACTACTTCTGAAGCTGCCTTTGTGGCGTCTTTTACATGGACATGCATATTCATTTTTAATAAATCTTCGAAATATTTTGGTTGCAACTGTATTTTACTTCCTTTTACAAATTCTAATCTTTTCAATTCGACATCTAGTGCCTGCAACATAAGGGGGATTAGCGCCTCATAATATTTTTGTCTTTTTTTTAAGACTTGCCAAGAAACGCCGTCAAGAGCGGCGTGTAAATCTGCGATAAGTACCTTTACCGTAAGTCCTGCATTAAGAAAATCTCTTAACTTGAGAAGGGGGAGAAAATAGGCTACGTGGGGGCTTCCGGTAGGCATGGTTCCCCAATATACAATTGGATTTTTCTTTTTACTCAATAAATTAACAAGCTCTTCCTCACCTATGACTTCTTGTAAGTTGCGCTTGATTAAATCAAGTCGGGCATCTACTTTCATAAGAACAACGAGGGAAAGCTTAATTTAAACCTTTTTCTTATAGGTTTATGCGAGTCATTGCTTTGGTCATCTTCTTGTTGGGGCTCTTTGTTCTTTATGGGGGGTTCCTTTTCAAACCCGTTCCTTACGATTCTTCAGATCCCTCATTCGTTCGTACCCCGGTCTATCTTTCAGGGGTTGTTAGCTCCGAGCGCACCCTCTCCTCTGATTTTCGAGTTTTACATATCAATAATGTTTCGGTTGCATGCTCGTGTACGCGTTCGTATCTTGAATCTCGTATTTTTGTCGTTGGGATTAGTGAAGTCTACGAAGGAGAGCGACAAGTCCGCGCACTTTCTGTCAGGGTTTTAGGATAGATAGTTTGCATCCCTCACTTGTACGAATTTATCTGCTTTTTTTCCGAGACAGCCCCTTATCTCCTCTTCCCGGGCATTTAGAATGTTCCGCAGCGTTTTGAATTTTGATAGGAGTCGCTTTGCAGCCACAGGACCTACCCCCGGAAATCCTTCTAAAATGAATTCTTGTAGCTCTTTGTTTGTTAATTCATTTCTCGTTGGTCGCAGACTGCTTTCTCTTTCTACTCTTTCGTTTCCAAGGAGGCATAAATATTTCGCAGTTTCTTCTTCGTTTTCGGTGTATATAATGGGCATCTTATGATTAAAGATAATTGAAATTATTTTTCCTCGCAATGCATTTTCGTGGACTCTTGTTGGGGCTTTGGGGATGCCTTTCTCTATTATTATCAAGGGGGATTTACACTTTTTTAGCCCTTCTAGTTGGCCTTCGATACGTTTGTCTATTATCGAACTTTGTAAATCGTTCCAGGTTTTTCTCTCAATCGTCTTATCTTTTACGAGATAATCTCCTACTTCAAGTTGTTCCATTTTTACTTCGCACCCTCTTTTTATAAGCTCTGCAATTACCAGTGAATTTTTTTCTCGGTGGTCTGCAATGATTAGTATCTTCTCCTTTTCTTCTTTATTATTTGAAAATATATTTAGAAATTTTGTCACTCCTCTAAGTGGCTCTTCTTCTTTATATTCTTCACGGGTATTTGATTGTTACTTGAAATCGCCCAGCGTTTTGAATTTTTTCCCTGTTTTTTCGTTTTTTATCGTTTCTTTTACTTGATTAATTGTTTTATACATTTTCTTTTCTCTCGCATTTGATGCGTAATGGCTTATCTCATCTTTCGTGTCTTTGGTTATGAGGATGAACAGCTTTCCAGGGGCATGGCGCGCGGTTCTCCCTGCGCGCTGGATTTTTCTGATTGCGCTCGGGATGGGTTCGTAGAAGATGACTGCATTAACTTCAGGGATGTCGAGCCCCTCTTCCCCAATCGAGGTCGCACACAGTACATTTATCTCTCCAGTCTTGAATTGCTCAATGACGCGTTTTTGTTCTTTTTGCGACATTCCTCCGTTCTCTTTTTTTGCTTGACCAATGAAAATAGAAGGCTTTACTAACTCTTTCTTTTTCAGTTTTTCAACAATCTGGTTTGCCGTCTCTCGAAATTGGGTAAACAAAAGAAGCTTCGCTTCGCTGTTTTTCTCAAGTTCTTCATTTACGAGCTCGACTATTTTTTCTATTTTAGGGTGTTCTTTGCCCGATTCTTTTAGTTTGGTTATTGAAAGATATGCGGCCTGAAATTCTGGAGTCTTCACTAAGCGCTGTACTCCTTTGGTCTTCTTTTCTTCTGCTTGCTTAAGAAGCCCTTCGAGATACGTTTTAGTTCCGGTGAGTGTTTGGGTTTCGATGAGCTCGATTGCGTGTGCTATTTTTATCGCCTGAGCGCAGAGAGACATGCCGTACATCGCGTTTCCGTTTCCGCTATTTGCCTGGCGGGCAAGGTTAGTTTGCAGTTTAAGCAAGGATATTTTATTTGTTGGTCCGAAAAGCAGACTTCGTGATTTGAGTTCATCTACAAACCCTTGATGGAGTCTTTTTAACAAGGTCTTTGGTTCAATGAACTCGGGAGGGAAGATCGCTTCTATTTTGTTAAATGTTAATTCGTGCACGTAGGGTTTTACGTCATTTGATTCGCGTGAACGGATTTCAACTTCTTCTATTGCAAGGTTTTCGCATATCTTTTTTACAATGTCATAGTCCGAACCCGGAGATGCGGTGAGCCCTAATATCCTCTGATTAAGCGCCTGATTTTTATAGTAATTGACTACGGTGGTATAATCATAATTTTTGAGGCAGCGATGTGCTTCGTCTATGACGAGGAGAGATACTTCGCTTAAATCGTATCTCGTTTTTTTTAGATCGTTGGCCACACACTGAGGGGTTGAAAAAATGAGGTCTGAAGTTCTCCAGAGCTCTTTGCGTTCTTTTGCTGGAACCTCGCCGGTGAACAGGTTGAGCTCGGCGAACAGTTCTGGCAAGTTCTTTTTGAACGTTGCGTAATGTTGTTCTACTAAGGGTTTGGTGGGGGCGAGGATAAGCGCTTTGCTTGGACGATGTTCTCCTAAGCGGTGCATAGTAAGAAGGAGCGCAATGAGGGTTTTTCCGATTCCTGTTGGGAGTACCACTAACGTGTTTGCTCTCTTTGTCGTTTCAAGAATCGTTTTTTGATAATCTCGAGGAGTAAGTGAATCCATAGAATCTCATCCCTCTTGATCTATAAAAGGATTAGTATCTTTTTATAAGCGAGCGTGATTCGGTTACTTGCTCAAGTGCGGGCTTTTTTTGCAAAAACTTTCGTACAATCCAAATGCAAATCGAAATTGCAACGACTGCTCCACTTATTTTCCACAGAATATTCATTATGGGATCACCAATGCGGCGACCGTCATTGCTATTGTTATAAGCCCCAATGCTGTGTAGAGCACCTTAGAGCCCATGAAAATTTGTGCTCCGTCTAGCTTTGACCAGGGAATCATGTTCCAAAACGCATAATAAATTGCAATGGAGGGGAGCCCGTCTATGGCTCCGGCATATGCAATTATTGCTAGGAGCAGTACCCCCATTACTCCTGCTGCACCCACTAGCGCGTTGTGCCAGTCGGTCATCTCGGTGAAGCTGTAATATCCAAATCGCTTCGCAGCTCTTCTTTTCAGAGCAGAGGTTTGGTAGGTTAACAGAGTCATGCACTTTGCTGCACCCAGCGAGAATGCGCTTACAAATAAGGGGAGAATAATTCCGAGGGGGGCGTGTTTTGTGAGGTGCTGTCCTGGTTTAAATCCGTATCTTGAAGCGTACCAAATATCGTGTTCAACATCGGCATCAAGTGCCTTCGCGGCTATTTTTTTCGAAACCCCATTGGATGCCAGAATTAGAAATGCAAAAAAAAGAGCGGCCCCTAACGAGTTCAGGTTAAGCTTGATTATATCTCCGAATCCAATAACTATTGTAAGGGTTACGAGCGCGAGCGCCCACGCGATTACCTCTCTGTTTTGCATGAAGTATGCCGTGTTCTGTTTTATATAAGTGTTTCTTTTTATCTGGGATCTATATTTTTTATCACCGCAACCTATAAATAGGGATTTGTATAGTTTTTCGCATGCTTCGTATACATAAGGCGCTTGAAATAGTGGGTAAGCACGCATATACTTCTGAGGGGGATTATTTTGGGCTTGTAGAGGAAGTTAATCTTCTCGATAATAAAATTGATGGGTGGAAAGTTCGTGTGAGCGGGGGCTTTGCAGGGTTGCTTGGCGGTGCTCGCGGAGTTATTATTCCTCATCAGTTCGTTAAAGCCATTGGTGATGTTCTCATTGTTAATAAGGCTTCGTTGCCGGTACGCGATGAAGGTAGCGTTGTGGATGTTGCGGCGAGCGCGAGCGGTTCTCCCGACGCGAGCGCGTCATTAGGTAAGTCTTCGTTTTGACGGAATATTTAAATAGATTCAGCTTTTCTGTGCGCTATGGCTTGGACGATTCTTTCTCACCCGTTGTTTGTTGAAGTTGTTTTGCCTTTCATCCTTGTTTTTGTTGTTCTTTTTGCAGTACTTCAGAAAAGTAAGATTTTGGGAGAAGGGAAGAAGCAGATTGACGCTCTTGTTGCTTTGGTTATCGGTCTTCTTGTTGTCTCTTTTAGTCATGCAACGGGCGTTATTGTTTCGCTTATGCCTCTTTTAGCGGTGGGTACGGTGGTTATTCTCGTGTTTATGCTTTTATATGGTATGGCCTTCGTAAAGAAGGACAGTTTTGATTTGCCGAATTGGACAAAGGGCCTGATTGGGATTCTTGCGGCGATTGCAGTTATTATCTCGGTGCTTGTTGCCACGGGCGGTTGGGAATACTTGGTAGATCTTTACGAGGGGTCTGATGAGGGTTCATTTTGGATTTCCAATGCCTTAGTTATCGCGTTGGTTATCGGAGCGTTCTTTGCTTTGACACGTAACGGTGGCGAGGACAAGAAAGATAAGTAAACAGAAACGTATTTAAATAGCCGTCGTGTTTTTATTGGATGATACATAGTTTTGTTGGTGTGACGGGGCTCTTCTTGGAAACGCTTTCTCTTCGTGATTTGTATTTCGAATGGCATACTACCGGTATCTTTGAGTTTTTGCTTCCCACCATTCTTATCTTTGCCGTTGTTTTTGGGATTTTAACTTCGACTAATATCCTTGGCGGTCAGCGAGGAGTTAATTTCATTATTGCCACTGCGGTTGCTCTTTTGGCTATGCAGTACCCCTTCATCTCAGAGTTCTTTTCACTTATATTCCCTAACCTTGGTGTCGGATTAGCCATTCTGCTTGTGGTTCTTATAATGGTTGGCCTCTTTATCGGTAATGAAAATCGTCGTGAGTGGGGTAACATTCTTGGTTACGGGGGCCTCGGTGTTGGTGCTATTGTAGCTATTGTTACTCTGAATCAACTTGATTGGTTTGGGTCTGCTTGGTGGATTGAAAATTGGGTCAGTGCCCTTTGGATACTCATCCTTGTTTTGGTGATTGCACCTTTAGTAGTCCCCAAGGCCGATTCTAATAAACAAGATAAGCCCCTCACGCTTGGCCCTATGCGTTCCTAACCTATGGTTGCGGATTTATCTGGTGTGACTTATTTTGCTCCGATTGTGGCCTTTTTGCTTGTATTTCTTGTGTGTGCTTTACTCTTTCTCAAGGCTAAAATTTTAGGAGACAATAAATGGATGGCTATTTTTGTTTCGTTACTTATTGCGGCGTTGTTTGTGTCTTTCGGAAGTGTGCGCCGTTACGTTGAGGTTGTGACCCCGTGGTTTGCTGTATTTATGATATCTCTTTTTTTCATATTAATGATTGTTGCTTTTAGCTTCCAAGGGAAAATTCCCGAGGGCTTTCAAAAAGGTCTTGGGCTCCTGTTCGTGCTCGGTCTTTTAGCAGCCTTTATTATATCGGGTGTAACTATCTTTTCAAGTGAGCTTGGATTTTGGCTTCCCGGTTCGGTAGAATCTTTTGACAATCCCCTTTATGCATGGATATCTTCGCCCCCTATCCTTGGGGCCCTTATTCTTATCGTTTTGGCTGTTGCAGTTAGTTGGGTGTTAGTTAAGAAAGGATAATTTTACTTTCGGTGTTCGTGATGGGGCGAGTTTCCGTGGTGTTGGTGGTGCCCGTGTGGCAGTGATTGATTCTTTGGTTTGTTCTCTGACATCGAAAGGAGTTTTGCAAATGTTTTTTGAGTTTCCACCATTTCTCGTTTAATGTCTTCTACGTTAGTTACATAATCTCCTACCTTTCGAAGAACCGACGATTGAAGGGTGTCCATTATTTTTTCAATTCGTTTTAATCGTTCATCAAGGTATTCTATTCGAGATTCAACGGTCGCTTTCATATCGGCTATCTTTTCTATATGTTTTCGCAACTCGCTTAACTTTTCGGCAACGACCTGTTCGGCAATTTCAGTTGTGAGGTCTGGGCTCGTCGTGTATCCCCCATACGTTCCTTCGGCATACTGTTGGGGGGCGCCATAATCTTGGGGCTGTTGTACTACATATCCCTGGGGTGCTTGCGGGGCGTATCCTGCTCCGGGTGTAGGGGGCATGATTTCAGGTTCTTGTTGATTCATAATTGAACGCTCCATTCCGTCCTGTGGTTCTGCTCTTGCTTCTGATGCGCCAGGATATATGTTTAGGGGCTCGGTATCGGGCTGTTCCACGGCGGCCTTTATTCTACTCTGGGCGAGTGAATCTGCAATGTCTTTGTAGTCTACTCCTCTTTCGCGAAGGTTTTGAATTATTTGCTCGTCTCCAATTCCTTGCTGTTGCATCTTTTTTACCTCTTCTAGCGTGGTCATGTTAGTTGTGTGTTGCTATCTTTAGGGCGTCAAATTGTCTTTGAATCATAAGCACTTCTTCTTTTCGCGCAAGGGTTGCGGTATATTCCGATGTTCTTTGTGCAAACTCTTTAAGCCTTATTACATCTTCTTTAAGTTGCATAAGTGTTTTTTTTATTTCTTGTAGTACTGCAGATGTTTCTTCTCGTTCTGTAATCATGTTTTGTCCAATCATTAAAATTCTTTCTTTCAACAATCTTTGTTTCTCTTCAATGTCCCGTAACCTGGCTCCTGCGTCGGGCATAGCCTGTTGCATGTAATAATCTTCAGCCATAACGCGTTAGGGCGATACGAGTTTAAATAGCTTCTGTATAGAAATTTATATAACGCTCTTTCTTTGTTGTTTAGTATGATGTTTAAACAGAATGCTCCTCTTTTCAGTGCCGAACTGGAACGTAAAGAGGGCGAGACTATTCTTTATATTAATTACATGGGTGCACCTTACGTGCCTTCTCTTGCAGATTCTCCAGAAGTAATGGCCCGAACTATTGATAGCATTTTGGATAACTCGGGGGTTTCTCGAATCGTTTTTGTTCAACAACGGAACTATCATTATCCTTTTGAACAAGTTGCCTTACTCGAGGAGTTTGGCTCGCTTTATCGATATCTATTGCAGCAGGAACGTATGCTTTCGCCCGAGAAGTTGGCCCTTTTTGGCGATGTTGCTCGCGCACATGAATATCTTTCGTATGTTATTGAACTTATTCGACAAGACCCCCTTGGTTCTTATCTTGAACTTAAGCGTCTTCTTCGCACGCTTCGTTCGTCCACCGATGAATCTGACAAGAGTCGCTTGAATTTTATCAGGGCGCTTGAACGAATACAGGCGCTCTTTGAGAAGACCACGATTATCTCGAAAATTGTCGATATTGTGGATAGCTATGCCTTTGGAGACAGGGCTCCCTACGCCTCTTTTTTCCGTCCGGATATTATGCCTAATTTTACTTTTACCCGATTAGTTTCACAGATTCCCGATAATGCGGAACTCATCGATCAATATGATATTCTTGCTGACGATGAAACAATCACCGTTACTATTTTACGACGTCCGCATGAAACGACGCATCTTTATCATATTGTCCCTCCCGAATACACGTTGCCTGAAGAGCACCATCTTTTATTGAATCTGGCCCGTGGCGTGCTTATCGAGCATCAGCCCAAGGCCGAAGAATTTATCGATGCAGAACGGACGAGGGCCGTCTTTTTCAATGTGGCTCGCGATTTGTTGAATGAACTTGCTCAGAGCAAAAAGATTGTGCTCTCTTATAGAGAACTTCGCACGCTTGCGAGAATTCTTGTTAGGCAGACTATTGGGTTTGGTCTTGTAGAAGTGCTTCTTCTCGATAATAAACTCCAAGATATCTACTTGAATGCCCCCATTGGGCAGACTCCTATTTACCTTCGGCATTCGGATTATGGCGAATGTACGACAAATATTATCCCCAGTTATGAGGATGCCGACTCGTGGGCAGCGAAGTTACGTTTACAATCGGGTCGCCCGCTTGATGAAGCAAATCCTATTCTCGATACCGACTTATTCTATGGAAAAGTACGTGCTCGTGTTGCCGCTATTCAGCGCCCTCTTTCTCCTCAGGGAATTGCCTATGCAATCCGTCGTCCTCGAGATGAGCCTTGGACGTTGCCTCTCTTTATCAATAATAAGATGATTAACTCTTTTACTGCAGGACTTTTAAGTTTTCTTATCGATGGTTCTCGGACGCTTCTTGTTGCGGGTACGAGGGGTTCGGGTAAAACCTCTCTTTTAGGCAGTCTTTTGCTCGAAATCTTGCCGAAATACAGGGTTCTGGTTATTGAAGACACACTTGAACTCCCCGTAGACTCACTTCGTAAGCTTGGGTTCAATGTGCAACGTATGAAGGTGCGTAGCGCGCTTCTCGAATCGACGAGCGAAATTGAAGCTGCAGAAGGTATACGAGCCAGCTTGCGTTTGGGAGACTCTGCACTTATTGTTGGTGAAGTGCGTAGCGCAGAGGCAAAGGCGCTTTACGAGGCCATGCGTGTTGGTGCTCTCGCGAATGTTGTTGCAGGAACCATTCATGGGGCTTCCCCCTATGGTGTTTTTGATAGACTTGTTAATGATCTTGGAGTACCTGTGACTAGTTTCAAGGCTACCGATCTTGTGCTTGTTGCGAATCCGATTAAGACTCCCGACGGATTACACTCGATGAAACGCGTTGTGCAACTTTCCGAGGTTCGTAAACATTGGTCTCATGATCCTCTTGAAGAAAAGGGATTTGTTGATCTTTTACGTTACAATGTGGAACGGGATGAGCTTGAACCAAGCGACGAACTTATGAATGGCGAATCTGAAATTATTAAATCGGTTGCAGCGGGTGTGAAAGGATGGGCGGGTAATTGGGACGCTATTTACGATAACATCCTTCTTCGGGCTCATGTCAAGCAAGAAATTGTTCACATGGCTCGAACGCACAATCTTCCTCGTTTGTTAGAAGCGCCTTTTAATGTACAATCAAATCATGTATTCCATTTGATTTCAGACAAGATCTCTCGTGAACGAGGGCTGCCCGTTTCTGAAGCTGTTTTTTCTTTGTGGAAACAATGGCTTATTGAGCAGACTAAGTCTTTTTAACTCGCCATACTTCCAAGGGCCACCGCGGCAAGTACCGATAGCGTTCCTATGGCAAGTGCGGCAGTCGCTATGTACAGGTACATGCTTCTTTTGAGGTTCTTAGCAAGTTCGTGCCTTTCTCGTAGCGGGTCACGGCCAGAATCAACCGTTACGAGCGCGGCCGTTAGGATAAACGCCACTTGCAGGATGTATATCCCTATGGCTATTTGAAGGAAATAAGGAGGAATCATCTTGTTTATTTCAAAAATAGTTACTATGTCGCTTAGCGAGCCTAATCCTGCAAGTTCACTTTCAGATTCTAGTTGTGTAAATGCTTGAAGTTTGTTAAGGATTGCTGCAATCATTGCTCCAAGCCCGACAACGATGCCCGCCAATAACGGGGCGAGGAATGTCATGTTTGATTTCATGTCTGAGACGACTTCGGCTAACAGGTCGTGGAGTCGCTCGTCAATTTTGTGCATGTTTTTTACATATTCTGATATCGACATGAGGGAGCGAGCCGCAACCGATAGACCCTTCTTTACCGATTCAGAAAGAATCTGCATGCTCGTGGCAATGATTGCCGAGGGGTAAAATATAATCGCCCCCCTCTTTTTATTAAATATCGCTTCTTCTACTGACATTCCTGCTTGTTGGATGTTTTGATTGACTAATGCGAAAAAGCTTTGTGTTCGTTGGCCTTGGGTTGTGCTTGCTACTTTGGCAAATGCAATTTCTGCAGGCGTTCCGTCTCCTAAACGGTTTCCTAATTGGAAGAGGGAGTTTGTAAATTCTTCTTCGAGCAATCGCGTTTCATTTCTGGCTTTGATTAAGTCCTTTGTTTTCATTTTATATGCGAGCGAAAAGAAGAGGGCAAGTGAAAGTGGGATGAATAGGCTCAGAAGAATTGCTCCGGGGCCATAGGGGCCCACGGTTGAACCGTCTTCCGCTTGCTTGAAATCGAATATTTTGATATCTGATTCGGAAAATAGGCCAAAGGCTATTTCACTGACGAGATAATCGTTTTGCAGGCCAAGCGGTTTTGTGATAAACTCTACTTGAAAGAGAAACGGCAAGGTGCCAATAAGGAAGAGAGGGAAACATAGGATGAATGCGATTATCCAGGGTTTTTTAGACGCAAATTTATAATAATCTGGGTTGAGTTCGAGTACCGACGTTTCTCCGTGACCTCCTGGTCGTTTGAATAACACTTCAGACGTCATGTAGAATACAAAGAACGGGATTATGACGTTAAAGATTACAAAGATATGATTCCATTTGAGCGCCCCCCCGATGAGCACCGATGCAAGAGGAAGTAATGCAAGCCCTAATGTTGGAAGAATTATTCCTAACATGTATAAATTGGTAAGTGGTGCCCTGATTTCTCGCGTGTATTTGAGCATTTTTTCGTAAACACCATCGAGAATAACTTGTAACGATTTTTCGAGTGTTTGTACTCGTCGCGATTCGTCTGGTTCGAAAAGACTCGATTCAATTAGGTGAAACGCTTCGGCGAATTCGGGGGCGTAATCCCTCCAATTTTCAAGGTAATGGTCTAATGACTGCTTTATTGTTGAAAACTTTCCTACTTCTACATCCCAGAATAACTTTCTGAAATCGAGTGCGAGTGGCGCTTCAAGATTTCGTGCTGCAAATTCAACTGCTTTTTCAAGATTCGACGTGTGTTTCATATACACGACGACGTACAGAATAGCGGGAACCATTTGGGATGACGCTTTAAGACGCCAAATATTTGCAAGTCGCTGCGGTAGCGTGTACACGTAATAGAACACGAAAATACTCGTTACCAGCCCTAAAAAGAAAAACAGGAACTGGAATTTTTCAGTTACCAAAAATATGGATAAAACGGAGAGCGTTGCAACAAGAAACGTCAGAAGAAATGCAATTACTGCAAGCGTTATGGTCTGGCTGGGTGTAACGTCGAGGTGTGCCATAGAAAGTTGTTTTTGCACTTTCTGTTCTTCTTTCGGGCTCAGTTTTAGCTTTATTATTGAACCGAGCGCTTGGCACCAGCGTTGGTAGCGTGAGTTTGCAGGCAGCATGTCTTGCTTGAACTGTTGATACTCGTGTGTGAACTGCGTTTGCGATTCGCCTATTTGGGACTCTATTTTTGCCCCGTATTTTCGCAAGATATCTTCTGTTGTTGGCATGCTGCACCTCTTTCTGGTTAATGTAGTGGACGACGATTATAAACGTTCCGAGCAGTATGTTTATTAATTGCATTTTTGTTGGAAGGTTATGTTTGGCAAGGGGTTGATTTGGGATCAATGGATCGGTTGGATTATCGCTCTGTTTGTTCTTGTTATGGGGCTTATTGCGTATAGTATTTTGAGCGGTCAGGAGAATGCGGCGCTTGAGTTTATGGGCAATCTGCTGCGATTTGGACGATGATGAATCGGCGCGGGGATGAAACCGAATCTCGCACGGGGTGGTTACCTGCGATTCTCGCGGTCTTGGTTTTGGTCGCGCTCGTTATTCTTGGGGCTCGGTTTGGCTTGATTGAAAAACTGCAGACGCTCAGACAGGGATTTAATCAGACCATCGATCCTAATACCGGCGGTGAAGCACTTATCGCGTATAATCTTGAGGATGGCAAGCTCTATTACTATAGCGGGTCTTCGTTTGTTGCCTTCGGCGCGGGGGCCGCGACTATTTTTGGGAAAACCTTTGATCCTGCAACATTGACACAAGCGTTTAGAGATTATTTGCACCAACCTCGGGGTGAAGCGGTTACTGATCGAACGTCTCTTCCTTTGGCTGTCGATCAGTTTTATAAAACGGGTGCACTCACAAGAACCAAGGAATCCTCCTTTGTTAATAGTTTGCCAACTCTTGCCCCCGTTATTGTTGCGTTTCGTGATGCAGGTAACCCTTCTTATCGAGATAGGCCTACGTGCGCACTGAATAAAGGGTATGAATTCGTGGCGGGCGTCTTTGGGCATCCAGACTATGTTCTTAATGATAATCGCATTCCTTCATCAGAACTTTATACACAATTTCTTCCTGCGTCGAGCAAACTTTCGGCGAGTTCCGGTTACTTTTATTTAACTCCGTCAAACGAAATTTATCTCTGCTTGCTTATTGATTCGGGAGATCGCCTTGTTCCTATATCGGAAAGGGTCGATTCTTCTCTTTCATCGATGATCATCTTGCGCGATTTGGCGATTGCGTGGAGGGACAGCATTTTTGTAGGGGGAAGTAGTCCGCAGAACATTACACTCTCTTATACGGACACCAAAACAAAACAATCTCTGTCTCAGACGGTTCCTGTCGAGAAGAAAGACCTCTACATTTTTGCGCGTGTGCGTTAGGAATGTTTAATAATTTCGTTTTTCTTGCTCTCTTATGAAACGAGGAATGGTCGATGAGTCAGTGATTCGCTGGATTTTGTGGATTTTGATATTTGTACTTGCTATTGGAGCGGTAGGATACTTGTTTTATCGTCTGACGTAACGATTATAAATCGTCGGACTCTTGATGTCTTATGTATACACGAGGAGATTCTACTGTTAGCCCCTTTGTTATAGGGTTTATTTTTCTGCTTGCAGGGTTCATTCTGCTTGCAGTTACTGTGCTTCCTAAAATTTTTGGAACTACGAGCGTCGCTGATAGAGAGGCCTGTCATTTGTCTGTTTTGGCACGTGCCAGTTTACCTATTGGTAAGGAAGTCTCGCCATTACAATGCGCCCCTGAGAAAGTCTGTATCACGGGGGCTCTTCTTGGAGAATGCGCTCAGTTTGCGGGAGAGACGGGCGTTCGTCGGGTGCGCGTTGATGGGTCCGATGCTTTTCGAGACTCGGAGATTATTGAACGAGAGATTGCAAACGCTATGCTTGATTGTTGGACCATGATGGGTGAAGGGAAAGTTGATGTTGTTTCTAAACCCGGTCTTTTTGAGAAAGCAGGGAATACCTGTGTTGTCTGTACGCGGGTTGCGATTGATGCTTCGACGGTATCTGATTCGGTGTTACGGGACGTAAATGTTAATGATTATCTTCTTACTGAGCAGGCGCTCGGCTCCTCGTTAAAATATATAGAACGTTTTCTCGATAAGGGTATTGCTTCGTATACTGGTCAAAGCGAGGCCGGCACGACTGACATTTCCACAGGTACGAAGCCCCTTGCGAGCAGGGATCTTGTTATCTTGTTTTCTCAAATTCGTACTAACGATGCAAATCAGGCTGCGAAAATGGTGGCGTTAGGCGGTTTATCTTTGGGCGCGGGCGGATTACTTACTTCTAGCGGTCGTGCGGTTGTAAAAACTGCGTGGCCCTTGGCTATTGCGTATCTTGTGGTTGTCGGTGTTGAAACTCTTTCAGCGTATCAAACGGCTCTTGAGGGTCAAGCGGTGGCAATGGGATACTGCGGTGAAGTCAAAAGTTCTGAAAAAGAGGCAAAGGCGGGGTGCTCTCTCGTTAAAACGGCGACGTTTGAGGCCAACGCGATTAATGCGTTTTGTACTGGAGGATTGGAGGGCAATTTATGAATCGTATAGGTTCGATGTTCTTCCCTGAAGAATCGCTTAAGATTGTGCTTGCAGTTATTGTTGTTGCAGGCATCGTTCTTGCGGGGTTTCTCCTTGTTGGAAAATTTCGTGAGAATAATGAACAACGTAATGCACAGAAATTTATCGATTCGATATTGAACCGATACGCGCGCCTCGAGGTAGGGGAAAATAACACGTTTATTTTTCAGGGATTTAGGGGAGGAGGTAATTGGTATTTGACTGGTTGGTCTGATTCGAATCCTGCACGCCCCCAAAAATGTTTTTTTGCCCCCTGTTTATGTATCTGCAAGAAAGGGTCTATTTCTTTAAATTGTCAACTTGATGGTTTTTGTCGCAATCTCTCTGAACCCCCTGTTGTTTCTGCCGCGGCCGTTGAGAGCTATACATCTAATCCTTCTGGCACGGGTGGTGGGGGGCCCGGATTGCCGGTTCTAAGAACGCCCTCTTGTATTTCGGTGGGCGATGGTGTGCTTGCACTTAATTTATCCAGAACTGAAACTTCGTTTTCGGTTTATTCCTCGGTGAAGAATTCTGCGAATGCCTTTTGCGCCTTCTAAGCGGTAGTTTTATATTGCGTTTTGCTCTGTTTCGATTATGGGTTCACGTGGTGAGAGTCTTTTGCAGAATGAATGGATTATGATTCTTATTGCACTCCTGCTTTGCGTGGGGGGCCTTCTGTTGGCAAATAGTTATCGAAATAACGCCCCTCTTTGGGAATCTTTTTATGCTGCTGAGCTTGCGCGCCAAATCAACCTTGCTGAACCGGGCACCGAACTTGTTTTTGATGTGACTCCTGCACTTAGTGTCGCGGGAGAAGCGCGCAAAGACCCCCAGTCTCTTTTTTACTTTGATAACGAGAAGAATCTTGTTGTCGTTTCCCTTCGAGAGGGGGGCGGACATTCGTTTTCTTTTTTTACTACCGCGGAGGTTGTGAACGGAGGGGTTGCGTTGCCTAGCAATATTCTTCGTTTGCGCATACCGTAATGGTTGTACGTACCGGAAGCGGGGATGCATTGCTCATTGCGACGGCTCTTGTGGTCATAGCCATTACGCTTGTAGGTATTCGATTTGGTATCGGTGCCTTTTTTGCGGAAGGGTACGATGCTCGCGCGATTGATGCCGAAACTCTGCGCTTTGTTATAGAGCGTTGTCTTGAACGTGAGAACATGTTTGATCCTCTTTTTACACTTGAACGGTGTGGGCTCGATACAGCCGTGCTGAATTCAGAACATGTTGTGCTTTTACATCGTGAGGACGGGCTCAATTTTAGTCATGGTGTTCACAGTTATGCTACAACCTGTCTTTTGCGTGGCGCTGCAGAAAAACAGAGCTTTCCTCTTTGTGTTTCGTTTTCGGGCACGTTTGATGGCCAAACGGTAACGGGTATTGTGGGCAGCGCACAACGTGCGCGGAGGACTCGCTAATGCAACGCAGAGGTGTTGTCGGAGAGGGGCTCGTTATTCCTCTTGTTATTTTAGTCACGCTGGTTAGTTCTGCGGCGTTTGTGTTTGCGGTTTCTGCAACGCTCTTTGTTAAAGCCACTCCTTCGTGGTCGAGTGCTTCTTCGTTTGACTCGTCTTCGAATTCTTTCATGCTTCTTGACCTTTTTCTCTCTGATACTTTGAACGGTGTTTCGGTCAAAGAGGTGCTTATGGGTCTTCCTGATCGCGAAAGCCGCGAGCAAGATGCGCTTGCGCTTGAGAAGCTCTTCTCGGAGCGTTACGGGTGCGGCGGTACTAACTCTTTTGTTGTTCTCTATCTTGGTTCGGAAAGAACTGTTGCGCGATCTGATAGCTCGTCAACGGCGATTCGGTTTTCTTTAGGATATCCTGAACGGCTCTATTCGGGTAACGGGTTTACGACGGCCAGTCGCGTGTACGATGACGGGGGTGTGATTCTCTTTGGGAGTTATGCTTCTGCGCATCCGCAGTTTGCCTCTTCGAATGTTGGTTCTGCATCTATTGCGGTCGATGGGAAGGTGTTATGTTAGCGCGACGTGCCCAACTGGGCTGGGCCTTTTTGATTATTATTGTGCCTGCACTCTTTGCAGCAACATACCTCGTTGTTCTCAGTTTTCGAGACGATTATGAAGGAAATTCGGTTCCGTTCGCAGAGGTTGCTTCGTCTTCAGTTTACTCTCGGCAGTATGCCGAAACTGTTTTGCGGTTTGTTGTTAAACGGGCCGTGCAGGAATCGGACGTTGCGCCCTTCAGAGAGCGTTTTGAAGAACGGTTTGTTGCACTCATGCGCGAGTACGATTCGGGTGATGCTCGGTTTGGTACGTTTTTCAAAGATGTGACTGAGCGTAAGCAGTACACTCTTACCGAAGCAGGAGGCGTTTACACGCTTAAGGTGTCGGGCATTCAACAAACCACCCGCTCGGTCAATGGAAAACATCAGATTACTCGTACGTTTGATCTCGAGGTGCGCTTCACTCGCGACGGGTTGTTGTGAAAAGCTTTATAAACAATTGTCTTCTTTAGCTCTCATGCGTAGTGTGCTTTCGAAAAGAGGTCAGGAGATGTCTATATCGACGCTTGTCCTTATTGTTTTGGCTATTATCGTGCTTGTACTTGTTGTTATTGGGTTTACCGGTGGATGGAGTAATCTGTGGGATCGTATTTCTAATTTAGGTGGCGGCAAGGAGAATGTGCAACTTGTTGTGCAAGCCTGTGGGATTGCGTGTAGTTCGGATTCACAGTATGATTACTGCTCGAGGCTACGAGAAGTCAACTTTGGGAAGGGGAATGTTCCTGCCAATTTCGTTGCCACCGATAGCGATGGCGATGGTAAAATAAAGGTCACGTGTGGCTCGCTGGCCAAAGCGAACGTTGGAGGTTTAGTGTGTGATTCGTTTGCTTCGACTTCGGGTTGTGAACGGGAGTTTGACGATCAAGCAACTGCTCCTTCGCAACCTTCTGAGGTTGTTGGGCCACCAGCGCCTTAATTTTTCTAATGATTTCTCGGCGCGGGATTGAACTTGCGGTTTCTACCTTGGTTGTGCTCGTGATTGCGATTTTGCTTCTTATTGGCCTTGCGTTTTTCTTGACGGGAGGATTCGCACGCCTTAAGGATACGACGAAGCCATTTACAGATACTACCGAGTCTACTGCCATTCGAGAGGCATGTCGATTGGCTTGCACAGCTGAAAACTATCCCTCATTTTGTTGCACTCGCTACTCTTTAGGTGATGAAAGCGTGCTTTGTACAGATAGCCGATTGGATGTTGAATGCGCGGCTGCTCAATGCGAGCAAGTCTTTTGTCAATAGCGCAATTGTTATAAATCGTTCTTGCCTCTTTAATTTATGAGTGATTATGTTTCTGTTGAACGGCGAAAAAATAAGAATGATAAACGAGCTAAGCGGCGGTTTCGCGTCTATAAACAAGGCGGAACGTTTAGGGGAACCGAAGTTGCTGAGGGGAAAAGCCACTAGAGTTATAAACTATCTTTCTCTTTGACAGGTATGCAGGAGTATTATTTTTTATTCGGGTTAGGCTTTGTTTGGCTTTGTTTTGCCGTTGTGCAGGACTTACGCACCCGTGAAATTTCTAATTGGTTGAATTTCTCTCTTTTGGGTCTTGCTCTTTTTTATCGAGGGTTTGTTGCATTTGACAGTGGCAAAGCGCAGTTCTTTTGGTGGGGTGTTGCAGGAACGTTCTTCTTTGTTGCTCTTGGGTATCTCCTTTACTATGGGCGTGCCTTTGCGGGGGGCGATGCTAAGCTCCTCATGGCGTTAGGCCCTCTTATTCCCTTTGAGAGATTCAATGACCTCGTTGTGCTCGGGTTAGGTTTTGTGTTTGTCCTCTTTTTAGGAGGTTCGATTTATAGTTTGATTTATACGGCCGCTTATATTCCCTCTCGTTGGAAGCCCTTTAGTAACTGTTTTGCAGCCCGATGGAAGTCTTCTCGCTTTTTTATGTATCTCTGTTTTGTTTTAGGGGTCGTTATTGGCCTTTCTATGGCTCTCCTTGATGTTGTCGCAGGTTTGCTTTTTTTGGCGGCGTTTGCGTTGCTTCCATTTCTTTACCTTTATGGGAAAACGGTAGAATCTTGTTTTTTTATCAAACGAGTTCTTCCTTCGAAGCTTGCCGAAGGAGATTGGTTGGTGCGTGATGTTTCTGCTGGTGCTCAGGTTATTCGGGCGCGCGTTCATGGGCTAACTCTGAAAGAAATTGCGATGCTTCGGAAGGCCAAAAAATCGGTAACCATTAAAGAGGGTATTCCGTTTAGTCCCGCTTTCCTGTTGGCCTTTCTTGCTATGGTATTCTATGTTTTAAGATAATCGTGTCTTTTTTTTGAGAAGGTTCTTGTTTAACGGCCTGCTTTTTTACACGAGGTTTTCGCTCTTTTGCGGCCAAGCGTTTTTGCATTTTATCAAGTTCTTCTGCGGTTGCTTCGTAACGTGGGGACGTTATTGAGAGGGGTTTTTCGTAACAAGGGATCACGTTGATTACTTGTTCTTTAAATTTTGTTTCAGTTTGAATTTCAATTCCTTCTGGCGCTAACTTCGATTTCATTCGTTTTGCTATTTTCTTTGCAAGCGTGAACGCTTGCGTGGGTACCTGTTGCTTCGCGGTCACGGCGCTCAGCGGAATGATAAGTACGTGGCCTTGGCTCACAGGTCGTATGTCTAGCACGGCGAGTGCGTATTTGTTTGCATCTATTTTCTTGCTTGGCAAAGAACCGTTTACGATGAGGCGCATAATGTTCTTTTCAGGTTGCTTAGTCTTTTGCTGGTTAAGCATAAGTTCTAGCGCTTCGGGAGACATTTCATCTATTTGTTGTTGGGCTTCTTCGCGTTGGTCTTCTGGAAGGTGTTGGATTTGAGACGAAAGTTGTTTCTTTAATTCCTGTATCTCTTGCGGCGTAAGGGCCATGGTTGTTTAAGCGCGTGCTCGTTTAAGAGGTTTTTGTTTTATAATAAATGTTTTGAGAACCATTGAACCATCTACCACTAATCCTGCAAGGGCGATAATGAGCATTACGAGGGCGTTTATTTTTGTAAGTGGCGTATTTGTTGTGAGATGGTATATTGCCAGTATTGCGAAGTAGCTGAATACCACAAGTCCAAATATATCGTAGAAAACGGGGTTTTTGAGAAGAGATGCAAAGGCCATTAGCCGAATGCTCGGCGATACTCTTCAATGGTTACCGAAGAGACGTTTTGTATTGTGGCGAGGCCCGATTCAATGAGGTCCGTGCCTTTTTCTTCGGGCAATGCACATTTGATGATAAGAGCTTTAAGTCCAAAGGCTATGTCTTGCTCGTCAATCGAAAGACTCTTTGCGCCGTGCTTCTCCATAAAGTTACGGATATGATTTTTTATGTCATGAAGCGGGGCCTGAGGCGAATCGGGCATCACTTTTATCGATAAAATTACGGTTGCTCCCATTACTCGTTTTGGAACTAATGGTTTTTAAATGTAGCCCCTTCATCTGTTTTGTCGTGGCATAATCCTTTTAAACTTGAAATTTAGTGAGTGTTAATGGCTAATTATGATGCGCTGCTTGATAGAATCGCTAAAGCTGCGAATGTTGCTCGTGATGAAGTTGAGCGTCGAATCGAGGGAAAGCGCGCCAAGCTCTCCGGCTTAATTTCTAAGGAGGGTGCTGCGCAGATTATTGCTGCCGAGCTAGGAATTAGCTTTGATAATGAGCTCATGAAAATTAATGAGCTTGTCGAAGGCATGAAGCGCGCGCACGTTGTTGGCAAGATAACTCAGGTTTTTCCTGTTCGTTCATATTCAAAAAATGGTCGCGAAGGCCAAATAGGCAGCTTTTTATTGGGGGATGAAACGTCTAATTTACGTGTTGTGCTCTGGGACGCGCATCACATCGATCTTTTGAACTCGGGCGCGCTTAAGGAAGAATCCGTTGTTGAAATTTTAAACGCGTCCATGCGTAATGGCGAGTTGCATCTTGGTGCATTTTCTGATTTAAAACAGAGCTCTGAGGTGCTTGCTCAGGTGCACACGAGCAGAGTCCTTATCGAAGGAAGTCTTCTTGACGCTAAGCCGGGAGCGTATCTTAAGATACGGGGCACTATTGTGCAAATTTTCGATCCTAAAATTTTTGAGGATAAGAAAAATCCTGGTCAGCAACGCGCTCTTGTGAACTTTGTGTTGGATGACGGGTCAGAAACAATTCGCGCACTCGCTAACGAACGCACGCTTGAGCAGTTTGGCGTGCCTTCTGCCGATGTTTTTTCGTCTGAAGCTTTTGTTCGCCACAAAGATGCGCTTTTAGGAGAAGAAATGTTCTTTGTTGGTTCGTGCAAGACTAACACTTATTTTAACCGCGTTGAAATGAATATTGAAAAAGTTGAACGTCTTAATCCTGAAGAATTGATTGTAGCGCTTGGGCGCAACTGATTTAAAGCTTGATTCGTTCTTTTTATTATGATGTTCAGGACTCATGTTGCCCTCACTCTTTTTTCTATTTTTTTCTTGATTCAACACGTGCAATACAAATTCGCTTTTTTTGTTGTGGCTTTAATTGCAGGCATCTTTCCTGATATCGGTTCGGGCTTTTCTTTGTTTGGAGGAACGCGTTTGGTTGGTTCTTCGCGCATTACATCCTCTATTCATGGCTTTTTTCATAGTCTGACGTTTGTGTTGGTCGCTTCCGCGTTGCTTGCGATCTATCTCCCCATTTACGCCCTTCCTTTCTTTTTAGGGTATAGTCTGCACCTCTTTGCGGATTCGTTTACGATTGAGGGAATTAAGCCTTTTTGGCCATTGCGTTACGAATCAAAGGGCCCCCTTAAGTCGGGGAGCTCTGTTGAATCTATGCTTTTTGTCGGTTTTTGTATTGTTGATTTTGTGCTCTTGATTAATTTCTTTCTCTAACGTGACATGTATTTTTCATTAGCACGATATTTATAAAGAACATCGGAATCGTTTTGTTATGGTGAAGGAAGAGGAAGTGGGTGCGGTTGTTTCTGAAAACCCTGAAGAGCGTAAACTGACCGACTTGCCCGGGATTGGTCCTGGTATCGCCACTAAGCTTGAATCTGCAGGCATTTATGATTTAATGGGTCTCGCGGTAATGGGTCCGAGTGCTCTTGCGGAAGTCGCGGGGGTGGGCGAGGGTGTTGCTCGCAAGGCTATTCAGGCAGCTCGTGGCATGCTTAATCTTGGTTTTATCGATGGTAGCGAGTTTGAACGTCGTCGTAAGGATGTACATTATATTACCACAGGGAGTAAGAATTTTGACGCACTTCTGGGAGGAAAGGGGGTTGAATCACGGGCGATTACCGAAGCGTACGGTGCCTTTGGTTCAGGAAAGACACAGCTAGGGTTAACACTTGCTGTGTATGTTCAGTTGCCTAAAGAGCAAGGGGGCGCTAATGGCAAAGCAGTTTTTATTGATACCGAAGGGACGTTTAGGCCTGAGCGTATTAAACAGATTGCGGAGGGTATTGGGGCGAATCCGGAGAAGGTACTTAAAAATATCCTTGTTGCTCGTGCCTTTAACTCTGATCATCAGATGCTCCTTCTTGATAGAATTGGAGAACTTATCAAGGAGGGTGAACCGATTAAGCTGATGATTATCGATTCGCTTACTGCTCATTTTCGCGCCGAATTTTCGGGACGAGGTCAACTTGCAGATAGACAACAGCGACTGAATCGATATCTTCATCAACTTATGAAACTCGCGGAGCAACACAATATTGTGGTGTACGTCACTAATCAGGTTATGGCAAATCCTGCCATGATGTTTGGAGATCCGACCACGGCTATAGGGGGCAATATCGTGGGTCATGCCTCAACGTATCGTATTTATTTGCGTCGAGGTAAAGCAGGGAGCCGCGTTGCTAAACTTATTGACTCCCCTAATTTACCGGACAATGAAGCGCAGTTTTTTGTTACTACAAAAGGTTTGCGTGATGAAGGCGCGGAAGAATAGTCGATAACGATACTTGTTCGCTTGTTTTTCTATGGTTTTTCTTGCTTTCTTCTTTTAGCAGATGGCCTCTTTGTTGGTGCATTTGCAGAATCTGTTTTTCATAGGCACGAACGCAGATTGTTCTTGAGGGAATACTCTTGTTTTATGTTGACGTTCAGGTACTTCTTTGGGTTGAGGGGGCGTTAATTGTATACCCTGTTCTCAGGAGTTGCGGGTGCGAGCCCCAGTTTTTTACGGCCCAGTTGTATAATTATGTCTAAGCGAGTAATTTTTCCTTCTGCATAGTCTCTCAGAAATTTTTCTGCATTTCCGTTGTATCTTGTTTCAACGATATTGACACAGGCTAATTGGGCTTTTCGTGCGCTTTCTGTAGGGTCGTCACCGGGTGTTGAAAGTGCGATATTCGCTGCTTCGCGCGCACCATTCGGGTGGCTTCTCAGAACGTCGTAAATTTCTCTTTGTTTTTCGGTGAGTGTTTCAATGTTCTTTGTCATGGTATGGGGTTCTTCCTTTTTGGGTTTTTAAAGTTATGCTATTCTTTTATGTCGTTTACTCTATTTGTTCAGAATTACGCCCCCGCGAGGAATTGAACCCCGGTCCCAACCTCCGCAAGGTCGTATTCTATCCGTTAAACTACGGGGGCGTGCTATTGGGGGGAGATAAGGGTTTTTAAACGTTGATTAGAAGTGCCTATCGAGTTCTTTTGAGTAGTCGTGAATCTCTTTTTTAGTAAACCAGAGCGCAATTTCTCGTTCGGCGGTCTCTGGTGAGTCTGAAGCATGTACGAGATTTCTTAAGACGCGTTCTTTAGTGTTTGCGAGCGCATACGACTCAATCATGGCGTAGTCCCCTCTGATGGTGCCAGGAGTGGCTTGGCGTGGCTCGGTGCTGCCCACCATTTTTCGTACGATTTCTATCGCATGAGGCCCTTGTAATACCATCGCGATAACTGGGCCCTCTTGTAAGAATGTTGCGTTCCACGATTGAATCAGGCCCCCATATTCCATGTAGTCTTTATAGGGGAATGGCTTGCCTTCGGTCTCCTTTGCTTTTTTTGTTTTTTCAAACACATTTTTTGCCCATTGCTCGTCTAGAAAATAATGCTTCTTGGCAAATGCCTCGTCTACCCAAACCATTTTCATTGCAGCTATCTTCAGACCCGTTTTTTCGAAACGAGTGATAATTTCTCCTACCAAGCTTCTTGATACGCTATCCGGTTTCAGCACGACCAGGGTTTGTTCTTTGACCATACTGTTCTCTGATTGGGTGTGTTTTAAAGATTATGGTCTCGTATATAAACGATTAAAAATAACTCGCTCTATCTTATTCAATGGAAGATTACAAAGCCCTTGCTCTGCATACGGACATTTGTAAAACGTGTACGCGCGTGGTTATCGGAAAAGGAAATTTACATGCAAAGATTCTGTTTGTGGGGGAGGCCCCGGGCCGGAATGAAGACGAACAGGGGCTGCCATTCGTGGGCGCTGCGGGGAAGAATCTTGACAAGCTTTTGGCACAGGTCGGTTTGAGCCTAGACGACATCTACATTACGAATATTTTGAAGTGTCGTCCTCCTGAGAATCGTGCACCTCTTCCCACCGAGATAAAAGCGCATACGCCGTGGCTTATTGAACAGATACGCGAGATGAAGCCCCTTGTTGTTTGTTCTCTTGGTAATTACGCGACGAAGTTCTTTCTGGCGCGGGGAGATGTTGATACAATGGGTGATCAGGAAGGAATTACTAAGTTGCACGGGAAGGTACAGGCGATTGAATTCGAAGGTCTTCAGATTAAACTCATTCCTTTGTTTCATCCGGCAGCTATCATATACAATCGCGCTCTTTTACCCCTCTGGGAGCAAGATATTGAGGTTGTTAAACGGGAAATTGCTCAGAAGACTTTATTTTAATTTTTTTATTTTTAGTTTTGGGTACTTATAATGTGCGTCGCGTGTAGGTTTTTTACAGATAGTGCATATTTCTCCGAGCGTATACCCGTGAATTTGACATGTTCGTAATATCATTCTTTTATTTCGAGGATGCAGTGTTTTTTCTTCGCTCGTTCTTTAAATTCTTCGAGCAGAGAGAGCATTCTT
This sequence comes from Nanobdellota archaeon, assembly GCA_038044745.1. Classification (GTDB taxonomy): domain Archaea; phylum Nanobdellota; class Nanobdellia; order Pacearchaeales; family GW2011-AR1; genus JBBSZK01. The sequence goes on from JBBSZK010000007.1 coordinate 54,194, forward strand.
GAGTTTGCTGTTTTAAACTCCTTATCCTTTACAATTACATTGAATTTTGATGAACCTAAATAATGAACTTCTGCCTTGTTCGTTGTGAGTACTTCTTGAATATCTTTAAGTCCCTGTTCGCCTTGGCTTTTAAGCGTCAGTGTGCGTTTTATTTCCTTTTCCTTTTCCTTTTTTTCAGAGAGTATCTTTTTTAGCGTCTCCATTTGTGCCTTAGTGACGTATTCTTCCAATACTTCTGGTTTTTCGCGGGCTTTATCCAGCAGTTCTGCGAGGTCGTGCTCTTTTGCAATCGTTTCAAGTGTTTGGTCTGTTTTCTCTCCAAAAATTGGGATGAGAATTGCACGCAATGTGCGCTCTTTTTTGTGTTTCTCAAGTACTGCTTCACGTTCTTTTGCAGTAACACGCCGTAAGCTTAGTTCAAGATGGTCTGGTCTCACACGTAATATTTTACATACTATTTTCTTGCCAGCACTTACAAATTCTCTAATGTTCCGTATCCTTCCCGCCGAGACCTCGGAGAGCGTCATGCTTCCCTTCGTTTTATCATCCAGTTCTACGAACACGGTGGTGTTTTCCATCGATTTTATCGTGCATAAAACAAGGTCGTCTTCTTTGTAAGTCATAGTATTTCCTCCACATATGCCTTTATTTTAGCTTTTCCACCCGCATTGCGCACCAGAGACTCTTTGCACTTCTTGCACTTGACTCGGGTAGATGCCTTTCCAAATATGATATGGGCGGTTTTGCACCGCGGGCATTTTATTCGCAAGAATTTACTCTCCATGGTCTGTTTCGTTAGCGGTGAGGGCTTTTTTAAACCTTTATAATGTCGACCTCAAGCACTCGTTGTATCTCTTCTAAAAATTGTCCTTCTTGTTCGCGTGTTATGAGTCCTCCGGCGGCATTGGGGTGCCCACCTACCTCTCCTGAAAGGGGAATAAGGGCCTTCGCAAGTATTTCTCGCACATTTCTTCCTTTTCTTCCCGCAAGTCGCGCTGAAATCTTTATCTTGTCTTGGTCATAGGCCATTGCAATGATAATGGTTCCTTCAGGGTAAAGAGGGGAAAATGACATGATTGACGCAGCGGTGCCTATAATTGTGTCTCGTATTTTATCTTGCGCGTTTACAATAGTATAATTTTTTCCGGTTATTTTCTGCGTTTCGTTTATGAACCGTAATGCAGAAGATATGCTCTGCTTGTATTCGATATAGATTTTTTCCGCTTCTTTTTGTCCTTCTTTGTTTCCAAGACAGAAGTTTAATGCCGTTTCTGAGCGTCCCATGCGACTGCAGGCGTTTATCATCGCAGATAACTCTCGAGCGTCCTCTTGCTTATTAAAGAATTTTATGAGGTATAAGTTTCCCACAATTTCCTTAGTTAGTTCTCCTTTGGTACATCGTATCATAATGGAAGTTACGAGTCGTTGCATTTCTTCTTCGCTCAACTCGGCTAAGCTTTTGAATCCTGTTTGACCTCGAGGGATATTAGCATCTCTTAAAAGTTCCATTACCCCTTTGAACGAGCCCGTCACACCCGGGATGAATAATGACGTTGAGTATTCGAGTACTTTATCTACGGGGCGTGTTGCGGGGTATAGTAATAACCCTTTTTTCATTGTGACGTTTGCTTCTTTAAGGAGTTCGCTATACCCCTTTGTAAGATTGCTTTCAAACATGTCACCAATCATACCTATTATTGAAAGAGTTGCGAGGTCGGTATTATTGGAGGATAATTCTCGTGCAAATCTGTATGCTATCGCCGCTCCTGAACAGGGCTCTTCGTTATATAATAGGGGGTTAATCATCGTGACGTTTTTTGGGATTTCTTGAGCAATTTCGTGGTGGTCGAAAATGAACACGCTTGTTTTTTTCTCGCGTAGATAGTCTAAGCTTCCTGAAGCAAGATCAAGAAACACGAGCGTTTCTTTGTCCGACAATTTATCAATAAACGGTTTCTCGAGATTTTTTACTATTTGTAATGAGAATCGTTTATTCCATCTCTGTAGGGCTCGTGCGAAAATAGCGGCGGAGGTTATTCCGTCCGTGTCATGGTGGCTAATGACTCGTATTGGCTTTTGCTGTGCGTGTGCTTCGAGTTTTATAATTGCTTCTTTTAGTTGCTCTTTTAGCATTAGTGCTACCTTACCTCTTTTTACTAAGTCGTGTATGGAGCGCAGTTATGCGCGTTAACGAACGAATTGCTTTGTAATCATGTTTATGGGCTGCTGCATGTTTTGCTCTTGTTTCCATTTTCTTCTCACGCCCCTCTGCTTCTGAATCCTTCCAGAGATTTGCTTCTTTCAGTACTGCTCCTATTTTGAATCCAACCAGTTTTGCACGAGGTATTCCGTGCTGGTCTCGTAATGCAAGCCCTATTTTTTCAGCGGTTAATCCTTTTTTTGCAAGTTCAATTACTTGTTTCTTAATCTCTTCTGGTTGTGCGGTTACCCAGTTTGCTTTTGTTTCTGTCATGAGGGAGGTGTGTTTTTAGTGGTTTTAAAGGTTATGGTTCTTATGAAGAGGGATAAGATAACCAGTGGTCGAGCCCTTGTCTTTTAAGTCTTTCAATAGTTTTTCGTCCGATTTTGCTTCGGCAAGCGTGCTCGTATGCAGTTACAATCTTTCGTTTTAGGTACTCGTAGTCCCCTCTAAACTCTTCCCATGTTTCCGCACCGTATGCTTGATAATACTCTCGGGCATCAAAGAGCAGTTTAATTGATGTTGCTCGCAAGTTTAATACGCGCGCTTGCAGACGTTCGGAGGTTTTCATCGAATCATAGCCCCGCCCGGATTCGAACCGGGGTCTCAGGCGCCAAAGGCCTGCATCCTTGACCACTAGACTACGGGGCTCTACTAGTAGGGACGTTTAAGCTGTTAAAAAGGTTACGCTAATACTGGGCCTTATAGCGGCCGCGTTTTTCTACTTTTTCGAGCTGTTTGAGCACAAGTGAAGCGTTTTTTGAAGTTTTGTAACCTGCTACGAATGCTTTGTAGAGCAGGTCGTGGTTTTTAGGGTGTTTGGCTTCAAGTGCTTCTTTGAACACGTGAACGTCTACTGCCTTGTCTTCAACTTTTTGTGAAATGAATCCTAGTCCGAAATCGATAATATGGGTCTCTCCTGTTTGAGGATTGTATATCATGTTTGAAGTGGTTAAGTCTCCGTGAACAATATGGTTGTCATGCAGTTTTGCTGTTGAAGCACCTACTTTTTTTGCAATTACTCTTTTATTTTTTAATTTATCAAAGTTTTCTGCAAGTTTCTTTCCTGCGATATACTCGAGTTCGAGTTCTTTTTCTTGTTCGTCTACTCTTTTTATTTTTGCAACGGGAATCAATGTACTGGCTCTTTCAATCAGTTTTGCTTCGGCACGTGTTCGCTGTTTACGTAGTTTTTCATCGAGTTCGGGGTGGCGGTATCCTTTTACTATCCGTTTTTTAATAACTGTTTTGCCTTTTTTTTCGATAACGGCTTCGGCTCCTCGGGCGATTATTTTATTCATTTTATCTTGCCTAAATTTCCTCTAAGCGTTATTGCATCTATTGCTTCAAGTTCCTTTTCCATGTCTTTTTCCATAAGAGCATTGACTCCGATATAATCGGGGTTTCTTTCTTTGTCAAAATTTGCCACGAGCACTGCCCCTGATTTATTCAATCCGTTTTTGAATTCTTTCATTGCTTTTAATTTTATATTTTTTGATTTTTGGTAATGGTTGTTAGGAAGAGGGATTATTACTCTATGCTTTTTCTTTTCAAGCTTTTCTTTTATTGATTTGTACTCTTCGTAAAACTGCATACTTTCCACAATGATCATCTTCGTCTAGAATCTTCCTTTCATCTTCCTGCCGAATTTCTTTGCTAATTTCATCATCGTCTTTTGGTCTAAGGTTCCGGATTCTGCGATTTTGCCTTGTGATTGGACCATTTCCTTGAGCAACTTGTACTGTTTTATGAGCGCTCGTATTTCGGATGTGGTAGTTCCTGATCCCTTTGCGATTCGTGCAATACGCGAGGTCTGTTTTTCGAGGAGTTCCGGATTTTCTACTTCTGCCTGCGTCATGCTGTTGATTGCATGTTTCCATCGTTTTGCTTGACTTTGTTGTTTTTCCATGGCTTCTTTGGAAACGTTGGCTTGACCGAGCCCGGGAATCATAGCCATAATCTTGTCCATTGAGCCCACGTTTTCCATAGTCTCAAGTTGGGCTTGCAAATCGCGTAGGGTGAATTTGCCCTCTTTGAGGTTTTGTGTGGTTTTCTCGAGCTCTTTTTGGTTAGTGACTGATTCTATTTTTTCGAGCAATGCTTTGAGATCGCCCATACCGAGCAGACGGGAAAGAAATGCGTCGGGATCAAAGTGTTCAAGCTCATGCGGTTTTTCTCCCGTGCCTATAAACACTACGGGAGCTTTTGCTTCGGCACAGGCGGTTAATGCACCCCCTGCTTTAGCGGTGGAGTCCATTCTCGTTATAATGACGCCGGTGATATTGACTGCTTCTTTGAATGTCGAGGCTTGTTTCCGCGCTGTTTGGCCCACGTCTGCAGGCATGACGAGGAATGTTTCGGTAGGTTTCGCTTCTTTGGCGATTGCCTTGATCTCCTTTATCAATTCGCTGTCGAGTGCGTCTCTTCCTGCGGTGTCTATAAGCACAATATCATATTTTTCAAGCTCTTTTTGATAGTGCTTAAGAATTTTAAGAGGATTCTTCTCTTCGGGCGCAATGAACGCGGACACATTGACTTTAGCGCATGCTTGTTTGAGCTGCTCTGCGGCTGCAGGGCGATGTACGTCAAGCCCCACCGCACAGACTTTATGCCCTCTCTTAGCGTAATAGAATGCAATTTTGCTTATGGTTGTCGTTTTTCCTGCTCCATAGAGCCCCAGCATCATGAAGACATTCTTTTTTCCCAATTCTATTTTTTTCTGTATTCCGAGGAGTGCTCGTAATTCCCCATGTAATACTTTGATGAGATGTTCTTTCTTTTCAAGACCCTTTATGCGCTCATCATACGCCACCTTTCGAAGTTTCTCTGAAAGTTCAAGTACGATTTTGACGTTAACGTCGGCTTCAATGAGCGCGCGTTGTAGGTCTTTTACGAGCGATTCTACGACTTCTTTATCGAGGAAGAGCGCATTTGCTATCTTGTCTGTTGTTTTCTTTAATATTGACGAGAGCTTTTCAAGCATATCTCACGTTGTCTTGAGAAGGTTAATAAAGTTGTGGTTGCTTCGGCTGTCTGCTTGAGCGTCGCTCGACGGCTCGTGACACAAAGATTTATTAATTTGTTTTGGGTTTTTTCGATAGGCGAATATATGATACTTGAATCGGCATCTGAGCCCGACCTTATCGCGCTCGAGAGATTGGTTGAAGACCTAAGTGGTCGGTTTTTAGATGATCGTATACGATTTGTTCCCCTGTACCTTTCTCACGTTGGCGCCACTGTAGAAGGTATAACGGAAGCCGATCTTACCACACGTACGGGCGATAGTTCGCCTGTTGTTGCGCGCCGATGTTCGTACCTTGTGTGCCTTGACTATGTTGAACGTGTGCGGAGCGCAAGTCCTGACTTCGTCTATGTCTTGACTCCAAAGGGAAAGAGGATGTGGCTGCATCATTGTTCGACCGATTAATTCATTTTTCCTGAGTTGTTTTGCTCGATTCGATATTTTCTCGCTGAAATAGTTCTCTATTTGGAAGGGTTTTCTTAAGAATTGCGGCTTCGGTGTTCCCTTTATTCGTTGAGGCCGAGGTTTTTCAGAATATCTTGTTTTTTAAACGGTTTAAGGTCTTCGTATCCTTGACCCATACCTAAGAAATAGATTGGTTTTTGTGTTACGTGGGACACGGAAAGGGCAGTGCCTCCCTTGTCGTCTACATCGGCTTTTGTGAGGATGATTCCATCTATTCCTGCAGTTTCATTGAACATGCGCGCTTGTTCGGTGGCGTCGTTTCCTGTAATTGCTTCGCCTACAAACAATTTAAGGTCTGGCTGTGAGATGCGCACTATTTTTTCCATTTCTTTCATGAGATTATCTCGTGTGTACATACGCCCTGCAGTGTCTATAAGCACAACTTTTATTCCGTGAGCTTGGGCGTATTTTCTTGCATCGAAAGCCACCGCTGCAGGGTCTGCTCCGTACTGCTGCTTTACAACAGGTATCTTAATGCGCTGACCATGCGTTTCAAGTTGTTCTATGGATGCGGCTCTGAACGTGTCTCCCGCTGCCATGACGCAGGAAATGTGGTTCTTCTTTAAGTAATGTGCAATTTTCGCTACAGATGTTGTTTTTCCTGAACCATTGATTCCAAAAAAGAGCATAGTAAAAATCCCTTGTTTTTTCTTGATTGTTTCAAGAAGGTCTTGTGGTTCTTTGAGCAAGGTCTTGATTGACTCATTCAGCTGTTTTGTTATCTCGTTTACAAGACTTTCTTTTTTTAATTCGATTCCTACGAGCCGTGTTTCAAGTTCTTTTTTAAGTGCGTCAACTACTTCCAGGGCGACGTTGCTTTCTAGAAGCGCAAGCTCTAATTCATAAAACAATTCATTGAAGTCGCTCGTAGTTATCTTCTTTGATGAAACCTTTGCAAAAATCTTCCCGAAGAAACCTTCTTTCTTTTCTGTTTCCTTTTCTTTAATTGATTCGATAATGGGTGATTGTTCTTTTTCTTTTCTTGGCTTCTTTTTTTCGCCTTTCTTTATGTTCTTCGTTTTCTCTTTTTTCTCACTCCTCTTTGGCTTCTTTTCTCTCTCTGTCCCTAACCAATTTTTGAGCTTTTTTTTCAACGATTCAAACATATTTATTCGAGTGAGAGAACGTTTATAAGGTTTCAGTTGGTATTTTTGTTATGAAAGGGGTATTTGTAGTCCTCGACGGGGTTGCCGATGATTCTTTGCAGATATTCAAGGGGCAAAGTCCGCTTGAACGTGCTCAAACACCCTTTCTTGATAAACTGGCTCGCGCAAGTCGCATCGACTCTTGCATGGTGGTCAAAGAAGGTGTCGCCCCCGAATCTTCTGGCGCCATCTTGTCTTTGTTAGGATACGACTCTCAATCGGTTGCACGTGGTCCGTTGGAAGCTCTTGGAGCCGGTATTCGTGTTTCTCGCGGTGATCTCGTTCTCCGCACTAATTTTTCTACTATCGAGGATATTGCTTCATTGCGTTTGCTTGATCGTCGTGCAGGTAGAACATTGAGCACTCGAGATGCAAGGATACTTGCTCACGCAATCAATTCCCAAGTTAAGCTCCCGCATCCCTTTACTTTTTGTCCTACCGTGCAACATCGTGGCGTCGTTGTGTTTAAAGGAGGATTTTCTGATAACATCAGCAATGTTGATCCCCATTATGGCTCGGGGTCGGTTTCTGGCGCAGGAGAAGTTGTGCCTCTTTCGCATTCGCTTGACGATGATTCTGAGTCAAAAGTTGCGGCTAATCTTGTTAATATGTTTGTTCGACGGAGCTTCGAGGTGCTTGATGTGCACCCGCTCAATATTGCGCGTGCTAAGAAAGGTTTTTTTTCGGCAAACTTTTTACTTTGTCGTGATCCTGGTAGCGAAATTCCTCGATTGCCTAAACTTAAGGGTTCGTGGATGAGCTTGACGTATATGCCTCTCGAGGTAGGAATATCTCGTGCGGCTAAGATGGATATTCATACGTTTGCGTATCCTCCTTTGCAGGGCATTGATGTGTACGAAAATCTTTATTCAGGCCTTGCGCAGGCCGTTAAGGAGGCTACGCGCACGCTTTCTAGTCACGCTAATCACTATGACTATTTTTTTGTCCATTTCAAGGAGACCGATGTTCCTGGCCATGATAACAAACCTCTTGATAAAGTGAAGATGATTGAATTTATTGATCAACGTTTTTTTGCTTTTTTGACGCCCTTTGTTGAGAAGTGGGGTGTTCGGGTAGTTGTTACGGCAGATCATACGACGTCTTGTCGTCTTAAAACGCACACTGCTGCTCCTGTCCCTGTTTTGTTTTATAATCCCTCTTCTTTGCAAGCCCATAGTGGACGTTTTACGGAATCTTGTGCCTCACAAGGAAAATTATATCGCGGCTCTTCTCTTCTTGATAAGACTCTTCTTTCTTAGCGGAGGGTGCAGTAATAGTTATATAGCATGAACGAACCTCTTTTTTATGGACTACACTGAGTTGTATGAATTGCTTCGTAAAGAAAAATATGCTGATTCTTTGCAAACGTTGCCCAAGGGATTTGTTGATGATTTCTCTACGTACTTGCGCGAGCGTCGAGCTTCACTTGCAGATTCTTCGGATCTCTTTTCAGAAGAGGTTCTAAAATCAAAGAAACAGTTTGAGAATGCTCTTTCTATATTTAAGGAGCTTATGCGCATTCGTAAACGTAAAATTTTGAATTTGGTTTTTGTGGCTTCCGAGACGGGAATTATGAAACGTGATTTTAGCACTATGCTCTCATTTGAACAAGCTCTCTTTGAACGTCTTGTTCTTGCCGTTGAGGATGCAGATAAGGATCTCCAACAGCAGCTTCATGGTGCGCGCGCAGTTCTCGGAGAAAACAAAATGGTTATTGTACGTCAGCCGATTGCAGAATTTGTTGATATGAATGGGGGCGTCATTGGTCCCTTTGAGGCAGGATCGCTTGTTAATCTTGATGCGAAGGTGGCCGATATTTTACTTACCGAACAGAAGGTTTCTTTGGTTGATTAAAGAACAAGGTGCAGGCGTCGTGCCCACACCCCGTTCAGAATAAGGGTTGTGATCTGCATCACAAGGGTGGTGGTTTTCCCGTGTTTTTGGGAAGTATAACCCGCCCCTTTGCAGGGGCTGGTCGTTGGGTTGTTGTCATGGTATGACCTCCGTTTTTCATACTATCCCTAGCCGTGGGCTTTATTAGTAGGTTGTTAAACGTTTTTCCTGAATGAGCTTTCATAACCTTTAAAAATGCCTGCGTGTCGTTAGACTATGACTCGGTTCTATCTTGTTCCCCAATGGTTCTTTGGGTATGACATTGCGCTTGAAATCTTCTTTGGAATGATTACTTTGCTTATTTCTCTTTACTCTTTTCGTATTTATCGTCTGTCTTGTCAAAGGGAATGTCGGATTTTAGGATGGGGTTTTCTTTCGATTGCACTCGGTTATTTCACGTGGTCCGCACTTAACATTTACGTTTCTTCTCAGTTGAACGCCCCTGGCTTAGAGATTCCGCTTCGGCAGGTTACTTCTATTGCGACTTTGGCGGCTTGGGCACATATCGGCTTCCTTGTTGCGGGCGCTGCAACACTCGCGTACATGACGCTCCCTTCACGCTCTGAACGAAGTTATGTTGTTTTTGTTACACTTAGCTTGCTTGTTGTCGTGTTTGCTCTTAAGAAGGCCCTTGCGTTTTATTTTGTTTCTTCTTTCCTCATGTTTATCGTGCTTTCTCATTATCTTATACTCTATATGCGGCGTCGTCATAGGGGCACGCTTTTGATGTTTTTCGCATTCTTGTTTGTCTTTTTGGGTAACGTTGACTTTATTTTTGCCACGTTGCACCCCTTACATTACTTTGTTGGTCACGTTTTTCATTTGATAGGGTATCTTTTCGCGTTGGCCAGCCTCTTATCCGTTTTACGCTCATGACTAAAAAACGTACACGACTCGAAGTTATTCGCGATATTTTATCTGTGATTCGGGACCGAAACGGGAAGATTAAACCGACGCATATTTTGTACAAATCTAATCTATCGCATCCTATGATGGAGGAATATCTAGGAGAACTTATCGGGAAGGGGTTTGTCATTGAACACACCGCTGCCCGGGGTAAAACGTATTCGGTTACACCTAAGGGTCTTGAGTATCTGGCGAAATATCGTGCGATTATCGAGTTTAATCAGAGTTTTGGGTTGGAATAAACCCTTATTTGGCCCTGAACTCTTTAGGAACCTAGGAACCTCCGATGAGGGGTTTGAATCTGTTTAATCCTGTAACTGTTATTGCAAGAGAGTTAGTTTATGATGCTATCCTTAACTAAAGCTAATTGATTACCCTCAGAATCTTTGAAAAAAGCATTTCTCCCCCATGGAAAGGCAGTTATTTGATTCTCATCTACACTTATGAAATTAGCCATCTTTTTATCTGAGAAAAAGTTAACTCCTTTCTTTGTTAATTTTTTAACTTCATTATCTAAATCATCGACGTAAAATTCGAGGCCTACGGTTATTCCCGCATGTAAATAAAGATGAATCTCAGCATCTCCTACTTTTATCGCTGCCCACTCTTTGTCCTCATGACGGCAGTGTAATCCTAATGTTTCAGTATAAAACTCAATAGCTCTTTTCAAATCCTTAACTTTAACATCAATAATTGCCTTCATAAAAATAGGTCTTTTTTGGTTTATTTAAGCGTATTCTTCAACAAACGCCGCCATGTTTGTTGGTTATAAGCCTCTGGAGAGCCTGAAAGAAAAGTTTAGATTGTGTGGCTTTTATTTGTAGGCTTCCATTTCAATGTGGCAAGCACCCATACGTTTAGGCATCAACTTATAGATAAGGAGTTTGAGGGGGTTGCTTGCGCCATAATAGTAGCTAAATTTATGATTTTTGAACTTCCCAAATAAATGTTTTAGATGACTTGCGACAAACAAGGCATAATGGTGGTCTTCCTTTTCTCCTTGTTTTTGTTTGTGTCCGAAAGGATTTTGGCGTACAAATAATTTTTCATATGCTTTATTATGTTCGTGTTTTTTCATCAGGTGAAGCAACAAAAATCCTGCATGGTCTGTTCTGAGCCACAATCTCCCCCCCCCTTAGAACACGAAAACATTCATCTGAAAACATTCCTAAATTTTTGATATGTTCAAGAACCGACTTACAGTATATTTCATCAAAATAGTTATCAGGATAAGGGAGTTTTCCATTTATATCAGCAACTTCAGTGGTTGCTGAAGTTTTGAAAACATCTATTCTGTGAGTGCCGTACATATCGTTTCCACAACCCAAGTTTAGTATTTTTCTATCCATTTTCATATTACTTTTTTAACGAAGCCCTGTTTTATAAACTTGACTTCAAAGCAACACTTTGAAAACTAAAGACTGAAGCCTCTGGAGGGAATTGAACCCCCAACCCCTAGTTCTTTTGAACCATTCGCGCTTCTTTTCTCGCGCTCAGGTTTACAAAACTAGTGCTCTAACCATTGAGCTACAGAGGCATACTTGTGTTGACGAATGGGAGTTTTAAAACGTTATTGTTGTAGCTATCGGCGTTGGTTTTTGTAGCTAGTGAATCCGTTTCCCGTACCTTCTTCATACTTCTTAATCAATTTTTCTTTATCTTTTCGTGTGGGGGGTGTGAGCGTATATCTGGTCCGATTTTGGTCGATTACCTGATAAACCTCTGCGATAATAGTTCCGCCTCTTGGATGCTCGATGTCCGCGAGAAACTTTTTTCTTCCTTTTCCCAGCGATAACAAATGAATGAGCCCCTTTCTTGCAGCATCTTTCTTTGTTAATCTTACTGTTTCTTCTTCATCCATTAGATTTCAAGCAGTTTTATGCGGCAGTTTGCTTTTTCTTTTCTGGGACGATTTCCGCAACACGGATTTCACAGAGAGCTAGCGGGTAAATTTTCTTTAATTTAATTGAGATTTCTTTTTGGATTTTGTTAGAGGTTATCTCTGAGAATACTTCTTCCGCGGTGCGTACTTTTACATGCGATTCAAGATGTTTCTTTGCACCTTCGCGCAGGGCATTACGAATAGCGCGAGACACGCGTTTTCGAGCAATCATAAAGGGCTTAATCCTTAGTTTTGCATCTTTACATTCGGTCTCAAACGAATCTTCTATATAGTCCGTTCCCTTTCTTACCGAGCGTCGTATGTACGAGGGCATTACTTCAAGACTTACGGGAATACCTTCGAGCGTTCCGTTGTTATTCTTAATTTTTGCACGTAGTTCAAGATTCTTACCTCGTAAACTTCTTGTCATGTCGATGCGAACGACGCGACCTTCAAGTTCTTCGGGGGATGCGCCGTAGACGTGAACTTTTGTTGCTGTTAACGGTACCTTGACTTCAAAGAATCTTTTTTTGGTCCCTTTTATTTGTGCCATGTTACTTTGCTACTTTTTCTCCTACTTCTAATCGTGCACTGCGGATACCCTTACTTATTCCTTTCGCTTTCTTGCATACGGAGCAGGTATACAGGACCGTCATTTTCTTTGTTGCTTTAATTTTACGTTTCCAGCTCTTGATTGCAGGTTTAGAGAATCGCCCCATGTTACCATATCCGACGCCTTGACCTCGTAATCCTGCTCTACTTCGTGACCAGCGAGACATAGGGTGGGCACTTGAACGTCCGCGCTGTTTGGCTACGGCTACAGCTTGTAAGGTGTGCTTCTTGCAGTGGGGGCAGTATCGTTTTACCTTTTCTGGTAGTTTCATGAATTTCTCTCTACAAGTTTAATTCCTGAGCCAATAAAATTCTTTGAATTTTCTTGTTTCATTGTTAGACGGACAGATATGTGCGCTGGCCGTAGTCAGTCCGATGGGACGTACGGGTTATTGCGTATAAGTCTAGTGAGAAAGCGGTTTTTAAAGGTTGTTATTTCGTAATTCTACGATAGCCTACGATTTCTTTTTCGTGATAGATAGGCACCTCGGTAACCTTTTTGCTTGTTCCGGTTTTGAATGCAACGAGCGCGCCAAACACAAGCAAGAGTCCTCCTATCGAAAGAAGGGTTGACTCGGTAAGGGGTGCGGGAAGCACCACACTCAGTGCGTTTTGCACGGCGCGGTAACTTAAAATGATTGCAGCTAGTCCTAGAAAGACCGAGACGTATCCAATCACCTTTTTCATTTTCTTTTTACGGAAGGGTATTATTTAAACTTAGCTCGATGGTTTTAAATATCGCTTTTTGCAGCTTTTCTGAAGGCCTTGTAGTCTAATGGTAGAACGATCCCTTGACGTGGGATAGGCCGCGGTCCGATTCCGCGCAGGGCCATATATTCTTTAGTGCTCTTGTGCTTTTATTACTAAGTAAGTTAGTAATTTATGAAGTAAGTAAGGAAGCTTTATATACGTCTTTTTCTATGGTTCTTGGAAGAATTGTACAATGAAGAAGTATCTGCTTTTGATTGAGGATGAGAAGTTGTGGGGCAGGTTTAAGGAAACCATACAGAAGGACATCAATAGTGAGCTTATCGAACTTGTTAAAGAAAAAGTAAAACGAGGGGTTAAGCATGAGTAGACGTGGGCAGGTTGCTCTGTTTGTTATTATCGCAGTTGTGCTTATCGGGATAATTGTGGCCTTTTTCGCATTTCGTGATACGATTGGATTGGCCTCTATTCATCCCGAACTTGAACCGGTCTTTGATTATTACACTACTTGTATTGATGACGCGGTGCGTGCCGGAACTTCTCTTGCCGGTTCTCAGGGTGGTCGTGTTGAGCCTGGCGCGTATACGCCTGGGAGCGATTATGCTCCCTTCTCTTCGCACTTGTTTTTTGCAGGTACCCAAGTTCCTTATTGGTTTATGATTTCAGGAAATGGAATCACTGTCGAAAACGTCCCTACTCGTGCGAATCTTGAATCGGAGCTTGAAGCTTTTGTTTCTGATAGGCTTGCGTCTTGTGATTTTTCTTCATTTAGAGAACAGGGATTCTCAGTCAATGTTTCCTCGCGTCCTCACGTCGAATTAACTATGAATGATAGAAGCGTCGATGTTCGTGTTGTCGGTTCTCTTGTCGTTAGTCGAGCTGATCTGCGAGGGGTGCGAGAAATTCATGATGTGCAAGTTTCGAGCAAGCTCGGTAGTTTTCTCAATGCGGCTCGCACGTTTTACACACAACAGCAACAGAATTCTTATTTTGACAATTATGCTGCAGACATTTTGAGACTTTATGCTCCGGTTGATGGCGTTTCAGTACAATGTGCTCCTGAAATTTGGAAGACGCGCGAAGTCTTTGAAGAGTTACAGCGGGCCTTTGAGGCGAACTTCGCGCATATCCAGTTCTCGGATACGCGTTCGTCGTTGAATGCTTCTCGAGCGTACTTTACCATTCCTCATCGTTTTTCTGATTCCGCACGTGTCCTTTATTCTTCTGAATGGCCTGTTTTCTTTGAGGTAACCCCTGCGGATGATGAATTGATGGTTGCTGAACCCGTGGGCAATCAGAAGGGGCTTGGTGTTATGGGCTTCTGTTACGTGCCGTATCATTTTCTTTATGATATTCGTTTTCCCGTTATGGTTCAATTGTACGACGGTCAAGATGTATTCCAGTTTCCGATAGTTGTTCTGGTTGATAAAAATGCTCCTCGCTCTGCTCTTTCAACGGGTGTTGCTCCCGAGCCTGCGTCTGCAGATGTATGCTCGTTTAAAGAAGGTCGTGCGACTATCTCTACGTTCGACGTACAACTTAATCCTGTTGAAGCGGAGGTCTTTTACCAGTGCTTTGATCAGCGATGTCCTTTAGGTGAGACGCGTATCTCTGAACAAACTGCGTCTCTTAACGCTGCTTTACCTGTGTGCACCAATGGACAGCTTATCGCTCGCGCAGAGAATTATAGTGAAGCGCGCATTCTATTTTCTTCTAATAGCGAGTCTTTTGCCGAATTGATTCTCGAGCGTCTGCATTCGGTTCGCGTTGATGTACTCGTTGACGGTCGTTCTACAAAGGATTTAGCTATTATTCATTTTACGAAGAGCGATGGCACAACGGTCAGCGCCTTGTTACCTGAACAGCCCTCGGTTATGCTCGGAGAGGGATTGTATAACATTAGCGTGTATGTTTATGGTAATTCGAGCGTTAGCTTGCCTAGTACAACTCGACAAGAATGTACTCAGGTTCCGCGTGGGGGGATTGCAGGGTTCTTTGGAAGTACAGAAGAACGTTGTTTTGCGATAACGAGTCCGGAGACTAACATTGACTCTGCATTGCGCGGGGGCGGACGCTCGTCTGATATTTATCTGCTCGAGAGCGATGTTGCAGAGGGTCGTATCGCGCTCTACGTGAACTCGCTTCCTGCCCCCACAAGTTTTGAACAGTTGCAAACAAACTTTGAACTATTTGATGCAGCAACTCTGGAGGTGGGGGCTCCATGAAACGCTTAACCTTTCTCTTTTGTTTTGCCCTTATCGTCTTTTCTGCATTTTTTGTTTCTGCAGCTACGTCGGGTTTTTATGGTACGAGTTCAGGTTCTTCTCGATATGTCCAGTACCAGCAGCCCGATTTTCGTCATTATTATTCGGGTGCGCAGATTCGAGACTATTGGCCCATTCTTGCAGAGGATCAAAAAGAAGTATGTGAAGGGAGACAAGATTTGCTTGTTAACGTCGCTCCCCTCGGTTGCCAGCCCGCCGTTGTTAGAAGCGATTTACTTGCTGAGCAAAACGTTCCGATGTTCTGCCAGCTTGACGCTCTTCGTGTTAATCCTCTTGTTGAAATTAAACAAATTCGAAATATTCGATTTACGGGAACCTATCCTAAAGAGGTTGCCGGTGTCGGATTTCACCCTGCTCAAGCTGCGCTTCGCACGCGGGGAGATTTGTTAGGTAGCCCGCTTTTGAACAATATAGGCTATGTTGTCGTTTTATTACGTCGCCAGGCGAATGAGTCTGCTCAACCTAATTTTGTAAACTTCACGTTGCAGGCGCAGGTCGATTATTATGCGGATAATGTTCTTGGTGTCGGGACGAGTTCTTTTTACTTACAGCCCGTGAGCGATGCACAATGGGTAGAGGCACGCCTTCGTCAAAGTTTCTTTAATGGGCGTTATTTCATTCGTCTTGATGAAGTCGATGATGCACGTGCACGTATTTCTATTTATCACGGAGATTCGAGAGTTTCATCTACGACTGTAACTCTTGGGTCTAAGTCCGAACAGGTTATGTATCTCCCTGGTTCGTACTGTCAATTAGGTCTGCGTGCTTACTTTGACCGTTTTGAACCTGCTCAACCGATGGCTCAAATGCAGGTTGGTGATGACCTCGTTGATGTTGTCGAAGGAGGACGTTTCGCACAAGAGCGGTGTGTTGTTCGCTCAGTTATTTCTACGGGTGCAGAAGCAGGTCGGGTCGATATTGTGTGTGGCTCTCAATCGTTCAGCTTGGAACTCGCACCTCGTGTTTTTGAAAAGGGAGATCTTGTTCTTGTTAGTGGTCGTGAATCCGAAGGGGTCTTTAGCGTGGGGTCGGTTGATTCTAAAAAAGGGGTTTATTCCTTGCGTGCGACTAATGGGACGATTGTTTCTGTAGACTATCTTTTGGTATATTCTACGGAATCAGGGAGACTGACGGAATTCGAACATTCTGATAAAGATCTTGAAGCTTACTTCGCTAAGACTATCGCCCAGTATCGATTGCTCGCTCAGGATTATCCTCTTGAAAAATCTCTCGCTACACAGAGTATCGATTCGGTTGCGAGTTTCGGTCAGCAAGGTCTTGAACGTGCGATTAGTTTAGCTGAAGATGTGGGCAAGCAACGTACGGCTGCTGAACTTATAGGGTATTATTTGGAACTTTATCCCACTTCTGATCGGGCTTCTTACTTTGATCGACGTTTGCGTTACGACTATCGGCATGACTCTAATGCGGCAGTTGCCGTTGTAGATTTGAACGGTCAAACAACGAGTATTCGCTTACGGGCCATTATTCCGCCCCACGACTCTTCAAAGGCAGATTTCAGTTGGAACGGCCAACGATTTTCGGTTGCACTTGAGCGTAATTATACTTTTGCAGTTCAGAAATCATTAGGCGTGCTTTCATTGGATAAAGATCGCGTACGTGTTGTTGCCGATTGTGGTGGTACGACGAGTTCGCGTGAGGATCGTACACTCTCGCTCATTTCTCGAGTTCAAGGGAGCAGCGAGGGGCGTACGGCAGAGTTGTGCGGGGGCGTTTTGCGTCTTGAGTCTATTTCGGTGGAGAACTATGCGCACATACGGCTGGTACCTGAAGCACGTGGCCCTACCGTACAGACCAATTTTAGCGTAGGTGTTGGCATTGAACAGCGCGCAATAAAACTTGCTCCTGATAAGATACAGGAACGCATTGATACGCTTAACAAGACTATCGCCAAATGGGAATCTATTTCAGAAGGTCTTGGCAATGTTGTGAAAACCATGAAGGCGGCTTGCTTCGCAACTGCGGGCGTGCTCACGGTAAAGAATTTTGTTACGGGTCTAGATGGTACGGCGCTCGCTCGTCAGAAAGTCATGCGCGGACCTAATGGATGGACCGAGTATTGTCGAGGTCGTGTGAATGCTCAGGATGACGGACCGAGCTATAGTTCTCTTGGGGAATGTTACAAGGACAATAGCGCGCTCATTGATCAAGACGTCTCTACGATGTCTTCTCTTATACAGGCGGATAATACCTGTATTCGTGCTGCCGAGAGCGGGGCGACTCAGTCTTCGGGCACGTTTGGAACCTATGTCGATGGCGAGAAAGCAAAGCAAGCGTTCATTCAACGTTGTCTTAACGGATATGAGAATGAGCGTATTCGTTTAAGTGATGGTCGCGATGTGAGCGTTTCTGAGCTTACTAAAAATGTTTCGGGCAGTGGCACGGTTATGAGTTATCAAGAACTTAAAGACCTTAAATTGAATCTCGAGTTGCAAAAACGACGCGGTGATTCTCCGGTCGCAGGCGATCTTTCTCGCGAGCAATTGGGACGTCTTGGTGATCGCATCAGTGGTCGTATTGCATCTATTGAGAGCCAAGCGTCTATTGCTGATCTCGCGGGCGGTCAGGTGGAACAGATTCAAGGAGAGTTTTCACGTACGTATAATTATTATGGGCAGACTATTTCTGATGCTGGTCCGCGATATGGGTTGCTCTCGAATGTGCTTCCTACAGGTAGCGCGGTACAAGTGATTATGGTTCCTGATGAGGGCGTTTCTAAACCCTATCTTGCGGTACTCGACCCTGCCAACCCGACGACAGGGTTACGGTCGGTTAACCGGTATTATGCTTTGAAGGAAGAGAATGGCGCGTACGTGGTTAACGATTCAGAGCCCGATGTTATTTCTTCTGAGGCGGGGCGCACGATAGGTCAGTTCCGCCAAGTGACGCGGGCATCGTGTATCAATCGATTTGATTTGAGCGATGAAGCGCGCACGGCACACTTTTATGAAACGGAACCGTATAAGGGCATGCCTGCGCTTGTGCCGTTTGACTTTGAACAAGGGTGGTATGTGGGTACGCGTCAGACCGTCGCCGCGTTTGGAGGCATTAAAGCGTTTCAATCTTCAGGGCGACCGGTGAGCTTTTGGATTTGTAATGTGGGTGGTGACAAGCGGCCTGACTTTTTTGTGAACGGATTTGATGACGATATCTGTCAGCAGTTTAATCTTGAAACGGGAGCGCCCCTTACGAAGTTTTCGTGTTTGAGTGAGAGTGAAACGAAAGACCTTGTTGATCGCGCGGTGCGTGCGCTCGAAGAAGCCACTCATCAATATTCACAGGGCGCAAAAGATCGTATCTCTATTGAAGGTCAATCGGTTAGGGTCGGCGCTCCTGCAACTAATGTGCCGGGCACCCAATGTCAAGACTTCATGAGCCCCGATGATTGCAGACTCTTGTTTAATGTGTGTGATCCGGTGATTTGTCCCGCTTCTCGGTGCGACTTTGGAGGCAAGTATCCCGTAACTGATGTGATTCAGAGCGGGATTGTAGGGAGTGCGCTCTTATGTCTACCTAATTGGAACGAAGGAGTGTACGTGCCGGTTTGTCTTTCGGGTATTAAGGCCGGACTTGATAGTTATATCTCGGTTTTGAAATCGCATAAACAATGCCTTCAAGAGAATTTGGAAAGCGGGAAGTACATCGGTATCTGTGATCAGATAAGTGCGATTTATATGTGCGAATTCTTCTGGAGACAAGCGGCTCCTGTTGCGAATATCCTCTTGCCCAAACTGGTCGAATCGCTTTACGGTCAAGGCGGGGCGCGAGGCGGTGGCGAATATGCGACGGTGCAAGCCTCGTGGGACAACGCACAGCAGTCGGTCAATTACTTTACTCAAAGTTATGCCGCTAATTCGTTTAAGGCCTTCAATGTACGGTCGGTTGCGGATGCGGGCGGAGAGTTTTGTAAAGCGTTTATCTCTGCGAAGGCGCCGACACAATTTGAATCGCTTATTGAACCTGATAGCCCTCCGCAATTCCATGCGTGGTTTAGTCAAATTCCGTATAGTGATGCGACGGTGCCCGCCACGGCACAGTACAAAGTCTTTTATCATATTTTTGCAGGTGATGATCAGGGTGTTTCGTATCAGGTATACTTGAAAGATCCGCCTCAGACGTCGTATTATCAAAGCGCGAGCACTATTTACGTCGATTCGCAATATGTTTCGAAGGGAAGTTATAAAACTGAGACCAAAGACTTTACCGCTCCCTCGGGTTACCAACAATTGTGCGTGCGTGTCAATGATAAAGAGGAGTGCGGATTCAAACAGGTGAGTACAAGCTTTGCTATCAATACGGTGCGCGATGAATTTGTACAAGGAGAACTTGAGCGGACCGACATTGCTACCGAGCGTGAATGTGTCTCCGGACGCGTTAATCCGTCGGCGCTCTTGAATCCTAATCTGCAAGAGATGGGTCAAGAGGCTATCGACCCTGCTGTGTACAATCGGGGTGTAACTCGTATTTGTTCGACCGATAATCCCGGCAGAGCTACGGACCCTGCGCGATTTGTCAAGGTCGGTGTTTGCGACGATGCGCGTGTTGGATGCTGGCTCGACACCCAAAGCGTCGATCGAGCAATTACTGTAAACAATAAGGGAGCACGTAATGAGACGCTTGAAAAATTGCAGATCATGGCTGAGCAGCAGTTGCGAGACGATACTCAATTCCTGTTTGGAGATGACGAATTGCGCCTGATTGAAGATTTAGATGGACGTGTTATAAAGGGCTCATTGGGTGCGACCGAAGCCGATGGGATTGTTCGCGAGGTCGATTCTCTTTTTGGCAAGGTCATTGTAAACGCACAGAAGGCTGAACTTTTGTTCATTAAAGGAAAAGCCTATGAAGCTGTAACGAGGGGATTATGGATTGAACTAAAAAAGAAGTCTCTGCCCAAGACTACCGCGCCCCAAGATACGCCTACTTCTGGTTCACAATCTACCGAACGTTCGGATAGCTCTTCTCAAGTATCTAGCAAATCATCTCCTATTGCTAATCGTTATGCCCAACCTACAGACGGATGGACTATTGACTCCGCACTTCTTGTTCTTGATTCAAGTGATACGACGGTTGTTTATGCGGCTACGGGTGATGAAGGAAAGGCATTCACTATGTTTGTTGATCAATTGGCCAAACAAGGGATTATTTCTCCTAAGGAATTGAATGATATCGATGGTCGGTTTGGTTTGGGTCGAGAGGATGCTTCTCACGTTAACGATTTACTTCTGAAGAAACGCGCTCGTGAAGGATATCACGTTGTGTTGACGCCCGCGTCGGCTAGTTCCAGGGTATATCGAATTATGAGCGGAACGAGGGATACGGGGCTCTACATGACGACGTGGCCTTCCGTTGATGTGTTTACTTATTTCGTTGGCGATTCTGCGGCCTCTTCTCTTAACGCTGATGCGGCGAGGAAAGAGCGTCTACCCTTTGTTGATATTTTTGTTGATAGTTCCGCAGGCATGGTCTCTGTTGGAAAGGTTAAGTTTACGGGGGAAATCACTTATTTAGATGGTGATTATCTCAAAGATAAATTATCATTATCAAATGAAATAATTGATGATTTGAATGGTGCGGTGTTTGATGGCTATCGGTTTGTTCCTGCTCCTGTAATGCCCCGGGATTCTTCTTCTGATATTCCTACTGGGCCTGACTCCGGCTTTGATTAGTGTACCGTATAGGCCATATTTCTTATAATAACTTCAATAAAGTTTATTCGATTTTTGTTCATCCTTCGTCAAAAGGTATCAGTATTCTTGATGATTCGTTTGTGCTGGGAAATTTATCGAGGGCCGCGATAGCTGATGCGGGGAGCCTACACTCTGGCTTTGCGTTCAGAATAGCAGGTCATCTTGTTGTATTGTTCTAAATTCTTTTTTTATTTTCTCGGATTCATTCTTGCTCACTGAATTCTGTTCCGTTCGCTGCGATGAACCGAGATGCGGGGACTAGGTACTCGCGGAGTTTACTCCGCGGTAACTTCATTTCTGGCGAAATTGAAGTATTCGAACCGTTCGAATCTTTTTTATGCGGGGACTAGGATTCGAACCTAGGAAAGCACTAAGCTACGTGGTCCTAAGCCACGCCCGTTTGACCACTCCGGCATCCCCGCGTGCATATCTGAGGAGAAGGATGTTTTTTAAATGTGTGCTTTAGAACTACTTTTTGGCTTCTACCGGTACTGCTTTTTTCTGTTCGAATTCTTTCAACTTGTCTTCGATACCTAATCGTTCTATAAGCTCTTTGTATCTATTTCGGATGGTGACTTCTGTGATGCCTGCGACATCGGCGACTTCTCGCTGGGTGCGTTTTTCGCTGTTTACTAATGCGGCAACGTAGAGTGCCGCAGCGGCAATGCCTGCAGGGCCTCTTCCTGAAGTGAGCTCAGAGATATCTGCTTTTGCGAGGATTTTCAGGGCTTCATTTTGCGTTTTTGGTGAAAGGTGCAGGATTGAAGAAAATCGAGAAATGTAATCTTTGGGGGAACTCGGCCTTACTTTTATTCCGAGCTTTCTAATCATGAATCTGTACGTCCGTCCGATTTCTTTTCGTGGGACGTCTGACGTGGCTGCAATTTCATCAAGCGTTCTTGGAATGTTATACGAGCGACAGGCGGCGTATATACATGCGGCGATGACCGATTCCATACTTCTCCCTCTGACGAGGCCGCGTTGGAGTACGAAGTTGTAGACTCGTGCCGCTTCATCTTTCACGACGTTGGGTAGATTAAGAAAACTTGTTTCTCTACGAAGCTCGGCCATTGCGAGCCGGAGGTTTCTTTCTATGGATGTGGAAACACGTTCCTGCCATTTTTTTAAACGAAGAAATTTACGTGTCTGTCCGTGATCGAGGCGATAGATATCCGAAATCTCTCCAACGTTAGTTGTAAGTCCCTTGTCAAATTTTTGAATTGAAAGTGGCGCGCCACCTCGACCCTTTTTTTCACTTTTATCGAATTGACCTCCGGTGTCTTGTCCGGTGTCAACCATTTTTTCTTCAATGAGAAGTCCGCAGTCGTTACACACAATCTCGCCGCGCTGGTCATCATGGGTAAGGCTGATGCTTCCACATTCGGGGCAACGTTTGATATAACTCATCGACGGAGGGTATGAAAAGATTTAAAAAGTCTGTCTTTGGAACTATTTAAATGTTTCTCTTTTTTGACTATTTAATCGACGACAACATTTCAGTCTTCGTTTAGATATCTATTCGATGCGCTATTTTATAAGGACGGCATTTATCATGCCTTCTCGTGTTGGGCGGTTGGTTATTCTTGCTTTGCCCAGAGAAGTTTCAATTAGCGCACCCTTCATTAAACGGTTTTGACGTGCAAGGAACTTGTTTTGAGGGGTTTCTGCAACGTTTTTTATTTCAGCTTGCTGCATTTTCTTCCCATCCAATACGTTTGCAAGGTTTGTTCTCAGAATTGTACTTCGATATACTCCTCCTCTTGCACGCACGTGTTTCTTTTTGGTCTCACCTAATACCGCGTGGCGCTCTTGTGTTTTTCTTTCATAGAGGCGGGACTTTCTATTTGCGTGATATTTTCCACCGCTGACTTTTCTTCCTGCGTTCATCAAATCGTTTGCGAAGTATGGTTTAAATAGCTTTTGGAAGCGCAGGCCTTGTACTCTGGTCTTTCCAGTAAAAACCTCGATTTTTTGTTTAATCGTTATTTGCGGTGACAATAATGTTTAAATAGTGTCTTTGGAAAAGGTTGTCATGGCAAACTCAATTGAACGACCGTTGGATTTACTCAATGCGTCGCGCGGAAAGGAAGTGATTGTGCATCTTAAGGGTGATAAGCAGTTTGTTGGCACGTTGCGTGCGTTCGATATTCATATTAATGTTGTTCTCGATAATACTAAAGAAATGCACGAAGGGCAGATGGCTCGAAACTTGGGGCTTGTGTTCTTACGAGGAGATACCATCATCTATATTTCTCCTTCTGGCGCTTCTAATCATTAAGTTTTATTTCTTGTCTCTCTAAATCTTTTACAACTCGTGCGTTTTTGAATATCTTTTTTGCTTCATTTTCGATAAACTTTAAGTTTTGTTCGTATCGTTGTGCTATGTGTGTCAGTATCAACTTTTTTGCTTTCGCTCTTTTAGCAATCGTTGCTGCTTGACTTGCGGTCAGGTGTTTGTAGTTTTCCGCATATTCTCTTTCTTTTTCTGCATAGGTTGCTTCACATACCACAAGGTCGGCGTCTTTCGCAATTTCAATCGCGTTTTGATTAAATTTAGTGTCCATTATAATCGCTATTTTTGTGCCCGGTTGTACATACACGAGGTCTTTCGCTTTTACTTTCTTACCATTTATTACGACGTCTTTTCCTTTTTGAATTTCTCCAAGCAACGGAGTGTTAGGCAACTTTAATTTCTTTATTTTTGCTTTATCGAGTCGTCGCCGTTCTTTTATTATAAACGCGAATGCCCATGCGGGGATGCCGTGGTCCATGGGGGCGGCTTCAATTTTCCAATCGTCTGTCTCGATGTGACAAGGCAGTTCGTGTACGCTTATTTGTATATTAAATTTTCCGTATGTCTGTTGTAGTAGTTCGAGATGCCTCGCAGTACCCTTTGGGCCGTAAATGTCGAGTCGTCGCGCATATTCTGACATCTCAAGCGTTTCTAATAGCCCTGGAAGACCGAGTACGTGGTCCCCATGTAAGTGGGTAAGCAGAATTCTAGTTATTTTGCACGGGTTGAGCCCCGCTTTTTTTATTTGGCGTTGCGTTCCTTCTCCGCAGTCGATTAAGATTCGTTCGGCGTTCCATTCGAGCCATATTGCGGGGTGATTGCGTTCTGCTGTAGGGATTGCATTGCTTGTTCCAAGGAAAGTTACCTGAATGTTCACGACTTCTTTAACTGTTCTTTATTTATATAGGTTTAGTGAACTTGTTTTTTCTGGTCATATGCCTAAATAGTCTCGTGTTACTAGACATAATGGGTCGAGTGATTTTTTCGTTTGTTGCGTTTTCTTTTCTAGCTTTCTCGTTGTTTTCTTTTGCGTGCGCCGCGAGTGAGTTCTGTTGCGTGGGTAATGTGCAGATTGTCGGTGTTTGAATATTTTCTGAATGCTTCCTTTTAGATGAATTCCTTTAGTTTTTATTCTGATTGAGAGGTTCTTGTGCGCTAACTGCGGTTTCCTAAAGGTATTTAAACTTATTTTTCTTTGTGCGTTAATGATTAGCGTTATTGTTGAGCATTAATGCACGATGAATAAAAAAAAGTTGGTTATTAGGTTGTTAAAACGTAATCGTGATGGTCTTACGGTTGTTGAAATTGCTCGAACGCTTTCCATATCTCGGAATACGGTTGCGGTTGTGCTTGCAGGACTCATCGGTGCGGAAATGGTGCGTGTGCGTCCTGTAGGTGTTGCCAAGCTTCATTATTGGCGGAGAGGAACCTCATGAGATACATTCTTCTTTTAGCTGCATTATTGTTTATTGTGCTGCCTCTTGCGAGCGCGGCGACCCTCTTCTTTGACGGGTTTGAGTCTGGCACGCCCATACAAAACGGGTGGAACCTGCGTTCTATTTCGGCAGCGCAAAACTGGACTAATTCAAAGGTGAATCCGTTTCAAGGATTGCGGCATGCGCAATCACGACCTCTTTCGACAACGGTTCCTGCGAGCGTTATGTGGATTAATGTGAGTACGGTTGGATATACAAATGTTAGCGTAAGCTATTTCGTACGTCGTGTTGGGCTTGATGGTCCCGATGAATTTAATGTGACTTGGCATAACGGTACTGTGTGGGTGATGCTTGAACAGACGGGAAGTAGTTCTGCTAATGACGCTGCTTATGTAATGCGTAATTGGAGCTTGGGCGTGGCGGCGTCTAATAAATTGAACCTTACGATTCGTTTTGAATGCACGGCCGGAGCTGCTACGGAGTTCTGTCGTATTGACAATTTTAATATTACGGGGAATGTTTTAACTGACAGCACTCCTCCGCTCGTTAGTTTTATTACCCCCACCGAAGCCAATGAGTCGATTCTTTTGCGTTCGTTTATTCTGATTAATGTTACGGGGAACGATACTAATTTGGATAGACTAACGGTCCGCTTGTTTAACTCGAGTCATTCACTTCTCTTTACTAATCTATCTTCTTCAAGTCCGTTTTTTGTTAATTATTCTGGGTTAAGTGATGGAAGATATTATTTCAATGCAAGTGCTAACGACTCTGCTGGAAACGTTAACCATACGGAAACGAGAACGGTATTGATTGATGCTTTGGCGCCCGGATTGGCTATTGTTTCCCCCCTCCATGGAAATTACACCAATGCCCTGATTTTGATTAATATCTCTACGAGTGGTGCCGCGAGTGTGTGGTTTAATAACGGCACGGGAAATACGACGTACATAACCGAACTATATCAAACGTTTGGGCAGGAATCGAACCTGCTTATCGCGTACGCGAACGACTCGGTTGGAAATCTTAATACGACAAATGTCACTTTCTTTATTGATTCGCTGGTACCACACATTAGTTTTGGTGCGGGGACAAGTGCTTCGGGTAGTTCCGGTGTTCTCAGTTTGATTTATGTGGATATCAGCGCGAGCGATGCGAATGAGCAGAATATTGTCTTTAGTCTTTTTAATGCAACTTCATTAGTGGATCGTTCACAATTTGGTGCGGGCGCACGAGCGATTAACTGGACTAATTTAGCGAACGGTGTCTATTTCTACAATGTTACCATCAATGACACGCTCGGAAATGCTAACTGGACTGAAACACGGAACCATACGGTTGATAATGTGGCTCCTCTGGTAGATGCGCTTGTTCCCGTTGCAGACACTACTTTTGCGCTCAATGGTTCTATTGAAATTGGCGTCAACGTGAGTGATGCGCATAGTTTTGTTTCAAGCGTTATTGCGTCTCTTGCTTATCCTAATGGGACATTTGTTAATCTCTCATTAGAAAATGTTCAGGGGGTTAAGTACAATGCGACCTTTGTTGTCCCCTATCTATTCGGCCGTTATAACGTCAGTTTTTATGCGAATGATAGTCTTGGTAATGTGAATACTACTCAAACCACGTTTTTCACGGGTGCTGATGTAACTGCTCCGCGCTATTCAAACGCAAGTCAAACGCCTGTCAGTCCGACAACCTACGCGCCTTTCAGAAACTATACGTTTAATATAACTTGGACAGATGAGGTTGCACTTAATAGCGTATTGTTTGAATTTAATTCTATTAACTATACGATGGCGCTACAAGGCTCGAGCGTTTACTCGATTACATTCTTTGATCTTGCTGCCGGTACTTATGCTTATCGTTATCTCGCGAATGATTCTGCAGGTAATTGGAACTCCACGAGTCTCGATACCTATATTATTTCAAAATCTGTTCCGAATCTGAGTTTTCTCCTTAATGGAACGGAGAGTAACTTGAGCCTCATGTATGGTGATGGCGTTAATGCTTCTGCACTATCGGCCACGAACACCGTTCAATTGTATCGAAATGGCGTGAACGTAACCTCTGAGAATCATCTTTTTGTAACGCTTGCGGTTGGGCAGTACAATTACACTGCGACCGCGTTCGAAAATCAAAACTATAGCCTATTGAACCTTACTCGCTCAGTGTTTATTAGTCCGGCTATCGGTGCAGTGACGTTACTTCTCAACAGTTCTGCTTCTAATCAGACGGGCTTTTATGGTGTGTTGACTAACGCTTCTGCATCAACGCCGTACGGAGTTGTAACCTTGTATCGCGATGGTGTTGACGTGACTGGCGCCAATCATCACCTTATGCAACTCGCTTCTGGAGATTATAATTGGACGGCAGTTAGTTCGGGTAACGAAAACTATTCGAGTTCAAGTATAGCTCTGTGGAGCCATATTGCTCGAGCGCAGGGAAATGTAACACTCTTGCTTAACGGCTCTGCAGAAAATCTTACAATTTCTTATCCTGGGCAGGTTAATGCATCAGCTACTTCGGCTACGGGCGGCATCCAATTGTACCGTAACGGTGTTAATATGACCAACGAAAATCACCAATTTGTGGGGCTTGCGGTTGGGCAGTATAACTATACTGCTTTTGCACTTGAAAGCCAAAACTATACCAATGCTTCGACGTTAGTGCGTGCAACTATCATAGGTGTTGTGCCCGATTTGAATATTTCGATAACGCCTTCTTCGAACGTGGTATATCCTACGGCAACAACGGCTTTGGGAATAGGTTGCGTGGATGAATTGACGTGTGTCCTTTATCGTAATCATGCCTTCGTTTCTAATCCCGATAGCGCAACCCTCGGAGCGGGAACGTATATGTATGTGTATAATACGACGGGTAATGAGAACTATAGCTCTGCAAGTTTTTCACGCATACTTATTGTCAATCAAAGTACGGGCTTAGTTTACGCGTACGTTAACCATGCGCGCGCCAATATAACGATTGAATTGGGTCAGTCTATCAATCTTAATGCAACGCTTATTAAAGGGTCTGGTTCGATAGCGCTTGTGCTTAACGGGGAGATTATTAACAATGGGTCGTCACCTCTTTCTAACTTGACTCTCTTCTCAACTCCGGGTTTATTCAACATGACTGCAAGCTATATGGGTAATGAGAACTATAGCTTTGCGAGCGAGACTTGGTTTGTTAGTGTTGCATCCGATACTTCTGCGCCTTCCTTTAGTTCTTTCGTGGAAGACCCTAACAATGCAACTTCTTATGTGGCCGGGCAATCGTATCGATTCAATGTTACCGTTACTGAAAATTATATGCTCGATCGAGTAGGCATTGAGTTTAACGGTGTTAATTATTCGGTTCGCAACGTGTCGGCCGTGTTCACTTTTAATGTGGCCGATTTGGCTGCAGGAATTTATTCATATTATTGGTGGGCAAATGATACAAGGGGCAATTATAACATAAGCGAGATACGATACTATATCCTTGTTCCTGCCTCGGGGTCTTCTGGGCTTTTGCTTAATGGTTTAGCATCAAATCTGAGCGTGCCCTATCTTGTTCCCACGAATCTTAGTGCAACGACATCCCATGGTTCCGTAACTCTTTTATTGGATGGCGCGGATATAACGAGTCAGAACCATCTTAATGTAACAAGGGGAGCGGGTTTTTACAACGTTACTTCGTTTTCTTCGGAGGATCAGAATCACTCGAGTGCAAGTGTGACGTATTGGTTAAACATTACTCGATTGGCGTCTAATGTTTCTCTCTTCCTCAATCATACGCGAGCCAATATCAGCATTGTTCGTGGTACTCTTCTCCCTATTAACGGTTCGATTGATACTGGAGAAAACGGCCTTAGCGTGTGGGTTGACTCAACGCTTATTTATTCAGGAGCGAGCCCAAGTTATAATCTTACCAATTTCACTAGTATTGGTTTGGTTAATGTGAGTGCTTTTTATGCACAGAGTCAAAACTATTCTGCGTCAAGTGAGACCCGGTTTGTTAACGTGACCTATCTTCCTCTTTTGGAGTTGGTTTGCGAAGCGGGAGGACCGTATCAGTCAAATGCAACTGTCGTAAGCGCTGGAAACGTGACTTTTCAAGGCGCTGCGCTCAGTTCGCAGTTAGTTGTGCTCGAATTACGTAATACGACCGGTGGCGTTTATATGCGTAATGTAATCAGTGCGAGTGACGGGGGGTTTGAAGGTATTTTTGAATGGGTTCCCGTCGGGCTTTACGTCTTTAACGCTTCAAGTTCTTATTTGGGTCAGAATGTGAGTTGCATAGATGGTGTACAAGTGGGCGGGCCCGCGCAGATTGTTCTTGACAAGACTGTGGATCTTTATTCAGTTAGTAATGATACCATTATCTATAACGTATCGCTTCGCGTCCTTAACGTTGGGGCCTCTAGCGCCTTGGTTGTTAATCTGAGCGATGCGAATTCGAGTGAATCGCCGTACGATTTAGGAACGCTTGCGGCAGGGTCCTACACAGACAGAAGTTATTTGCTTAATTTCACTCGAGGGTCAACCGACAGTTTTGCTTTGCTTTCTCAAGCTTTTGCGTACGGAATTGACAGCTACTCGGGAGCCCCCTTACAGGTTAATTCGACTATCTTTACTATTAGTGTTCCTGGCTTTAGCGTGGGTAAACATGTCATACTCATCAAAAATATTGTGTATCTTGCTGAAACGAACCGCAATGTGACCTATAATGTGAGCACGTTACTTTACAACTCGGGTGAAGAGAACTTGGTCAACCTCGTGTATCTTGATGCGGACATTAATCTGACTTCTTTTGTCATTAATCTTTCTCGTGCAAGCAGTGTTACCTATTCTAACCTTGTCGTTATTGCTAAAGCCGCAAGCAATCAGCAGCATACGTTTGCTCTTGCGACAGCAACTAGTGATGCGTTGACGTTTTATGGCAACCAACCTATCGTGACTATTCCGGGTTACGGGGGTCCCGCAGACAGTATTGTTTATGCACCTGTACGTGTTGCTCCCTTGGCTTCTTTTGATACGGTTATCGAAGTGCGAAATATGAACCCTGACATCGGGCAAGATTTTCAGGTAGACTATTGGATTACAAGCAGTGACGAACGTGTTAATTTTAGTTCAGGCGCACAAACCATTTATGTGCCTGCTTTAGGAAGTGCGAACACGACGGTGAATCTCGTGGCCCCCGCAACTTCTGCTATTTATCGCTTGCGTGCGCTTGTTAGTTGGGCGGGAGGCACTGCAACTGCTTTTGATAGTTTTGAAGCGGCTTCTGAAGACGATGGCGGAAGTAGGGGTTCGGGAGGCGGCGGCGGAAGTACGCTTCCCGTTACGGGTGCTGCGGTGACTCCTCGCGTGTTACCTTCTGAGGGCGAGTTTTCACCTGAAGAAGTCATATGCACTGCACCTTACATTCGACATGGACGAGGCTGTTGTTTAGACAGAAATAACAATTCTATTTGCGATAGCGATGAAATATCTACAGGGGCGCCACGGAGAGGATTTTTCACGGGTCTTTTCACTTTCAATATTGATAGAATTGTAGTCGTTCGGTTTATAGATAATCTGCTTATTTTGCTTGTGTCTCTTGCCATTGTACTCTTTTGTATCACCACCGTTACTCGTCTGATTCATCGAAGACGACGCGATACCACACGGTTGACGCACCTTATGGGCGCAGAGGTGTATACCCAGCATGGAGTACATATAGGAAAATTAATTGATATAAATCTTGAGAACTATCGCATTCATTCTATCGTCGTTGAGCTACGTGCGAAACATCGAAATAAGCATAAAGGAATCGTTGTGCCCTATCGGTTTGTCAAAGGCATTAAAGATGTCGTTTTGATTGATGAGCTTATGTTGAAACAGGTTGGTTAGTCTTATTGCGTATTTTCTTTGTCGCTATAATCTTTAGATAATTCATTACTTCTTTTTTCGGGGAGAGGCTATTTACTTTTTTGTTTCGATTTTTCTTATCTGCCTTTTTCTGCGCAGAACCTCGCTTCAGATGGCTTTGAAAATAGTTGATCTGGTGGAAAAGGGCTTGTGTAAGTGCATGGTATCGTTAGGGGACCTCAAGCATAGTTACGTGATTATCTTATAACGATACGTGTCATTTACGCCTACGTTCTGCCAACGGTTATGTCGATAGACCGATTAATTTGATAGGCCGTAAATGTCGAGTTGTCGCGCATATTCTGACATCTCAAGCGTTTCTAATAGTCCTGGAAGACCGAGTACGTGGTCCCCATGTAAGTGGGTAAGCAGAATTCTAGTTATTTTGCACGGGTTGAGCCCCGCTTTTTTATTTATATAGGTTTAGTGAGTCTGCATTTTGTTTTAGTTTATTTCCATTGCGCGATAATCTTTATATAGCGTTTTCATTTGTGTAGTTAATGGTTGAACAAAGGGGTGTGTCTATTCTTTTTGCAATTGTTCTCGCTACCCTTGCTTTAATCGCTATAGGTCTTCTTCCCTCATCTTCTTTCACTGGCTTCTCTTTTTTTCAAACTTCTTCTCAATCGGAGTTTGATCAGGGGGTTTATGAGAATGTTAGTTTCAATGGTACGGCTGTTGTTTTGGAAGGTGCCAATTTGACTGGCAGCTATCTCAGTCTTATTTTCAACACCACTTATTTTTCTCGATGGGACAATGTTAGTTGGGTGTACGGAGGCAATTCCCCTATATTTTATGTGCGTGTCTGTGATGATGTTCTCTGCAGTGGCGACGCATGGGGTGCAATCCTCTTAGATTCACCTTCCACTCTTTTTTTTACAAATCAATCTTATTTTCAATTTCGCGCTGATTTTTCACGACCGTCTGTTGATATTGAAACTTCTCTTTACAATGTTTCTATAGGATATCTTGAGGTTAATCTTCCCCCTACGATTAACCTTTTGCGTCCGCAGCAGGGGGCCGTTTATACTTCGAATCTTTCTTTCTCTTTAGAGTATGGTGTCTTTGACAACTCCTTATTGGGTTGCGCCTATAGCCTTTCTAATGGTTTGGAAAATATAACTCTTCTTGATTGTGATAACACAACGATAAATATTCCGTTTGGTGAACATAGCTTGGTCCTTTACGCGCTCGACACGGAAGGTCTTGTTTCAGTAGCCCAATCAAATTTTAGCCTTGTTGAGAACTATTCAGAGCTCTACTTAATTTCACCCCCTTCTAATCATGTAACTAATCAATCTGAAAATGAGCTTACTTTTTATGTAGCCGATGCGGATCTTGATCAATGTGACCTTTTGTCAGATTTCACTGGCTTCTGGGGGACTAGCTCTACTAATGATACGCCATATAATGGAACGAATCAGTTTGGTATCGATATTGATACGGAAGGAACTTATAGCTGGGGAATTTCTTGTTTTGATTCTTCCGGTTTGAAGAGCACTTCTGCGAATCGAACTATCTCCCTCGATTCTCTTGCCCCTCAAATCACTCTTTCTAATCCTTCGGGATCGTTTTCTTCCCGGCAGGGTATTCCTCTTTCTCTCTCTGTTGTGGATGCAAGCGCAGTTACTTGCGTATACACTTTGACCAAAGTTGGTGCGGGTGCCGTACTTGTGGTAGTTATGCCCCAATGCGTAGGCACTAATTTCAACGTTGCACAGGATGGAGATTATCAATTATCCGTTTCAGTGACTGATTCTTCTGGTAATGTTGGACAAAGTTCTACGAGTTTCAGTGTTAGCGCCGAGTCGAGTTCCTCAGAGGGGGGCAGTGATGGAGGTGGGGGCGGAGTTTCTGTCGACATTAGCGGACTCACCGTTCCCAAGTTAGGTTACGGGCCTCTCCCTGATTTGACTATCCGCTCAGGCTATAGCGTCAATCTTTCGTTACAATTAATCAATCAAGGTAATCGATTTTTAAATAATTGTACTCTCGAAGGTGGTGGAATTTATAGGGATTGGATTGTTGGCAGAGATCTTGTTTCAATAAGCCCTGGCGAACATCGCGACTATGCTTTTAGCCTTAGTCTGCCACGTTCTCTTTCTTCAGCGGAACATATAATTGGGCTCGTTGTCTCCTGTAGCGAACTTGAGACTTCAATTCCTTTTCCAATCACTATAATTCCTGCAGAATTTGACTTTTCCTTTGATTCTTATGCCCGAAGCTCGGAAGGGCTTCGAATTAATTATTCTCTGGAAGACCTTACTGGATTTGGTAACAAGGTTTCTCTCAGTTATGTCCTTTATAACTCTGCTCTCCTTGAAGTAGTTACTGGTGCAGAAGTTATTCATTTGTCCCCCAACGCTCGTGAAGCCCATTCCTTCATTTTTGAACTGCCTAAGGACAGCTTTGGAGAGTTTACGATCGTTATGCAAATCTCTGCGGAAGATGACCACATCGAGTCGAAGCACAAAATTTTCCTTTCGGGATCTACTCTGACAGGGTTTGCTATTTCGGATAGAAACAAGCGAACTCTTTCTATTTGGGGGATTGTTTTAGTGTGCGGGTTTGTTATCTTTTTTGTGTTTCGTTACCTTAGGAAGAATTGGGTTCGTAAATCTCTTGCTTCGGAAAACACGCTTTAACCATACTTTTAAATATCGCCTCTCGCTTTTTTGACAATGCAAAGAGCGATTAGATTTTTCCTTCTTTTTCTTGCACTCATTATGCTCTCTTTCTCCGTGTTTTCTTCATTTCAGGGATCTTTATTAACTGGATTTGCGGTGTCTGACTCTGCGATAGTTTTCACAGAGACTAATTCTTCTGGAGAGGACTCCTCTTCGCTCGATTCTGAAATAATCTATTTTGGCCCCAACATCTCCTCTTCGCTCGCTTCTGACCCTCAACTTAGCTCTCTTCGTTCAGACATTATTGAACGGCTCAATCGTTATGGTAAATCTGAAGTCATTATTGTCCCTAAACCCGGAAGCAAGTTTAAATCGTCTCTTGATGCATCCAAAATTATTGAGGAGTTTTCTTCGGGAGGGATTGTTGCCGAGCTTTCCCCTGATGATTTCAAGGTTCTCCTGCGGGATAAGTCTATTGAATCTCTTGAACCAATTAACTATTTTAACACCTCGCTTCAGGATTCCACTGGTCTCGTTTCTGCTTCAACGGCCTGGAACTTAAAGGTTAATGGAACTAATCTTACTGGGCTTGGGCGTTCAATTTGTGTTGTTGATACGGGGATAGATTTTAGTCATCCTGATTTGATAAACAAAAATGTTGTGGGTTGTAACGTTTATTGTACTGCGTTTCCTTGTAATGTTAATTGTAGCGCTACTGATCTAAATGGCCATGGTACTCATGTTGCAGGCATTGCTGCCGCGAGTGGCGGTGTGTCGGGAATTGCTCCTGGAGCGCGCCTTGTAGGGGTTAAGGTTTTTTCAGGGAGTGCTGGAACGGGCGCATCAACTGCTGCGATTGTGAGGGGCATTAACTGGTGCACTACCAATGCGGAAATCTATAACATTTCGGTTATAACTATCAGTATTAGCAGTGCTACCCTTTATAGCACTGGCTGCGATTCTTTTTTCGCAAGCATTCGTAATGCGGTTAATCTCGCGTTTATTAAAAATATCTCGGTTACGGCTTCCACAGGAAATAATGCGAATCCAACTAAAATTAGTTCTCCTGCTTGTTTGCATAACGTGACTGCTGTTTCTGCAACTAATAAAGACGACAGTCCTGCTGTTTCTTATGCAAATTTTGCGCGAAATATCCAATGGCTTGTCGCTCCTGGAACAACGATTAATTCCACCTGTGTCTCGGGAGGTTATTGCATTCAAACGGGAACTTCGATGTCAACGCCCATGGTTGCGGGTGCCCTTGCGCTCATATCTGATGTTCTCAATCGAACGAATCAGCGTCCTTTGTCGCCGGCTCAGCTTGAACTCTTGCTTAATCGTACGGGAGATCTTGTGTTACACCCTAACGGTTCTTTTCGCCGTATTAATATTCATCGCGCTCTGCTTACGCTTGATGTGATCGCCCCTCTTGTTAATCAGTCGTATCCTCCGCATCTTTATCAAAATGCTTTATCTGAGCAAGTTTTTAGTTGTAACGCGACAGACTGGCAGCTTTCTCATGTGGGCATGGCTTTATATCGCCCTGGTCTTCCCGGACCCAATAAGCTTATTTTTAATGCGACTGCTTCTGTTTCGGGAGATTTTGCTTCAGTTAACTTTACAGTTACCAATCTATCCGCGGCGAAATACATTTGGTGGTGTTCTGCAAATGATAGCCTGAATTATACTTCACTCAGTGCTAACTTTACATTTATAGTGGGAGGGATACGTTCCATACTATCTTCGCCTTCTGATGGTGCCCTGCTTTATGAGGAACCTATTCCTTTTTATTGTAACGCGACAACTTCTGAAGGAATCGACGTTCTTGATGGTACTTTGTTCATCTGGGAAAATAAGTCCTCTGAAATCGCATTTACCGAAACGCAACCTGCGTCTTCTAATTCGACTTCTGCCTATTTTGACTTTGAGGTTTCTGGATTAGAAGATGGGCCCTATATTTGGAACTGCCTTGTGCGCTCCACTATTGGCGATTCTGCATTTTCCACCTTCAATCGTTCTTTCTTTGTTGATCGCACCGCACCCAATGTAACGCTCTTGTATCCTTTTGATGAGGTTGCATTTACTACTTCTCAAATGCCCCTTTGGTTTGGATTTGAGGTGGTCGATGATTCTACTCCTTTCTGCCAGCTTTTGATTGATGATGAACCTCTTAATTCCAGTTATGCTACTATGAATGGCACCTCTTCTTTCAATATGAGCCTCACTTTTTCTGCAGGGGCTTATGTTTGGGCAATCAATTGCACTGATGCTCTTGGTAATTTTTATCTTTCTGAGAGTCGTAGCTTCGATGTGAGTGTTGATTCGTCGACTGGCAGTGACGGGGGTGGTGGCGGTGGCGGTGGTGGAAGTGGTGGCGGTGGAGGAGGTGGAGGGTTTACCGTTGTACCTCATACAAATGATTCTTCTGAATCTAACGATTCCTCTTCATATTCGGGGAACTATTCTAATGATGTGCCTTTCTCAGAACCAGAACCAGGGGGAGGTGTGGTGACGGGGAGGGTCGTTGAAGGCCCTTTCACGGGAGATGTTCTGTGGTGGCTTTGGGCGATTTTATTCATTTTGGTCATTTTCTTTGTATATCGATACTTACGAAACCATTTTAACAGGACTTCAGCTCTCGGCTCGCCTACTTCTCGGAGGAGACATATCCCGATTTCGATACGAGACTCATGATTCCTCAACGCGTGCTTCGGTTTTATGCTCTTTTCTTTTTGTTTGCTGCAGTTATCGGTCTTCTCCATGCTTTTCTTTCTTTTTCTTTTTCTTATACAAGCCCTTTGACTGGATATGCTATTCTTTCTGAATCTTCTGCACCAATGCTCGGGCTTTTTTCAGTGGTGCTTGTGATTATTGCCCTTATTTTTCTGAAATTTGCTACGCGAAGATTTATGCCTCGAGTTGTGGCGCGGCGAATTGTTTTAGAAGATCTTTACGCGTGAGGGTGTAGCGACATTTTTAAATAACAACTTTTGTTGCGTTCTATAAGACCCCGTAGCTCAGCCTGGATAGAGCAACTGCCTTCTAAGCAGTAGGTCGCAGGTTCAAATCCTGTCGGGGTCGTACTTGCATGATTTGAACATCCTAAGGATATAAATCCTTAGTCCCGCTCGGTTCTTATGAACCTTCGGGAATCCTGTCGGGGTCGTACATCATATCATGAAACTGCTCTTTATATGCAAACACAATAGATTTAGAAGTAAAGTTGCGGAAGCTCTTTTTAATAAGTACTCGCTCGGACAACATCAAGCGAAAAGTGCCGGTATTAAACTTGATGCGTTTTTTCCCTATGTTGCTGCTTCAGTAAAGAACGTTTTGCGAGAATACGGCATAATTGATGTTGCCGATGCGCCCGCACTTGTTTCTCGAAATCTTATTTCTTGGGCTGAAAGAGTGATTGTAGTTGCAGATAACGTTGATATCTCTGTTTTTCCTCGCGATAAAACTCAACGGTGGTCTATTACTGATTGTAGTCAGGATGATGTCTCGGCGATTAAACTTCGTGTCCGAGACATTGACGGCCGTGTTCGCGACTTGTTAAAAGGGATTACAAAACGTCGCTAAACGTTTGACAGAACTGTTTTTTTGCTTCGTCAAACGCTCTCTTTCCATCGAGAGTTATCTCGTATACAATATTTCGCCCGTCTTTTTTTTCTTTAATGAATCCTTGTTTGTGTAAATGTTTGAGTGCAGGATAAATCGTGCCAGGACTCGGCTTGCATCCCTTTCTTCTTTCTATTTCGATGGCTATTTCTTGGCCGTGCATGGGCTTTTTTGTTACCATAAATAGTATGAGGAATGAAAGTAGCCCTCGCATGTCACAACATGATTTCTTCATTTTTTTAGAAGGCGAGGGGATTATTTAATAGTGTCGCTTATACGATATATCGGGTGACCGATATATTTAAATAGACCCGTGACCAAATATCGTATGTCCGATACTTTGTATACGCGGAAGATGAAAGGAGGTGTTTGTGTTATGGAAATGTCTTGTTCTAGCGGCGGTTGCTGCTCTTCAGGTCGCGGGTTTTTGACGCGTGCTGAGAAAGTGGAATTGCTTCAAGATTATAAGAAACAACTCGATGGCGAGTCACTTGGCGTTGCAGAACGTATCAAAGAGCTTCAACGATCTTCCGAGGAAGGAAATTAATCTGATTTTCTTCTTTTTATTTTTCTTTATAGTTTCTTTAAAAACTGCTTGGCTTTCGCTTATATATATGCGGGTGAAAAAAGCAAAGCTTTTAGTATCCTCGCATTCACTTTTGTTTATGCGCGGATGGCGAAGCGGTTAACGCGCTCGGCTGCAGCCCGAGTATCTCCCCGGTTCGAATCCGGGTCCGCGCTTATGGTTAAGCTCGGCATTTATCGCCATTACAAGGGGAATAGGTATCGTGTTCTTGGTGTAGGGAAGCATAGTGAGACACACGAGGAACTAGTTATTTACCAAGCGCTCTACGAAAATCACCATGGAATGGGTTCTCTATGGGTGCGACCTCTTGCGATGTTTATAGAAGAAGTTGAGCTTGAGGGTATAAAACAACCCCGATTTCGTTTTGTTGAAGCTGAAAAAGATATGGTTAAATAGTCAAAATTTCTCTCTTAGAGATGGTTGAGAAGAAGGCCCTTATGTTGTCTATAGATGAGCTTGCGGCTTTTTGTAAGCGAAAGGGGTTTGTGTATCCGTCAGGGGAGATTTATGGCGGGCTCGCAGGGTTTTGGGATTATGGGCATTTAGGTGTTGAACTCGTTTCCAATCTTAAACGTGCGTGGTGGCAGTATCACGTGCATGCGCGTAACGATGTTGCAGGCATCGATGGAGCCATAATCACAAATCCTCGGGTTTGGGAGGCTTCGGGACACGTAACTAATTTTGTTGACGTCGCCGTCGTTTGTAAGAAATGTGGTTATAAAACTAAGGTGGATAAACACGAATTGAAGAGC
Source organism: Nanobdellota archaeon (assembly GCA_038044745.1). GTDB lineage: Archaea > Nanobdellota > Nanobdellia > Pacearchaeales > GW2011-AR1 > JBBSZK01. The sequence goes on from JBBSZK010000007.1 coordinate 92,232, forward strand.
GCGAAATGCGATAAGTGTGCGGGGGCGTATGAAAATCTTGGAGAATTTAACCCCATGTTTACTACTCAGGTAGGCCCGGTCAAGAAAGATGCGCAGGCTGCTTACCTGCGTCCGGAGACGGCACAATCTATCTTTGCTAATTTTAAGCTTGTGTATGAACAAGCGCGGTTGAAGTTGCCCTGTGGAATCGCCCAAATTGGAAAGGCTTTTCGGAATGAAATTGCGCCTCGGGAATTTCTCTTTAGGTCGAGAGAATTTGAGCAAATGGAGCTTGAGTATTTTATAGCCCCCCACATGTCTTGTCCTTTTATGGGTGAAGTAAAAGATGTTGAACTTGCTTTGTATACGCAAGAGATGCAGGCGAAGGAGCAAAAGGCGAAGGTTCTGAACCTTTTTGATGCGTGGAAGAAGGGCGTTATTAAAAGTGACTGGCACGCTTATTGGCTTGCGCAAGAGTTATTGTGGTTCGTATCGCTTGGCGCTCGTGTTGAGAAATTTAGAGCACGGCAGCATACTTCTGATGAAAAGAGCCACTATGCCCTCGATACATGGGACTTGGAATATGAATTTCCCATGGGCTGGAGAGAACTTGCAGGCCTTGCCAATCGAGGTTCATATGATTTGACCGAACATCAAAAGGCTAGTAAAGAAAGTATGGCGGTTATTGTTGACGAGGCCAACGGAACGAAAGTTGTTCCTGAAGTGGTGTGTGAGCCTTCTCTGGGTGTTGGGCGCGCTTTTATCGTTTTCTTGTTGGAATCTTATGAACATAATCCTCAACGGGATAATGTTGTGTTACATTTACATCCGAGACTTGCACCCTATAAGGCTGCCGTTTTTCCCATTGTCAAGGGCGAGGAATACGAATCTCTTTCGCGTGAGCTTGTTACATCTCTTCGAGCGGAGTGGAATGTGCTTTATGACAAGAGCGGTTCGATTGGGCGACGTTATTCTCGCAATGACGAAATTGGAACGCCGTACTGCATCACTATCGATGAGTCGAGTGTAAAAAAGAAGACCGTTACTGTGCGTGATAGAGATACAACGAAGCAGATTGTTGTTAAAATTGATGCGCTCAAGAATGTTCTTCGGAGCCTTATTAACGGAGAGCTTGTTTTTGAGAAAGCGGGAAAGCTGGTTGAGACACGCATCAAATAATCTTGGCGCATTTCTCACAGATTCCCGATATGTCGAGTTGGAAATGGCATATCTTCCCCTTTATTTTTTCTTTGATAAAATCTATTTTTTCTAAGCTGATGTGTTCCAACTTTCCGCATTTCTCACAGATAAAATGACAATGGCTTGTTTGCTTCTTTGAGTAGATAATCTTTCTTGCGCAGATATAAGAATGAAGCTGCCCCTTTGTTCGCAATTCTTTCAGAAAACGATAAACGGTGGCTATCCCTAGCTTATTTTCTTTATCTGCTGTTTTTTTATAAAGCTCTTCTGCAGTAAAAATGGCATTTATCTTTCCTAATTCTCTTTTTAATACCTCTTTTTGGCGTGTTTCTCTGGTCGGTTTCATTTTCTTATTGATAAAAAGAATCAATAAGGTATTTAAATTGTCTTTTTATCTAATGTTATGTTTGGGGCATTTAGCTACGCTTTAGTGAGTGTGTTGCTTGTTAGTGCTGTTTCTTTGATTGGGCTTGCTACTCTCGGTTTTAGAATTGAGCGGCTCAAGAAAGTTATTTTACTTTTAGTCAGTTTTGCGGCGGGTGCACTTCTGGGAGATGTGTTTTTACATCTTATTCCTGAACTTGTTGAAGACGGGTTTTTGCTTTCTTATTCTTTTATCATTCTTGGGGGCATTGGATTTTCTTTTGTTGTTGAGAAGTTTATTCATTGGAGGCATTGCCATTTGCCCACTACTCGAGAGCATACGCATCCTGTGGCAACAATGAATCTAGTGGGAGATGGGGTGCACAATTTTATCGACGGTATCATTATCGGCGCGAGTTATTTGGTTAGCGTTCCTGCGGGGATTGCAACGACGCTTGCGGTTTTTCTTCATGAAATTCCTCAAGAGATAGGTGATTTTGGTGTTCTGTTGCATGCAGGATATACGCGAAAAAAGGCACTCCTCATGAACTTTTTACTTGCCCTTACTTCATTTTTAGGGGCTTTTCTTGTTTTTGCTTTAGGTTCGATAGAGGGATTTGTTCCGTTTTTGGTTGCATTTGCTATAGGCAACTTTATTTACATCGCGGGGAGTGATTTAATTCCAGAGTTACATAAAGAAGTTGGATTGAAATCAGCATTTTATCAACTTCTTTCATTGGCAATTGGTGTGCTTGTTATGGCTTCGCTTCTGCTTTTGGAATAGCAATTCATAAATAGTCTTTCTCTATTTTGTCGGTATGACTGATTGTGTTTTTTGTAAGATTATCCGGAGAGATATAAAAAATGACTTCATTGCTTCAAGCAATTCTTTTATCGCGATACGAGATATTCATCCAAAGTCGGAAGGACATACGTTGATTATCCCCAAGGAACATTATGTTACTCTGTTGGATATTCCCGATCGTCTTGGAGAAGAATTGCTTGCGTTTATCAAAAAGGTATCGGGGTCGCTACTTGATGAAAAGTATGGCCGTGGGTTTAATGTAATCATGAATAATCTTTCTTGCGCTGGGCAAGTTGTGATGCATGCCCATATACATCTCGTGCCACGTAACGATGGCGATGGGCTCGCCTCTTTAGCGTAATGAACTGCTACTTTCTTGGGCAGTAATGTAGCTCACAAGGGATGTCAACGCACCTTTGTATTTAGCTATATTCTCTGAGTTTGATTGGGGCAATCTTTCGATTCCATCTGCAAATTCGAGTAATGCGTATGGGAAGGTTGCTCCGTGGGGGATGTCATTAAGTTTTTCTAACATTTCTATTAATCCGCCCAAGTAGGTTGTATCTCTTATTGATCTTCTATTCCCTTCTATCCCCACTCTTTGTCGAAGGTGTTCCGCTAATTTTCCCAGATATTCTAATTCTCCGTTTGGAGTTTCTCCTTTCATCAGTTTATCACACGCATTGATGACTTGTCCAGCCGCGGTTCTTAAGTGGTCTTCTACTTCTCTTCGAGCGAAGTAGCGTCGGCTACTATCGGGCGGTTCTTCGGCTCGTGACGAATCTGGCATTATTGAAACGAGAAGAGCTAGTTTTTATTTTTTACTAATCTTAATATGGCTCTGGGGAGAGTTGAACTCCCGACTTCGGCCTTGCTCAATCGACAACTCTTTCGAGTTGTCGACACGCGCAGAACGTTTGTTCTGCGGTGGCTCCTTTTCTTGCGAATCGGAGCTTATGAGAGCCGCACTCTACCGCTGAGTTACAGAGCCGAACTGGGAAACGGGAGAGTGTTTTTAAGACTTTAGGATGCGCCTATTCAGAATATGCTTCTACGGGGAGAGTCTTCTTTTTGCCTGCTTCTGCCGTGGTTTTGATTCTTTGCATTTTGACAAGCCGAGAGATATATCCTGCTATTTTATTACGCATTTTCTTACTGGGCATAATTCCTTGCCCGAGCATTTTTTTGTTGCGATCGAATCCTTCTTCGAAGGGCATGTTTTCGCGCAACAGCTGTTTTGAGGTTCTCTTAACCAACATGGATTTTATTCTTCCCATGGTTGTTCTTTGGGAAATGGCTTTTTAAAAGTTCCTTTTTACTTTTGACGACCTCTAGGTCGTGAAAATGGGCGGTTTTAGAGGTTAATTTTGGCTTACGGCTTTAGTTTTTCAAGTTTAAGCAGGTTTTTCCACTGGTCTAGGTAGGGTTTGGCTGTTTTGTCAAGTTCCCCTGGTGTTAATATAAGCGCCGGCATTTTTTCAGATTGGGCTTTGTGCAGCGCAATTGCGAGGTCGTCTTCCGTGAGCTTCTTTTTTTCTTTGGCAAGGAGGAGATACTCCTGTTTTCCGAGCAGCGTGTCTATTCTCACTCGTGCGTTATACTCTTTTGCTTTTGTCGGGAGGTCTTCTAACACTTCGATTTCTTTTGCTGCAAGATATTCTTTTACGTTTCTTGTAAATGCACTTGGTTCTTTTGCTTTCTTTATCGCTTTTTCTTTTTTCTCTACCTTCCTTGGTTGCATTTGCTCTTTTTCTTCTTCACGTCTTTCTTCTTTTATTGCTTGGACGGTTTGTACTGTCTGCGGTGTTTCTTCAACGTTTTTTCTTGGGTCTGTGTGCTGTTTTGGTGTAACGATTGGTTCAATTATCTCTTTTGCGCGTTCATCGCTTGTTGTGAAAAACTTCCAAAATAGTTTTTCTGTACCGCTTTCATGTACGGTGATCGGTATTGCAAAATCCTTTAGTTTGCGTAGCGCCACCCTTATTGCAGGATCCTGTGTTTCGTCGTCAAGAATGAGAGAGTCCTTTAATCGAGATACCGCTTCTCGTTCTTTATGGTTGAGATATTGCGTGAAATTTTCTAACTGTGCTTCTTGGCCTGGCAAAAAATAGAGTGGCGACGAGCCCACTTTCATAGCGCTCATCATCACCTTTTTTTCGGCAAGCATCTCTGAAAGCAAAGCACCAATAAAAAGGGGGCTAATCCCTGCTTCTCGCGAAATACGTGTTGGGAAGCTGGGACCCACAGTTTTAATGACGTTTAGTATCTTCTCTTTTGTAGCATTGACTTTTTGTACGTCAATCATCGCTTATAGGCGTGGTTTAGTCGATATAAAGATTATGTTACTAGGGCCGCATCCAGTTTACTTGATAGTAGGTAACGTCATCCGCATCATCCACAATAGCCAACATAAGCTTTTTATTTGTCGAGGTGGCGATACGACTTTTTGCTGCAAAATCATACCAAGTGAACGGTTCGTTCTCTTTCACAGGCATGAGAAGCCATGCGGCATGGTCTTGGCCGGGCTTGATTCCTTTATCATAGACACGAAATTCGGCTCCGAATTTTAGCGCTGTTTTGACAATGTACCCTTTTTTACGCAGGTCACGCAACACCGCGAGCTTTACTTCTGCTCGTTTATCACTTCTCTTTGCTTTTTTTAGCAAGAGGGACTCAGAAATCGACTTTGTTCCACTTCGTACCTGCATTTTTTTGAGAGCCACAAGCGCAAGTGCTTCTAGCATCGTGTACTCGATATGACTCTGTTTTCTCTCACCCCATCGTGCTTTTTCATATAATGAGAACGCCTCGTGCGAACTTGAGGTAATCTTGTTTCCTGTTACTAATGCTTCCATTCTTTTCTTTAGGAAAGAGGTTTATTTAAGGGTTAAGGTCTTCAAGTGAGAGTACGCTGAGGCCATATTCTTTCACATCATCTCCCGACCAATACGGCATTTGTTTGGTATTCAGAACGAAGGTTATCTTTTTATGCAAGACGCGGCCCGTATACTGTTTTGCTTGGGGGGACCATTCGCGCAGAAGCAGCGTGTCTCCTTCTTTATATTCTGCGTCTTGTAGTCGTACATCAAATTTTTTCTTCCCTGATAGAACGGATTCAAACATATTCGGCCAGGTCTTCTTCTCATGTATCATCTTTTTTAAAGGAGCGATTCTATATAGCTCTATCGCAAGCTTTAAATCGATGGCATTCGGCGTTCTTATATGGTTTCAAATAAACCCAAATCGTCTTTAAATTTTAGCGCGATTGAAAAAAAATGGCAGAAGGCATGGGAGGCTGCGGGGGTTTTTGAGTCGAAAGAGGTTGCTGGAAAGAAAAAATATTATGTTCTTGGCGCGTTTCCTTACCCTAGTGCGAGTTATCTCCATATGGGGCATGTACGCAATTATGGGATGACTGACATTATCGCTCGCTACAAGCGCATGCGTGGTTTTAACGTTCTACATCCCATGGGATTTGATGCCTTTGGGCTTCCTGCAGAAAATGCAGCAATTAAAGACGGTACTCCTCCTAAGAAGTATACCGAAGATGCTATCAAAGTTATTCGAAAGCTTATGAAAGAGCTGGGACTTAGTTACGACTGGAATCGAGAGGTTGTTACCTGCTACCCCGACTATTATCGCTGGAATCAGTGGCTTTTTTTACGTATGTTTGAGAAAGGGGTTGCTTATCGTGCTAAATCTCCTGTTAATTGGTGCCCTAAGGATAACACGGTTCTGGCCAATGAGGAAGTTATTGGCGGGCGTTGCTGGAGATGTAACAGCGAGGTTGAAACGAAGGATATCGAGCAATGGTTTTTGCGAATTACTTCCTATGCTGAAGAGCTCTTACGGGAGCTTGATGCACTCTCTTGGCCTGAACGTGCAAAAGACATTCAACGGAACTGGATAGGTCGAAGCGAAGGTACAAAGGTTGTTTTTTCTGTTAAGGGGAGCAAGCACACACTTGAGGTGTTTACCACGCGCCCCGATACTTTGTTTGGAGTAAGTTTTGTTGCACTCGCTTTGCAGCATCCCCTTGTTGCGGGGCTCGTACAGGGAACTAAGCAAGCTTCCACCTATGCTCGCTTTCTCAAAGAGCACTCTGCTTCTGAAAAGTTTGAGTTTGATAAAGAAAAGAAGGGGTTCTTCACAGGTCGTTACGCCATTCATCCTTTAACTGGAAACGAGATTCCTATCTATGCGGGCACGTTTGTAGTTGCAGGGTATGGCACGGGTGCCGTTATGGGGGTTCCGGCGCACGATGCGCGCGATTTTGAATTTGCTAAAAAACATACATTACCCATCCTTTCAGTTATTGATTCGGGTACGTCTTCTCGTAAAGAGGCCTACACGGGCGAGGGCAAACTTATCAATTCTGATGCCTTCAGCGGACTTGAGAGCACCGATGCGCGAACGGTTATAACGAATGCGCTCGAGAAGAAAGGTGTGGGTGGCACGGTTGTCGAATACCGTTTACGTGATTGGCTTATTTCTCGTCAGCGTTATTGGGGAACGCCTATTCCTATTGTGTACTGTGAGAGTTGCGGAGTTGTTCCGGTTCCCGAGAAAGACCTTCCGGTGCTCTTGCCCGAAAAAGTGCAGTTTACAGGGAAGGGGAATCCTCTTTTGACGAATAAAGCGTTTCTTACTACGTCTTGTCCTGTGTGCGGAGGAAGCGCACGTCGTGAAACGGATACCATGGCGACGTTCTTTGATTCTAGCTGGTATTATCTTAGATATTGCTCTCCTCAGAGTCATGACGTCTTCGATCGCAAAGCGGTGGGTCACTGGATGCCTGCAGATCTTTATATCTTGGGTCCCGAGCACGTATCACAACATCTCATCTATGCTCGATTTTTTGCCAAATTTTTACGTGATCTTGGATGGGTGACTTTCAACGAGCCTTTTCCTCGGGTTTTCGTTTTAGGCGTTGTTCAGAAGGATGGTTTGCGCATGAGTAAAAGTAATGGAAATGCGATTACTGCACAAGAGGTTTCTAAGAAATACGGTATCGATGCGGCTCGATTGTTTGTTATGTTTGTCGCAGGTTCCGATAAAGACATGGAATGGGATGAACATGGAATAGAGGGGGCTCATCGATTTGTTACAAAATTCATTTCCCTATTTGATCTTCTGGGCGGCGAGGCTTCTCCTCTTATGGAGCACAAACTTAATACAACGCTTGCGCTTGTTGAGAAAAACTATGAATCTTTTGATTTTAACAAGAGCATTATCGCATTCATGGACCTTGTTGACTACCTTGCGCGCCAACCCCGAGTCCCTCGTTTTGTGCTCGAAAAGGTGTTGCTCATGATTTCCCCCGTTATGCCCCATCTTGCTGAAGAGTTATGGTCTCGTTTAGGAAATGCTACGCTTGTCGTACAGGAAGCGTGGCCGCGGGTTGACAACAGCAAGATAGACGAGCGTTTTGATATCATGGAGCAACAAACTGAGAAGACCGTAAAAGATATCCTTACTATTACTAACCTTATCACGTCTCGGGGCGGGACGTTTGACCATGTGTATATTTACGTGTTGCCTCATGAAAAAGACCTGTATCACGCGCAGCAACTTTCTCTACGGGTACAAAAACCGGTTAGTGTTTTTGCCGTTAATGATCCGCGAAAGTACGACCCCCAAGGCAAATCGGGCAAGGTTAAACCAGGGAGGCCGGGCATTTATGTCGAATGAGTTGCTCTTGAAAGAGCTACACGATTCTTATGCTTCTTTGCAACGTTCATCAGGTGTTCGTGCGAGCTTAGATGAGTTGGACGTGGCGTTTTATGTGCGCGATGCGATTTTGTCCGCAGGATATGTTAGTTCTCTTCCTTCTCAACAGCTCTGTGCTCGGATTGCGGATGTTTTTATGAATTGGAATAGTTATCTTCATGGGCTTGTGATGCCCGATCCTCATTTTTTAGTTCAGATGAATGAAAGCAAATTTATTGATTCTGAGGGCAAGAAAGCGATTCTTGCGCTGATTGCTCGTTCTATGGTGTTTGTAAGTAGAAATACTCTCTTCCACGCACGCGCGGATTTGAGGGAAGAAGCTCGGTTTATTGACGAATCACTTGCCTTTTGGAAGAACGATTATCAACCGACTCTTATCTCGATTCTTGAAACGTTACGAGCGCGATGGAGTGGCTGACTGTTGCTCTTTTTCCGTGAATTCGCTTATAAGGTTTGTGTTTGCCATTTTTCAGTGAATTGCTATTTAACTATGCGTGTTGTCAAAAACGTATTTTTTAGATTATTATGACTATATAAAAAAGTTAAACTACTATCTGGTATGAAACAAGCCTTGCAGCCCCTGATGCTTGCGCGGTGCAGTCGGTGTGGCACTTGTTTCGACCTCCAATACGACCTTGCGTCGTTGGGAGCCGATGACCGAGTTGTTACACAGCTCGGAAAAGCAGCACACCTTGCCGCGCGAGCCACCCTTTGTTGGAAATGCCGTTTGTAAGTGTTTACTTCCGGCTTTTTTCTTTTTTTGTTACCCTTATTCTTATCCTTTAGTTACTCCTTCTTAGATACAACAACCTAAAGGTTTAAAAAGCCCGAATTTGTAGAAAAAGCATGACAGCACAAGCACAATCTGTTGAAGTTGAAGCAGAACATAATAGCAATAGTCTTATCTATAAAATTGCTCCATGGGGAACCGCAGTAAAATCATTATATGACGCTGGTGCCAAAGTTATCAGTTCTCGTGACCTTGCTGATGCTCGTATTGCTCTCGGTTCACAATCTAGCGTTTCAGCCAATGGAAGCTACACAAAAGAAGGATTTATTTATGTTGCAGACCAAAAACCTCTTGTTGTTGCAGAATCTCCGCTTTTGGATGTTATGCTAGCAAGAGGCGCAAGTGACGCACACAAGGCTGAAAGCGAGGTTTTTTATGATGCTAAAGATGTTTTCGCACAACTTGATGAAGATGCAAATAAAGCTCCCCAAGACCGACGTGTCTTGCGATTAAAAAAAGATAAAAGCTATTCTGTTCCAACCAATCGATTTGGTGAAGATGAGTTGGCTTTGTTCTTATTCAAAGACAGAGCAACTGCTTATGGTACATTCTTGCGTTCTAACGACATTAAAGATATGCCTGTTTGGGTTGTTGATAAATCATATATTGATAAACAAGGTTCTCCTTTTGTTAGACAGTTGTGGCTTCACAGGCTTGACGTTGACAACCAGTCTGTTGTCTATGGCGACAACGGGGACCTCGACATGAGCAACAGGGTTCGCGGGGTGCGTCCGTCTGTCGCGAGCGAAGCTCGCGTGCGCTCTGCTGAAAGCACAGGGCAAGTTAGTGAAAATAGCGAACTTGCATACGACCCTGCACAGATTAGTGAATATCAAACTATCCTTCAAGAAGTTCGTAAGGGAGACCGCGCCGCTTCAGACCTAGAACAAGTCTTAGAGTTTATTAATGGATTGCCGGTTAAGAAGTAAAATTCAGTACATTCCAAAACAACTATTTCTTCTTACAACAATCATTAAAAACTGTTAATTTTTGTTAATCATGCCTCGGTCACTCTGTACTGATATGAACGGAGCATTACGAGGCCACACGTCTTTGTATTAGTCTTGCGAACGCAAGCAGTAAAATACAACTGCGACAGCCAGTATGCTATCCGGATGGCGAACCCTGAAGCAGTGGTGACGAGCATTTACATTCAGATAAATGTGTAATTGATTTCTGAATGTGGGTGCGAGTAAATTAGGTACAAGGGCTACCCTGTGTTGTGGCTTCACAGGCTTGACGATGACAACCAGTCTGATGTCAATGGCAACAACAGGAACCTCGACATGAACAACAGGGTTCGCGGAATGACCTCAGACCGAGGTTTCATACTTAAATGGAGACATATACTAAGCTCTACTCTGAGCTGTGTTCGATGGGCAATCTTACGCTTGCGTGGCGCAATGCACGCAAGGGGAAAACACAACAACCAAAGGTTATTGAATTTGATCGAAATATTACTGAGGCTCTTCTTGCTTTACATACTGAATTGACTACTAATAAATATCAGCCTAAACCGCTCGTTAGTTTTATTTTACGAGACCCAAAGACGCGTACAATATCTAAATCAGACTTCAGAGATAGGGTTGTTCATCACGCACTTATTACTCTCTTGAGGCCGATTTTTGAGAAGACGTTTATTTACGATTCGTGCGCTGGCCGAATTGGTAAGGGGACTCTTTTTGCACTTAAACGATTTACCTATTTTGCACGAAAAGTCATAGGAAATGGCAAGAATGTTTCTAATAGATATCATGACCAAAACAATGTTCGTGGCTATTGTCTTAAGGCAGATATTAAACATTATTTTCAGGAAATCAATCATGAAATCCTCTTGAGTATTATTTTCAGAAAAATAAAGGATAAACAAGTTTTGTGGCTTATTCGCCAGATTTTGAACAATACCTCTGATCCTTCGTGGGGGGGGGGGGCGAACGCCAAAAAGGTATGCCTCTCGGAAACTATACTTCCCAATTTTTTGCCAACATCTATCTCAATGAACTTGATCAGTTTGTAAAACACACACTTAAAGTCAAATATTATGTGCGTTATGTTGATGACTTTGTTATCATTCATAGGTCTAAAGGGCAACTTGAGCAATGGAAAAAAGAAATCGAGTCTTTCTTAAAAGAGAAACTTCAGATTGACCTTCATGCTGATAAATCTCGTGTTATTCCCCTCTCGAGGGGTGTTGACTTTGTAGGTTTTAGAAACTTCGCGCATTTCAGATTACTACGAAGAAGGAATATAAAGAAGATGATACGAAAAATAAGGATGTTTAAAGATGGCAAGATGGATTTTCGTCCTTTAATGGAAAGCTACCAAGGGTGGCAGGCGTATGCGCGGTGGGCGAATACCTATAGGTTGCGTAAGAATTTGGCACGAACTCTTGTAGACATTATCTGGAATAAGGTCGAATAAAAAGAGCCTTCACGGTTTTTTTCTTATCATTATCTTTATAATGCCTTTTTTTCTTAGGTCTTGATGCAGGAATGGCTATCGCTTCTTATTTTGGCTGTGGTGCAGGGAGTTACCGAGTGGCTTCCTATTTCTAGTTCGGGGCATCTCGTTCTTGTTGAATGGCTAATCAATTATGACGCGAGTCTTGAACTTGAAGTGGCTTTGCACTTGGGCACGCTTATGGCCATGTTTGTTTATTTCGGAAAGGATATTATGGATATCTTAGAAGACTTTTTGAAGGGTAATTGGAAAAGTGATTCTGGCAGGATGGGGTGGTTGATTATTGTTGCTACGCTGCCCGCCGTCTTTGCAGGGTACTTCTTCTACGATTTTTTTGAGCAAACGTTTAGTGATAAGGGAAGTCTTGTTCTCGGGTTCGCCATTACGGCCGTCTTTTTGGTTATTGCTTCGCTTGACTTTAAGCATCATCGCACGTCTATTCGTTTTTCTGATGCTCTTATTCTTGGGGGTGTTCAAGCGATTTCAATTCTTCCGAGTATTTCTCGTTCTGGTGCGACTATTGCTGCCGCGCTTCTTCTGGGGTTGCCTGAAAAAACTGCAGTTCGTTTTTCTTTTCTTATGGCAATTCCCGCACTTCTTGGTGCAGGTATGCTCGCACTTAATAGGGCCACGCTTCCTGCTTCGTTTATAGTGCCTACGCTTATTTCATTTGCGACTGCTCTTTTAGTGGTGCATGTCCTGTATACGAGTTTGTTGCGCGATAAGAAGAACTTGCGGTGGTTCGCGCTCTATTCGTTTATTTTGGCTGTTGCTATTCTCATGTGGTTGTTGTTCTTTTGACGAATGTATTTGAGCACGAGAAGGTTTTTTAAGTCGGGGCCTTAGGGATTTTTATGCGGGCGTTAAAGAGGGTTGTGGCGCAAGCTTTGCGTGAACATACATTTCCGGTTCGTGAACCGGTTCATTTTTCTTTGCTTAGGCCGCCTCCTGAGTGTACTCGCCAGTTTAGATTGTTTGGGGCCCCTATTAAAACATCTATCTTGGGGACCTTTTATGACACGGTTACTGCTGCACTATACGGAGGGGAAATCTGCGGTAATAGGGCTTTACAAGTCCCTTATTTCAATGAGGGTGAACCTTTTTTTGCCGATATTTTTGATCCCGTGCGTAAAACAGTCCGAGAATCTAAGGCCTGTAACTCTACCCATACCCTTGTTCTTAAGGATAAACAACGTGAAAATTATCTTGGGCTTCAGGGGAATCATCCCGATTGGTCCGTCTTGCATTATGTGTATCGACACGGGGTTGCTGGTATTGTGGCATATGAGGGAACTGAACATATGCTTTATGCCGATTTATCTCAGCAAACTGCTTTTTCTGTCGTGCTTCCATCAAGCATTATTGAATCGTTGGGTGAAGTACGAAAAGATACTGACGACGTTTTTCTTGTTAGTCATTGTGAGGGTTATGCGCGCCGCCATAAGGACGGTAATGACGTTTCGCCTTCGATGCGAGTTTCTTCTCGTTTGATAAATTTGCTCTTTTCTTCTCCAGAAGACGCGTTGCGTAAACTCGCTCTCGATCCCGATCGTTACGGAGTTGATCGTTACCTAACGCACGGAGGCCTCAATATTAAACGGCGTGATGATGAAAATGACCCTGCTACCGAACGTGCGTATTTTGTAAAACCCTTTCCTGTTGTTGCGTTCACCGATAGAAATCACGAGCCGTGGGCCCGTGATTTAGGTGAAAAGATGGTGCGTTTGGAAGGGTGCTCTGATGTTGAGCGAGGGTCTTCCTTACCTGCACCTCGTTTAGAATCACCGCATCCGGGAGAAACGCTTGTTCCTATTTAGTTTGTAACAGTCGCTTTTATCCTTCGAACACCTGCGGCGGCGGACTCTTCTTTAATAATTTTAAACGTTCCTATATCTTTCGTGTTTTTGACATGCGGGCCGGTGCAGATTTCTTTGCTAAACCATCCGCGTTTGTTTTTTTCGTCTTTGATAGTGTACACTGATATTTTTTCAGGATACTTGTGGCCGAACTCTGCTTGAGCTCCTTCCGCTGTTGCTTCCTTGAATGACATTTCTTCTCTTCTAACTTCTAGACTTGATTTTATCTTTTCATTAACTAACGTACTTATCTTATTGAGTTCTTCTTCGGTTAATTTTCTTGGGAAATTGAAATCAAATCTCAGTCGTTCAGGTGTGATGTTTGAACCGCGTTGTTTTACATCGGAGCCTAAGACTTGTCTAAGGGCTTCGTTGAGGAGGTGTGTTGCGGTGTGCAGACGAGTTGTATGCTCGGAGTGGTCTGCGAGACCTGATTTGAATGTTCCGGACGAGGTTGCTTTTGATAGTTCTTGGTGTTTTTTGTAGGCTTTTTCGAAGGCAATTACATCTACCTTGATTTTCTTCTCGCGGGCGAGTTCGACTGTCATTTCGAGCGGGAACCCGTAACTTTGAAATAACAAAAACGCGTCTTCTCCTGAAATATCTTTATTTGCGATTCTTTCAAATTCTTTCATTCCTATCGAAAGCGTCTTCTCGAATTTATTTTCTTCAGCAGATAACGTTTCATGGATGAACTTTCTTTTTTCCTTGAGCTCGGTGTAATCTTCATAGCTATCCATGACTGTTTCAGCCATTGTTTTTGTAAGGGGCTTTGCTAGACTTATGCCCAACTTTCGGCTATATACGATTGCTCTACGAAGTAGTCTTCTGAGTACGTATCCTTGTTCGACATTGCTTGGTACAACGCCGTCTGCAATCATCATGGCGGCTGCGCGCACGTGATCTGCTACGATTCGCATCTCTTTTTCGTTGTCTTGATAGTCTTTTTCAGACATTTCTTCTATTACTTCTATGAGTGGCGCGAACGAGTCAGTTTCATAATTATCTTCTAGATTATTGAGGGCAGCGAGTGTGCGCTCGACACCCATACCCGTATCCACATTGTACTGCTTTGCTTCTACGTACTTTCCTTCTTTTGTTTTTTCATATTCCATGAACACATTGTTCCAAATTTCTATCCATTGAGAATCATCAGGATTGAACTTTTTCGGGGGCTTGGCTGATGAACACCAGTAGAATATTTCGGTGTCTGGTCCGCAGGGGCCCGTCTGTCCTGCAGGACCCCACCAGTTATTTTTTTTGGGAAGAAATGCAATACGGTCTTTCGATATTCCTAATGAAACCCAGGCTTTTTCTGATTCTGTGTCTTTTGGAGCGTCATCATCTCCTGCAAAACAACTGATTGCTAATCTTTCTTTAGGTAGTTTCAATGTCTTTGTTAAAAATTCGTAGCTATATCCTATAGACTCTTTCTTCCAGTAGTCGCCTAAGGACCAATTGCCCAACATCTCGAAAAAGGTATGGTGCGTTGTATCACCTACCTCTTCAATATCTCCGGTGCGAATACATTTTTGTACGTTTACAAGTCGTTTTCCGAGGGGATGTTTTTGACCGAGTAAATAGGGCACTAGAGGGTGCATGCCTGCTGTTGTAAAGAGCACGCTGGGGTCGTTTGCGGGGACAAGTGACGCAGAAGGGATTATTACATGGTCTTTCTTCCGAAAGAATTCACAGTACTTCTTAATGAGTTCCTTTCGAGTTATCATAGGTTTATCTAGAATAGGGGGCTTTAAACGTTTTGTTCTAGTCTTGCTGGAGGCGTTCTATCTTGCGTTTTATTTCTTCAATTTCAAATTCAAGGTCGTGTCTCTTCTTTACGGGTACCTTTGTTATTTGGTTATCGTCTTCTGTTTTTTCCTTCATGCGAGGCAATGATCGGTCTATGACTGATAACTCTTCACGTACTTCCCCTATTTTTCTCTTTAGAATGGATTTAAGTGCTAACTCTTGTTTTCGCAACTCTTTGTATTTCTGATATCTCTTCATAATATTCAGCGTTTCCATCTGAGACATCAAGAGTTCTTTTTTTGAGTAGGCTTGTTCAGAGGCAGTTAGCTTTACGTATTCCATCAGTTCTCGGCGCGTTCAAAAATATCGTTAAGCACGGTTTGTACGCGCGATTTTACGTTTTCCATTTCTGATTCCCACGAGGATAGTTCTGCATCTTCTTTTGCCTTTACGTCGCGAATTGTTTTAAGAAGCTCTTCGATTTCGCTTAATTTGATTTTGACTGTTTCAAGCGAGTTTCTTGCAAGCTGGAATTTATCAATTCTTACGAAAATGGGTTTACTGTCCTTTCGTGTGGGCATCGCCACTCGTTCTGTTTTTTCAGGGGCGTGCCACTCGTTCATTTCTATGAACTTGTAATTGCTTTGTGGCGCTGACTTGTACAGGGGAGTTTCATCTTTGATTTCTTCATTTGCGACTGCGTCTTTTATCGCACTTTGGCTGAATCCTTTTCGCATGGGTGAATCGGGAAACGAAGGGAGTTCATGAATTTCGTCATCGTCTTCTGAAATATCTTTCATCTGCGGCATGTCTCTCAAGGACAGGGAGGGTCTCACCGGAGGGCGCGGCAGATCGGGCAGCCCCTTATCTTTTTCTTTTCTTTCCCAGAACATCCCCTTAAAACCGAAGGTTTGTTTTTATAGGTTTATATACACTTTATAATGACAACACCTCTTTAGAAAGGTTTTTATTGTGCTTTCTTTAGGTTGCGACATGCAGGTACGACTTCTAAAAGAGATTATAGGTTCTATTGCGGGTCCGTCGGCTATTGGGCTTGTTGATTTGCTCTATGGCAAGAAAAATGTAAATGAGTTTATTATTGCGAAAAAAATGAAACTTAATATTAATCAAACGCGTAATATGCTTTACAAACTCGCGGATGAGGGTCTTGTGAGTTTTACACGTAAGAAGGATCGCAAGAATGGCGGATGGTATACATATTACTGGACTTTAGATACTACAAAGTCTCTTGCGAATTTGCGTACTATTATTGAGAATGACATTTCTTCTCTTCAATCTCAACTTGGCACTCGAAAGAATGAACGATTTTATCATTGTTCTAATTGCGATTTGGAGATGAATGAAGAAAATGCGCTGCTCAACAATTTTACCTGCCCTGAGTGCGGAGAGGTTTTCGTATTGCGCGATAACTCTGAATTTGTTAAGCGATTTGAGTCTGCCATCGAAAAACGCAAGGAACAACTCGCAGTGGTTGAACAGGAGCTTGGATTACTCTATAAGAAAGAAGATTCGGTTCGCCAACGGCGATTTAAGGCGGAAGCTCAAAAGAAAAAAACTGAACGCGCTCTGCGTCGTAAGGCTCGTATCGCGACGGTCAAACCGTCTGCTAAGAGGCCAAAGAAGGCATCTTCAAAGCGCGCATCCAAGCGCCGTGGCAGTTAATGGTTTTTTCTCGTCGTATTCGTTCTCAGCCTTATGCTCGTTATAGTTTGACGACGGTTTTTGTTGCGATTAATGTGGTGGTTTATTTGCTTTTTTTGATGGCTTCTCTTCTATCTTCTTTTTTTTCTAGCCCTTCTTTTATTGATACCCTCGTTTCCTTTTTCGCACTTAATCCTCGACTCGTTATCGAACAAGGCAGTTTTTGGACACTCTTCTCAAGCATGTTTGCACACATTTCACTTTCCCATCTTATCGTTAATATGATCTCGCTTTTTTTCATAGGCTCGTTCGTTGAGCGTCTTATTGGCAAGCGCCGTTATTTTTGGCTTTATGTTGTTTCTGGACTTATAGCCAGTCTCTTTTTTGTCGGTTTTGCGTACTTGGGGAATGTGGTTTCGTGGGGCTCACTTCTCTTCGGCACTATTGATAGTTCTGCGGTGGGTGCAAGTGGAGCACTTTTTGGAATTGCGGGTTTGCTTGCTATGCTTCTTCCACGTCTTCGGGTACTTGTCTTTTTTGTGCTCCCTATGCCTATGTGGGGGGCCATGTTTCTTTTGATTGTTGGTCTTTGGTTCTTTTCGGCCGCTGCTGGGCTTCCCATAGGAAATACGGCTCATCTCGGAGGGCTGGTTGTAGGACTCGCCTACGGGTGGTATCTTAGAATTAAATATGCTCGCAAGGTTTCTTTGTTAGGTCGTATGTTCCGATGAAACGCGTTCGTTTTTCTTTTGAACGTAATGTTCGTCAATCTCTACAGTATATCGTTGATTCCAGAATTTATGTTTTTGCTTCCGTAGCTATCTTCTTCTTTAGCGCCCTCTTTGGGTTCTTGTTTCCTTCTCTTTTGTCTTCTTTTGATGACATTCTTCGTGAACTCGCGCAACAAACCGAGGGGCTCAATTGGTTCCAACTCTTTCTTTTTATTTTCAAGAATAATAGTTTTAGCGCACTCTATGCTCTCTTCCTCGGGTTCTTTTTTGGAATTGTGCCCCTTTTTAATGCTCTTTTAAATGGGGCGGTTCTCGGGTATGTTGCCGCCCGCGTTGTTCCTTTTACGGGCTTCGTTGGTCTTTGGCGTCTTCTTCCTCACGGGATATTTGAATTACCCGCCATATTTATTGCGATAGGGCTCGGTATTAAGTTTGGGGCTTCGTTCTTTTCTTATTCTCCTCAACGTATTCTTCTTCGACGCCTTTCAGACTCGCTTCAGGCGTTCGTGTACGTTATTTTGCCTCTTTTGCTTCTTGCTGCCATTATTGAAGCGACACTCATTCTTTTTTTCTAAACAACCTTTAAAAAGTTCGTCGTGTACCTCCTTCTATGGATGGCCCTCCCGAAACTCTCTCTCAATTTGACCAAGAAAAAGAGCGGGAGCTATTGAAGCGACTTGAGGCTACCTTGTTTATTGCGGGAAGGTTCTTATCCTTGCGAGAACTTGTCTCTTTGACTGATATCAATCCCATTCTTCTGCGCAAATTGCTCGATGACCTGTCAGATCGTTATAAAGATTCGGCGTTAGAAATTGTTAACAAAAGCGACCTTTGGAAGATGGATGTTAATCAGGACTATATAGGGATTGTAAACAAGCTTGCTACAGGTAGCACTGAATTCTCGAAGGCGGAGCAGGAAACGCTTGCAATTATCGCCTATAAACAACCTATGAAACAATCGGTGCTTGTTAAGATACGGGGGAATAAAGCCTATGACCATATCAAAAACTTTGTCGGGTTAGGGCTTGTTATTAAGAAGCGTTCAGGTCATACGTGGGATCTTTCGCTCAATGACTCCTTTTACGATTACTTTAACCTTAACGAGGAAGCGCTCCCGCGCGTGTAGTGATGGTAGATTCCTATACTATTTTTGTGTATGTTATCTCTTATATTGGGTTGTTTACGGCGTGTTTCTATTTATTGAGCTTACGCGCTTATTATTCTAAACCTCAACCCCGCAGCACCCTTCTGCCTTCGGTGACCATTATCATACCTGCCTATAATGAAGAAGTCACCATCGCACGGACGATTGATTCTGCGCTCGCGCTCAACTATCCTCGCGCCCAGCTTGAGATTATGGTCATTGATGATGGGAGCAAGGATCGCACTTATGCTCTTGCAAAAGATTATCAGCAGAACGGAGTTCATGTTTTTACTAAGCCTAACGGTGGCAAAGGATCTGCTCTTAATTTTGCTATACATCGTTCTAAGAGCGAGATTATTGTGACGATGGATGCGGATACGTTTGTGGATCCGCAATGTCTTAGAAAAATGGTTGCCCTCTTTCATTCACCCGATGTTATGGCAGTCACCCCTTCTATGGTCGTGCATAAGGCTCGGACGTTCTGGCAGAAAGTACAACAGGTCGAATATTCTTTGGGCGTTTATTTACGTAAGGCTTTTTCTTCTATCAATGTCATGCATGTAACTCCTGGCGCTTTCTCGGCGTATCGCCGTTCTTTTTTTGTCACTTACGGAGGTTTTGACGAGCACAATATAACTGAAGATACCGAGATTGCTTTACGCATACAAGACCACGACTATGTCATTGAGAATGAACCTCATGCGATTATTTATACGGTTGCGCCTCGTTCATTTAGGGAACTTCTCGGTCAACGCAGGAGATGGTATACGGGCCTTCTCAAAAATGTATGGGCGTACCGTCGTCTTTTCGGGCTGCGTAAGGGGCTTATTGGCATTTTCTCTTTGCCTTTGGCCTTTTTTACCATACTTTCTACTGTTTTCCTCACTTCTTATTTCTTCATAAAAACCTTTGATAATTTACGCCATGAATTAAATTATCTGCAATCAATAAATTTTGATTTCATAAATACTCTCGATTTGAATTTGTACATTGTGCGTTATTTTGCGTATATGCTTTTCAGTTACAAAATATTTCTATTTAGCCTGCTTTTTACTATCTTTATCGGAGCTTATCTCTACTTTTCGAAACGACACGTTCCTAAACAAGAAGGTTTGTTTTCAGGATTCTTCTTGTTTATATTCTTCTATGGAATATTATTTGCTTTTTGGTGGATTGTTTCATTCTTTTATACCCTTACCAATCGCAAGGTCGTGTGGAGGACGGTGAAACATGCCGATTAAACGGAGTTTTTATTTGGGCAGACTTGTTGTTTCTTTTCTTATCGCAACTACGGTTTTCTTTTTGATTTTTACTCTTGCAGATACCGTTTCTTACTTGAACTATCAAAATACGGCTAATCAAAACAGATTTATTCAGAATGCCTTGGATGAATTTTCTCGCAATGCAGAGAACATTAGTTGTGATGATGCTGCGCTTCGCTCTTCTCTCGTAGAACTTGATCAGGTCGGTAGTTACATCGGATTACTTGAACGTCGTTTCGGTTTACGTGATTCACGTGTTCTTGCTGAAAAGAAACTTTACACTCGCTTGCAGTTTCAACATTTTCTTATAATAAAAGAACTTAATACGCGATGCGATTCTCGATTTGAGCCTATTCTTTTCTTTTATTCAAATGATCCGGATTACATTGACGCGAGCCAGTTTATGGGTGGGATTCTTGGTGCATTCAAGGAAAGGGACAGCGCCATGTTTATGGTTTATTCTTTTGACGTTTCTATTGGCGATTCAACCGCTAGTTCTCTTCTACAACGGTATAATGTTACCTCTGTGCCTTCTGTCGTTTTGGAGGAAAGGGAGATTTTGCGTCCGACTAATATTAACGAACTTGTACGTTATTTTTCTTAGACGGTTATGATGGACAGCCACAATCCATTTAAATAAAAACTGCGCTCTTGTTGCATGGTTGATCGACTCGTGGATGTTATCAAGGAGGGGCAGGTTATTACGATTCCTGAATCTCAAGCTCGTTATGAAGAGCTTTTTGTTCTGCGCGTGCACGAGAAGAAGGATCTTGTTGAGTCACTTCCTTCTGTGGAGTCTAGACGTCGTTCGGGTCGTACCACGTCTCCGCTCATGCCCGCGCGTGCACCTCCTAAGTGGCATAGTTATCAGTCAGAATACACCAAAAACAATGTCGTTCGGGAACTAAAAGATAACTTTCACTGGGAAATTGGTAAGGCTCGCAGGGCTCGAGCGTTAACTCGTCTTCAATTGGCAAACGCCCTTAATGTACCCGAAAACGTAATTAAAATGGTTGAAAACGGGGAGTTACCTAGCGATGATTTTGTGCTCGTTAATAAGCTTCAAACTTATTTTGGCATTAATCTTCGCAAAGACGGGAAGACCTTTGAAATGCCGGTTCATTCTATGGCTTCTTCCAAACCTTCTTCTTTAGGCCCTGCTTATGTGCCCAAACCTGATTTTAAACGTGCAGATTTATCGCTTGCAGATTTGCAACGTATGAAAGAGCGTCGCGAGCGGGCTCGACAGATGCCTGGAGAGCAATCTTCCAAGGATGCGCTCGCGGGCGACGATATTGAACTGTTTTGAGTAAGGAAAGTTTTATAAAGCGTTTTTTGCCCTTCTTCCTATGCATATTGATGTTATCTCTTCCTCAAAGGATGATATGGAATTTAAGATAGACAACATTACTCTTGCCGAGCTCTTTCGTATTTATCTTAATGAACATGGCGTTAAATTTGCGGCATGGCGCAGAGAGCATCCTTCTAAACCGATTGTTATGAAGATTCAAACTTCTTCGGGAACTGTCAAAAAGGCCGTGAGCGATGCCGCTTCTGCTATCCAAAAAGACCTTGATTCGCTCCTTAGTGTTCTGAAGAAGAAATAGCTTTATTAACTGCCTTTTCGTGTTTGTTCTGGGAGGTGTTCTATGAATTGTAACTGTCAATGGACTGAAACGATCCTTGCGATTGTTATCATCTTATTTGCGTTTTGGAGCGTTCAGTGGTCTCAATGGATCATTGTTATTGCAGCGCTCGTCCTTTTGCTTCATGCATGGATGTGCAAGAGCTGTATGATGTGCCGTGATCATGCTTCGAAGCCTTCTAAGGGCAAACGCTAATCGCCTG
>JBBSZK010000007.1:113910-121477 GCA_038044745.1 Nanobdellota archaeon
ATGATGTGCCGTGATCATGCTTCGAAGCCTTCTAAGGGCAAACGCTAATCGCCTGCCATTATTTTTATATACTTTTTATTTTCATTTCTTTCATGACTAAACTCTCTGCAGGGAGCTACGATCTTAACCTTTGGCTCCATGGGGGATATGAGTCTGAAGTTATCACTACGCTGTATGGGGGCCCTGGGTCAGGCAAGACAAATTTTTGCCTGCTTGCCGCGGTTTCACAGGCCAAGAAAGGACATAAAGTTCTTTTTATTGATACTGAAGGGGGATTTTCTACGGATCGTGTTAAACAACTTGCGGGCGACGATGCGTCTGCATCCCTCGCTAACATCCTTCTTTTGAAACCGACCACTTTTGATGAACAACGGGAATCGTTTAAACAATTGCTTCGCTACGTATCTAAGGATCATTTTAGTCTGATAGTTGTCGATGGAATGACCATGCTTTATCGGCTTGAATTTGCGCGTGCACGAGAAGAGGGCCTTTCTGAAGTTCAACGACTCAATGCCGAACTCGCGCGACAGATGCGTGTTCTTGCTGAAATTGCCCGCAAGCAGGGTCTTCCTGTTCTTGTAACAAATCAACAGTATACGTGGGATAATGATACACGCATGGTAGCTGGAGATATTTTGCGTTACTGGAGCAAGTGTTTGATTGAGCTTGTTAACGAGAACGGTAAACGAACGGCCTACTTACGAAAACATCGAAGTTTAGCGGAGAGTGCACTTTCTTTTAGCATTGTTCGCGACGGGGTCAGACGACGCGGTTGGCTGTAACAAGAGTTAAATATTGCATTTCTTTTTGCAAGCCATGAAGTATGGTGATTTTGTTGTGCTCTATGAAACTCTTGCAGGCACAACTAAGAAACTCGAGAAAATTAGTATCCTTGCTTCCTTTTTACCACAGCTTAAGGGTCAAGAAGAGTTAGTATATCTTCTTCGGGGCCGCGTATTTCCTGATTACGATGTGCGCGAGATAGGCATATCTACACAACTTGCCATAAAGGCGATTGCAAGGGCGAGTGCAACAGATGCGGTTAAAGTAACTAAAGAATTTTCTCGTATGGGTGATTTGGGTGATGTGGCTGCACATCTTCTGGGACATAAAAAACAATCGGCTTTGTATCATCGCGATTTAACTGCTGAACATGTGTTTGCTTCGCTTTCTGCCTTGGCAGCCATCGAAGGTAAGGGCACAGTCGATAAGAAAATGTCCATTATATCAGAGCTGCTTATTTCGGCGCGACCTGAAGAAGCACGCTATTTGGTTCGTACTATTTTAAGTGATCTTCGCGTTGGCGTGGCTGATGCAATCTTGGTGGAGGCGGTCGTCTTGGCATTTTTGCCTGATTCTGAAGGCCTGCTTGAAAAAGTTGAGCGCACGTATGGGTTGGTCAATGATTTTGCCGAGATTCTTTCTATGGCTATCAAAGGGCCACGTTCATTTGAGCATGCACGTTTGATTCCTGGCCGGCCTGTGCAAGTTATGCTTGCGGTTAAGGCGGATGACCTTGAGGATGGATTTAGAATATGCGGACGTCCGTGTGTGTTTGAACACAAGTATGATGGCTTTCGTATGCTTGTCAATTTTGATGGAAAAGAGTTTAAACTTTTCACCAGGCGTCTTGAAGATGTCACGAAACAATTTCCCGATGTGTTAGATGCTGTACGCGGGCATGTACGCGGAGAGAGTTTTATTCTTGATTGCGAAGCCGTCGGCTTTGATGCGAAACATGAGAAATATTTGCCTTTTGAATCCATTAGTCAACGCATCAAGCGCAAGTATGACATTGATGATCTTGCTCGCACGCTTCCAGTCGAATTGAATGTTTTTGATATTTTGTATTATAATGGCGAGGCATTAGTTTCTCAACCGTTTTCTTCACGTCGCGCGCTTATCGAGAAGATTATCAAGCAAAAACCATGGGCTATTCGCCTTGCGAAGCAGATTATCACGGGTACATTGGAGGTTGCAGAACGGTTTTATCGTGATGCGCTTAAAATTGGCGAAGAGGGTGTAATGATTAAACGTATTGATGCGCCGTACCATCCTGGTAGATACGTAGGGTATATGGCAAAATTAAAACCTGCAAAACAGGATTTAGATTTAGTTATCGTTGGCGCCGAATATGGTACGGGCAAGCGAGCGGGGGGTCTGACGAGTTTTACGCTTGCTTGTCGTTCGAATGGCGATTTTTTGGAGGTGGGAAACGTATCGTCGGGACTTAAGGAAAAAAAAGGGGTTGAGGGCACCACTTATTCTGAACTTGATGAAATTCTTCAGAAGATAGTTGTAAAACGTACGGGAAATACGGTGCATGTTAAACCAAAAGTTGTTGTGTCAGTTACCTATCAAAATATTCAGCCAAGCCCAACCTATTCCTCTGGTTTTGCGCTTCGATTTCCACGCATTTCACATTATCGACCCGAACGTGGCACCAAAGATATTGCTTCTTTGGAAGATATTAAGAAGGAGCTTTCGAAACAGCGCACCAAGAATACGGGCGCACATAGTCTTTAACTGTGCTCAAAAGCTTTATAAAGCACTTCCCTTTATAAACTCCATCTTCCATGGCTAAAAATCCTTCAGATCTTGCGATTCAGAATATTGTTGCTACGTCCTCGTTGGGCAAGCCTGTTTCTTTAACAAAACTTGCTAAAACGTACAATAACACTGAATATAATCCTGAGCAGTTTCCCGGGCTTGTGTTGCGTGTGAAAAAGCCGAAATCTGCGGTTCTTGTTTTTTCTTCGGGAAATCTTGTGTGCACGGGCACGAAGTCTGTTGCCCAGGTTAAAGAAGTGATTGATCAAGTTATTAAGCAGCTTGCGAAGATTGGGGTGCGTATTACCGATAAGCCTAAAATCACCGTTCAGAATATTGTTGCTTCTGGCACCATTAACGTTGATTTGAATCTGAATATTCTTGCACTTGAACTTGAGAATACGGAGTATGAACCCGAGCAGTTTCCTGGTCTCGTGTATAAATTAGATGAACCCACGACTACCTTTTTGCTTTTCTCCAATGGGAAGCTCGTATGTACGGGCACGAAGAACAAACAACAGCTTGAACAGGCTATGGAGCAACTCAATAAGAATATTAAGGCCGTACTTAAGCGCATTGCGGATAAGAAATAATTTTATATAGGCGCAGGGTTTGTTGTTCGAATGGATAATTTTTCACGTTTGAAGATGGATGCTATTCAATTTAACCCTTCTAATTATGGGGCTCCTGAGTTGGCGGTTCGTGTTGGGCTAATGCGGGCTCTGCTCGCACTTGATGGCGCGGGAAGAATGTTGCCGGGAGTATCTTCTCCAGATTATGAGGGATTTATCAGAGCTCAGACACGAGCTTATGAACGTTCTTGTGATGACTTGGCTCGCCGACTTGAAGATTAGAAGAACTCAAAGAGCTTCTTTTGTTTTCCGTAACTTTTGAGGAGGTGAGATCGTTCGGTGTAGTTTGCAATTGGCTGTTTAAGGCGGGTTTGTATTTGGGTGAATGCCTCTTGTAGTGTATTGAACGTTTCATAGGGGCTCTCAAATGCTTCTCGACTCGTTTCTCGCAAGATGCCAACGCCACATGGGGCGTCGTACTCGGGCCTTATTTCTCTGAACACAAGGCATTGCGCTTGACGTTGTATCTTTTCAAGATATTCGGTGAGCGCAAGGCGATTTGCATAATAGGCTCCCGTAACTGAATCGGCGTAGGTTTTTCGAGGGAAATTTGACTCGTGATCTTGCCATACGCCTTGGTTGGTGAGCGATATCTCGATGACTTCAAAGGCATAGGTTCCAGGCAGGAGAAGAAATTCGTAGTGGTTGCCGAGGTATTCTGCGTGAACTAATCGTATCTCTCCAAGTTCTTTGTTTAGACGTATTTTCTCTAGTTTTTTCTTCGAGAGCGTATCATCGACTGCGGTGATTGACCATCGCGTGGGCACCATTTTGCGTGCGGTTTTTCTCCCGAGTAGTCCTGCTGAAAGAAGTTTCATAATACTTGAGGTTTGTATCCCTGCTTTTTGAAGTTCTTGCATTGCAACGGTTGATTTTACGTCAGTATCATTGACAAGGTAGTCTATTTTTTGTTTAACGGGCGCGTTTTCTTGTAGTTGGACGTGTTCAACGGGTGCGGCTTTGGCGATGAGGGGCGTTGTTGGATGATTCTCTTTGTGTTTTCCCAAAGGCTTTTGCAGTCTAAACTCGGTTGCTACCGACTTGTGCGTCATAGCGATTTCGTGCAGGACTTCCGTGAATTGGTTTCGTTCTCGAGCTTTGGCGATGTGTTGTTGCGTACGTCCATAAATAAGACGATTACGCAGTGAAGCGATTTCTTTAATGGATAACTTTTGCTTGTGCCATTGTTCGTGTGAGGCAAGTAATTCGGTGTTTCCTTGCTCTTCAGGCGCAAGAATGCCGGTGTAGACGTTAGGATAATTCCAACGGCCCACAAATATTTCGGGGGGTGACGAGCCGATAAACTCTTTCTTCCTATTAACTTTCCCTATGGCATAGACGTGCCTTTCGCAGCCTTCTTCACCACAGATTCTGCATAGGGACATTACTCTTATTTTAATAATTGGTTATTAGCTTTTACTGTATGTGCCTATTATATATAAGAATTATTTCTTTGCGCGCTTTGTCGGTGCTGTAGGCGCTTGTTGTGCTACGGGCGGTCGTGGTGCGGTGTTCGTCTCACGCAAATCGGATATTCCCAGCAAGAGGAACAATACTCCAATCATGACAACAAACCAGAACAAACCGCCTTTGAAGAATTCACCTGCGGCGGTCCAAAAGTTCCAGATTCCCCATGCCTGTGAATAAAACGCTATCACGACGGGTACAAGGACAAGAATAAGCCCCATCAATAATTCCATCCACTTGTTCATATTTTTAGTTCTTCTCGCTTGTTTATAAACTTTATTCTTATCTAGTGTTCTGGTTTGTTTGCAGTCTTCAGATGCTTTAAATAGCTGTTTTCTTTTTGGTGAGCATGAGTAGAAGCTCGATTATGATAGATTTGGATGATCCGCGCACGCAGAAGTTAGCTGATGTTATCTCGAATGCTACGTGCAAGAAGATTCTTTCTTTACTGGCTGAGCATGAGTTGAGTGAAAGTGAATTGGCTCGTAGGCTCAACGTGCCTTTGAATACTATTAATTATAATATGAAAAAGCTTGTTGCGGCAGGAATTGCTGAACCCGTGCGTTCGTTGTGGAGTGCAAAGGGTCGCGCGGTCAAGGTGTATCGCGTCTCGCGCAAGAGCATTGTTATTTCTCCTCGTACGCTTACGAAGGGCGTTCTTCCTGCGTTTTTAGTCACTTTGATTGCCGCGGCAGGTGCGTGGCTTTGGCCTACTGGCAGCTCGGAGGGTGCTCTTATGGCTTCTGAAACTGCTACGGACATTGCTATGAAATCTGCAGATGTCGGTGTTGTTGTGGCTTCATCAAGCTCGCCTGCGTGGCTTTGGTTGCTGCTCGGCGCCGTTATTGCACTCGTCACCTTGTCGGTATGGAACTGGTTTTCTCGGTAGGCAGTCTTAAATACCGTTTTTTGATAGCTTTTTTGTGTTAACCAACGCTCAACTTGCTGATTTGCGTGAACGTCTTGAGCGTTCCCAGAATCCTATTTTTATTTATGACAACGATGCTGATGGGTTGTGCAGCTATGTACTCCTGCGTCGATTTTTAGGGCGAGGAAAGGGAATGGCAGTACGTACGCATCCGGACATTGATGCGGGGTACGCTCGTAAAGCGCTCTCGTTGGGCGCTGATTTGGTTATCGTACTGGATTGTCCTTTTTTGGGCGATGCCTTTGTTGAGGAGCTTGTCAAGGCGTCGATACCTCTTTTGTGGATTGACCATCATGTGGTTGATTCGCCTCATTATGCACATGCTCATGTAACTTCTTTTAACCCGGCGCGTTCTACAAAACCGAGCGCAGAGCCTGTGACGTATTGGTGTTATAAAACGACGCAGCGGACTGAAGATATGTGGATTGCACTTATGGGCTGCGTTGCAGATCACTATTTGCCCTCGTTTGCCCAGACATTTGGGAATGTATACCCTGAGTTTTGGAAGCAGGGCATTCGCAAACCGTTTGAGGCGTATTATGATAGCGAACTAGGAACTCTTGCACGTGCATTGGGGTTTGGTCTTAAGGACTCGGTGAGTCATGTCGTCTACTTGCAGAATTTCTTGATCGGGTGCTCTTCTCCTCAGCTTATGCTCGCAGAGCTTTCGTCTACAAGCTCGTTTGCAGAAACCTATGTGCGTCTTAAGAAACGTTATGATGCGCTTATTGCAGAGGCGTTGGCGAGTCCTTATGATACGGTTGTGTTTTATCAATATAGCGGGACGTTGAGCATTAGTTCTGAACTTGCGAATGAATTGTCCTATCGTTTTCCGAAACAGTATACTGTGGTTGCATACGTGAATGCGGGCGTATGTACAATGTCTATACGAGGAACAAATGTTAAAAAGATACTTGAAAGTTTATTGCCTCATTTTGAGAGCTCAACAGGCGGAGGGCATCCTGATGCGGTGGGTGCGCGTATTAGGGCCGATGATATAGGTCGGTTTAGAGAAGCGTTCGAGAAGCTTGTTACTTAGAATTTATAAACTCATTTTTAATCGTTTTTCTATGAATGAGTTAAAGATTGACGTCTTTGGCCGAGTGCAGGGCGTGGGCTTTCGGCAGTTTGTTAAGAAAACTTCCGATCAATTAGGGATTAAGGGATTTGTGCGCAATGCTGTCGATGGGCGCGTTTCATTGGTTGCGCAAGGTTCTCGAAGCGATTTACAGGATTTTTTATTACGTGTGCAGAAAGGGCCTTTCTTCTCAAAAGTGAGCGGGGTGTCTTATGTGTGGCGTGTGCCCACGAATACCTATCCTGATTTTATTATTGCGGTCGATAAGCCCTTTATTTTTGACCAGGCGTCGAGTTTTACTAACTTAGGAAAAAATCTTTTTAACTCACAGAAAAATGTTCCTCGTCATGTTGCTATCATTCCCGATGGGAATCGTCGTTGGGCGCGTGAGCGGGGTATGCAGGGCTCCGATGGACATCGCGCTTCCATCACCTATGAAAAGATTTCAAGTCTTCTCAACGAAGCAAAACAGTTGGGTATTTCTCATTTTACGTTTTGGGGATTTTCTACCGATAATTGGAAGCGTGACGCGAAAGAGATTGAAATCATCTTTGATTTGGCAGTTGACATATTACGGCTTTTTCGAGAGAAAGTCCTCGAACATCAAGTTCGTTTTCGTCATTTTGGACGACGCGATCGTTTGCCTGCTCGTCTTGTTCAGGAAATTGAACAGTTAGAAGAAGCTACGAAGCAGTTTACTAAGCATTCGTTACATATTTGTTTAGATTATGGTGGGCGGGACGAACTTGCGCGAGCAGTTAATCGTATTTTGAAGGCAGGTGTTGAACAGGTCAATGAAGATGATGTGCTCCATTACTTGGATACGGAAGGTGTTCCCGATTTGGACTTGATTATTCGTACGTCGGGCGAGCAACGCACGAGCGGGTTTATGCCCTATCAAGGAACGTATGC
>JBBSZK010000008.1:0-76449 GCA_038044745.1 Nanobdellota archaeon
CCTTGAGCATAATATCTTTCGCAGCCATTTGGCCAAATGATTCTATGATAAACAATATTTCTTCCGCTTCATGAAGGGCATCGGAATCAAGGCGATTAATTTCTTCAGCAACCGACTCATTAACATCGCAAATCCATCCATCTTTGACTTTCTCTGATTTAATAAGCCCCTGTGCGTTTTCTGCTAGTTTTTGTACATGAGTATTCTTTGAACTAACTAACGAAAGATGCCTATAAAATCCAAGACCGGGAGTATATTTCTCATGCTCGATGCCACGACCAACGCGAGCCATCGCTACAAACTCCATTTCTTGATCTTTTTCAAGCAAAACGAGCGGAGTTTTAGGGTGAACGGGTTCAACATCGCCTTCTAAATCTCCCGCATACACGGTACACGGGCCCTTCTTTGAAA
This sequence comes from Nanobdellota archaeon, assembly GCA_038044745.1. GTDB lineage: Archaea > Nanobdellota > Nanobdellia > Pacearchaeales > GW2011-AR1 > JBBSZK01. The sequence goes on from JBBSZK010000008.1 coordinate 412, forward strand.
ACTTTAGTGTACCTTCTGTTTTTTCACTAATTGCCCCCTCATTTTTCAAAGGTACAAGACCAATACGATGCGCAAGCATCTCATCGTAGAGTGCCGAATCATTTTTATGAATTTCTACTTCATCGATAGCCAACACAGGAATTTCAGTGATGCTACGACGAAGCGCATTAGCTAAAGTTTCATTGGCAGGCATTCTAACGACGAGGCGTTCAGGAGTGTTCTGTACAATTTCCATGCGAACGTGATGAGCAAGGGTCTTTTAAACCCTTCTGCCTCGTTTGCCTCCTTTCTTCTTAGGGCCGCCACGTGGTACACGAGTGGTATCAACAATGCTCAATATTTTGAATCCTTCTTTAGTGAGTGTTTTAACGGCCGCATGTGCTCCAGGACCCATACCGGGGGCATTAGTTTGCGCACGCGTTCGCACGTAAAGACTCGTGATTCCCACATCTCGAGCACGTTCTGCAGCTTTCTTCGCCGCGAACATGGCGGTAGTCGGATTAGCTTTAAGCCGGCTGTGTTTGGTTACCATCCCCCCACTAATACGAGAAATGGTATTCCCTGCAAGGTCAGTTATATGAATAAGCGTATTGTTAAATGTGCTATAAATATACACAATTCCCACGCGCTCATCGCGTTCAGGAACAACGGGTTCGATTTCTTCTTTCACTGGTTTTACGGCGTTCGCATCAACGATTTCTTCACTCATGTGCAGGTTCCTCCTCTTGTTTAATGGGCAGTCTGGGTTGCTTGACCTGAATCGCATGCTCGTCGTGTGTCTTAACCAGGTATCCCGGAGCACTTACCGCTTTTCCATGTATGCGCACGCGTTTATGACTTATCATCTGGCGTGCTTCTCGAGGTGTTCGTGCAAGCCCTTTTTGCGCAAGCACGCTCGTAAGGCGCCGTTTTAATAAATCTTCCTTGGTAAGTGCAAGAACGTCCGAAACTGACTGTATCGGAAGTCCAATCGCAACAAGTTTCTTAAAAAGAGCCTGTTGTTCTTCAGGGCGGGCTGTAATAAGTGCCTTTGCACGATTTCTGAAGTAGCGAACCTTCGCTTCAAACTTCCAAATCTCCCGTTTATTCTTTAAGGCATATCGCTCCACTAACGCATTCTCTTCACTGATGCGCACGCTATCGTATCTCTTTCTAGGATTAGAATATTTTTTATGCTTTCGAATCATCTTTTCGCTTTACTCCCACAAGACCTCCTCTCTTCCTAAAATGACTGCGGGTTCGTTGTCCGCGAACAGGGAGGCCCTGTGCGTGACGCAATCCCCTATAACTCTTAATCTTCTTGAGTCGTTTAATATCAAATTCTTTTTGAATATCAAGCGCATTCGTAAGAAGATGTTTATGCAATCCGGTCTCAGGGTCACGTCGACGATTTTGCAAGAAGATAGGTAATGTAATATTTTGAAGAGCCTTCTCAATCTTGGCGATTTGATCCTTTGAAAGGTCCTTCACCTTTATGCGTTTATCTAATCCAAGTTGTAAACAAAGCGCGTTAGCCACGGCCCACGAAACGCCCTTAATGCGTATGAGCCCTACATAGATACTTTTGCTTCCAAGCATATCTTGTCCAAAGATACGAACGAGTACTTCGCCCAGCTCTTCAGCTTGGGGAGGACGTTTCTTTGCGTCTTGTTTTTCCGTTTTTTCTGATTTTGTTTCCATTTATACAACGAAGAGATTGTGGCGCTGCAATTCCATAATTTCCTCAATCAGGCGCTTTTCAATCGCCTTTCGGGGGTCTGGAACGCTTGTAACGCGTTGTCGTATCTCATCAAACGAAGTGAAAGGCTTCTCTTCACGTGCCTTTAATATTTCACTCGTATGCTTTTTACCAAATCCAGGAAGAAGTTCAAGACGGTGAAGGCGCGTGTTAATCGCTTGGGCCTTGTTGAAGAAATCAACAAACTCTTGCTCACGCTCCCCGACAACCTTGGAAACATATTCCTGCAATCGGATCTTTGCTTGCTCGGTAAGCTTCTCTTGAGGAAGCCTACCCATGATGAAATGTACTTTATCTCGCTTATCTGGGCCTATATAAATCCTTTCATGAGGGGTGAATGTGGTCCCTCGTACAGGCGCAAGTTGAAGTAATGCGAGGTACTTTTCGCCGACGGCCTGCACCACAGGTTGCATTTTTCCCTCAAGCGGGTATCCATAAGGGAGGTAATCTAATACAATTGCATGGTCGTCCTTCTTTCTCATAGTTAGTAATCCTTAACGACATTAATAATCGCATTGACCTCCGACTCGTCCAATGAAACGTCATTGAATATCTTATGAACCTCTTCCGCATCGCGAGGCAGGAAATCAATAATCTTAATGAGGTATTCCTCTTTTATTTTTACATTGTTAAGTCCCCGAAGTTGTTCTTCAAGACCGCGAGCTTTCTCAACAGAAAGTTTACAGTATTGTTTAATGTAATCGTGCAAAGGTGTTTTCTCATCCATCTCGCTTATCTGGGCTTGGACTTCCGCAAGCGGAAGCGGCTTCATAGAAAGAATCATGCGCTGACTAGTACCCTCTTTAAATTAATAGGATGTGTAATAATCTGTTTAATCTTTCCAAGGTCCTTAACTTCTACAACATAAGCCGATCCTCGTTGTGCAATAATGACTCCTGTTCTTCCCTGCATACGATGGGAAAAATGAGCCATAGTTCCTTGCTCCTTAACAAGCGCCACTCGCTCTCCTGTTTTAAATTTCTGAAAGTAACGACTAAAAGACAATTTTCCCTTATTGCGAATAGGACGACTTGAGGACATGTTACTATCTTAGAAATGCAGTTTAAAAAGCTTTCCTACGAGGAAACCGAGCCTTGATAAAGATTTCCTTTATCGCGCGCCCCGTTCATATTATCTTTAATCGTCTTAAACATCTTGGGGCCCCATATCCCCTCTCCACAACGATGGCAAACTTCAAACGCCTCTTCATCGGCAATTTCGGATTTGCAAAAGCCACATTTTTTCGCCATCTTTTTTTTCAGACTGGTCACTGAATAATGCTATTTAAAGTTTTGTGTATTTTTATTCATATCTGAGTGCGTCAACCGTTTTAAGCCCGCTCGCTCTCCAAGAGGGTATCAATCCCGAAAGAGCCCCTATGCAAAAACTGAATATGAGGCATCCTACAATAAGCCACCAAGGCAAGGCGGCCTGCAGCAGAGTTATACCAAATAATGTGATAATCGCATATTCAATTCCTTTGCTAATTGTAATACCCAATACTATTCCCACAACCCCGCCAACCAATCCCAACAACCCCGACTCTATCAAAAATATTGATAATATATCTCTATTTCTTGCCCCAATCGCTTTCATAATTCCAATTTCTTTTGTACGTTCTAAAACCGAAGTGTACATAGTATTTGTAATGCCAATTCCCCCCACCAAAAGTGAAATCGCAGCGACCCCTATAAGAAACCCGGTCACGATGTCTAAAATACTCCCAAAGGTAGCAATAAGTTCGTCGGGTGTGAGAATCGTAAAGTCCCGATTTTTTTCTTCAACATCTCGATGTGTTCGCAATCGTTTTGCGACTCTTTCAGCAATTTCATTAATATCATATCCCTCTTCGGCTTGAGCGATAATCATGTCAACTCGCTCACCAACCTCGGTTATACGTCTAATATCCTCAATGGCCATAAGGATAAGTCGATCATCACCTGGGTTTCCCAAGGGTTGCATCACGGCGCGCACTTTAAACTCATACCCATTAATGAGAAGAGTATCCCCCGCGTGCACGGGTCTGTTGAATAGACTCCGATACTTAAATTGACTGCCCACCATAATCTCTCCAAGGTCCCCATCTTCGAGAAATCGTCCTTCGTCAATCTTATATGCTCCATTTTCCAAGAATAAATCGCCTTCATCAAGAGGAAATCCGGCCGCGCTCAAAAAACGTTTCTCGTCATGAAATTCAACTTCAACAGGGCTTGCAGTCCAGTAGGTTGCATCCTTGACCCCTATTACTTTTTTAACAACACCTACATCTTCAATGTCAAAACTAACGGCACCCCCTGTGCCCGGCCCCGCAAGTTGACCTTTGGGCTGAATAAAGAACTTATCTGCACCCAAAAGTCTAAACTGCTCATTAATCGCGCCCTGAAGACCCAAAGAAAGACTTACGAGCGTGAATATGGTCGCGATTGAGATGAAGATGCCCAACATCGTCAACCAACTTCGCACCTTTCTTCGAGAAAGATTACGTGCTCCTAAAATAAGATAATCTGATTTCACGAACGCATGGCCTCCACGATATTCAATCTCGATGCTTGAATTGCAGGGAGTACACCTGCCCCAATACCAATAACAGAAGAAAATAAGATTGCTCCGCCAATAAGTAGCGGAGAGAACGTGACTCCAAAATCAAGCCCCCCGAGCGCACTTCCTGCAGCAAACGAAACGAAAAATGCCAATCCTAGTCCCCCGAGCGCACCAATAACTCCGCCAACCAATCCCAACAATCCTGACTCTATCAAAAATATCGATAATATATCTCGATTTCTTGCTCCAATCGCTTTCATAATTCCAATTTCCTTTGTACGTTCTAAAATCGAAGTGTACATGGTATTTGTAATTCCAATTCCTCCCACCACCAATGATATTCCGGCGATGCCCGTAACAATCGCATTAATAATGGTCAAAATCGTATTTACTCCTTCGAGCGCCTGTACGGGCGTTTCAACCGAGAAATCTTCCTCACCTAAATCAAGATTTCTATCTTTACGAATCGCCCGCTCTATTGCGGTGGCCGCGGATTCAACGTGGTTTCGGTCAGAGACTATAATCATGATCATATCAATTTCGTCATCCAATGCAAGTATATCTCGCAAATCCTCTTCACTCATGAGAATAACGCTATTGACTTGAAATGAACTTCCTTTTTCTAGAAAACCAACGATTTCGAATGGGGTGCCCTGTACGTCGATGGTCGTTCCAAGCCTAAGTTTTTTATCAAAATCATCGCCTTCTCTAAAATCGTTACCAAGCAAAACTTTTCCTCGATCAGACGATTTAAGCAACCTTCCCTCAGAAACGCCAACATTCAGCGTTTCATATATCGCATCTACATCTTCCTGTTCTAGAGGGATGCTCGCAATATATTCATATTCGCTAACTTCGTTGTAACTAACTTCAACAACACGAATAAGGCGCGCTACGGCTTGTTTAACATTAGGTACGGGTTCAATAATCTCAAGGTCGTGTTCGGTCAATGCTCGAACGGCCGTGCTTCCGGGAGGTCCAAAACCTGTTCCCGCATTAGACACCACGAGGCGGTCAGGTCCGATGGAAGAAAACTGGCCCGTAACTGCCTCTTGTAATCCTTGTGCGAGCGAAATCAATGAAACAACAGCGGCAATTCCAATAAAAATACCCAACATCGTCAACCAACTGCGTACCCCTCGGTGTTTTACGTTAGAAAACGCAAGCGCAACAATATCTCTGAACATTGCTAACGAGACGCACTCAATCGTGCTCGACGTCTTTTACGAATCGCCCGCCAAACAAACCACAAAATGACAACGACAACCACTGCCCCAATGTAGTAAGGCGTATAACTAGGGGAAATAACCCCTCGCGCAATAGCCTCATCTCGATTGTATATGCTAATCGGCAACCGCACTTCTTCAGACAATCTATTGTTGTCCAAATCACGATAACTAATAGTCGCAATAAGCGTTGCACGTTCCCTCGTATAACGAACGTCAAAGGTAGCCGTTTCAAAATCATCCGAATCTATGGTGCCGATATACGATTCATCGTCAGATAGCAACGTCATACCTTCAACATCGATGGCTACCGAAACAAATCGTGCATCGGCAAGGCCGTCGTTGATTATTTTGAGAGTGAGGGTATCTTTTCCTTCAAGCATCGGTAGGATGGGTTCAACACTTGCTCTAATTTCAGGCGAGCCGCCCACATGGAGCCCAACAGAACCCTTTTTTATAAAACGTTCTCCATTAAGAGTATAACTTAGCTCATACGGAATACTATAGTCCCCCGGCTTTACATCGTAAGAGGGCTTAATTTGAAATGTAAAGTCTTCACTTCTTCCGTCGCGAAGTTCGTTAGTACTTTCTTCAGACCCTCCTGTCGCAACGAATGCGGTACCTGAAAAAAGAAATCCAAATGAAACATCTTCCACATCATCATCAAACGTGTTCTTTATGGTAACACTGACAAAACTCTCTTTGCCAGGAGTAAGGGAGGGGGCTTCAACGCTCTGCACAACAACTGCGGAGACAAGAGGCAGAGCTATAGACAGAAGAAAAGCCAGTGCAGTGATTACAAAGAGCGCTTTCATGATTTTTCCCCTCATTCTCTGTTTAAAAACATTTGTATTTTGTAACTGCGTAGTTAAGACAAATCTGCCTTTTTCCACATACTACCCTTCCTTCGAGTCACCTTCTCTATTTTTCCATCTTTCATCCAATAAATAGTGCGCGCATGATTCAGCGCCTTTTCAGGGTCGTGCGTAACCATAATAATCGTCGTGCCTTTTTCATTAAGCGCTTTCAGAAAATCCATTACCTGTTCCCCTGTTTTGGTATCTAAGTTTCCTGTTGGCTCATCGGCTAGGATGACTTCCGGATTATTTGCGAGCGCCCGAGCAATTGCCACTCTTTGTTGTTGCCCTCCCGAAAGTTGATTAGGATAGTGATCCATGCGATCACCCAATCCAATCATGTTAAGAAGTTCCGTAGCGCGCGCTTCTCGACGTTCTCTACTCGTATCTTGAAAAAGTAACGGGAGCATAATATTCTCTTTTGCCGTCAAGTTAGGAATAAGATTAAAACTTTGAAATATAAATCCTATACGTTTTCCTCTGAGTTGCGCAACTTCAGACTCGTTAAAGTGGGCAATATCCTTTCCATCCAGCCGTATAGTTCCTTTGGTGGGCGTATCAAGACTCCCTACCAGGTTCATCGCGGTAGATTTTCCTGAACCCGAAGGCCCCATGATAGCAACAAAATCGCCTTTGACAATATGAATCGAAACGTCATCAAGCGCCTTTACGAGAGACTCTCCCATTTCGTAGTATTTCGCTACATGTTCTAGTTCTATGATTGTTTCCATACGGATGCGGTTTCTTGTGCATTTAAGAACGTTTCGTTTGGTCTTAGAGAAACGTTTAAAAACCATCCGCTCGGACTATACGCATGATAATCCCTATTCGTTGCTTTTCGTGTGGAAAGCCCATTGCACAATTGTGGGAACCTTACAAAACACGCGTAGCCAACGGTGAAGAACCTTCACGGGTTCTCGAAGATTTGGGCCTTGACCGATATTGTTGCAGAGCGGCGCTTTTGGGTAATGCAGAATTGCTTCCCAAGATAACTAAATTTAAGAAATTCTAATCTTATTAAAATAACCGCAAGAAAGACACCGAGTCGTTTTGTATTGCTTCGTTGTCCTCGTAGTATTTTTTCTAAGGTCGGTAAAACATTTTTTACAAAACCGGGCGCGATAATTTCCGAATTTAATTCGATGTTTCATAGCCACGTTTCGTATCTTCCTTAGTTCATCGGAAGAAAAAGACTTTCTTTCAAAAAATGAGTCTATCTTCTCTTTCACTTTTTGTTTAGGCGAGTGCACGACCATTCAATCTCAACGTGGCGTTATTCTAAAAGGTTGCTACTTCAGTCTAGAAATGAATCCAGTTACGAACTCGCCTAACGGAGAACGTTCTGCACGAGGTAACGCCCCAATACTCTCTTCAATCCTTGCAACATACTTTTTTTCAACAGCACGAACTTCTCCTTGGTTGAGAATTGCAGGCAACGAAACGGCAACGCCGTGCACCCCCCTTCTCCCTTTCGCTTCAGAGGTATCGCGCGATAAATCAGTGATATCATCTCGTAGTTGGTAGAGCACACCCGCACATTCTCCTATTCCTCGAGCAAGGCTGCGTTGTTCTTTAGAGGCACCGACCACAAGGGCTCCCAATTCGGCAGAGTATCCAAACAACGCCCCCGTCTTACGATACGCCTCTATAACCTTTTCAGGAAAAAGTGCTCGGGGGGGAAAAAGGTCGATTTCTTGTCCGCGGGAAATATCTTGGGCAGTTCGGTCAAATAGGAGCGTAATCTCTTTTTTTGTTTTGCTTGAGAACGAGGTTTGCGCAACAAGACAATATACGCGCGATAAGAGCCTCAAGCTCGTCATAACTGCCACTTCTGGCCCATAATCGGGATGCGCATACAAAGGGATTTGTCCACGTCGTTTCGTCTCTTGGTCCATCCAATCGTCAGCAGGCAACGTGCTCTCATGCGCGAGTTGTAATGCGGCCCCACAACGAGCAATGTCCATTAACGAAACCCGATGCTTTCCTAGTGCACTCGAACCCCCTACAATTCCCAAAGTCTTTGCTGTGCGAAATGCAAGAGTAGGCCGAATAAATGCACTCGGTTTTCCAGAAGCGCAATGGTATGCTTCTGCTCTATCCACTCTGAAACCCCTATCGGGGCTTAACGCACGAGAAACCGCAAGACGCGCAGTCTGTTCAAATTGTTCATCCGTGACGGGGCGATTCATGGGCTTTTCCCCTATCCACACTATAAAAATATTCGTATAATAAAAAAAGAAGACGACATCCGTGTTTCGCCTCTGTTCGGAGACTAACGCGCCGGACGCAGTCGGCTTAACTTCTGTGTTCGGAAAGGGAACAGGTGTTTCCCGACAGCTGTGGCCGTCTTCACTAATCCGTTCTCAAAACACTTTAAAAACCTTTCTTTTGTCGCAACCCTAAGGAAAGCCAGTACACATATCCCAGCAATATGGAAAGGGCGGTTGATCCCATCAGAATCCACACGAGGAGCGTGGTATGAGGCTTAAAGAAAGCGTCCGAAAGGGCAGGTATGCCGAATATCGCCCCTATTGTTCCAGGGACTGAAACGACAATGCTCGTAATCGTAAGAAAGGTCATAATCAACGTTAATCGTCCCATGGTCGCATTAAGTTCTCGATTAGATTGCATTTCAGACTTGGTGCGCAATGAAGCCACGCGATAAATATGACTTCTGCACCGCTCGAGCCAGTATCTCGCTTCAGCGCTCAAAAGTTCATAGTTCGAACCCAATAATTCTGTATCAAATTCTCGTATGTCCTTTTCTTTAAGAACCAGCATGAGTTGTACAAGCTCCTCAAATCTATCGGTAAGCCGACGCAAGTCTCTTCCTGAAATTTCAATCCCATCAAGATGCGGCTGCAAGTCTAGTTCATTCATGAGCCCACGAATGCGTTCAAATTCGTGAGAATAATTCTTAATGACTGTTTTAAAAAAGGCAAAGGTAAGCAATGTGCTTTCGCCATAAGGTTTCTTTTGAATAGATTGTAACTCTTTGGAGTGCGCGCTAAAAAAAGAGTCGCTGAAAACAGCACAATTCTTTTGAGAGATAACAATTATTGCTCGCCCAAGAGTGTTAGTATACAGAGGAACACTCAAAACAGCATAACGCCGTTGCCTGTCAAAAAAAGGGAAGTCAAGCTTGTTCAATGCATCAACATCGAATTCAGCTTTCAATTGCTTCAGTTTAGATTTAAATCGCTCAAGATTATCAAAGAAAGTAATCACACCCGATTCGAATTAAAATTGTTTATATCTTTTTATGTGCTTGAATAACAACCTTTAAACATCTAAAATAAAATACTTTCGCGGCTTTAAAGTTCAATAGGAACTTTTAAAACCCGTTTGCCTGTTCATTAATTACCGTGGGTGTGCCGGAGCGGTCAAACGGGACGGTCTCAAGAGCCGTTAGCTTAGTGCTTTCCTAGGTTCGAATCCTAGCACCCACATCTCGGTTCATCGCAGCGAGTCTCCGAAGCAAAGCGAGGAGGGTCGAGCAAGAATGAATCCGAGAACGTAGATAATGCTCCCGTAGCTCAGCCTGGATAGAGCGATGGGGTCCTAACCCGGAGGTCGTAGGTTCAAATCCTACCGGGAGCGTTGCACAAAGTTTAAAACAGGGACGTAGATAACTTCTTATACGCGCGGTTAGTTTAATGGCAAAATAGCTGGTTTCCAAGATACGCATCAAGCTTATCGAAATGACCAGCGGTCACGGGTTCGATTCCCGTACCGCGCATAACTTCATGGAACAACACACACACGAAAACGTCCAAGTGCAAAAAAACTGGTACGACAAAAGTTACAAATTGCTTTTGCTTGTCCCCCTTGTTCTCTTTTTAGGGTCGCTCATCTACCTCTACGGATTTTATACGCAAAACGGTGATATCTTTTACAAAGACGTTTCAATAACGGGCGGAACCACGATAACGGTCTTTTCATCAGCTGATATCGTGGCTCTGGAAGAATCGTTGCGCACGCAATTTCCCGATCTGACTGTCCGATCGATGACGGACATCCGCACGGGCGCCCAGCACGGATTTTTTGTAGAAACATCTGCTTCAGTTGATGAAATAAAAGGGGCTCTCGAACGTTACCTTGGATTTGTTCTGTCCACTGAAAATTCTTCAATAGAGTTCACAGGTGCTACTCTTTCAACCAGTTTCTATAACCAATTGCGTATCGCAGTCATTGCTTCGTTCATCCTCATGGCCATAGTTGTCTTTATCATTTTCAGAACCCCGATTAGAAGCCTTTCGATTATCATTGCAGGTCTTGCGGACATTATCATGACTATTGTAGTCATCGACATGTTAGGTATTCGATTGTCAACCGCGGGCATCGTCGCACTACTCATGCTTATCGGATATTCGGTTGATGCGGATATTATGCTCACTACTCGAGTCGTCAAAGACAAAGAAGGAAGCATTAATCACCGCATCTGGGGCGCATTTAAGACGGGAATGACTATGACTCTAACCGCGATTGCAGCCATAGGGATTGCACTTCTATTCACACACTCCCTTTCTCCAATCCTTTCTCAAATGTTCACAATCATTCTTATCGGTCTTTGCTTCGATATATTCAATTGTTGGGTAACCAACGCATCACTGCTCAAATGGTACGCGGAGGCTAAGAAAACCCTATGAAAATGGGCTGGCGTTTGTGGGTATTGATCATTGCGATTGTTTTTTCAATCTTGGCTATTCGACCCTCATTTGAGTCAGGAGTCCTTGTTAAATCAGTAGAACCAGATTCTCCGGCGTTCCAAGAAGGTCTTCGTCAAGGGGCCCACATCATAGAGGTCAACGGTCAAGCAATAGAACAAGTTTCGGATTATGCACGTGCACTCGGGGACAATAACTCCCAGATAGCACCCAGCAGAATCGAAATAAAAACGGAAGACGCAGATTTCGTTTTTTTCACAAATGAATCGCTCGGTCTCACCGTACAAAATAAACCCCGAACACGGCTCAAGTCTGGACTCGATATTCAAGGGGGTGCTCGCGCCCTCGTACGCCCCGAGCAAAACATTTCAGACGCACAATTGTCAGACTTAATCGCCGTGAGCAACAATCGATTTAACGTATTTGGAATCTCCGATGTTAAAATTAGAGGCGTAAAAGACCTTCAGGGCAATAAGTTCATGCTCATTGAAGTTGCAGGCGCAAGCCCCTCTGATTTAGAAAATCTCGTTGCCAAACAAGGAAAGTTCGAAGCGCGCATTGGAAATGAAACGGTTTTTGTAGGCGGAAACGAAGATATCTCGTCAGTCTGTCGAAATGATGCGACTTGCGCAGGCGTAACGGGATGTTTCCCCTCACAGAGCGGAGGTTATATTTGTAATTTCGCTTTCACACTTTATCTAAGCCCGGATGCTGCGAAACACCACGCCGAAATAACCGAAAAAATAGAAATTGACTACGTGACCGGCGGACAATATCTTAAGGGTAATTTAACGCTTGTCCTTGACGATAAAATTGTTGATACGTTGCTCATCAGCAAAGACCTCAAAGGACGAGAAACAACTCAAATTTCAATTCAAGGTTCAGGAAGCGGCGTGACTCAGGAGGAAGCACTCGCCGATGCTCGTGCGTCCATGCATAAATTGCAAACTGTGCTTATCACAGGAAGTCTTCCCCACAAGTTAGAAATTGTTAAATTAGACACTATATCTCCCTCACTCGGAGGCAAGTTTGTATACATCCTTCTGTTAGCGGGCATGGCCGCAATTGTTGTAGTCAGCATAATTGTGTTCATCAGATATCGAAAAATAAAAGAATCTCTTGCAGTCCTCGTCACGTCCTTCTCAGAGATTATTATCATATTGGGCGTCGCAGCGCTCATAGGGTGGAATTTAGACTTGCCCGCAATTGCGGGAATTCTTGCTACGATTGGAACAGGAGTCGACCAACAAATAATCATCCTAGACGAAGCGCGCAGAGCACGTACGGCTTCGATGAGAGAACGAATGAAGCGAGCCATCTTTGTAGTCATGTCTGCCTATGCCACCGCGCTTGTTTCTCTCTTGCCCCTGTACTGGGCAGGGGCTGGCCTCTTCAAAGGGTTTGCGATTACTACCATTATCGGTATAACTGCGGGCGTCCTCATAAGTCGACCCGCATTCGCCGAGATGATTCGAAAGATAGAAGAATAGCTCTTTCTGGAGCCCACAAAATTTATAAATCAACTTCTGTGCTGATTAAAATGGATTCTTCTATAAACAACGATAAGAAGAGAGGGAAAAAAATAGTAGTTACCGGAGGGGCGGGTTATTTGGGCTCGATATTGACGCCCCAGCTTCTTAAAGAAGGACACCAGGTTCATGTAATCGACAAACTTTATTTTGGAAAGGGCTCGCTCACCCCCCACGAGTCAAATTCGAACCTCAAAATTACTGAGTTAGACATGTTCCACCACGAAAACATTTCAAATCTCTTCAAAGGTGTTGACGCCGTTATCCATTTGGCAAGCATATCAAACGACCCTTCAGGAGACCTCGACCCTAATCTCACGATTCAAACCAACTTCTTAGCAACCATGTCGCTTGCTCGCAGAGCAAAGGCCGAAGGAGTTAAACAATTTATTTTCATCTCGTCGTGTAGTGTATATGGCGCAAGCGGAGATACGTTCCTTGACGAACAATCTAACGTCGGCCCTGTAACGCTCTATGCTCTTTCAAAACTACAATCGGAAAATGAATTGCTTCCCTTAGCCGATTCAAATTTCTCCGTAACTATTTTGCGTTTTGCAACACTCTTCGGTTATTCTCCTCGCATGAGGTTCGACCTCGCGGTAAACGTTATGACAAAACGAGCGCTCCAAGGAAAAAGCATTCTCCTCAATGGTGATGGCGCACAATACCGCCCCTTCCTCCATGTCAAGGACGCCTCCAAAGCCATCATGACAGTCTTGAACGAAGACGCCTGTATCGTTAACAAACAGATTTTCAATGTCGGTAACAGCCACCTTAATTTCATGATACGGGACCTCGTGCCACTCATTCATTCGTATTTTCCCCAATCAGTCATAGAAAAAGTAGAAAATAATAAGGACACACGTTCATACCGTGTTAACTTTCGAAAGTTTGAACGCATATGTAACTTCAAGGCAGAATGCGACGTAGAACACGGAGTTAGAGAAATAGAAAACGCCCATAAATCGGCCGAATTGGCCAACATGGATAGCCCCCAGTATTACAACATGGAAGTCATGAAGAAAGTCATTAGTGAACCCATCATTACGTACAGCCTTGCGACCACCCCTCGCTGGAGCAACGGTCAAGGGGACCATAATGGCCTCTGATAAAGGGACCTTGGTTTATCTCGTAGCAGGTTAGCTATAAGTTTATAAACATTTTTTATAACCTTATGCACATGTCTCCGCAAAAGAAGCCAAAAATAATCGGCGTTATTCTCGCTTACAATGTAGCAAAAATGCTTCCACGCGCATTGCAACGAATTCCTAAGGGGGTCCTTGACGATATAATTGTGTTGGATGACGGGTCAAAAGACGGCACATACGAAGTTGCGAAGAGCCTCGGTTTGAAGGCGTTCAGACACGTCCCCAATCGAGGGTACGGCGGCAATCTCAAGGCAGGTATGCAAAAGGCACTGGAAATGGGCGCAGATTATATCGTAGAAATTCACGGCGATGGGGCACAATTTAATCCCGAATCAATTCATTTTGCGATGCCCTATATGAAAGAAGGAAAAGCGCAACTCATTCTCGGCTCTCGGTTCTCGGTCCCCCGGAAAGCGCTTGAGAACGGCATGCCCCTCATACGTTTTGTGGCAAATCGGTTCCTTAGCTTCTTCGACAGAATTATCCTCGGTTTAAAGCTTACCGAGTTTCACACGGGGTTCAGAATCTATGGTCGAAAACTTCTTGAAAAAGCCCCCTACGAAGCAAACACCAACGATTATCTATTTAGTTTTCAAATCATTGCGCAAGCCGCGTACTACCGAGTTGTCGTAAAAGAAGTGCCCGTAGAGGCCGATTATAAAGGAGAACACACCTCTCACGCGCTCAAAGGGGCAGCATGGTATGCAATTAGGACCTTTGGAGTACTCGCACAATTCATCTTGGCTAAGTTTGGAATTTACCACAATAAAGTATTTAAGAGGCACTAATCGAGACAAGCACATGACGGACCTCAAATGCAGATCATGTGGATATGAGGGGCTCAATCGATTTCTAGAGTTAGGTAATATTCCTCCCGTAAATGCCTTTATCTCTGAAAGTGAAATCGCTTCTGAAAAGGCGTATCCTCTCAACCTTGCATATTGCCCCCATTGTTTTCTTGTCCAATTAGAACAAATTGTCCCACCCGAAGACCTTTTCAGGAATTATTTACATCTTTCTGCAGGTTCTCAAACAAACGTGAGTCATCTCAAGGAAGTCGCAGACTATTTGAGCATCAAAATGGGAATCGATGCAACAAAAAAAGTCCTTGAAATTGGTTCAAATGATGGCACGCTCCTTGCTTTTTTCAAACAACATACACAAAACGTTGTGGGTGTCGACCCTGCATTAAACTTGAAAAAAGCAAATGAAGACCGCGGTATAGATTACGTCGCAGAGTTCTTTAACACGGGCACTGCTTCAAGAATAGTAAAAGAAAAAGGAAAATTTGACCTAATTGTAGCTCTTAACGTAATTCCCCATACGCCGGATAACATTGATTTGCTCAAAGCCGCACGAATTGCATTAACCAATGCAGGAACGCTCGTAATGGAAGGGGTCTACGCGCTAGAAACAATCCTTGACGGAGAGTTCGATACCATCTATCACGAACACGTTTATACGTTCTCACTCCATTCGCTCCTATCAACGTTCCGAATGGCGGGTTTGAAAGTAGTCGACGTAGAAAGAATTCCAACACAAGGAGGCTCACTGCGCGTCTTCGCAATGAAAGAAGAATACGCCGGACCAGTCTCTTCTTCAGTTAGTAATCTTCTCAAAAAAGAAAAGGAAACAGGATTCGCAAATGAAGAACTGTACAGAAACGTGGGAAAGAAAGTCACCGAATATAGGGCTAGACTCAGAGAACTACTTGAAAATGAAAAGAAGATTAACGGAAAACTTATCGGGCTTGGCGCTCCCGCACGAGGGGTAGTTATTATGAATTATTGTTCAATAACTCCGAACGATCTAGAATATCTTATTGACGACACCCCGCTCAAGATTGGAAAAGTGGCTCCGGGCGTTCATGTCCCTGTGAAGTCATGGGATGCGCTCAACAACAGCGATGAAAAAACTTTCTTGCTTCTCTCATGGAATTACAAAGACCATCTCATATCAAAACTCCAACAACGCGTAAAAAAGGGCAGAGTGATTATACCCTTTCCCAAGTTGGAGGTTATTTCATTTGGTTGAGCTTTCTAAGGTGGTCGTCACCGGCGGGAACAGCGCAATCGCAAGCGAACTCGATTTCGGGATACGCCTCTCGCATGCAGAATGCGATGTAACAAGTCATTCCTGCAAAAATGAGATACAAAACTGTAATCCTTCTGCAATTCTCCATTTGGCATCCGTGCCTATACGGCTATGCGAGACGAATCCGTTTGAAGCCTATCGAATCAATGTATTCGGAACAAAAAACATCGCCGAAATTGCTAAATCTCTTAAGGTCCCTCTTATCCTGATATCAACAGGGGCCGTGTTTAATGGAAGTTTACAAACCATTTTCTCCGAAGATGATTCTCCCAATCCTCAGAATATCTATGGTCAAACAAAAGCAATGGCTGAAGAGATTGTTCTTTCAAGCTCCCCTCAGAATCTAGTTGTACGCACAGGATGGCTTTTCGGATTTTCCAATAAAAAGGACGGTTTTTCAGGGTTCCTTGAAAAAGCGATAACGTCTCTTAGAGAAAATCTTCCTCTCAAGGCGACCTCCGATCAGAAGGGATCACCTACCTATGTGGAAGACTTTGTGAATGCCCTTTCCCACGCAATCAAGTATGGCAAAACAGGAACGATTCATCTTGTCAACGAGGGAGGAGCATCTGCCTTTGAAATCCTATCTCATATGAAGGTTCATTTAAACAGCAATTCTGAACTTGTCGCGGTAAGTCTTGCAGACATGCAAGGGCCCCAACGCTCTGCGAGCGAAGTTCTCAACTCTAAAACGATTCTTTCTTCATGGAAAAATGTCTTAGAACGATATCTGCGGGAAAGAGTTAACGGTTAGTCTTGAAATCTTTCTCGATATACAAGCACGAAAGGGGCCAATACAGAAAGCGAGGCAAGTCCCAGAGCCACATATAATATTATGTAAGAAAAGAGATTAAGTAGTGCATCAAATCCGCCTCTTACTTTATAATAATCAAACGCTTGTTGGGGCTGTTCATCGCGAGGAATGTGGTAAAAGAAATGACTATGCGTCTGGTAAACGGATTGCACCACGTCAGGATTTAGAGGCAGGATTCCCTCGTATACTCTAAAGTAAGGTTCGCCCGCAATTTCGGATTCTCGTACCCCCGTGACCGAACCCCCTCCCTCTATCTCTTTTATTTTTTTCGTTGTTTGAAATGCGGAAACAATTGCTTCCATGGACTGATTGAAATCAGGTTGGTCTTTAACCGTACCCCATCCGCAATCGTCATTCAAACACTCCACGAAAAACGTTCGTACGGGGTAAACTCTTCCAGATTGGTTTGAAGCTTGAAGTAGCGCGCTCAAGTGCGAAGCACTTGCGTAAACTTTATCATTAAACATCCAAACGGTTGTGCCCACATAAATGCGCGCATCAACAAGTACAAGCGTGTTCTGGTCAATAGAGTCTATAGCGAACGACCTCATTTTATCAACGGCACTCTTCGACGTAAGAGGTTCCCGAATAGAATATATATTTACCAACAAAATAACTCCTAATATAATCATTAAACTATACAACGGACGTGCACGGCTTCTTAGCTTATCAGAGAGAGGGATAATAACCGAAGCCGACGAAAGGGCAAGTAAAGGCATAAAGGTAGTGTAATGCGTCTGGAGTACAATTGCCGACGCAATAAAAAAGAACGAAAAAATGCCCAAGGCAACAAGAAATCTTTCTCCGAAAGTGCGTCTTTTCACTTCTTTAAAGAAGAATACAAGCCCTATCAAACCCATAATGAAAATAAGAGGATCTTCCTTAAGAAAATAAACCGTAACAACCGAATAAACATTTTTGGAGAGTTTGTTTAATACAAATCCTTCTCCATGAGCAAGCCCCGGACCCGTATAGAACTCGGGATTAATTTTGAGAAATTGAGCAAACGGCTGGTCAACTATTCCTTTTTCCTTGTACAGAAAATAATCGTAACTCAAAATAGGGAGGAGCGAAAGTACGATAATTCCTCCAAATAGGAACACTCTCTTGAGATTAATCTTAAACTTTTTCATATCTATCCGATAATCTTTAACAAGAATTCCCAACATAAATGCTCCAAACACAAGAACAAACACGCCCGTTATTATCTTAACAAGAAAAGCAATCCCGAGGGGGATTGCACCCCAAACCGATATTGTGCCTGACTTTTTGTACTCTTTAATAAATATAATTGATGCAAGCAATATAAAAAACATCATAGTTTGGTCTTGATAACTTGCCGTCCACGTTATATGGTATGCGGAGATTGCAAGAAGAAACGAAGCAACCAGGCCCGTCTTCCTACCAAAGAGGAGAGAACCAAGAAGATACACGAGTATAATTGAGAGCGTGCCAAAGGCAAACGAGAGGAACCGCGCAGTAATCAAGTGGATACCAAATATTCGATAGGTATAGTCGGTCAAATAAAGCCAGACCGGAATTTGGGTCATCGTGCTCAGGGGAGCAAGCTTCGATAATCCAATGGCATGCACGCCATGTACCATTTCATCAGCCACGGGCGGAACATTTGAAGCGACAATGAATCTCAATAACGCACCCAGTATCACGATGGCAATCAACCATTTTCTACTATCGTTTGAAAATACAAAGTCAATAGCCCTCTCCCAAAAAGAAGAGGTAGCGGATGAGTCGAGCATGGGCTCCAAAACCTCGCTTGTTATTTAAACATTCTTTATGACCTCTTAGAACAATAAAAAGGTTTAAATTGTCTGTTCTTTGCCAACGCTCATGGAAAAGAAGAAGGTTGCCCTCATAACAGGCATAACCGGACAAGATGGATCCTATTTGGCAGAATTCCTTTTAGAGAAAGGATATCAGGTCAGAGGAATCATGCGCCGCGCGTCTACGTTACACACAAATCGCATAGACCATCTGTATAAAACCTATAACAAAGACATGGTCCAAAATACAGAAGTCGATTTCGCACTCTATTTTGCAGACTTAACCGACGCTTCAAGTTTACGATCTATTTTAGAAATTGTTAAACCTGATGAAGTCTATAATTTGGGAGCGCAAAGCCACGTGGGAATTAGCTTTAACAACCCACTTTCAACGTTTGATATCAATGCCCTTGGGACGCTACGCTTGCTCGATGCAATACGAGATATGAAACTCCCCTGTAAATTCTATCAAGCCTCCTCTTCTGAAATGTTTGGTGCTTCACCCCCTCCTCAACATGAGGAAACTCCTTTTCAACCACAAAGCCCCTACGGCGTTTCTAAAGTAGCCGCTTTCCACTTAGTAAAAGTTTACCGAAACGCTTACAATATTTTTGCATCAAATGGAATCTTATTCAATCACGAATCTCCGCGAAGAGGGCATAATTTCGTGACGAGAAAGATTACCAAGGAGCTTGCACGCATCGTTACCGGAGAGATAGACAAAATGAAATTAGGAAATCTTGATGCAAAGCGAGACTGGGGTTTTTCCGCGGAATATGTTCAAGCAATGTGGAAAATATTGCAACACGATAAGCCCGACGATTTTGTTATCGCCACCAACGAAACGCACACAGTGCGAGACTTCCTAAGAGAGGCATTTTCTTTGGTCGAATTGAACTACGAAGACTATATCATTGCAGACGATCGCTTTAAACGACCGGCAGAAGTTCCGGCACTCTTGGGCGACTATTCAAAAGCAAAAAAAGCGCTTAATTGGAAAACAAAAGTCAAGTTTAAAGAACTTGTGGAAATGATGGTCGAAGCAGATCTCAAGGAAAAGTTTGAAGAAGAAGGCCTCATCCCCATTGAACGAGGCACTCAAAAATCGAAGGGTTATTATCTTGAGAAGGCAAAAGAAATTCTAAAGGGTCGCGGACTCGTTAGTTAAGAAACGTTCGGTCTTGATCAGGACCGTTGTAAGGTCCATTTTTGAACTCAAACAGGTGCGCAGGCGTAAGCGCCCTTATGCTGTGCCCTCCCGCAAAAATAATATAACAATCGCCCTCGTTCAAATTAATTTTTTCGAGAAACGTGTTATCTACATCGTAAATTGAAAGTTCAATGGACCCTTTGAAGACTAAAAGCGCCTCATGAGTATGGCTCGTCACGCGTTCTTGGGCGTTATGTTTATGGGGCCTTGATTCAGCGCCGGCAGGCATACTAAATGAAACGGCCTGTAAGAAATGCGTTGATTCGGTAAGACGAGATTTTGTGCCTTGTTCAGAGGGTTCATGCGTATAAACCGTATGGAGAAGAACCGCCGGGTCAACCTTGGAGTAGATTTTTCGTATCATCAGCACCCGTCCGGAGAAATAAACTCTATGTTCTTATTGAGGGGTTCGAGAACTTTCTTCAACTGAGGAGCAATGTTCCAGGACAAGACGAGTGCATACACCTTGCCATATTTAGAAAATATATCATCGCTCACGATAGGGATTCTTGTTGCAGGGGTATACTTTCCTTGCTTGTAAGGTGAGGAGTCAGTCACGTAATCTATCAACGTGTTGTTAAGCCCGTAGAAGTTAAGGAAGGTGTTTCCTTTAGCGGGTGCGCCTACCGCAATGATAGAATGCCCCTCTTCTTTCAATTTATGCAATCGTTGCATAAACCTATTTCGTTGCACGCGATTCTTGTGCATAAAATCTGAATATAATTTGGGCGTAAAAAGACCAAATGTTTCTTCTTTAACAATCATTGCTTGAACATGGGCAGGTTCTTCTTTGACAACCTCTTTCTTCTGAGCAATAATGCGTAATGAACCCCCATGGTAATTGACGATGCGTGCTTCTTTGATGCTAAGTCCTGCACGACCAAGAAGCGTTTTCAACGAACGCACACTAAAGTAGCTCACATGTTCGTGATAAATCTGATCAAATTTTCCGCTCTCGATACTTGTTAACCAGTAGGGCTGTTCAAAGACAAAGCTTCCTGTCGGTTTGAGCACTAATGTCGCGGCTTTCACGAACTCAAGAGGGTTATTGGCGTGATTGAAGACGTTATTCGCCGTCACTAGGTCGGCCTGCCCGCGTGTTGCGAGTATCTGCTCGGCTATTTCTTGCCCGAATAACCCTACAATGGTATCAACCCCTCTTTTCTTCGCCAATTCAGCCATATATGCGGAAGGGTCAACTCCCACTACCTTGCTTCCTTGTTTCATGAATTGTTCGGGAAGGTATCCGTCATTAGAACCTATGTCAACCACCAGTGCACTCGATTGCAAATCGAGAGAGGTAGTTAACTCGCGCGCATACTCGTTCCAATGGTTCGTTGCAAACGT
The DNA here is from genome assembly GCA_038044745.1 of Nanobdellota archaeon. Classification (GTDB taxonomy): domain Archaea; phylum Nanobdellota; class Nanobdellia; order Pacearchaeales; family GW2011-AR1; genus JBBSZK01. Next base: position 21,364 of record JBBSZK010000008.1, read on the forward strand.
CGAATTTGAGGAAGTATACGAATAATCTACCCCCGAATAACGCAAGGCGGGATCGGTTTCGTAGCGAGTCTGCACATGACCGCAATTCTTACACAAGTCACACACAAGCGGGTAAATTGCGTCTGCCTCGCTTGCTTTAGATGCAGGTACAAACGTATCTGCGAAGGGATGACTTCCCAGATTGATTATCTCCACAAGCTCGCGCGAATCGCAAACAAGGCAGTTCTTTCTTTGCATAAATATGCACGATAAATCTCATTTATAAGCCTTCTGACGGCAGTAAATCTTTTAAAGGGTTTGTTCGTGCCAGCCCCATGCCTCAGAAAATTAACAAGAAAATGCTTCTTGCAATGTGGTCCGTTAATAATGTTAACTGGATAATCAACCAGGCCTACAATATTCCTCTTCGCAAAATTTTCAAAGAGGTCGTCAATTTTGATCCGCAAGAGGAAACATATAAGCACGGTAAGAAGGAGATGAATAGACGTTTTCTTGAAACCCTGCGAAAAGAAAAACCTGACTACCTTCACCTGTTCTTGGTATGGGACGAATTCTATCCAGAGACTCTCTTCAAAATTAAGGAAATATTACCTAACGTCAAAGTTACTCATTGGAACGGAGACGATGACATAAAGTTCGATCATTACACGGTGCCCTATTCGGCAGTGATTGATTATCAACTTATTAGTCAATTGCAGTTCACAAAACGGTACGACAAAGCGGGAATACCTTGGTTTGACGTACTCGGCGCCGACATTGAAAAGTTCAGACCTCTCAACCTGAAGAAAAAATATGACGTAGTGTTTGTAGGCACCCCAAAGGGAGATCGTCTGAGGTATATGCGTTATCTTTTAACTAAAAAAGTAAACTTTAAACTCGCGGGTGCCGGATGGGACGATTATCCAGAGTTTAAAGAGTACTATATCGGGAAGCTTTCTGATGAAGCGTTCGTAAAATTTATCAACGAATCAAAAATTAGTCTTTGTTTCTCTCAAAACTTCTTTGCAGTGCCCCATGTTCTTGAGCGGTCCATAGCCGTAAACGCCTGTAAGTCATTCGCACTCACCGAATACGTCGAAGGATACTTTCCTAAATTCACAGAAGGAGTCGACTTCGTAACGTTTAAGAGCGAACAGGAAATGTACGAAAAAATTGTGTATTACTTGAAGCACGAAAAAGAAAGAGAAAAAATTGCTCAGAAAGCCTATGAAAAGGTAACCAAGAAATTCTCAAATCAAAAATTGCTTGGCGACGCGTTCTATGCAATAGAAAAAGATAAACGCCCGCTCTACAGCGCAGTTGCAAGAAAGAGGGTTAACGAGCATCCAATCTATCTTGAAAAATCAGACTTCAAAAAGGGCAAAGACCACATAACGAAAAAAATTGGCGATGCACATTACGTAAGCTTCAAGAGTAATTACCACGAATCGCTGTCTTATAGGGACTATTTCCAGACTTATTCTATGCAAGTCGTAGGAAAACCCGTCTCCATCTGCGACGCATATCTCAACTCATCAATTATAGGAGATTATGCGACTCTCTCTCTTTATTATGCCTACAATTATCTTAAGGATAAGAGCTACGTCTATGACAACATCGATGTCTCCCAGTACATGGTAGAAAAGAACTACTTTCTCAAGCACATGGATACATTTGCGTCTTTATATGAAGGAAAGAAGATGCCTATCAACCCAGAAGAAATGGCCTTTTTAGCAGTCCCCCTTGTACGAACCAAAAAAATAACTCGGATTCCTGTGCTTAACACAGACCATATTCTATTTACATATTTGGACTTGGACCTCATAGTGGCGCGCAACCAGAAAAGGTTATTCACAAGTGCTGCACTCTATAAAGCCCTCTTTTACTCCATCTTTGTAAATCCCCAACTTCTTAAGCACTTCTTAGTAAATATACTACGAAGAACAAAGCACCCTCGTGCAGTTAAAATAGCAACTTTTTTTGCAAAACTGTTTAAGCCAACTGCCCTTATACGATCCGCAGCCTAATCAACGACGTATTTGTGTGTTTTTCCTTCTCGGTCCATTTCTGCACTAATTCGTAAAGCTACCTCCTTAGGCACAAAAAGCCTATCGCCTGTTGAAAGAGTGTATGTGCCTCTTTCTTTAGTAATCACTTCTTCAAGAACAATCGTTGCTTTACCAACCACCCCTATACCTCTGCATACTCTCGCCAGTGATTTCCCAAGGTAGCCGCTCTTTGTACGTGCACAATTCGGACCTGTTCCGCCCTAAACTCCGGTATATCTCCTTTAAGTAAGGCGGAAATAGTCCTCTCTTCATTAGTGTGAACATCAAAACCTTGTTCGTAGCGTACGTCCAAGAAACTCATTGCAACCCCCGGAGTTTTTTCCACAAACGAACATCCAGAGAAGAATCAGGCGCTCGTTTAATGGGTGCCGCGCGGTTAACTTCTTCAAGCGAGACAGACCTGATATCGGCCCGATACGCACGTAATAAATCATAGAGGCTTATTCTGTCTCTGCCAACATTGATAACTCCCACAAAATCGCTTTCCAAAAGGAATTGTACTGCCTCTGCTCCTTCTCTAAAAGAAATCTTCGAACAGAACGCATCTGAAGGGGCAGAATCAAACGGGATACAGTCAGGATTAAAGAAACTCGTTCTAACAATGCAATGGTTGGGGCACGTTTGTACAACACATTCTCCGCCAAGTTTAGTTGTCGCATAGAGATTAAAGGGTTTAACGAAGTCGTTTTCTTTATAAGGCCCCTCCAGCGAGGGATAAACATAGTCTGTCGAAAGATACACAAATCGTGCTCGAGGGCAATGCCTCAAAAGCGCACGTACCACATGTGCAGCCCCTTCAACATTGGTTGCAATCGCTAAAGAAGGCTCCACTTCACACCTGCTCATATCGGTAAGTGCAGCACAATGCACAAGGGCATTTATAGGCTGTTTTTCAAAATACCGCATTACACTTGATTCTTCGGTAATGTCCAATTCATTCCTATCGGGCGTAAGCAAAACGGAATCGCCCCAATCAAGCGTTTGCAACATAGTTCCAAGCCTACCATCGGCCCCCGTTATAAGGATAGTTCTTTTTTCCATATAAAATTAGCACGTTGTACGCTATTTAAATGTAGGTCATTCATTCTGGGAAGAACGCGTAAGAGGGCCACTATTCCGTGTCAATTTTGTTTTTAGGTCGCTAACAATTAGCCAATCGCGCTCATCAAGCGCTCTCGTTGTAAATAAAACTCCCAAATATCCCACACAGAACAAAATCATGGCTCCGATCATCCCCATTAGAGTGGCAGAAAATTGTTGTGCTGAAAGATAAAGAATTCCAACAAGGAAAAGAGATGCAACGGTCATCCTCAAGGTGGCTTTTTGGAGCGGGTAAAATCCGTACTGTCGTCGTATCTGGAAAAACAATGCAGAATAAAAGCCTATCCAGCAAAGAGTCGTTGCAATAGAAACTCCAATCATCCCAAATCGTATAAGCAAGAGGTTAATCGCAAGGTTAAGTGCCGAAAAGATTCCAAAGTTATAGAGTATCATCTTAGTCTTCTTTTTGGCAGAGAGCAGCGCAGTGAAAGTATTGATAAAGCTGGAAAAGAGACCCCCCACCGCAAGGATACGAAGGGGTATTTGTGCCGCCACAAATTCTTGGCCGAAGAAAAGATTCAAAACCACACCAGGGAAAACAAATAGCGCAGCAAAAAGAGGGATATTAATCATATAAATCCACTTAGTAATCTGTTTGGTGATATTCCTAATAACGCTGCCATTCTTTCTCGAAAGTTCTTTAGATACAATTGGCAAAAAGAGTTGGCTGAACAGATCGGGCGCCATAATAAAGAGCCCCGCCAAGGTGGCCGCTGCACTATAATATCCTACAACGGTTGCATCTGCAAAATAACCAAGCACGAGCGAGTCTATCCAATAAAACATGCTGAAGAGGAGACCTACAAAGATGAGGGGCCACGAATAAGAGAAAATGTCTCTTCTCAAACTCCCTTTCTCAGTAGCACTTAAAGAGTCTGCACTGTGAGATATGTCTCTCAAATTTTTTCGAGCAAAATATAACGCAACAAAAACAACAAGTACATATGAAATGATATAGGAATACAAAAGAGAGTTTAGCCTTAAACCCATAAAAATAAGGGCGACAAGGAGCAAAAAACGAACCCCATTATGGAAAATGCCCACAATAAACGAAGCAGTCTTTGCCTTTTCATATGATCTGAGGAGCGCAATCGCGAGGCTGCCCAACAATGATAGGGGCACGATTAAGCTGAAGGTCTTAAGATAAATAGAAATCTCAACATTATGGAAAAAGTAACGCGAAATATAGTCTGCAGAAAAGAAGAGAACAAAACCCCCAAGGAGGCCACTTATTATCATAATCTTCACACTGAAAATAACAAAATATTTTATTCGAGAGACATCTTTTTTCCCTAAGTAATACGATATGTACCTTACCAAGCCGTCAGAAAATCCGAGCGATGCGAACGCAATAAAAAATCCGGTTACGATAATTGCCAAAGAGAAATTTCCGTATACTTCTGCGCCAAAGTGTCGTGCAATCGTAATTTTATAGGCATAAGTAAAAACCTTGGAGAGAAGTATACTAAAAAGTACAAAAATCGAAGTACGCACAAAGGTGTTGAGATATCTCCTTGTTTTTTCTTCAGAGGGCATATTCTTGGATGGAACAACAATTTAAAAATAATCCGCCCATCACCTGACTGTGACAAAAGACAGAGTGACGGGTCGAGATACAAGAATTCAGAGCGTCATAAACCTCTTTCCGAAGTCGTTCAGGTTACAATTAAATCCTCGTCGTCATGCGATAGAGACCTTCGTTAAGCAATCCGCCAAAAAAACCCCCTCTGGCGCAAGGGTTTTGGACGCAGGCGCAGGCCCCTGCCCCTATAAGCCGTTTTTCCGCCATTGCCGATATGAATCGACCGACTTTGTCGATCCAGACAAGATTCTTGATTTCACCTGTAGCCTCGATAATATTCCCAAGTCGACTGGCGCGTATGATGCAGTTCTATCAACAGAAGTGCTTGAACATGTCGAGTTTCCTCAAAAAGTCATGGACGAAATGTATCGTATTTTGAAAAAAGGCGGAAAGCTCTATCTGACGACACCCCAAGGATGGATGATTCATCAAGCACCTTACAATTATTTTTATTTTACCAAATATGGCCTCGAAAGCATACTAAAGTCTGCAGGGTTCAAGAAGTATAAAATTTCACCCATGGGCGGATACTTCAAATTTCTCGCTGACGCATTGCGATTTAATAGCCTCGCAGAGCAATGGAAGCACATAAAACCGCTATACATTATTCTCGCAGCGATTGACCTAGTAATCTTCAAGATTTTATTTTCATTCATTCTTTTTCACCTCGACGCTATTGATCGCGCCAGAGTTTGGACAATGGGCTACACAGTCGAAGCAACAAAATAATTAGTCAGGAATATAGAAGATACCTTTTTTCACGTCAGAAAGATGGCTCATACAATAAACGAGGGAGGTGAAATAATAATATAACTTAAGTCGATTGCGCATGGAGGGCTTAATCAAATAGAGAGCGATTCTGAGAAACGTGATTCCGAAAACGGCCCAAAGAAAGATGACCGCTTCTTTAGCATTCTTGTTGAAATTTTTATAATTGAGGTAGAAATGATGGGCTTGGTTCATATAACTTATTCGCTTAGCCGGATATCTCTCAACGCTCGAAACGCGATGCACTAGTTTTGCAAGGGGAGTCAAGTAGAGGGAACCCGGGCTTAGAGAGTGTACGCGATACGTGAAATCGAAATCTTCTGCAAGGGAATAACGCCGCAATTTTTCATCAAATTTCATTTTAGAGAATAGTTCTCTTTTGAAAGTCATGTTGAATCCCGGTATCCATTGCGCAGCGATTATTGAATCAAGCTCCGATGGATAAACTGCCCCATACGCAGAAAGAACACGCGCGCTGTTTCGTGCATGATGCTCAATCAAAAATAGTCTACGTATCGCCCGTTCAAATCGTCCCTCGCACATCCCTGGCGCAAGGTAATACCCTCCGACGCCCAGAGCATTCGGATGCTCATTAAAGACGCGAACAATCTCATCAAAGTAGCCTTTGTCAAGACTAACATCATCATCAATGAAGAGTATCAGCTTCGACGAACGCGAAGCGGCCTTAACCCCCCTATTTCGCGCGACCGTAAGCGCAGGAACATCAGATCGAACGTATGTTATGTTCTTTTTTCTTAGGGAACCGACTAACTTTTTAGTTAAATCATCGGTGCTTTGGTCAACAATAATAATTTCCCCTAACCTTGCAATATAGGGCTTTATCGACTCGAGTGTTACACGGAGATCTTCTGCGCGGTTGTACGTCGGAATAATAATACAGATGTCCTTCACGCTATACATAGTCTCTTCTCTTTTTTACTATTAAAAAAGGTTCGCTTTAGTAATCTTTTTAAACAACGACATTTGCAAAGTTCAATGAGCCCAGAGTCAAAGAAGGTATGCATCTCTATTGCGGAAAGGCCGGGAACATTTGGCCAGCAGTTTCATAATCAGGGTTACGAGTTCTTGGGGTTAGATTATGTGTATATTCCTCTAAAAGTAAACGCTTCAGAACTCGAATCGATGTTAAAAATTGTACGCGATAATTGTAAAGGCTGCAGCGTCTCAATGCCCCATAAAAAGAGAGTCTACGAGCTGGTTGATGAACGAGACGTCTCCGCAGAAAGAACCGGTGCAGTCAATACAATTTTAAATCAAGACGGGCGACTTATAGGATTCAACACAGATTATACGGGCGCAGGCAAGTTACTAAATGAGTCAGATGTGTTCGGAAAACGCGTAGTTCTCTTAGGCGCAGGAGGCGTTGCTCACGCACTTGGTGCTGCAGTGCTTGACAAGGGAGCAAATCTATACGTTATGAACAGAACAAGAGAACATGCAGAGTCCATGGTCCAAAGAATTGGCAATGGCTCTGTTATAGATGAGAGCGAAATTTCCTCTATCAGAGCACACTGGTTAATTAATGCAACAAATCGCGGAATGGGTCCCGACGAAACCCCTCTCGCAAAAGAGTTTCTTACCCCCTTTTTATATGTACTAGATGCAGTCGTTGGTGACACAACACTTATACGTGACGCTCGCGCGCTTGAGAAGATCGTTATTCCTGGAAGAATGCTCACTGCGTATCAAGCCGCAGATCAATTTAAGATATATACAGGTCATAATCTCCCTCAAGAATTTATTAATCGATTCGCTAATTCTTAAAAAGCCCAATCGTTCGAGCACACCCAACCGCTTCGTTGATAAATGTGGCTATTTCATTTTTCCCATGAAGCGCAGAGAGCTGTACGCGTATCTCATCTTTCCCTTTGGGAACAACAGGATAATTAATGGGAGTTACAAGAATCCCTTGTTCAAACAAGTTGCGAGCGAATTGTTTTGTCGTCTGGGTATCCCCCACCAAAAGCGGCTGAATAGGGTGATTAGATTCAGCAGCAAACGTAAAACCCGCGTTGCACATTTCAGATTTGAAAAATGCAATGTTCTCTCGTAACGTTTCTAAAAGCCGAACTCCCTCGGAGCTATCGACAAATCGAACTGACGCGAGCGCCGCACAGGCAGACGCGGGAGAAATAGGATTTGAATAAATATACGAAGCTGCAGATTCTCGCAAATAGTCAATAACAACCCTCCCTCCAACAACATAGCCTCCCTCAACACCAAACGCCTTGCCCAATGTGCCCACGAGAAGGTCGCTCTGCGAGCCCGAAACCTCTTCACATCCTCTCCCTGTTGCACCAAAGCAACCAACACCATGCGAATCGTCAAGTACAAACGTAATTCCAAACTCAAACAAACCACTATGGTTATCGCAGATGTCGCGTATTTTCTTTACGTTTTGAGCTTCACCAAGCATACTAAATACACCATCACTAATAATCAAAACTCTCTTGAACTTTCCTGCATTTTCTTTCACAAGTCTCTCAAGGTCATGATAATCGTTATGGGTAAATACCAACCGTTGTTGCGAAGGTAGACCTGCTATACGAATGCCGTCTATAATGCTTCGATGATTTAGAGCATCTGAAATTATAAGCACGTCATCCGTCACGAGCGAGTCAGCACCTGGCCCCCGCACAAGCGCTTGAATGATAGAAACGTTCGTAGAAAAAGCAGAAGAAAAAATCATGGCCGATTCTCTTCCGTGAAAATGTGCAAGCGCCCGTTCAAGTTCCGTGTGAACCTCAAGAGTGCCCGAAATGAATCGTACGGCCCCCGCGCCGCTGCCATACGAATCAAGCCCTTCTTTCTCCGCAGCGTGGATAACCGAATTAAAACGTAAACCCAGATAGTCGTTAGAGTTAAACAAAAGAACGGGCTTGCCGTCAATGAGCGCACGAGGGCAGCGATCGGACGTAAATCCCTTTATTACACGCTCCGGTCGCTTTGACACTCCAATGTCATGCAATCGCACAAGTTCTCTTTCAAGAAGCTCCTCGAACTCTTTGCGCATGAATAGACTCAATACCGGTTATATTTAAAATACGCGCAAGTGGCGTTCAATAGTAAGGAGAAGAATAGCCCTCAAGTCGGTATCCCATAACTCTTTCAAAATCGTTAGTATCCAAAACAAGGCCTGCTTGTACACGATTCTTGTCGAGATGAACTCGCATAGCAGGGACTTCAATCTGAGAGACCATACGTCGAGTAACTTCAGGGTTCCGCGAGACACCCGTACGTGCAGTTCGTTCTATCTTTCTTTGTATAACGGTCTCGGGAGCGGCATCAAGAAATAGAACCCTATCAAATTGCGGAAGTTGTCTCAAGTACATTCCCGCAATGAATGCAATTGTCCTCCTAGTGAGAGTATAGGTTTCATCATGTTCGGTGCCTGCTTTTTTCTCTGATAAAACATTTCGCATGGTTAACGCAGTAACAAGATCGGAAGACTCATTAAACCTTCCAATAGGGTCAAGCAGTTCTGTCTGCATCTTTCCATAGTTCCAAACTCTCGAAGGAAAATCGTCTGGAACGCCCCGCCCATTTGCGACTCCCACAAGAACAGAGGCGTAGGCCTCCATCGATTCTTCACGGCTTTTCTGAAATAAATCTCCCTCAATGAACAACGTGCCAATCTCTCCCTCATTAAGGCAAAATTCAAGTCGTTTAGCCAAAGTCGACTTCCCCGTGTTAGATAAACCCTCAACAGCAACAGTCATCGCGCGGAGGGGGAAAAGAGCCCTTTTCTCAGAAACAACTCGTTCGGCGACTATTTGCAGACCCGCCTCATAGGGAAGAGGGCCAAAGAGTAATTCGTTCATAAAAAAACATCTAAACTGCCCTTTTAAACTTTGTTCGAAAATATCTCTACACTTTCATAAACCTTATAAACCTCGTACTAATGAATAACCTATTGTGTAAGACGCCGATAAGGACACCGGCATGATATATGCGGTGTTGAGATGGCCGATACGCAGACACAATGTCAAAGAAATATTTTATTTTAGATGTAGATGGAGTGATGACCACAGGTCAGTTTTTCTATTCACCTAAAGGCAAGGCGTTTAAGGTGTTTGGTCCGCACGACGCGGATGGCCTCAAGCTTATTAGAGATAAAGTCGAAATTCGTTTCATAACAAGCGACAAACGCGGATTTTCTATCTCAAAGAAGCGAATAGATGACATGGGATACCCGATTGAACTTGTAACGGAAGGAGATAGGCACAAGTATATCAAGGAAAAGTTTGGATTTGAGAACACCATCTTCATGGGGGACGGTATCTTCGATGCCCCGGTTATTCGAGATTGTGCGTTCGGTATTGCTCCTGCAAACGCGCGCATAGAGGCCAAGCGCTGGGCAAAGTACGTAACTCCCTCAAAATCAGGGGAAGGGGCGGTGTGTGATGCCTGCATCGTCATTAACAAAAAATTGTTAGGGACAAAAAAATGAACTACAAAGTAATTATTCTTGCAGGCGGAATCGGGAGCCGAATGGGTGAATTCTCAAAATATTACAACAAAGTGCTCATTCCCGTTCAAGGAAAACCGACTATCTGCCATATCATCGAAAAATTCCCCGAAGATGTCGAAATAATAATTTCACTCAATTACAAAAAAGAAGATCTCAAAACTTTCTTAACGTATGCCTATCCAACTAGAAAAATTACCTTCGTCGAAGACAAACCCTCTCCCGAAGGATTCAAGGGCCCCGGTTATGGGATGTTGCAGTGCAAAGACCACCTCCAATGTCCCTTCGTCTTTCTCTCGGGAGACACGCTCGTTAAAGAGCCTATTCCCGAACCCAACGAAAACTGGTTCGGGCTGGCAGAAGTGCCCGATACAACGCGATTTTGTTCAGCGAAACTTGATGAACGTCTAAACATCGTGCGTATTGATGACAAGGTACGTGTAGAGGGCAACTTAGCATTCATCGGTCTTGCCGGAGTGCGTGACTACGAACACTTCTGGAACGCCCTCGAAAACAACAAAAACATTATCGCAGGCGAGATTCAAGTCTCAAACGGTTTCAAATCCCTTTTAGAAAAAAACATGGTGGCTAAAATATTCACATGGTTCGACACGGGTGCGCCCATAGCATACAAACACGCCCTCGAAAACTATCCTGATGGAACGGGGTACAAAGGGGAATAACCATGCATTATAAAGTCTGTATCTTGGCGGGAGGGATAGGCAGTCAAATGGGCGAGCTCACAAGAAGCATTCATTCTTCGATATTACCTATTAACTTCAAGGCAGCCATTTCATACATCATCGAAAAATTCCCTAAACAAGTCGAAATCGTACTCGCTCTCGGTCATAAAAAAGAAACGGTCATGGATTATTTGACATTAGCTCACAACGATCGCAGGTTTACGTTCGTGCAGTCAGAAAAATATGCCGGTCCCGGAACCGGCCCCGGTCACGCGCTTCTCGAATGTAAATCTCACTTGCAATGCCCCTTTATTTTTGTCACATCAGACACAATTGTCCTCGAAGATATCCCCGAACCAAACGAAAACTGGTTCGGCATTGCGCCCGTTAAAGAAACAGAGCGATATTGCACGGTAAAAATAAAAAACAACCTAATATACCAACTAGACGATAAAATAAAAACTGATAACAAATTCGCATTCATCGGTCTTGCCGGAGTGCGTGACTACGAACACTTCTGGAACGCCCTCGAAAACAACAAAGAGCCCATTAAGGGTCAAATCCAAGTCTCAAACGGTTTCAAATCGCTTATAGAAAATAAACTCGTGCCCACGGCATTCACATGGTTCGACACCGGCACGTTAGAAAGTTACAAAGAAACAAATGAGAACTTTTCAGGCGGAGAAAAACGATTTGACTTTAGCAAGGGAAATGAATTTATTTACTTCGTGAATGGAAAGGTCATAAAATATTTCGCAGATAAAAGAATAACCGAAAATCGATATAAACGCTCAAAGAATCTCAAGGGTCTTTGCCCAGAAATTGAAGGTATACAAGGGAACTTTTATGCATACAAAAAGCTTGATGGGCAGGTTATGTATAATGTGTTGAACCGTCAACTTGTTAAGGATTTTTTGGTTTGGCTCAAAACAAGTCTTTGGAAAAAGTCAGAACTCTCGAATGAAGAAGCAGAACGGTTTAAAGCGACGTGTGAACAATTTTATAAAGAAAAAACCTTCGAACGGTTGAAAAAATTCTATGACAAAACAAACCTCGCGGACGACTGGAACATTATTAATGGCGTACAAGTACCTCCCTTGAACGAACTCCTAAAAAAAATAGATTGGAATTTCATTACAGACGGAATTCCGACCAATTTCCACGGAGATTTACAGTTTGATAACATTCTTGTTACGAGAAATGCGGCCAATTCTTTACCAAAATTTGTCATTCTTGACTGGAGACAAGACTTCGGAGGGTCGGTTGACCATGGGGACTTGTATTACGACCTCGCAAAGATGTACGGGGGCGTTAATATTTCATACCAAATAATAAAGAAAGGGGGATTCACGTTCGATATGAGTGGGCAAAGTGTTTACTACAATTATACGATTGGTAATGACCTTCTTGACGCGAAAGAAGAGTGCGAAGAATTCATTGTTAAAAACGGCTTCGACCTCAAGAAAGTTAAACTCATCACTGCGCTTGTATTTCTTAACATGGCCCCTCTTCATCAAGCACCGTTTGATATGATGCTGTATCACATGGGTAAGTTAAAATTATATACTGCCCTCAAAGACTTAGGAGTTATACAATGATACAAGCACAGTTAGCCATAGGGCCTATGAGCTCTGAAATCATCGAAGCTATATTCAGATATTCTAACTATATGCGCACACCACTCATGCTTATCGCGTCAAAAAATCAAATTGACCACGCAGGGGGCTACGTCAATAACTGGACGACAAAGCACTATATGGAATTTATACGAAGCATGAAATCTCTCTATCCCCAGAGCAATGTTGTTGTCTGCCGAGATCACTGCGGCCCAGGTTTCAATGGAAATTATGACCTCGAAGATACGTATAAGACGATTCGCTCAGACATTGAAAACGGTTTCGATCTTATACACATAGATTTTTGTCATCTTAAGGGGGATCGAGATTTTGTATTGGGTGAAGCAAAAAAAGCAGTCGAATACTGCTTAAGCCTTAACCCGAAAATAATGCTCGAAATAGGCACCGATGAGAACATGGGGACTAATTATGGAGTTATGAACCTAAAAGAAGTTGCGCATGAAATTGATTTCTTTTCTCAATTTTGCAAGCCAGAGTTCTTTGTCGTGCAGACCGGCAGTCTGGTAAAGGAAATTCAGCAAGTCGGCAACTTCAATGAGTCCTTTGTAAAACAAATGGGTGCGAAAATAAGAGAAAAGGGTCTAAAGCTCAAAGAGCACAACGCAGATTATCTTACTAAAGAAGAAATAGCCTCACGTAAAGGTCTCGTAGACGCTATGAACATCGCCCCCCAACTGGGCGTCATTCAAACCCAAACTGTGCTCAACAAGTGCTCCATCTACGGAGTTAACACAGAATCATTTGTCGACGAAGTCTATAAGGGTGGGAAGTGGAAGAAATGGTTGCATACCAATACCGACGCAAACAAATTCCTCTGTGCGACCATCGCAGGGCACTATCATTTCACGTCAGATAGTTATAAAAAGATACTCTCTGAGCTCAACAAATCAGAAGACATGAACGAAACAATCATAAACAACATCATGGGCACGATTGGGCACTACCAGGGAGCATTAAATGGCAAGTGACCTTCCCTTAAGTAAAGATTTCTACGGAAATCCTCCGAAAATTGTAGACAAGCCTTGGGGGCGCGAAGAATGGTTACACTTCGACGGGGATTATTGCTACAAAAGGATAATCCTCAATGCAGGAAATCAAACAAGTTTTCAGTATCACAAAGAGAAAAAAGAAACGAACTATGTTCTTTCAGGGCATGCGGAAGTCTGGCTAGAAAACGATGCAGGCGAAATTGAGAAAAGAGTATGTGGTCCAGGGACGTTTATCACGGTCTTACCTCCTAAGAAGCACCGCGTGTGCGCGCTTACCGATTTGGTTATGCTTGAATGCTCAACACCCCACGTTGACGATGTCGTGCGAATTCAAGATGATACGGGCAGACCAGACGGTCGAATACAAAGCGAACACAATCACTAAGAAATTATTTTCTCTCCGCCTTCCAAGCCGCGCTATAGGCTCGTGCAACATTCACCAATTCCCAAGGTAGATCTGCTTGCGGTGCGCACCACGGATCGGGGTTGCCCGCGGCATCTTTGTTAACGGGCCAATCAGCAAGTCGCAACAGCTCGGCAACCGCTTCTTTTTGGTCAATCAATCTTCGAGAGTCAAACGTATAGTGCGTACCCGTTCCTTGCCATCGCGTCTTAAATCCGAGTTGAGGGGCCTTATGCTCGAGCATAGCCATAATGCGTTTCAGAGAGGTAGGATGAATAACCACCGTCATGTCTTCATGAGGCAAACGTTCCTCGACTATTTTTCCAAGCCCCATCTCACAGCACTCGCCTCCGTTTCTCGGGCGAGACTCAACATACAATTTATCCCCCTGAACCCCCTCAGCAACCAGGAGTGACGCGAGATAGTGAGATTCAGGAATCTGTAATCTTGTTAACGGGCCAGAATCTTTTCCAATACCCCCTACAATAAGCGCATAGTCTGCAAGGCCCTCTCCAAGCAGTTGAGCCGTTCTATTGGCTACTAAATGGTCTGCTCTTCCAAATACAAACAACCCATCCGCACGATTTAGGGGACCCGTTCCCGCACGTACGTAGTTATATATCGCTTCTATCTTGCCTGTATCAATGTTCATAAAAAAGCGCGCCAAGTTCGATATTTAAAGTTTATGCCGTCAGATTATGTCGAAAAAGCTTTAAACCGAATCCAACACACAATTCCATGCAGACGCAGATTACTGTTCTTTTTACAGGCCTTATCCGAGAATACGAGGTCTTTAAGAAATCTCTAGAAGATTTGGCACAACTCAAGAAAGAGGGATTCGTAGACACCATCATGCTCGCAACGCGAATCGGCGAGCCCGCAAAGCACCCCGATATGCACGAAGCATTTAAGCAAGCAGGTGTCGTAATCATCGAAGCAGAGGATCCCGCACTAAATGAGAACAGCCCGTACTATCAAGGAAAAGACTTCATCTGGAGGCAGATGAAGGGACTTGAAGTCGGCCTTACCCACATCGCTAAAGGAACGTTTGTCCTCAAGACACGCTCAGATACCTATATCGAACCGCAATTCATTAAAAAACTCGCAACTGAAAAGGAGACGCTTCTCAAAATCACAAAAAATCTTCCCAAAGGAAATGTGTTCAAGTGTAAAGTATGGGTTCCTTGGTTCGAGCTCACAAAACCCTTTTTTATGGCCGATGAGTGCTTTTTCGGACTTAAGGAAGACTTGGAGAAATTATATAATTATAACAAGGACTATTTTGAAAAATACGATCTCGGTACGGATGTACATCATGTCATGCGGTTTATCGAGCCGTTCTTAGCAAAATATCCTTTCTTTACATCGTCTATGTCAAGATATCGCAAAGACCGAGCGATGAAGAACTTTCTAAAGAGAAATTTCCCCAAAATGTACGAGCAACTTAAGCATTTTTCCTTTATCAAAAAAGCCTCGGAACGTAATAGGTTTGCTATTCTCAACGCACGATTGGAAGACCAAGACTATCTCGACTTGCTCGCAGCGTATTATTACGTCTTGTACAGCCACTTCTATATAGACCTTGTTTCATTTCCAGACCAAATCGTATTCAGGGACTTTTACAAAGGAGTTCTGCCCCGCTCAGACAAAAAGAATGCCGAGAAAAACTTTTCAGTTGAAAAAGTACGCTTCCCCGGAAGCGGAATGCTCTATTTCTATGAACAGGGGTTTGTGAATGCGCTCCTTGAAGGAAAACTTGAAAAGACGCCCCTGCAAGAGCAACTCACGGAAGGGCTGCGTCGGTTTGAGAAACTTTAACGCGCATTCTTGAAAGAAGAAACAGCAGAACGCCCAGTTCAAGAATAGCCAACGTCAAAAGAAGATAGATCCCATAAATCGACTCCGAATTGCGTTTTGTTTCAATTACTGTTTTTTCTCGAGGTGGAGCGACTTCAAGATTTTCTAAATCAGAATATAATTGTCTTGAAAAGAGTTCAGAGCCGATATAGTTGACATGTTCAGGGTCGCCAAAAAGATAATCTTTTTCAGGGAAGAGAGAGTAATAGTTAAGGAACGTATAGTTGCCAAGCGTTTTATCTACTTCGGTAAATATTCGCGCATAATAGTCCTCTTTTGTTACGTTTTTCTCCGTAATAATCTGGTCATATTCGAGCGTATGGGGGTAACTGACGAATATGACGGGCACGTTATGTTGTTGTGCAAGTTTAATGGTCTTAATAAAATACTCAAACGAAACATTGCTTATTCTTTCTTGGTTTTCATAGAGGCTTTTATAGTTAAAGAGTGCAGACGCGTTTTTGTCAACAAGAGAAAAGTTTTCTTTATTTTTGAGCCACCCTCCCGCAGAGATTTCGTTAAACTCGGTCTTTTTCAAGAGAACTCCAAATTCTTTTCCGTTCCCAATAAACGGCATATTGGCTTCGAGCCATAGTCTAATCAAGAAATCATTCCTTACATGTTGAACTTCATAAAGAGAAACGAACTGCGAATAGAGCTCAAGTTCGTTAAACAAGTTGGTCTCGTCAGTAAGTCTTGTCGAAAAAGTGTGGGGATCAAGCTCAAGAATAACCGCCCCGACGCTTTCGTTATCCTTCTCAAGGACCTTACGGAGTTTGTAAAATGATTTAATATAGTTTTCTGCTCCGCTGGCATAATTATATGCGCCAGGGACATATGCAGGATTAACCGCATGGAATGCGTGAGAATCTCCCAGTACAAGATATTCGATACGGCCTCCCGAGAGAGCGGTATAATTTTGATATAAACTCTCCTTTCGATAAAACGTTTTCTGAGGAAGAATAAAAGTGGTATAAATAAAATTGACAAGAAAAATTACAAGCAATAAAACTGCTATAAACGCAATCACGTTTTGTGCCGAAAGATTCTTCTTTTTCATGTTAAAACTGGAAGTAAATAAATTGTCTCCTTTCAAATACTCCGAACAAGAGGATGATGAGTATGAGCCCAATATAGAGTGTGGCACGAATCCACCTCGGAAGTTTCAAAATGAATTCTTTCTTGCCCTCTCGTTCTTGCACAAGTTGTACAATTTCCATAAGAGCTATTGCCCCGAGCGCGATTATAATCTCCCAAATGCTCATTCCAAGATTTGCTCCTGTAAACCCTACGGCGAGCCCGCTGAAAAGATGACGTACGACATAGAACGCATCGGAAACATTGGTCGCTCGGAAGAAAATCCACGCAAAGCTGGCAAGCACAGTCGTAATAGTTATTTGTACCGTTGCATTGAGCCAAGCGATGCGATTCAACCCAATTCTCTCCTTAAGGGTAGTGCGGAATCTTGCCGTCATAAGTCCTATAACAAGATAAGCACCATGCAAACCTCCCCATATAACAAACGTCCACGAGGCCCCATGCCATAGTCCGCTCACAAGGAATACGACAAACAGGTTAAGATACCATCGAGGCACCGCAACTCGATTACCTCCAAGAGGAATATACACATAATCTCTGAACCACGATGAAAGCGAGATGTGCCATCGCTTCCAAAATTCAGCAATTGATCTCGCGTAGTAGGGACGTCTAAAGTTTTCCATGAGTTTGAAGCCCATAATTCGAGCCGAGCCTATGGCAATATCAGTATATCCCGAAAAGTCGCAATAAATTTGAACGGCAAAAAAGAGCGTTGCCAAAATAAGAGGCGCCCCCTGGTAGGCCGAAGGGGACGCGTAAACTGTGTCCACCAAAACAGCAACACGGTCTGCAATTACGACCTTTTTAAAAAATCCCCAGAGCATAAGCCTAAGTCCGCTCCAGGTACGTTCAGCGTCAAACGAATGTTTTTCTCTAAACTGATGTAGGAGATTCTGTGGTCTTTCAATGGGCCCCGCAACGAGCTGAGGGAAGAAAAGAACGTAAAGTGAAAAAATCCCAAAGTGTCGTTCTGCAGCTTGGTTTTTTCGATATACCTCTATGGTATAACTCATTGCCTGAAACGTGTGAAATGAAAGTCCAATGGGCAATAAAATGGAAAGGTAGGGGATGTTCGTTTCAATACCGAGCGGCTGCATCAAAAAAGAAAGATTTTCATTGAGAAAATTGTAATATTTGAATACAGCAAGTACTCCCACATTCGAAAGAATACTTGCAACGAGAAACATCTTCCTTCTTCGGCCGGAGCTCTTTTCAATAAGAATTCCTGCTATATAATCGACACAAATAGTAAAACCGAGTATGAGGATGTAAATCGGGACAAAGGACATGTAGAAATAGGCACTCGCAATAAGAAGAAGGAACCAACGATATTTGTGAGGGATTGAGAAATAGAGGGCAAGCACTAGAATAAAGAAGACTACGAACTGAATCGAGTTGAATATAAGGTACCCTGAAAAAAGGGATTCCCATCCTACCATGAATTCTAAGGGCAGTTAATCCCTTTTTAATACTTGCGAGTCAATCAGTTTACATCTTAAACAAGATTTATATAAGCACAGGTTTCCTTAGCACAAGATGGAAAACCTTTCTGTATCGTCAGAAGAACGACTCATCGGAGAACGAAAAGAGAAGCTCATTTCATTTGCAAAACGGAACGTTTCTGCAATGGGGTATGTATTTCTCGCTTTAGTGGTTTTCATAGCGATCAAAATTCGCACGGCAAATCTTCCTGGGCTTAAAGATATAACAACGGGAGATTGGACACTTGGCCCCGATTTGGACCCTTTCTTGTTCCTTCGCTGGGCAAAACACATAGTCGAAAATGGCAGTCTCATGGTCTTGGATACTATGCGATACGTCCCTCTTGGATTTGACACTTCGTACGAACTAAACCTTCATGTTTATTTGATGGTCTGGTTTGATAAAATTGCAAGCATATTCGGTTCAACGTCAATAACCCACTCCGCAGTACTTTATCCTGTTTTTATGTTCGCGCTTTCAGTAATTGCTTTCTTTTTCATGACGAGGCTAATCTTCTCAAAACATATGGGCAAGTCATGGGCAACAACCTCCGCAATCGTAGCCGCGTTCTTGCTAACAGTCACCCCCGCGTTGTTGCCCCGAACTATTGCAGGTATTCCTGAAAAAGAAGCAAGCGGAATTCTCTTCCTCTTTCTCGCGTTCTACTTTTTCATGGCAGGATGGGGCGCAAAGAAAGGGATGCACAAGTATCTCTTAGGTTTTCTTGCGGGCGCCTCGACAGCCGTCATGGGTCTCGTGTGGGGGGGATATTTGTACATACTCATAACTGTCGGCCCCCTCATATTTTTCTCATTCGCGTTGGGACAAATGGATCGCGAAAGGAAATATTTCTACGCAACGTGGCTCGTTACCACAATGGTTATTCTTTTTCTGGGGACTAAACGATATTCATTATCTGAGCTGCTCTTTTCAACGACAACAATCCCCGTCGTGCTCATGTTAATCGTTTTAATTGTAGACTCATTAGTTCATGAAACAAATTTCCTTCGTAGAATCCCCAGATATAAAATTTTGAATCTTCCTCGACCCTTGCTTTCTCTTCTTATCACGATTGGATGTGGTCTGCTTTTCGCTCTCGTCTTTTTTGGACCAGACTATATCGTGCACAACGTGCTTGCCCTCAAAAAATTTCTCATAACCACAGGCACCGACAGAGTAAGCGTCACGGTCGCAGAAAATAGACAGCCCTACTTCACCGAATGGGCTGCCAGTTTCGGACCTTTCTTTGCCAATTTTCCGCTACTTTTCTGGATGTTTTTTGTAGGATCAATTGTTGCATTTTATCACGCGATTGCATCGTTTGACAAAAAATCTCGCCTAATAATGGTCGCCGCCTTCACATTTATGCTTATTTCGTTAGCATTCAGCAGATACTCTCCCACAAGCCTCTTTAATGGAACTAACTTCGCAAGCCTCGCCTTCTATGCCCTCGGTCTTCTTGTCTTTTTAGGTGTTGGGGGAAAATACTATTTCAAGTACCATTCTGCAAACGAACTCGATCGATTACGCGCTATCAATTTCAATTTCATGCTGTTGCTCTGCTTCTTTATTATAAGCATACTCTCGGCAAGAGGCGGTGTCCGCCTCATCATGATGCTCGTACCTGCTGCGTCAATATTAGGGGCGTATCTTGTGGTTGAAGTGGCGCGCTGGGCTCACACATCCTATAAATCAAAGTCCTCTTCAAAATACCTTTCAGTGTTTTGCGCTGCGCTTTTAATCTTGAGCTTATGTTTCGTGGGATACTCGTTTTACAACACTTCGCTGATATCTGCCCAAGGGTATGTTCCCAGCATTTATACTCAGCAATGGCAGAAAGCAATGGCTTGGACACGAGATAATACCGCGCAGGAGGCCGTTTTTGGTCATTGGTGGGACTATGGATATTGGGTTCAAAGTATGGGCGAACGTGCAACTGTTCTCGACGGAGGAAATGCAAAGGCCTACTGGAACCACATGATGGGGAGATATGCACTTACAGGCCCGAGCAACGAGCAAGCACTAGACTTCTTGTACTCCCATAACACGACTCATTTTCTTATTGATCCGACCGATATTGGCAAGTACGGCGCTTTCTCAAGTATAGGTTCGGACAAAAATTATGACCGAACTAGTTTTATATCGACCTTTAATAAGGATGTAAACCAAGTTCTCGAAAAAAAGAATTCAACCGTTTTTGTTTACACAGGCGGAATTCCGACTGATGATGACATTCTCTATATGCTCAATGGCACGCAACTCTTCCTACCCAAAGGAAACGCAGCACTTGGCGCAATCCTTATAGAAAAAGATTCTATCACGGGAGAACTTACTCGTGCGCCCGACGCAGTCTTTTTCTATAAAGGAAATCAGTATCTTATTCCTTTAAGGTACGCATTCGATGAAAAACTAGTAGACTTTAAAGAGGGTTTGGATGCAGGCATATTTATCATGCCTCGAATTGTTAGCGGCGCGAATGGGCTCCAGATTCAAGATGAAGGTTCGCTTCTGTACCTCAGCAATCGCACAGTACATTCGCAGGTTGCACGCCTCTACCTATTCCAAGAAGAGAACGGCCTTTTCAAGCTCGTGCATTCAGAAGATGATCCTCTCGTAACTCAGTTGAGATTAAGCGTCCCCGATTTCAAAGGAGACTTTGTTAACTATGATACGGTGCGTGGTCCTATACGTATATGGGAAATTCATTACCCTACTGATATGACGGTCAAGAGCGAATACCTCTCGGAAGAATGGCCCGCAGAACTCTTCAGAACATAACGCAGACTTCTTTAAAAAGAGAGGAGAGTTACAAATGCCATGAGAATACTTGAATTAACGACCTATAGTGCGGGCGGTTGCGGCGTTTGGGCGCGTGTTTACAGAGAGTCTCAATTTTTTGCAGAACAGGGTCATCGAGTAGAAGTTTTTTCGTCCGATTTCATTAAAGGTTCGAGCGAGCGAGCCCCGCACAAAGAAAAACAAGGGGGCGTTTCAATAACGCGTTTCCCCGGCATAAAACTAGGTGGTGAGAGCTTTACTTACTGGAACTTTAGACGTGCAGCACTCACCTATAAACCCGATGTTATCATTGCCCATGCGTATCGGCATACTCATACGACAAAAGCGCTTTCGATAGGCAAACAGCTGGGAATTCCAGTTTTTCTGGTCACTCACGCCCCTTTTGATAGGGCCGCAACCCGTTCATGGGTAGCAGGGGTAGCCGTATTTGTATATGACGCTTGCATAGGAAAGAGAACGCTCCCTAAATTCACAAAAATAGTCGCGATTACACGCTGGGAACTGCCCTTTCTTAGGAAATTGGGTTTGACAGATAGCAAGATTGCCTACGTGCCTAATGGACTTCCCGAAGAGTTTTTCATTCCTCTGAAAAAGGAAGGAAAAGGAATTATATACACGGGCAGACTCGCCCCCATAAAAAATCTCGAAACGGTCAGCCGTGCGCTCGGTTTTTTACACCCTGAAGAGGAAACCCTCCCCTCGGTTGTCTTTTTTGGGCCCGCAGAAAGAGAATATCTTATTGCATTGCAAAATCAAATAAAGGCGGATGGAACAAACATAACTATAATCAACGAGACTTTTAACCAAAAGGAACAGATCAACGAACTTGACAAACACGAAATTTTTATCCTTCCCTCTCTAAGCGAAGGGTTGCCCCAATCTCTTTTAGAAGCCATGGCGCGCGGAAAAATAGTAATCGCCAGCAACAATAAAGGAAATAAAGATATCATCAAAGAAGGAAAAAACGGTTTCCTATTTCCCATTGGAAACAAGAAACGTCTTGCAGAACGCATTAAGTATATTGCTCGTCTTTCTCAAAAGGCGAAAGATAAAATAAGAAAATCCGCGCGCACAACTGCAGAAAACTATCGTTGGAAAGTGCTTGGAGAAAAATTTCTATCTTTAATTAAGCTGCATACAAAGTAGGATCCGAGATATTTGCCCAGTAAAATCCATGTTTACGTAATGCACACGCGAGACAAGTGCCGCAGTGTTTTTCACCACCCGAATAACAGCTCCAGGTTTTCGCAAAATTAACGCCGAGGCCAGCACCCACAGAAATAATGTCCTCTTTATTTGACATAATAAACGGCGCCCTCATAACGAAGGCTTTTGCGCAAATATCTTTTGAAATCGAGTTAATATCTTTAATAAATATTCTACCCGCATCGGGGTAACTATCGCGGCCCTCTACACCAAAGCCCACAAAGATATCTTTAACCTTTTGCGTAGCCAAAAAGTCCTTTTCCGCAATAGAGAGGGCATAGGCCGAGAAAAGAAGGTTGCGACAAGGAACATACCATTGTCCGCTAATCGAACGCGTATCTTTTAGCTGCTCCTTTCTAACAGAATCAAATTTATTTGCATTGCTATGGATAAGCGAATCACTCTCGATTGCAATCTTTACGATTTTCAAAGCGCATGCAAGCTGTCTTGCATGGTATTTTACACAATCAAGTTCGCGGTTCTGTCCATTTTGACCGTAATCAAAAAAAAGGAGAGTCACATCCTCATAATTATCTTTCCTCTTAATTCGGTACGCGGTAACGACGCTATCAATTCCTCCAGAACAAAGAACAAGTGCGCCCCTCATAAAAAAACAAAAGAAACAATCTTTATAAGCCTGTAGACGTACTCTTTTCATGAAGAAAAAAGCTAGCGAGGTACGGGTAGGAGATTCGCTTATAGTTGGTGGCGAACATCTTAAAGTGTCGGCCTGCGAGCTGTCAGAAACAAGCAAGCAAGGCGCGAAAAAATGTCGTCTCGAAGCACAACGCGCATCGGGAGAAAAAGTGGTTCTTATTCGTCCTGCACATTACCCGCTTGAAGTCGCATGATTGATGTTATCCTTACCTCTTATAACGAACCCAAGGCTACATGCAAGGCCCTTAAATCTATTTTAGAGCAGTCCGCAAGAAAAGACTTACAGGTCCTTGTGGTCGACCCGTTTCCAGAAACTGAAGTCTTTCTAAAATCTCAGATAAAAGATGCTCGATGGTCTTTTTTTCTCGACCCCGGAGAAGGAAAAGGATTCGCGCTCAACATGCTCTTTCAAGAACGAGCCTCAAGCAATCCTGATGATATTTTTATTATGACCGATGGCGATGTATTCCTTGACAAGGGCACCTTAGAAGCGATTATTACCCGCTTCAAAGACAAGCGCGTAGGCTGTGTTGCCGGACATCCCGTGCCGCTCGAATCAAGAGGAACCATGTATGGATACTGGGCGCATTTATTTATGGATGGTATCGACCGAGTGCGAGAAGGTTTCTCAAGGAAAAAGATTTTTTTCGAGTGTTCGGGATATCTTTTTTCCATAAGAAAGGGAATTTTACTTGATTTTCCAACGGAAACGTCAGAAGACAGTGTAATCCCCTATCTCATCTGGAAAAAGGGATATAAAATAGCATACGCGCGGCAGGCGCTCGTATATGTGAAGAATCCAGAAAATTGGGCAGATTGGGTTGCACAAAAGGTACGAAACATAAAAGCACACGAAAGACTAAAAGAAATCGCTCCCGATATGCCTCGCACAAAGAGTTTTCTTAACGAAGTGAAACTTGGCACTCTTTTTGCATTGAAGTACCCAAAGACGGTTCGTGAACTGTGGTGGACACTATGCTCTTTTGGTGCACGCCTCTATATCTACAAGAAAGCGTTCTCAGAAATGAAAAAAGGAAGGAAATACACCGATGGCTGGAGAGGAGAAGCCTTCACACATTCAACTAATCCTCTATCCGAGCATTCTTAAAAGAATTTAATCGGTCGCGCAACGCTTCCTTTGTGTTCACAATATCAACGGAAGAAAGAAGGATGGGGCTCAAGTAATCGGCTGCTTCTTCAAGAGACTCATCGGTCTTCAATCCAATACACTGGATTCCTTGCGCATAAGCAAATCCTAGCTCCCATGCGGTTCCTGCGCCAACATGTAATCCTTCAAGCAACGCAACAACCACATCACACTTGCGTAACCCTCCAAAAATATCTTTGTGAAATATAACCTCTGCATTTTTTATTTCATAAAAGAGACCAACCTCACGATGAGGAAGGAACGTTTCAAACCCGAGGTTTTCACATAAGGTCGCAATTTCATTAAGCGATTCTCTTTCTGAACTCGTACTGAGCTTTCCCGCGATATAAATCCGCATGCAAGGAAGAAGGCCAATAGTTTTAAAACATGACGGTCGTAGCTCAACCATGCAAATAATAGTGATAAAATTGGGTGCGGCAGGAGACGTTTTAAGGACACTCCCCCTGATGCGAGCTATACGAGATGCCCATGCAGGAGCAGAAGTTACACTTATTACAAAAGAGGAGATAGTAGAATTAGTTAAGGGTATTGATTACATCCATCATATCAAAACGATTCCCCTACGTGAGAGGTTGGAAGCAGATATCCTCTATAACTTTGATACCGATGCAATTGCACTCGAAATAGCAACGCATACGCCTGCAAAGAAGAAATATGGTTTTTACGCTCTTGACGGGTATCCTGCCGCATGCAACGCAGGCGCAGAATATTATCTGAATACAATATTCGATGATGAATTAAAGAAAAAGAACACCCTGACCTATCAAGAGATGATGTTTGCGGCAGCCGAACTGCCCGTTACAAAAGAAGTTTATCACTTGCCCATAGGGGATCGTGCTAAAGAATATGCACAACGATTCGTCGAAAGCAGAATTTCTGGAAGGGGGCCTCTAATAGGAATACATATGGGTGCGTCTTCACGCTGGCCCTCAAAGGTTTGGTCGTTATCATACGTTGAAGAATTTATAAAAAAAGCTTCGGCACAGGGATACGAAGTTATTTTATTCGGAGGACCGAACGAAATAAATGAACACGGGCTACTCTCTAAAAAGCTTACTTCAGAGGGCATTCCGTTTGCACGCAATAATCCCAGCAACTCTAAACAAGAGTTCCTTGCTTTGTTAGAAAAATGTGATGCGTTCATATGTTCGGACAGTTTCGCACTGCATGCTGCAGTCGGACTACAAAAGAAGGTATTGGCTCTCTTTTTTTGCACAAGCCCCAATGAACTCGAGAGTTATGGGCTCGTGAAAAAAATTGTTTCCCCAAGGCTTTATGAATTTTTTCCAGAAAAAAGCGATGTTTTTGATAAAGGGCTCGTTGAGAGTATCTCTGTTGAACAGGTTTTAACAGAGCTTAAAAACCTAGTTCCTCCGAAGGTATAAATAGGCAAAAGCGTATAATGAAAAATGTCCTCTAAATCGGCAGAATCGATTAAGCTTTGGCTCAAAGATAATCATAATGCCCTATTTATTTTGATCTTGGTCTTCTCTTTTCTCGTCAGACTTTATTTTTTTGCCAACGCGTACAGCCAGCCACTTTGGTGGGATGAGGCTGAATACATGGCTACTGCAAAACATTGGGCATTTGGCGTGCCTTACGATATCAATCCTCAACGCCCCCCTCTTTTTCAGTTGGCCGCAATACCCTTTCTTTGGTTCGGCCTTGGCGAGGGTTCACTTAAGTTCTTCCTCGTCCTTCTTCCTTCGGTTTGTACGATAGGTCTTGTCTACTTCGTTGGACGAGAACTGTTTGGGAAAAGAATTGCACTTATTGCAACAGCCGCCTCCTCGGTGGTGTGGTCTTTTCTCTTCTGGAGTATTCGATTTCAGCCAGATTTCTTTTCCCTCAGTTTCCAACTTCTTTCAGTTTTGTTTTTCTGGAAAACATTTAAGGAAGGGAAAAAATCGTTCGCAATTCTTACGGGGGTTTTCATCGCGTTAGCATTTTACTTTAAAATTTCAGCATTGCTCGTTCCACTATCTTTTCTAATATTCATTTTATTCAAGGACGGATTTTTATTCATTAAAAACAAAAATTATTGGCTAATCTTTCTTTCATTTCTCCTCGCTCTAATACCCTTCGGTATATGGCAGTATGTTCTTTTCGGAAATCCCGTTGCGTTCGCACCTTCTTATATCGGAGGAACAGGAATCGGACAGGGATGGGAACTGGGATGGACGGTTATGAACTTTTTCTATCAACTCCCCAAACCCTTCTTCTTTGCTCTATTTCTGGTCGGCATTGCTCTTTCTCTGTTACATATAGGGCTCTCGGCAGACCTGTATCTCAAGAATAAAGAGCGGAGACTCGACCCCTCTTTGTTCTCACTGATTCTATTGTTTGTGATGGTCTGTTTTTATGTCTTTTACATACGGGGAATAATAGAAGACCGGTGGGTTTTTCTCATGATCCCCTTCATTATGTACTTCTCAGCGAAGGGGCTCGATACGATCGCAGAAAAGACAAAACAATTACACCCAAAAGCCCCTCTCGTGGTAATACTTCTTGCACTCCTCTTTCTTGCGTATGTACAAGTGCAACACGCGCATTCGTTGATAGAAGTAAAGAAAACGTCTTACCTCCCCGTTAAAGAAGCTTCTCTATGGATTAAGCAAAACTCAGTTCCTGACGATACAATACTTAGTAATTCCTATACACAAGCAACGACTTATGCAGAGAGAAAAATTCTACCCTATCCTGCACTTGTAAGAAACGAAAGCGACAGTTATTCATACATGCCTTCAAAGAAGGAAATGCTTGACGAACTTGTAAATGAGAGTCATCCGAAATATTTAATGGTTTCAGTGTTCGAAAGACATCCCGATTGGACACAGGACTGGTTAAACGAAAACCAGCCAAGGTTAAAGCCCGTGCAAGCCTACTTTTCCGATGCACAAAAGACACAAGCAATGTTAATCGTCTACGAGATAAGCTACGTTTAGTTTCCTAATATTTAAATACGAACTAAGGCAACATCGCGTATGTGCGGCATAGCAGGGTTTACCTGGGCAGATTCTTCACTAATCAAGAAGATGACTCAAATAATCAAGCATAGGGGTCCTGACGATGTAGGGTTTCATGTGGCCTTA
The DNA here is from genome assembly GCA_038044745.1 of Nanobdellota archaeon. Classification (GTDB taxonomy): domain Archaea; phylum Nanobdellota; class Nanobdellia; order Pacearchaeales; family GW2011-AR1; genus JBBSZK01. The sequence continues at coordinate 48,423 of JBBSZK010000008.1, forward strand.
GGAATATCTTTGGGCCATAGGAGGTTGAGCATCATCGATTTATCCCCCAAGGGGCATCAACCAATGTTCAATGAAAATAGAAACATTGCGGTAATCTTCAACGGGGAGATTTGGAATTATAAAAAACTAAAAGAAAATCTCGTCGAGAAAGGGCATTTATTTAGAGGGGCCTCTGATACCGAAGTTATAGTGCATGGCTATGAATCCTACGGAGAAAAAATTTGTTCTATGCTTGAAGGTATGTTTGCCTTTGCACTTTATGATCTGAAAAAGAGAAAACTTCTTCTTGCAAGGGACAAGCTCGGTAAAAAGCCGCTTTATTATACCGAAACAAAGAAAGGATTACTGTTTGCATCAGAAATAAAATCGCTTACCGTTGATTCTCTCCCTCTCTCTCTTGATAGCGCGACACTATCTGACTACCTCTCTCAACGATTCTCCTCGAAGGATAGAACGATGTTCGATAAAATAAAAAAAGTAACGCCGGGAAGTTATATTATCTATAAGGATAAAAAATTAGAATCAAAAAGATATTACTCTCTCCCGGAGTTTAACGTAAGAAGCGAACCTCTTATAAAAAAAGCAGATTCGTTAATCAAGGATGCAATTCAAAAAAGACTTATGTCGGACGTACCCATAGGAGTTTTTCTCTCAGGGGGTCTCGATTCAAGCGCAATCGTGGCGTATATGTCCCAGATGTCCTCTAACATAAAGACCTTTTCGGTCGCTTTCAATAGCAAAGTAGACGAATCGAAGTATGCTCGAATTATCGCAGAAAAATTCAAGACAGAACATCACGAAATTAGAGTAGATTCTGATCTTCTACACTATCTTCCCGAAGTAATATGGCATCTTGATGAACCTCTTGCAGATCCCGCCTGTCTTCCCACATATTTTCTTTGTCGAGAAGTATCAAAACATGTAAAAGTCGCATTATCGGGAGAAGGCGGGGACGAAATCTTTGGGGGATATCAAAGTTTCAATTATATTCCTGAGATAAAATTTATTCAAAATCTTCCAAGGCCCTTTAGATCGGCCTTTGCAGCATATGCATTCGCCATCGCAAAATACAAAACGTATCCAGAAAAACATAAGTTTCTCGCAATTGCTAATATTCTCAAGAAAACGTCTTTAAAAGAATCGTTTAAGGAGCTTTTTTATTTCGCGTTTGATACAAAAGAAAGGTTAGCACTATTTCCAAGAGCATCAGAAGAAGATGCTTTTGACCGTATCTTTGCAGAGTCTTCTTCATTAGAGGGGGCGGCTCAAGCTTATTATTTCAAGGAATGGCTGCCAAATGACCTTCTCATGAAGGCCGATAAAATGAGCATGGCCTTCGGTTTGGAGGTGCGAACCCCCTTTCTTGATCAAGATCTTCTCGAATATTTTTCTGGCCTAAACCCGCAAGAGAAGCGAAAAAGAAAACTTTTCAAACAAGTAGTCGCGAATTATCTCCCTCCCGAGATTCTAAACAAAAAGAAACAGGGTTTCACACTTCCCCTATTTGAATGGTTTGGAAATAGAGAAATACTAGAACGAGTTCGTCCCTTTCTTGAAAGATTAAAAAAAAGAAACATTTTTTCAGAGGAAGTCATCGAAGCTCTTTTGCAAAACGCCACCGCATTTAAAAATGAACATAAAATTTGGGTATTGCTTAATTTTGAAATTTGGTATGAACTATATATGGAAAAAATCCCTTTGAAGGAGATAAATCTATGAATTCAAAGAAAGACCTTCCAAGGGTAAGCTTTATTCTCGGTATTCTTAACGCTGAACGAACTCTAGAAGAATGTTTAAACGGCATCTGTATCCAAGACTATCCTCGCGATTATTTTGAGGTAATAATAATCGATGGCGGTTCAACCGACAAGACTCTGCAAATTATCGATTCCTTCATGCACAAAGAAAAGAATATCTCTCTTCTCCATAATCCGAAAAAACTTTCAGAAGGTCGTGGCATGAGCAAGGACATGGGAATACAAAAAGCAAAAGGAGATATTGTAATCTTGCTCGATCATGATAACTTAATTTCAGACCCTCGCTGGCTGAGGGGGATAGTACTTCCCTTTAGAAATAAGCAGGTTATGGCCTCTCAATCCCTTTTAGAGTTCAGAAAGGAGGACTCAAATTTTCTCAAATATATAAATGCAGCAGGGGTTGAAGACCCCTTCGCGATACCCTACTCCCTCGTTGCACAGGTGCAGTTATATCCCCATAAGTTCCAATTAGAAGAAAATGCCTATTATCTCCACAGACTTAATCCAAATTCAGTGCTCTTTGGAGGAGCAAATGGCTGTGCGTTCGTAAAAGAAGTTTTTGAAAAAATCGGAGGGTACACACGAGATGTAGATGTTTTTGCAAAAATGGCCGAACATCGCATGCTTGTCGCAGTCCCTAAGCACGTGAAGTTGTACCATAAGACCGCAAGCAATCTATGGACATTCATGAAGAAGAAAGGGCTCTATTTCTATCGTTTCATAAATAAGGAATATGCTGAAAAAGATTTTCAATGGGTCAAACCTGGGTTCGCAAACACGCTTCGATTTTTCCTCATGGTCGCGTCAAATCTTTCGTTCGCGGTACCGAGCGTCTTGGCTTTTCAAAGAACGTTTAAAACTGGGCGACTCTTTTGGCTCCTACACCCCTTTTATGTCTTCTTCGTTACGCTCGAGTATGGATTAATAACCCTCTTAAAACTAAAAAACTTCTTCTCGTACGCCCGCATCAAATCTTAACCGCACGTACTACTATATCTAATCCGCCCTTGTTTATTTGTCGATAGCTGCGATTAGCTCTTCGGCCGAACGTAAGAAAGTTTTTGCTCTTTCCAAGGAAGTACTTATAGAACAAGTGAACGTAGAGGTTAGCTAGAAGCGTCCAGCACTCCACCACGTTAAAATGTTCTATTTTAAAACCAGTTTTTTTCATCAAGTCGCGCACAGAGTGGTTTGTGTACTGGCGTTCATGCTGCATATAGGTAACGGGGTGTAGGTAGTGCAAGAAGTGGTTATTGGGCACAGAGATAATAAGTTTACCCCGGGGTTTTAAGAGAGAACGAATGCCCATCAGAACCCTATCATCGTTCTTTAAATGTTCGAGTACCTCACACATAACTATCTTATCATAATAGTTCTTTTTTAGAAGATTATCTTTTGTGATATCTCCTTCAACTAGCTTTGTTTTGTGTAGATAATGGGCTGCCTTTTTAAGTTTCGGACCATCTATATCGACAGTCCAGCATTCTCTAACCTTATCTTCAAGAATCATCTCGATTTCAGGAATGTTCGATATGCCGATATTCAAAACTTTATCTGTTTTTTTCGGATCAACAAGGTTAACAAAATAATCGATGCGATCTTTTCCAAGGGGCGCAATTGATTTAAAAAACGCACGATAATTCTCTCGTAACTTTTCAAGGTTCGCAAGGTCAATTTCTGGTACCGTTTTGTATGTTTTTAAAAGTTCAGGGGTTATTTTTTTAACATCGACAAAGCAAGAAATTCCTGTTTTCTTTGCAAAGAACTCGCCAAATTCTACTTGGTGATCGTTAATATGCTCCCCATACTTTTTTTGTCGAGGAACCGTAATGACTGGCTTTTGATAGTTCATAGAAACCTCTATAAGAGATGTAGCCGATTGAACAATAACAAGTCTCGCTTGGCGATAATACTCGTCCAAATTCGGCGCAAAATCAAAAAATTTAATATTTTTTGGCTTGTAAGTCCCTGCTCCAATCTGAGCAACTATACTTTCTTTAACATAGGGGGCAATTTCATCAATTCTTCGGATAAGCCTATCGAACTGTCCGTCATGTGTACCGACCGCAACAAAAATCATAAAACACCGCCCCAATATTCTGACTTTTTACCATATTTGTGCATCATTTCTCGGTGTTGTACCAAGAATCTATCTGCAAAAAGGTAACAAAAGCGCGCAGACCAGTTTGGGGTTTTGACTCGAATAATGGTGTCCATAAATACAACAGGTATAGAAAGGAGCCTTCCAGCGATAACCGCAGGGATTGAAAGCTGCGCACCGTTGGTGACTATCGCTTCAACGCGTTCTCCTTTAAAAAGTCGAATCATTGCAATGAGCGTCTTGAGGTACCTAAATGGATTAAGTTTAAGCACATCAGGCGCAAAATAAAACGCAGGAAATATTCCCAAGAACGCGCGTGGAACAAGACCTCTTTTAAAAAAGTCTTCAGTAATGAGAATTGCCCGATTATCTTCCAAAACCTTCTCGGTAAAAATAAGTTTCATCTGACCTAAATGGCCTCCCTTTGAGGCAACTAATGCGATGTTCATTGTTTCCAAATACGATGATGTACTTTTAACCCTTGCGGGAGCGAATCATAAGCGCGCACTATAAACTGAAGCGGGGAGTACGCAAGGCGCAAACGAATGACTGCGAGAAACATCTCAAGAGACGCCTTGATGAGCTTAATCTTAGAATCGTCCTTACTCTCCCATATTGTTGACGTTTCAACAACCGAGAAACCTTTTTTTCTAAGCTTATAAAGAAGGTCTATATCAAAGGCCCATTTTGTAATCTGCATTTTATCGTGGACGTACATAATCGATTCTCGTCGGAATAGTTTTGCTCCGCACTGGGTATCTCTATAGGGAAATCCGAAGAGGCTCCGCACGACAAGGTTGAAAATAAAACTCTTGAACCTAAAGAGCAAACTCTGCCTGGTGACGTCGCTGTCCCTTCTCCAACGGGAAGCAATAATGCCCTGGTGCCTTCCTATCCGTTCTATAAGCATCGCAAAAGCCACAGGAGGCGTAGCCATGTCAGCATCAACAAATCCAATAAGGTCATTGGGACGCTGCAAGGCATCTTTGAACCCTTCCATCACTGCAAATCCCTTTCCTCCTTGCTTAAACTCAATCAGGCGAATGCGCTTGTTTGCACGGCTATATCTTTGAACAACGGGGGCAGTATGGTCTTGTGTATTATTGACTACAACGACAATTTCATAGTCCAATGCATCTTTTAACCTTAATTGCTCAAAATAAGACCCATACTGTTCAAGAAACAAAGGTATCCTTTTTTCTTCATTCTGAGCAGGAACCACGATTGAAACGCGCATGTATTTCGGTATAGAAAAGCGTTTTTAAAACTACCTAGAACAAGCTAGAAACCTACTTATCGGGTCGCGGTAACAAATCTTTCAGAGCAATTGCGAGCGTATACGCCAAAAAGAGAGCACCAGAACAAACTAAGGCTAAGCTAAACTCCCTTTGCGTTTCATGGAAGAGGTAGAAAAGGATAATCTGTATGACGGGGAAGAGCAGGAGGAAGAAAGCGTGTTTTCCAATACGATTAATCGAAATCTTGTAGAGGACAATAATGTTCGCAATTGAAAAGAACGAATAGGCAAGGCCCATAGTGAAAAGGAACTCCGCACCCCCCAAATAAGCATCCGAACCAAGACCGATTATCCAAATTATCTCTTGCGGGATGAGGAGATAGAACACAAGGGCCGTCAAGGCGATAACCATCACAAACGCAATCGCTTTCTTCAGAATACGAGACGTTTTATGTCCCTGTTCGAATCCCTCTGTCGAGAGGGGTAGCATGGCCTTGGCTACGGCCGCGCTAGAGAAGAATATTACCTTGCCTATGAGGGAGATGAAAGCAAATTCGCCCGCATCTATCGGATTGAAGAATTTACGCGCAAAAAGGATATCGGTGCTGTAAAGAAGTACTACCGCCGTTATCGCAGCCAACACGGTCAGATTGCTTTTAGTAAAGTAAGAAGAGGTCTCTGTTTGACGAGTGTGTGCAACAACATCCCGTAACACGAACAAGCTTATAACGAATGCGAACGCAAGCCCAACAATTACTCCTATCATTGCCCCGTACACTCCAAGCCCAACAATAACTAAAGTAAGTGCAATGATTATCTTTAAGAAGGACTCTATAAGCAAACTGCTCCCAAGTGCAAAAAACCGCTTTTTACCTTGAATAATTCCTCGAGTAACGGGAATGGTAAACAATACAAAAAGGATAATTCCTGTAACGCCAACAAGCCCAGCAGGAATGGAAAAAAATGAGGAAAGGAAGGGAGTACAGGCTAGTAAAAGAATGAATCCTAAGAAAGCGAATGCGATTGATCTGCGCAAACTTCGAATGAGGAGGTCTTTTATCTTGCCCTGTTCACGACGAGCATTGAATGCACTCGTGTATCTCGCAACGACGGTTTGTACGGCTTCAGTTGGAATGCTAAACAAATACACGAAAGACATGAGGGCAGCAAGCACACCGTAATCAGAAGGGCCAAGCGTTCGAGCCATAGACATTTGGAATATGTAGTTAAGCACGTTGTAAAATCCAAACATCACAAAGAGAACAACGCTCCCCCGAAATAATTCATCTTTTCCTATGGAAAAAAGTTTAGAAAACATGTGAAAATATGCCTTCTCTGAAAATAAAGAATCCTAAAAGTATAACGACGAGCTGAAACGTCCAGATTATGTAAACAGAACGTTTTTCGGTTGCTTTAATGCCTATCTTTTGCTGGAGGTACAGCGTCAAATGCGTAAGCCCATATACCCGCGGATGTAGGAGCCCTAAGCTTCCATCTAACGCAGGTTTTCCAAACGAAGGCTTAATGAATGCTCCTCGGGACTTGAGAAACACCTCAACCATGATAGGCATGAAGAAGAACATCGCAATTTTTTCAAAATTCCCCAAGATTGCCATCATCGCAATCATACCTCCAATCGGATAGGTTAACGAGTCTCCAGGGAATATTTTCGAAGGGAAGAAGTTGTACACTAAAAATGCAACCAGGGCCATAACAAAACAGAGCCCCAAAAGAGCAAGCCATGTGTTTCCTGTAAGGTACGCGACAAGGCTAAGTGAGCCAAGAATAAGTACTCCCTGTCCCGCCTCGAGTCCATTGAAACCTGCAAGAAAATTGAACGTGGTTGCGGCCCCAACAATCCCAAGCGGTATCAAAACGAGCGGGTACAAGAGCCCCAAGTCCACAAGTCCAAGAAAAGGGATATCCATGGTGGCCCTTCCCGCGTTAATAACGACAAGAGGCAACGATGCAACAATCACAAGAATGATGCGCGAGCGCCGTGAAAGTCCTCCTCGTTGCCAACCCAATAAATCATCCATAAATCCTATACCGCAGAGCAGAACAAGCGTCACCAAGAGCCCGAACATTTCAACAAGGTAGGATGAAGAGTGTAAGTAAAATACGCGGTATGCAATGAAAATTAACATGGACACTACAAAAACACCCACAACTGCCGCACCACCGGAGCCCGCAACCAAGGGTTTGCTATATTTGTTCACATCGGGCCAAACCAATTTAATTTGGTGCGCCTTACGAATCCAATAAGGCACAATCAGCAATGCAAGGAGAAAACTCAAGAAGGGGACACTAAGGAGTAGCGCGTCAGCCATTATAATCGAGAGTCTCCTTTTTTTTGCAGAATCATCTTACAACTCGTTAACCAAGTTTTCGGCATTCTCAATTTCAGACAACGTTCTACGTTCGCCACAATAGGGACAGACGTCTTTAATGGTGGGAGTCTCAAACCGGTAGCCGCACAGAGTACATAGGGTCTTCATGAGGCTAGATCTTTCAAAGTTATTTAAACGTTACTCCGAGGGTTAATTGAAAGAAGTGTCGCTTTAAACTAAAAAAGCAGAGGGGTAAGAAATACTTCCATGAGGGCCGCAAGAAAGAGAACAATAACTGCAACAATCACAAGGTTAAGCGAATCCTGAAGTATCTCCCAGAAGTCTTCCGAGCCAACTTGATGGCGTATGACTGCCACTGAAATAATTCCCCCCGCCAATGCAGCAATGAAATAAGCAGCGATTTCGGGTATACCATGTATTAGATATCGTATAAGTCCAAAGGGGAGTTCAGAGAGATTAGAATTGGTGAATATGGCTATTGCAGCAGCAATAACGCTCGCATTCCACGCCAAAATAAAGATGACTCCTGCTCCAAAAACAAGTGAAAATACAAGTGTAAAAATAAGAACGTAAATATTGTTCGCAAAAATAAGGAATAATCGTTCTTTATTGCCCGCAAACGCCGTTTGTTGTACACCCTTTGAGCCACCGAACTGCGCAAGGCATCCATCGTACTGTTCAGGGCGATTTATCGCACAAAATGTTTCAATTTGTGCGCGATAGGTTTGCGTGGTTGGAAAGAGGATATACCAAAATGAAAACGCTACGACGAATCCCGTGAAGAGCCATAAGAACGCCCAGAGCGCATGTTCGTGTTCTTGTAATAATCGAAACATTCCTTTCTGTTGCCCAACTTTTTTTTCTTCATACCGCAGCATATAGTACATGAAGGGCAGGGAAAACATAACGGTAAATGTGACTGTGAGGATGCCTGAATATTTTACGAGGACCGCATCACGAGAGAATATCCAATTTACAAGCAGAATCGCAACGCTCGCATAAAAAGCGCCCACAAAAAAAAGTTCCCACGGTTCGCGTTCGGCTTTGCGCGGACTTATCAATACCTCTAACATCTCTCCTCGGTCGTACAGGACGCTTAAATAGTTTTTCTAGCCCGCGTTCGTTCGTTCTCTATACGAGAAAGAATAGTTTCAAATTCATTTTGAAGCGCCTGCAGCTGTGTCTGAGACTCATTTCGCATGCGGGCAAGGTTCTGAAGTTGACTTTGAATAATTGTTTGCACGTCAGAAATTGATTTTTTAACCACGACTCCCGCACCCGCATCAACAAAAATTTGTTTGCTCTTCAAGGTCGCCTCAAGAAAGATACCTTTACCCATCGAAGAAAAGAAATTTTTTTCTGTAGTCCGCGCAAGGAATGAAAGATGCCCCAAAAAATCAGTAAGTTCCACAACTTGCTTGTCAATAAATGAGATGCGCTCTTCAACAAGTTCTGACTCGCCATGCAACTGCTGTACGCTTTCAATGAGTGTTTGATTCATAGTCGGGGCGCTTTACGGAAGCTTAAATACCTTTCTAAAAATCATCGAAGCAATTATGGCAAAAATAATATACGCCCATATCCAACCCATAAACCCAAATATTTTAACATCCATTTCCGCAAAATAGTCTCCAAACCACCTAATAAGGAGAATAAAGGGTATCGCAGTATAGAGCGCGGGCCGCATTGTGATGTCCATCGTCTTGGGAATGAGAGCCATTTGCTTCTTCTGAAGTTCAAGCATTTTTTCAGGGTGCTCTTTAAATTGCTTCATCTGGTCACCAAGCAGTTTTTGTTCAGCTTTAATTGACCGCAAGGTTTCTTGGTCGGTAGTATATTTTTGTAAAAGAGAGGTAATCAGCGAAATTCCTATGGAAATAAACAACAATCCCCAACTAACATCCCAATCTAATAAGCGACCCGCGGTAGGGTTGAGTACGAAATGTACGCTTTCTTTAATAAAAGGGAGCGCATTCCAGAAAAAGGCTACGGCAACGCCTAGGAAAGAAATAATAAACAGAGTACGAAGTCCGCGATTCATAGTTACTTCATGAAATTGCGCAAGGCCGGATGCATATCTACTGCATGCTGCTGCGCAATATTCTGATAGAGCTGATAGGTGATAGTAATCGCAAGCAAAATAGATGTTCCAGAGGTTATAACTCCCAAGAGGTTAGCCATGCCGGCTAAAAGCCCGATGGCCGCACCACCCATAACGGTTAAAGGCATCACGTACCGCACAAGCACGCTCTCTAAAACACGCTCATCCTTTCTAAACCCAGGAATCTGAAGACCCGAGCTCATAATGTTGCGGGCCTGACTAGAAGCATCCATGCCCGCGGTCTTTACCCAAAATATAGAAAATATTGCCGAAAGAGCCACGTAAAAGAGAACGTGGGTAATTCCTTGCAGTACTTGAGTAAACTGTAGACTGTTTCGTATCGTTGCCGTAACGACATCAGAATATCCAATCCAATAAGCGAGACCGCTAACTGCAACTCCACTGGAAAATGAGCCTAAAAAGGTAGGGTGCCCAAGCCAGTTCTCAAAGAGCCCCGCGAATAGTTGAAAGTTCGCAACGAGCGCAGCGACAAGAATAACGGGCATGTTAGACGCGTAAAAAAATGATAGAGGCCATTTGACCGGATATCCTCGAAGCCTATCAAACGTGAGGGGAATCTCAACTTTCAAACTTTGAGCCCACACCACCCCCAAGAAAACAAGGGTAGTCATGGCAATGATGGTAAAGGCTAACAAAGCCTCACGAGGTGCTCCATTAAGAAACGATTGGAAAATAATCAGGACTTTCCCTCCGCAGGGTGTCGAAGTAAAATCAAGAAGACAGTTTTCTCCAGAGGTTCCTACAAATTGAAACAAGCCCGTGAATAATTGAAGTGCAACACCTGCCACGATGAACAATGAAACGCCTGAACCAAAGCCCCACTTGCTAGCTACCTCGTCCATAAGCATGATGGCAATACCGCCCAAAATAAGCTGCGTAATCACAATCCCCGTAAAACCGGGCGCTGCTTGTAATCCCTGCATAAGCACATATACAAACGCCTCAAAGAATATGAAGAACAGGACTCCTAACTTTTGCAATCCTTGATAATATTTTTTTCCTTCCTCAGATTTAACGTCTATTCTCAAAATACCTGAACCAACTAACAACTGCAAAATGATAGAGGCCATCACTATCGGCCCAATACCGAGGCTGATGATGCTTCCGAAATCTGTACCGAGGATAGTTGCCAAATACTTAAATCGCTCAAGGGAGTTACTGCTTAAGCCGTGCAATGGAATATTGTAAAGAATAAAGAACGCACCTAAAACGATGAGAGTCCATTTAAGTTTTACATTAAAACTTACTTTTTTTTCCGCGGGCTTGCGAACCTCGGGAAGGTAAGAAAGAATAGTGCGTAAAGCCATACGAGTGAGAAAACAAAGAGCTTTTTAAAACTTCGTTCAGTTAGCCTTTTCCTTTTCCGACGTTACCACGAGTGATCCGCCCGCTCGTTCTACTGCCTGTCTCGCGCCCGCAGATGCAGACTTAGCTTTAATGTGCATTTTCAGGTCAAGCGTGCCATTCCCCACAATTTTATAGTCTTCAAGATTAACTTCATATGTTCCCTTGACTTCTCGAGCCTTTCCTTTTTCAACAAGCATGCGCAACTGCGTCTTCAGAGTCGCAAGGCTAAGGGACTTTGTCTTTTTCTTTTCACGAGTCCCCGCACCGCGTGGCTCCTTACCGAAATAATCTCCACCATATAATTTTATAATAAGTGTTTTTTTCTGGTCGCCACGCTTACCTGTGCCCGACATCCCACGTCCCCCTCGGTTTCCCAGACCTCTCGTTCGATTTTTACGCCCACGCCCATGCGTTTTACTTCCAGGATATCGCGAAGACTTACGTCGTTTTCGGTAGCTCATAGCATGCGTTCCACGAGGCTGTCAATAGCCCCTTTATGATCTCCTAAAACGCCCTTCCTGACTCCAACGTGTTTACCAGAATCAATTCCCCTTCTCGGAGGATGAAGTCTGAAGAACGGCTTAAGTCCCGATTCGGAAATGCTTTTCGAATTAAGCAATGATGCAATCTTTTTTGCATCAAAGGGTTTCTTTGTGCGCAAGGCGCCTCGTGCTTCAAGCAATCTTTCAACCATCGCTTCGGAAGGAGTTCCATATGCGACAAAATTACGGACGGTGAGGAGAAGCTTTCTATTTTCAGGGGTGTCGAGAAGGATAGTCGCAGTGTATTTACGACGGAGCCTCATTCTAAAAAGGGTTTCAGCAACGCTCGAGGGCAGTTGCGTGTCTCCCACAATTCGAATAACCGCTATCATTTGCTCCTCCGCGTTTTAAGGAGCGCTTCAAAACAGGCTTTCACCGCGTTAAACGTCGTTCGCGTTTGCCCTCTCGTCACACCATAGGCATCTCTAATTCCGGCAAGCCTAAGAATTTTTTTAATCTCATCGCCGACCACTAATCCCGTCCCTTGCGGTGCAGGCATCAGTTTTATACGCACGCTTCCACATTTCCCTTCGACAATGAAAGGTACGCTGTGAGGTTCGCTACACGAACAGTCAAAGTGCCCACAACCTCTTTCAATCTTTTGAATGGAAAGTTTTGCATAACGCTGTGCCTTCTCACGTGCAGGAAGTGTTTCTTTTCCTTTCCCCATACCAACGCCCACATGTCCGTTCTTATCGCCCACAACGGCCATCGCAGAAAATGAAACTACATTTCCTTCCATGGTCTTTCTCTGTGTTGTTCTCCACGCACGTCGTTTACCACCTCCAAACTTTCCCTTGGCTTGACCAATCTCGATAAGCTCATGCTCAAGCGGAAGTAAACTCTCCACAATTTCAGGTTCTAATATACGTCTTCCTCCTGAGAGAATTTCGTCAACGTCTTTAAGTGTACCCTGTTTGACGGCTCTACCGACGGCAGTTTTGGGCACCCACGCTGCAAGCCGAGCATCGCGATTATCTGCATCGCGTGCCCCACGACCTTTTAGGATAGGGACTACGTCTGCCACTTTCGCAAGTTCTTCAGGCACTGCTTCCACAAGGACCTTAGGATTATTTCGAGTTTCTTTCTCAGCCATGAGTAGCTAGTTTCCCCTTGAGTTTTATAAATGCTTCGCGTGTCTTCACGTTGGCAATAAGCCTTGCTTCGTCAGGCAGTGCCGATTTATTGTGCGGGACATGCATTCCGCCCGCTATAACTCCTGCAAGAAATGCATAGAGGCGTCCACGAGATGCGCTGCGTTGCATTCCTATGTCCAAAATTGCTTCCGAAGCATGAGCCTTCGCTTTTTGAGCAAAGAGCAAACCAGTAAGATACGCTGCAGGAATACTCTTTAAACTTCCTTCCAGCGAGGTCGGCCATCCAAGTGCTACAAGTTCTTCTGAAGAAACACCAACAATAATACGATCCTGCGCTTTCTCGGAGCTAACCAGCTGTGCAACTACGTATCGGTTCGTACGACGAACAACAATACGAGGTTTCTCAGAAGAAAGTAATTGAACCCTTGCCTTATAGTCGGTCTTATACTCGTGTCTCCGACGCTTTATCGTTCTTCCTATCTCTTTCATGGTCGTTGCACCTCTTTCATACGTTCCCGTAACATGGCCTTGGCATTGACGCGTCCAGATCTAATCTCTTTTCGCAATAACTGTGCATGTTCGCCAGACAGCGTCCCCTGTTCTTTCGCATGAGCAATGGCTCGCCGTGCCCCGCGAATAAACGTGACGTAATCCTTTTTACCTGTATAAACCTTCTTTCTAAAACTTCCCGTTCGGCGTCGCTGTTTCGAACGTTCATGTGTCTTGCGCCCGCTTACTTCCTTAACAAACAGTGCGCCATCTTTTGCTAGGTCTCGGATATCCTGCTTAGTAATCGCTTCCTTAATTTCGGCAAGACGTTCATTATTGAAACGTATCCGCTCAACACCCACATTCAACGCGCGTGCTGCGAGTCGCTTTTTATCGAGTTTCATGCGCTACCTCCCGTGCATTTAAAACGATAAGGTGCATTTCATGTGCCTGCTTCAGAAGAGCAAGTTTCTTTCGGGCTCCTAAACGTCTACTCATGATAATGAGTTGTCCTTTCTGTAAGCTTCGCAAGTCACCCGAGGTTACGATGTGAACGGGCCTTTTTCCTTTAATAAGGCCCGAAACGGCAGAAGATTGCTTATAACCTATACCAGGCTGGACAGGGTATCCAAACCGTTTACGTCGCATTTTATTATGCCTTCCACGAGGTTTGCGCCACTTCTGTAATCTGCGCTTAGTTTTACCAAGTCGAATGTGTCGCACGGTGTCACTTCTCAAAAAGCGAGGTTTTTTCATTAGATGGGCCTCCCGCATTTACTCGTAAGGAATATTCCGTCTTGGAAGACACGACGATCTCTTTTAAGAATACGTGTTGCCTTCTCGATATTGGCCGCAGTCTGTCCTGCAGCTTCCAAGTTGGGGCTCGAAACGAAAACTTTCGATCCTTTGACTTCGACCACCGTCGAAGGAACAATCGTCGCCATGCGCTTTTCTTTTTCTCCCAAAAAATTAGTTACCACAAATTTGTTGCCTTCTACTTTAACAGTCATAGGAAAGTGCACGTTACAAATTTCAAGCTCATACACGTAGGGCGTGGACAATCCCTCAAATAGATTCATGATATGGGCACGCGCCGTTTTGAGGTAGGCTCGCGTGCGTCTGTTCGCGCGCAATGCAGTGAGAACAATAGAACCTTCTCGAACTTCTACGGAACTTCCTGGAATCGAGAACGCGCGAGAAACAGACACGCTGCCTTTCGAACAAGCAAGTGAACGCCCATGGAGCGCACACGTAACTCCTTGAGGAATTGTAACTACTTCGCTAGCTTTTTGTCTCATGTTAATAGAAATAAGCTACAATGCTTCCTCCAACGCCTTTCTCTAGAGCCGTATGATGGGTCATAAGCCCCTGGCTCGTCGAAATAACAACGAGCCCCATATGTCTTGAGGGGAGATATCGACGAACGTACTTCATTATTTCGTCATGTTTAACAAGATATCGCGGTTTAATGGCAAGACACGCATTTAATTTATCACCAAGCTCGATATCCAACATCTTTCCGTTGACTCTAAAATCTCGAATATATCCGTGTAATTTTCCTATCGAAAGAACATTCATCAAAAATTTCGAATTATGCTTAACACTAACTGTTAAGTGACTCGCCCGCTTGGCGTTCATGATTTGATTGAGTGTGTCGGCTATAATATCTTGGCTCATGGTTAACTATATTTTTTAAAGCCGACCTCCTCGGCAATTTCCCTAAAACATTGTCTACAAAGTTGCAAATTATATTGGCTAAGATGTGCTCCGAATCTCCCGCACCGTCGACACTTTTTAACGGAGAGGCCAAACTTTCTCTCTTGAGGCTTATTGTGTTTTAGAAACTTCTTAAAAACCACGGGCTTCGATCGAAGCATTCTCGCAATTTTATTCCAGTCACTTGCAGTCATGTTATATAAATCTCGTCTTAAACGTTTCCCCCATTAGTTGTATTATCTCTTCTGCACTAACAGATTGTCGTCTGGGTACATGACCTTTCTTGGCCTTTTTATGTTTTACTCTCAGTCCTGGACGCTCAAAAACAACAGTCGCATTAAACCCTCTAATCCCTATCTCTCGAATGTATTCCATGTCAGGTATGTCGATATATTCTTCAATACCAAACGAAAAATGATTTTCTGCAACTGCCTTTGTTGATACCGCGTTTTCAACCGCGCCCAACAATCGCCTAAGAAGTCGTAGTGCTTCTTCACCTCGCAGCGTCACACGCACGCCCAATTCCAACCCGGGTTTAACGCCCAACTCGGGGATACGCCGTTTAGGTCCCGCCTTAATAATTTGTGCTTTATGGCTAGTCAGCATTTCAAGAAGTTTGTGTGCCTTGGTCAAATCAGGCCCCGTCGCACCAGCGCTAAGGACGACTTTAGATATAAACGGCTTTTTCATCACGTTCATATCACAACCACCTGCGCTTGTTTAAGCGCAACCGCTTTGTCTTTAAGCTTAATAAGGAACCCTTCTTTGGTTACACGGCTGATTGTCCCTATCGCCCCCACGTTTCTCCCAGAGTTCACCATAACTCGTGCACCCTCTTTAAGCGGAAGCACGCGAACAAACTTACACATCAAATCGATTTCAAGCGAGTCGCCCACTTTGATTGACTCTGAACTGAGGATGTTGGTACCATCGTGGAGGTTTATTTGGGTCTCTTTAGTTGATAGTACTTTCTTGTTTATAACTTTCACAACACGCGTGGTCTCCTTGGTGGGCTCAAGGGCAAATCGCCCCGTCGACAACAGAATAACCTTATAGCGTTTATCTGCTTCAAATAACGAAAGAAGTAAGAGTGGTTCTCGCATATCTCGTACAACACGACCGTTTATCTTGAGCTTCTTCTCCTTAATCATCTCCTTAACTTCGCGAGCGGTCTGAGCAAGGTGAAGAACATCCCGCACAGCACTCAAGGCAGTAATTGCGTGATTCATATGTGAAAGCGGACGCGCTATGTATTGTGTGCCCTTTCGAGGAATGGGTGTCTCTCTATTCACATCAGCCCTTGTTAGGTGCATGGTTGACCTCCTTAGAATGTAATGGTTTATTCTGTCTTATGCGCTTTTTATCTTCCGTGCCTAATGAAATGATGCGAAGCGCAGGGGTTCGGAAAAAAACAGAGGCTTTACTTCCATCTTTTTTCGATCGGGTTATTCCTTCAAGCACAACACGTGAACGACTCAAATCAACCGAGGCGATTTTCCCTTTCTTCTGAGCAAAAGAACCCCTCATAATCAGAACTTCATCGCCTTTACGCACAGTCATGCTTCGCTTACCATATTTTGTATGCAATTCTTTTGAGAGGCGAGCGTTAAGGAATCTGTTTCTCGCATGCAAGGGCGCATTATGTACATACTTTCTTTGTTTGCGTACCTGCGAGCTACCTTTCCAATGAACCGAAAATTCCTGTTTCATAGTACAAACTGCGCAATTTTCATAACAATCGGCCATCTATCTGCAGCCTCACGCGCCATGACTCCTTTTATCTGAGTTCCCTTGGGGTTCCCTTTATCATCTTTAAGCAATGCAACCGCGTTATCTTCAAACATAACATGCTCTCCCGTCAAACGGCGGTAGGTCCTCTTCTGTCGAATAACAACCGCATCAAATACTTGTCCAATCATATCCGGTTTTCCTGCGCGCACGGAAACTTTAACGTGGTCGCCCACCTTCGCGTATTGCTGTCTACCCTTGGTAACTTTCCCTCTCTTGACACCAACAATGCGAACAATGCGCGCGCCACTGTTATCGCTTGCATGTACGTTACTTCCAATATTCAGCCCCCTGGTTACTCGTGCAGCCATTGCTTTCATTGGCTCGCCTTCCTAACAACATCAGTCATAACGAAATGGATAATCTTACTCAAAGGCCTACACTCACGAACTTGAACTTGGTCCCCCACCGCAACTTGTACCTCGGCAGGCAATCGTGCATGAAGACGCGTTTTGGTCTTAGTGTATCGTTCATATTTCGGAACATAGACGGTGCGTTCAAATTCTACAACTATTCTTGTGGGGAAAACTTTGACCACATGTCCCTGAAACACACGTCCTCGAGTAGCCACTACAGAAGTCGTTTTTTTCTCTTGGATAGGTGATTGTTTTTGTTTCATGATTTCTCGTTTCAAAAGGTCAGTCGCTAATCGAATCAGGTGAAAAACCTAACTTAACCAGTGTTTGTCTGACTTGTTTTTGATGGTTCCCTTGAAGTTCGATAACGCCATCCTTTACCGTACCGCCGCATGCCAATGACTCCTTCAGGGATCTGGCTGTTTGCTTGAGGTCGATCGTTTTATCGAACCCAGAGACAAGCGTAATAATTTTTCCATATCTGCGGGACACCGTTGAGACGGTTATTTTCTGCTCGCTTTTAGCGAGATCTTCCCATGTGATAGCTTCCACAGGCAGTCCTGTTCTTGGGTCTATCTCCATGTCTAGTGTGCAGTCACCGACGGGCTTTTTCGGCTCTCATTGATGACGGTAAGTAGGCGTGCGATAGCCTTTTTAATCTCTTTGGTTCGCACTTTTGAACTTTTTCCGGCGACGCGCGAGCGAATAAGTTCAACCCGAAGCTCGTTAAGCTTCGCAGTTCTCTGACTCTTGTCCATTTTAGATATCTCTTGAACAGTTAATCCTTTCATGCTTTTTCACCTCGTTTTTTCGTAATGCGTTTTTTCTTTTTAGGGCTGTCTTCTATCAGAACTTCCTGTTCGCGCGCTTCCATCTGAGCCGTAAGCGTCTGAATAAGTGCAGAGTCAACTACAATCTTATCATGGATGTGTGCAGTTGGAGGAAGGATGCTTACCTTGATACCAATAACTCCTGCCATCGTCTTTGCCTGAGCCATAGCGCGTCGTACTACCTTTGCAGGGTCTCCTGTCTTCTTAAGATATCCTTGAGCGAACCGCCAGCTTTTAGCTCGGTCACTTGGAAGCTTCCCCGAGAGAACAATTTCTGCACCGAGAGCGCCCGCAGACATAATGCTCTCAAGCATACGATAAGCAATAAGCTTGAACTTCAATGAACCTTTGCGTTCAAGACCGAGTGCAATTTCATCAGCAACTAATTGCGCATCAAACAGGGGTTCAGTTATTTCTCGTATCTCGATATGAGGGTTATCAAGTTTAAATCGTTTTTTCAAGACGCTTGTCAGTTCATTTATTTTGTCTCCACGCGTACCAATGACCAATCCAGGTTTGTTAGTGGCAACTATAATCTTTTCACCAACGGGTGTATACTCAATAGAAACTTCACTAATGCGCCCCTTTCCTAACGAGTTCTTGATATACTCTCGTACCTCTAACTCTTCTTCCTTAAGTTGTACGAATTTCTTTTCATCCATTTTTCTTTTCCTCCTGTTTCATTTCACGAGCCTTAACCACAAGATTGATACGTTTCGCCTTGCGCCCACCACGTCGTAGTGGACGAACCGCCCAACTCGCAGAGGCATAGGTAATGCGCGTTCTGTCAAGGTCGAGTCCATGTGCGATAGCATTGCCTTTGAGGTTTTTAAGTACACGGATAAACTCTTCGGATGCCACACGGGGATAACGTCCAGACATAATTCCCGGGGCGCTTCGATGAGGAATTTCTCCCTTGAACGGCACTACTTTGCGCAACGCAATAACTTCGCCAAGGTCATGCAAAGCAACATCAATCGATTTTCTTTTAACAAATCGACTTAAGTACATACTATGCTTGAGAGAGGTATGGAGGTTGAGCCCCTTCGCAATAACCTCTTCCCTTTTTACAGTTTTCTTTTCTTCTTTCTTGGGTGCTGTCTCGCTCGCAACAGATTTCTCTTCCTTTTTCTCATGCGCAGTCGTATGCACTTGATGTTTTTCTACAGAAGGCGTTACCTTGATGTGTTTATCCGGTTGCGTATTTGTGGGTCGTTCGGTCATCTTACTTCTTTAGGGCCCTCGAACCCTTGGTGGCTCCAATTCCTGCCGCCGAGTGTGCAACTTTCTTTCGAGTAGGTGCGAACTCTCCAAGACGATGCCCCACCATATCAACCACAATCGTAATGTCTTCAAACGTTTTTCCGTTATGCACGCCTATCGTTTTTCCAACTAAATGGGGTACAATAACCATCTCTCGCAGATGCGTGCGTATCTTCTTCTTGTGCGACTCGCTCTGTTCACATCGTCTGATAAACTTTTCAATAAGTTCGAAGTGTCGCAAGACGCTGCGTCGACTACGAGAAGGGAGATAAGCCGCAGAAGCGCGCACATCCAGCTTTTTCAACTCCGCGAGTAGTGTGCCGCGATATTTTTCCTCTCGTGATTTTACTTCCACGTCCATGATTAATGTCTCCCCGTTCTGCGCGGTCGTATGTGTCCGACACGAGCTCCGGCAGGTGCATTTCGTTTAGCAATCTTAGATTTGATACGTTTACCACGACCAGAACCGAAGGGATGGTCAATAGCGTTCATTTTAACCGCAGAGGTTCGAGGCCATAACTTACCTTTTGCTTGCATCTTGAAAAACTTTCGTCCCGCTGTAATAAACGGCTTTTGTTGTCGTCCGTCGCCCGCCACAACACCCACCGTTGCTCTACAGCTTCCATCAACAATAACCTCATGCTTGTTGGGCATGATGACGCCCACTTTATCATGTTCGTAATGCTTGTTAATGAACGCGTTAGTGCCCGCAGCACGAATCATCTTACCTCCGTCGCCAGGGTTTCGTTCAATATTATAAACGGCCGTTCCCGCGGGAATCTGTTTAAGCGCAACGACGTTTCCTACATTAATTTCATTTCCTAAAACAAACTCTTGCCCCTCAACTGCACCCTCAAATGCAACATTATAGAAAGTATGGGTTCCTGCCTGCACCTTAATAAGGGGCGCTGAATGTGCTGCCGAGTGAATGATGCGCAGGACTCGTGCTGAACCTTCAAAGAGAGGGTATCTCACTCTATAAATAAACGCTTGTTTTCGAACTTGATATCGGGGCCCTCCATGACCTCGTGCCTGCGAAATAATTGTCTTTCCCATTATATGAGTCCCAACCTTGTAGCCAAATCAGCTGCAGGGTTTTTAACATTGAACTTAACATACGCAAATTTTTTGTTAGCTCGAACCGACGTTCTAATCTTCGCAATCTTCACGTTAAACAATTTTTCAATTTCGGCTTTCAAAGACTCTTTTCGCGCGTTTCGATTCGTTTCAAACACAAGTGTATTCTCAAGGTCCATAAGCTTAACCGCTTTTTCGCTCGCAACAGGTCGTAAATGAATGCTCATAGGGAATTCAACTCCTCAGCAGCCTTTTCGCTCAAGATTATAAGTCTTCCCAAAGGGTAGAGCATACTTACCGTCACATCCTTGACTGTTCGAACTTCTACTCCTCCGACATGCGCCTTTTCCTGCGCACCGACAACTAATAGAACGCCCGCGTTGCGCTTATAACGTCGTCCACGGAGTTTGCCTTTTCCTGCGCGCACTTTTTCAGATACAAGAGCGAGGGGGCTCAATTCTCCAAAAAGGGTCTTGATAAACTTTGTGAACGCCTTTGTATTTGCAGAAAGAATGTCTGGTCCAACAACAATGGGAAAACCAAAAGGTGCCTTTTCAAATCGCTCATATCTTTTTTTGATAAACGCTTCCTGCGCGCACGCAGCGAACGCAGAACGGAGCGCAAGCCGGTATTCCTTTTTATTCATTCGAAGAAGATTGATGCTCGGTTTCGGTCCATGAGGGCGTCTTCCTCCACGCGTATTAGAAACTTCAGCACCAACCCAGTTGAACTGCGTTCCTCGTCGCCATAATATTTTACGGGGGGTGCGCGCAATTCCTCGCCCATACTGGCCTTTCCAATCGTGACGCTTGTGGCTAATAATTCCTGAAGCAACATGGCGTCGTCCTGCTTCCACATAAAGCCCATAAGCTTGCGGGCTACGTTCAAACTCGACAGCGCGACTGACGAGATCGGCCCTAATCGGAGACTCAAAAAATGCAGGAAGCGCAACGTCCTTTTTTTTATTCCCCGTTACATCATACAAAGATGCTTTCATAGTTTCAGCTCCATGAATTCATACTTTTTCTTTGCCTGTTTTTTAGTCGGTCTAAAGGAAGGAGTCACAAGGAGAACGCGTTTGGGAGGGCCCTGAACACTACCCGCAATGATAATATGATTATCGGAGATGGGGCCATAATGTTTAAACCCGTAGGATGCGGGAATATGTTCCCCTGCTTTTCCGTGTGCAAGAATAGGCACATTGTATTGAATGCGGGTAAACATACCGAGCTGTCCCGAAAGAGGGACTTTAAACGTAACGCGCGCAGGGTGCCACGGGCCAAGGCTTCCAGGGCGGCGAACTCCCTTTTCAGATTTATGTGATTTAAGGCTGATTCCAAATCGCTTGACGGGGCCAACAAGCCCCTTGCCTCGCGTAAGTCCTCGAACGTCAATTAAGCTTCCCTTAAAAATATCATGCATTCCGATTTCTTTTCCAATATGGTTCTTAACGAATGCCAAAGGATCCTGCGCCCGCACAGCCACCTCTGCGAAATCAGGGGCCTTTTTGAACAAATCTTTCGTGACAGGATAGACAATGACATGTATTGCATCCCATCCTTGAATATTTTCAAGAGAGCCCGTTTTTTCAGGAACACGAACAACGCGCTTTAACACAGGGTCATTCGAAACGATAACATCCTTCATAACGCGCCCATTTTTATAAAATCTAACCGAGAACAATTTCATTTTAGGTACTTCGAGAATCGTCACAGGAAGCGCAACTTTCTTATTCGCAGTCATAGACTTTTCGGTTTTATCACGCACGAGCGCGGTTGCCATCCCTGCCTTATAAGTCAAAAATCCTAAAAAGCCCTCTCCGCCTTTAATTGTTGTCCAGTTAACTCTAGGCACAGCTTTACGAGCGCGCTTTCGCGGCCAATACTGTAAACTTCCATATCGGGGTCTGCTTAATTTTGCCATATTAATTTCAAATGCAAATTACATTACAACAAGGTGCAACCCAACCATCTCGTTATCAGCGAGGTGTTGTTTGTGTGTGCTTCAATCAGATTCCGTTCTACCGTAAACCGTAGTTCCTCTTGATGTTGAGGGTATTTAAACGTTACGAGAATAGTCACGCCGCAAATGTTTTCTCAGAGAGGTGCGTTGTACCATCCACAACCATAGAACGAACAAGCACACCTTTGCGCTTTGCTAATCTTCTCATATCCTCAGGTGTCTTCGCATCACTCGGAACTTCGATATCGGTTATAGTAAATGTGTGTCTGATTTCAATAGATTTCCAAGAAGAAGGCGCGCCAAATACCAGTTCTCGTGCAAGAGTTTCATCTGGGGTCTTGATGGAACAAAAATCAATCTTGGGTCCGGTCTCGCTTGTGCTTGGTTTGGCCGATTTAGGTGCCTTTGGCTTAATTTTCAGAATCTGATCTCCGACGTTAAAACTCAATGCAAAAAACGCATTCGGTGCATTATTCAACAATGCAATAATTTCATCACCTTTCATAGTCCCCGAAACAACGTATTGCTTAATGCCCATGAACTGTTTCAAGCCCGTTGAAGGGATTTTACTCTTAAGGTCCATTGTAGACACAACAACGCCACTCACTTCAGTGCTTTTTCCTCCAAGCTTGGTAGCCATTAACTTTACGAGATCGTTTGCATATTCTGCGGTAGTAGAAATAGAATATCCTTTTGCCGATCGCGATGCCTTGACCATGGCGCGTTCCTTAAACGACCCCCTGCTGAATTTCTGGAACTGCAAATGTACGAGCTCATCGATGTTACCTTCGAATATCTTTTTGATGAACGTAGTCATAGACACGTCATGATTGTTCGATTTATAAATCTAACAGCATTCAGAGCCTAGCCAACCTTTATATACATAAAATTCTTTTCTCCGACGTGGCAATTAAAGAACGAGACGTTAAGAAATATTCAGCAATTTTGCTTGTAGTGCTTCTCGCAGTACTTGCGTTTATGATAATTCGTCCCATTGCGCTTTCAATAGCCGCCGGTTTGCTTTTGGCCTATGTTTTTTACCCTTTATACAAATACCTTTTCAAAGTTTTTCGTGAAGGCACAACGACAGCTCTCGCCGTTTCAGTCGTTGTCGTTCTCCTCATCTTTATTCCTCTTTGGTTTATTGTGCCCTTGGTAATGCGTCAACTTTTTGATATGTTCACGTTTTTCCAGACCTTAGATGTGGCCAATTTTGTAAGGCAAATATTACCTACCTCTTCAGCCCAGCTGCAAGTTGATGTAACCACGGCAATCGTTAGTTTTATAGGAAAAATCGCAACAACTTCCTTGAGTAGCTTAGGGGCGTTTTTGGTCGATCTTCCAAAGGTATTGCTCAACTTGACTATAGTCATTTTCGTATTTTTCTTCGCAATGCGTGACGGGGAAAAACTAAAAAAATACGTTGCAGAACTTTCCCCTCTTAAGAAAGAAAAAGGAACGGTGCTCGCACACCAATTTAAACAGATAACAAATTCGATTATCTATGGTAATTTCATTATAGGGATTGTACAAGGCGTTCTCACCGGAGTAGGGCTTCTTATATTTGGTGTGCCTAGCGCACTTCTTCTCACGTTTTTTGCGATTATAGCTGCAATTCTTCCCGTGTTAGGAGCTTGGCTTATCTGGATTCCTGCAGCTATTTACTTGTTTTCAATGGGGAGCACAGGTGCAGCTATAGGGTTCACGGTTTATAGTATAGTCCTCGTCTCAACGGTCGATAATCTCTTACGTCCCTACTTAGTCTCGCGCAATACCAAGTCATCGTCAGTCGTTGTGCTTGTCGGCATGCTTGGGGGACTCATGGTCTTCGGAGTATTAGGGCTTCTTATAGGACCCCTCGTGCTCGAATATCTTATTTTGTTCCTAGAAGCCTACAGAACAAAAGCTTTGGCGGATATGTTTGAATCAGATTAAACAAAGTATAAAAGCTCCTTTTTTCATAAAGTACTATGAGGTGTTCTCTAAAGAAATTAAACGTTCAAGCAGGGAAGCCCATTGCCTTTCTTCATGCGTCCGATGCACGTATTTTGGGCGTTCATCCAGGAGATAGAATTTTAATACGTACAAATGGAACAAAGGAAATCGCCGTTGTCGATGTAACAACTACATTCATAAAACGACGAGAACTAGGGCTATCGGATGAAGTTATTCGCTCCCTGAACCTTTCTCCTTCATCTTCCATCGAGGTGCAACCGATGAAATTTGCTCAAAGCAGCATTCTTCTTAAGCAGAAACGGAAATGCGATCCCTATACCGAAGAGCAACTTAAGAAAATAATGAAGGACATAGTAAGTGGCGCGTTAACCGAAGCTGAAATTGCGTATTTTATCTCAGGGATTAATTATTGCGGAATGTCTTCTCAGGAAACAAGACATCTTGTTAATGCCATAGTAAATACCGGAGCTAAACTCTCATGGGGAACAAAAAAATGCGCAGATAAGCACTCAATAGGGGGCATCCCTGGTAATCGCACGACACCCATCGTTGTGGCCATTTGCGCTGCAGCAGGAGTCATCATGCCAAAGACCTCTTCACGTGCCATAACTTCCGCCGCAGGAACTGCAGATACGGTTGAAACACTGGCCCGGGTGAATTTTTCAGTGCACGAGTTACAGGAAATTGTGCATAAAACGGGCGCGTGTCTCGCATGGGGCGGCTCACTCGGTCTTGCGCCAGCCGACGATAAAATAATCCAGATAGAGAAAATACTAAATCTCGATCCTGAACCTCAGCTTCTTGCTTCTATTCTGTCAAAGAAGATTGCCGTAGGGAGCAAGTACGTACTCATCGATATCCCCTATGGTTTGGGTGCAAAAGTCACGCGCAAGAAAGCACTCGAGCTTAAGAAAAAGTTTCTGAAATTAGGGACGTCCTTGGGGCTCGTTATACAAGTTGTGCTAACAGAGGGTTCACAACCAATTGGGGATGGAATAGGTCCATCGCTTGAGATGAGAGATATAATACGCGTGCTTACTAAAAACAACTCTCCCCTAGATCTCGAGAAAAAATCAATTTTTCTCGCAAGTAAAATTCTCGAAATGACAAAAAAAGCGAAACTGGGCAAGGGAGCAGCACTCGCGCGCAAAATGCTATCGAGCGGAAGCGCCTTTGCGAAGTTTAAGGAAATAATTGAAGCACAGGGCGGCTATGTACGCGAGTTGCCTCTGGCGCGATATAAAAAAACACTCTTTGCATCATCAACGGGAACCGTCGAGGCGATTCATAATAGGCTCATCAACACAACGGCCCGAATCGCCGGTTGTCCTCAAGATAAGGCTTCGGGAATTGACCTCCATGTACACGTCGGGGATAGGGTGAAAAAAGGCGAACCGCTTGTAACGCTTTACGCTGAATCCCTGTTCAAACTCAAGGCAGCTTCAACGTTCTTCATAACGGACCATCCTATTGAACTAGGATAATTTTTATAAACCAACAATAGTTCAAAGAACCATGCACAGACCAATAAAAAAAGATGCGAATTACATGCAGAATCTCATCGACTACGTAAAAAGAAACCTCGCTAAAGGATACTCGTCCGATTCGCTTCGCTGGGCGTTAATTAACCAAGGTCACTCGCGTATAGAAGTCGATAAGGCTCTCTCTTTGGCGCAGACGGAAGTCTCACGAGAGCGTGTTACGAGCCGACCCGCAGCTTCCACGCAAACGTCTATCTCCTCATCATCTCTTCAAGTTGAACCTGAACCAAAACAGCCCTTTTGGAAACGCCTCTTCGGCTAATCACGCCTTCCCAAATCGTTCCGTATCTCTTTTGTAAATCTTGTCTATCGCATGATTAAACGCCTCGTCTAAGTCAATACCCATTGAATTAGCCATACAACACAACGTCACAATAACATCAGCCATCTCGTCACCAATGTCCCGCACGTCTTCTTCCGCTTTCTTTTTCTTAGGTCCAAAACGATGATTTAGTTCTCGAGCAAGTTCTCCCGTCTCTTCGGTGAGGCGCGCCATCATTTCAAGAGGCTTCCAATACTCCGCGCCCACGCTCTTGAACCACTCATCAACTCGTTTTTGATGCTCTTTCACCTCGTTTTATGGCCGGGAGATTAATAAGGATTTATGTAATTGGAAGAAGTGTACGCCCAGACCACGCGCGAGAATAAAGTGTCCCAATCCTGTTTTTATTCGCTTAAATTTATGTCTTCTGATATAATTAAATAATAGAATATTATGTTAATATCAGAATAAAATGGAAATTAAAAAGGGGTTGTTCGTGTTAATTTTTGCGGGAATTATTTTGCTTGGTGGCTACACTATAAAAAAAATAGTAGACGATGTTGCAGGACAATCACTGGCTGAAAAAACTGAAAACATAACCGCGGAACAAAGTGTTTCAAGCATAGATGTCGTTAAAGCAAATAAATCAGGATCACAAGAAGTGCAAAAAACTAATGAGGATTCGGAGAACATTGTTTGGTGGAAACCAAATCCAAATACGTCGTGGCAATGGCAATTAATGGGAACAATAAATCAAAACTATGATGTTGAGATGTATGATCTCGATTTATTTGATAATTCAAAAGAGGCCATAAATGCATTGCAAAATAAAGGTATAAAAGTTATTTGCTATTTTAGTGCTGGAAGTTATGAAAACTGGAGAATCGACAAGGATGATTTTCCAATTGAGGTTCAGGGAAAAACTCTCGAAGGATGGGAAGATGAAAAATGGCTTGACATTTCCAAAATTGACTTGCTTGCACCTATTATGAAAAACAGATTAGATTTAGCAGTAGAAAAAGAGTGTGATGGTGTTGAGCCAGATAATGTAGATGGTTATTTGAACGATAATGGGTTTGATTTAACCTATCAAGACCAACTGGCCTATAATAAATGGCTTGCAGAAGAAGCTCATAAAAGAGGTTTAACAGTTGGTTTGAAAAATGATCTAGAGCAAATTTCTGAATTGGTCGATTATTTTGATTTTGCTTTAAATGAACAATGTTTTGAATATAATGAGTGTGAAACTCTTTTGCCATTCATTGAACAAGATAAGGCCGTTTTTGGTGTAGAATATGAATTACAACCCGCAGAATTTTGCAACGAGGCAATTGAGTTAAACTTTGATTGGTTGAAGATGGAATATGAGTTAGATGGCGGAAGAATCTCTTGCAGATAGTTAAAATTCTATAATTTTAGCGTTGCATTTTTCACACATCTAATATACCCAAAGAGGAGACGCCCGGACCCGGAATCGAACCGGGATATCCCGAGGGAAACCAGTTCTCAAGACTGGCGCAATACCATTATGCGATCCGGGCACATAGACGTATAGGAAAACCGTTTTTAAAGATTGCTAGGAAGATTTCTGACATCTACCTCTTCATCTGTAAGCTTAAAGTGAGGTTTATTCTCTCTCCAGATTTTTATGGCTTCTCGAGCAAAAGCCAATAGGTCTTTTTCCGCATCTTCATATTTCATCCAACTAGCGTAGCCTTCTTCTGTATCCTGCGGTGTGCCTTCCGCACTCGCATAAAGGAGCATGACTATTTTATGTTGGTCGATAACCTCACTCATCAACTCGCAAAATCCATAAGGCACAAATGCAGTGGCCACATCAATTCCCGTTTCTTCTCGCACTTCTCGTCGTGCAGCTTCGTGGCTCAACTCCCCTAAATTAATGCCTCCCCCCGGAATACACAGCGCTCCCGCGAAAGGCCCCTTTTTCAGTCGTATCAAAAGAATTTCACCTTTTAAATTAGTCACAACCGCATTTGCATTCACTTTAATCGGTTTTGTAAGGTTCACGTCTTACCTGCGATTCTTTTATTTATAATCATTATTATACCTGTTCCTCACCAAAGGTTTACTAGCTACAACTAAGAAAATGTCTCTTCGGATTAAATAAAAAAATAATCTTATCCGAAGAGTGATGCAAGTCCCGCAGCTGATTCTTCTGCCTTCTTTTCTTCAGCAGGTGCCGCAGCCTCAGGCGCAGCAGCTCCGCCAGCAG
>JBBSZK010000008.1:76549-77869 GCA_038044745.1 Nanobdellota archaeon
GCCTTCTTTTCTTCAGCAGGTGCCGCAGCCTCAGGCGCAGCAGCTCCGCCAGCAGCAGGTGCCGCAACAGCAATCTGCGCGTTAGCGAGTTCAGTTGCAATATCAACACCGTGTAAGCTTGCAATAAGCGTCTTGACTTTAGCTTCATCAACATGAGCTCCAGCGGCCTCGATGACTTTCTTCAAATGAGTCTCATCAACTGGCTTGCCAAGCTTATGAAGTAACAAAGCTCCGTAAATATATTCCATTATATGCCCTCCTTTATCATGTTTTGAATAGCTTTTTCGTGCGTACTTGCCTTAGCAATAAAGTATTTGATGGTCTGATCCGTGTAATAATCTCGCCCTACCGCAAATCCAACGGCCTTTCTAATAAGCTCCCGTAGCTCATTGAGCGTGCCTTCTTTATCTATGCGTATGTTTGCATATACTTTGTCATCCTTTCCATCGTAGGCCGCAAGCGGAATGAATCCTACTTTCATAGGGCTTACGCCCAATTTACCAAGTACGCTCGCCACATTTTCTTTTATTGCATCTCCCTTCTTGGCCACAACAGCGCCCCTGATAATTTCTAGTTTTCCTTCTTTAACAGCCACTTTTAATCCTGCCCCCGAAAGTTCAGAAATAGCCGGACCCGGGACTAAATCAGTAGGTCCTGCCGGAATTTCAATATCTTCAAGGGCAATATCGCCCGCACGAGCTTTACTCGGAATTTGATTATCGGATAAAATGCCCGAGAGCGCAAATGCATCTTCATCCGAGAAGAAAAACGCAATGTCTGCAGTTAGCTGCGATTTAAGTTCAATAATCCCGCCTTTGCCGATGAGTTCAATGGCGCGAATCGCTGCATTTTTCTTAACCATAATAACGTCTGCAGTTCCTCGTAGACTCTTTTTAATTGAATGAAACTGCGAGCTAGGCAACCCCTTGCACGACGCGATAAGTGTGGTACGAGATTTCTTCATGCGTTCAGCAAGTTTCTTAACCAGTTCTATTTTTCCTTTAGGGACAGGTTTTGTACGTTGGCGAGTCATAGGCTTTCGACCTTGATAGGCGCCCCCATCGTGAGTTTAATCATAACCTTGCGTATATTCTCTTTCTTTGCAGGCAACACGTTAACAATATCATTGTATGCAGTTCGAATATTCTGAGCAAGGTGTTCATCACTCATGGTTTCTTTTCCGATTGCAATACGGATAGCTGGTTCTTTCGCTTTGATCTTAATCGATTGAGAAATGCGTGCGAGTAAGGCTTTAATCGCTTCAGGAGTTTCTTGCATAAGGACTCCCAACTGCGGAGTCGGCATTTTACCTGTCGGTCC
>JBBSZK010000009.1:0-129897 GCA_038044745.1 Nanobdellota archaeon
TGCCCCAATATCGCTCTCTCGAGATGGGCCAATCCGAAATGCCTTCAAGCCACGCTTTCATGCGTGCTTGCGCGTAGCGAGGAAGCCAATTGACCTGCTCGTTTTCGGAAATCAACCGTGCATGAATCTGTGAAATGTTAAGGAACCATTGGGGAAGTGAAACCATAAGCAACGGCGTTTTACATCGCCAGCAGAGGGGATAATCGTGACTATAACTATGTTCAAATACCAAAAATCCGCCTGTTGTAAGGTCGCCCACAATCTGTGCATCTATCTCTCGAGCTTTGCCCCCTGCATAGTCTCCGGTTTCAGGACCCAAGATGCCATCAACACCAACGGGGCAAATGATATCAAGGCCATTATGGTGCCCCACATCATAATCTTCTTTACCATGACCCGGTGCGCAGTGCACAAGTCCGGTTCCATCAGACACGGTTACGTATCGTGGCGCAGATACCACGCGATATCCTTTTTTTACTTCAATGCGCGTGTGTCGTGAAACGGGGTTTTCATATGTCCACCCGACAAGATCGGCACCCTTCCATGTTGTAACTAACGTATAACCCATTTCAAATTCTTGCATACGTTGCGGTACGAGGTCCTGCGCTATAATCCAATGCTCTCCTGCACTCGTTTTAATTTCATTATAGGAAATGTCGGGATGCACCATAACGCCTGTGTTCGCAGGGAGCGTCCACGGCGTTGTCGTCCAAATAATCAGAAACGTGTTTTTTCGATTCTTGACCGGAAATTTGACGTACACGGCGCGATCTTTCTGCACACCATACTCAATTTCGTTAAATGCAACGGCCGTAGCACACCGAGGACATACGTGCACAGGGTACGCACCTTTATAGAGCAGTTTTTTTTCGTACGCCTTTTTCAAAACAGCCCATATAGACTCAATGTATTCATCAGAAAGCGTAATATATGGGTTATCCCAATCCATCCAGACGCCTAAATTTTTGAACTCTTCGTTCATAACGCCGATATATTGCGTTGCATATTCGCGACATTTCTTAATAAACGCTTCAACACCATACGCTTCTATATCTTGTTTTGATCGTGAACCAATTTCCTTTTCAACTTGCAGCTCAATAGGGAGCCCATGAGTATCGTATCCGGGTCGATCGAAAACATCACGCCCTTGCATACGTTGCGAACGTATGGCCACATCTTTGAGCACCTTGTTAAGGGCAGTACCCATATGAATGTGGCCTGTTGCATACGGAGGACCATCCATAAGGTAAAACGGTTTTCCATGCGCACACTTTTTCTTCACCTTCTGGTATATATGTTCTTTCTCCCAGAACGCAAGAACATCCTTTTCGGAAACAAGCGGTGGCATATCGTAAACCCGAGTGCGTTCCTTTTATACCTTACTCTCCCATGCGCCGCGAACACGGGTCCATCGACGTCGATAACTCAGGAATAATGCAATCCCCGAACAGGCAAATATCGCTCCCGATCCTTGAGCAATCGCCTCTTGTTCGAACACGAGCGAAAGCACCATTGCCAAAACACTCACTCCCATAAGAGCCATAAACCATGGTCTTCCGAGCACCAACTCATCGCGCCCCAGCCAGGCAAGGTACACTCCTAAAGGAATCACTCCTGCCATGAACAGCAAGGCGCTGTCGACAGACCATGCCACAAAAAACAGAGTTGCAATCGTAGCTACAAGAGCCCCAATAAACAGGGCAGAATATTCTTTAGCCACAATAAGCACAATCGCAGTCACAAAAAAAACGCCACCCAATAGATAAAGTGTAAACATATTAATCGAATAGAAAATCCTTCTCGTTCGATTCTTCCGCCTCGGGAAGCAAATCTTTGCTCGAAACAATGCCCACAACAACCCTCTCTTTTAACAAAGGTATGAAATTAATTCTGTTCTTCTTGAGAATTTTTATGACTTGTGCAGGAGAATCATCTATATCTGCAAAAATAATGGAAGTGGTCATGATCTCAGAGACAAACTCTTTATGGCCAAAATGTTTCACTAAATCTTCTTTAGTAACTATTCCTTCAATTTTGTTCGGTTTCCCGACCAAGGCCCCCAAACTATTTGTCTTTGTTAACAGCTTCGCAACGTCCTCTAATTTTTCCTTGGAAGAAACAAACACGGGTTTTCTCATCACGTCTTTCAGACTCATAAGCCCGAGAAAAACGTCCTCTTATTTAAAAGTGCCTATCGTCCACGTCCACGACCGAACGAACCTCGAGAACCATATCGTCCGCTACTACGCCCACTGCCTCGACGCGAATCAAACGGTCTGCCACGCCCACCGCCCCTAAATGAGCTCCTGCGTTCTATGCGCAGTTGAATGGGCTCGAGTTCAGGCACGGGAGTCTGTTCTATCTTGAGCGTGTCATCTCGTAAAACCATCCTAAAGTTATCATAATCTCGGTCAGACACCAAGCTCAAGGCCTTGCCTTCACTACCTGCACGCGCAGTGCGTCCAATGCGATGAATGTATTCTTTGCTGTTGGGGGGAAGGTCATAATTATACACATGTGAAACGCCCTTGATGTCAAGTCCCCGCGCGGCAACATCAGTGCACACAAGTACATAGAACTCATTGGTTCGAAATATCTCCATAATTCGGTTGCGTCGAGATTGAGTAAGCCCCCCATGGATTGCGAGCGCTTGAACACCATTTGCCTTCAAATGCGTAGCTACAAAGTCAGCATTATGGCGAGTATTGCAAAAGACCATCACCAATCCGCGCTTTTCTTGTTTAAGCAGATGCACTAACAGTGAAAATTTCAAGTGCTTTGGAACATCATAAAACGTCTGAACCAATTTACTGGGGTCTACACGCTCGCCTGCAGAAACTTCCGAAGGAGATTTCATGTAGCGTTGTGCGATATGCGCAATATCGGGCGATATGGTCGCCGAGAACAAAAGGGTCTGTCTATCGCGAGGGCATGCTTCAATAATGTGCGTAACGTCTTCGATAAATCCCATGTCCAGCATACGGTCCGCCTCATCAAGGATTAATACTTTTATTTTAGAAAGTCTGAAGCTTCCGCGCTCGAGATGATCTAAAATACGCCCGGGTGTTCCAACAACAATATCTGCGCGTTCAAGCGCATCTATCTGCGGAGCCATGCCCACACCACCGTAAATAATCGCCGTGTGAAGTTTCGTATGGCGTGCGAATTTTTGTAAAGACACCCCCACCTGCTCGGCGAGCTCTCGCGTAGGGGCCAATATAAGGGATTGTATTCCTTCTCCATGACGAAGGTTTTCAATGAGTCCTGCGCCAAATGCAAGCGTTTTACCCGACCCTGTTGCGGAACATCCGATAACATCTTTGCCCGCAAGCCCGAGGGGAATTGTTTTCTCCTGAATGTCGGTGGGTTCATGGATGTGCAACTGACTCAATGTGCGCAAAAACGCTTCACTCAATCCTAAATCGCTAAAGGAAACCATATCGTATATTCGACATAAAAATGCGCAAAAGTACCTTTTTATAGTTAACTAATGAACGCCCATCTCTTTTGCTCGCTTTCTATGCGCGGCAAGTGAATCAATACTCCAAAAAGTAGCTCCCTGCAAGAAAAGAAAGAACGTCGCTGCTGCGAGTCCAAAATCTCGAACGCCTAAGGGCGTAAATCCTATGCTCACTGTGATTCCTAAAAGATGGAGTGACAGCACAAGAGCTGAAAACCTTGTATATAATCCGATAAGCAGGAACGTTCCTAGTGTTAATTCAAGAAGCCCATTGAACACAACGATATTTGCCGAAGTGATTGCTACGCTGGTCAAAAAAGAGGGAACAAACCCTGTCCAATTATCAGGAGCATACACTTGTTGGAACCCAAAGTACAGAAAGACGAACGCCATAGCTATTCGCAAAAATACGGGTGCGTAGAAGGGTAATGGTTTCATGTTAGTTTCCCAAGGGCCCCTTCACATCAAAGTCCCCTATAAACGTGGCCACTTTTACAAGAAGTCCGGCTTTGCTTGTGCCGTGTTGTCGCGTGAATGCCTGCTCAAACTCACTCGCGCTACCACAATAACGAGCAATTGCGTTTGTACCGCCCGGATGTCGATCGAGGTACGAGGTCATATCGTACACTTTTCCTTTATACGCAATCCAGCAATCACTTGCACTCGCGTGTTGAGCCAAGGTAGCAATAGGAATCAGCGTCGACTCGGTTGTACCTCCCGTACCCGAAGAGGACTGGTTCGCAGACGCAGTAGTAGTGGCGGTAGCGTTTTCTATTCGAAGAAGGCTATCAGAGGTATCAGAGGTTCCTTGATACACGCGAACTAAAAAGCTGAATCCGAACACCAATAAAATAATAAGTCCTGCAAGAATAATCTTCAAATTCATACAAAAACGAAAGACAATTCCCTTATAAACATTATGAACAAACAGGAAACTAGTTAAATGATCGCGCTTTTCATTAATATGCGAAAAGGAACTTCGCGTTGGCTTTATTGGACGCCAAGAATCATTTCAATCGTGTTTATTCTATTTTTAGCGCTGTTCTCCCTTGATGTTATAACTCCCGAAGCAACCTTTTGGCAAATACTCGGAGGACTCGTTATGCACAACATCCCCGTGTTCATTTTAATCATCGTGCTTGTCGTTGCATGGAAACGCGAATATGTGGGTGCGATTGCATTCGCACTTGCAGGGCTGCTTTACCTCCTTCTCATGCTCATAAGCGCGATTAGAAATCCCCTCGAGTGGTATGCCCTCTCCTATTCGGTTATCATTGCAGGACCCGCATTTGGTATCGCCATGCTCTTTTATCTTAACTGGAAAAAGAAGAACCGTTAAAGGAGTCTCGTGCGTTTCTCTCGTGTATGGCTGACAATACGCTCAATGCGTTTGTGCTGCGTCTCTACTTGTTTTGCACGAGCAAGCCAACGCAGGTAGGTTCGCCTTACAGAAGGTGAAAATGCCTGAAATTGTTTTAGAAGTCCTTCTTGTTCTAACGCCCGCTTCAACGAGGAGGGAATCTGAGGGTTTTTGGGGATTCCATGGTCATGCGTGGGTTTTGAAAGCCCTTCCTTATATCGTCGTATACCTTCAGGAGCCATCTTGCCTTCGGAGAGTAATTGCTTAGCATAGCGCAACGTGTTGTCACTCCATTTACTCGTGTCGGTTCGTCGAGCGAATCGCCGAACATACGTGTCCTCATCAATACGTTTAAGGATAGTGTCAATCCATCCAAAACAAATCGCATCATGCATTGCTTCCTGATGAGAAAGAGAAGGTCTGCCGGTATGTTTCTTGTATACAAGAAGTTCAACGCGTGTCTCTTTCAGATGATTATCAGAAAGCCATAGTCTCCATGCATCCCGCGTGTTAGCTTCAATACGCTTCATTTCTAAAAAAAGAAAAAGACCTACATAAAACTATCTTTAGTTTGCAGATTCGTCAGAATCCTCGGAGTCATCTGACGCGTCAGACTCAACGGAGTTTTCTGATTCTGTATCATCGCTTTCAAGAACGTCTTCGGATTCGTTATCACCGACCATTTCCAAGTCTGCGAGGGTAAGGAGTATTTTATCCAGTTTTGCATTAATCTGTTTGAGTTGGTCAAGGGATACGTTTGATTGCGGCCCCGTTCTTTCGGAAGTTCGCGGTCTAAACGACGGGCGTGCATCGCCGTCAGGCCTAAAGCATTCACTGCAAAAGACAGGTTTCGTACCAGTTGGCCGAAAAGGAACTTGACAATGTTTTCCACACTTACTACACTCTGCATCGTGCATCTGTGGTCGTCCTCGGTCCGCATTTCGATCGCGGTTAAATCTACTTCTGCTCTCAAAGCTACTTGGTCGACCACCAAATCTGCGACCTTCTCGATTATCTCGTCCAAAATCTCTCATAGAGAATCAGACAGAAGTGCTCTTATAAAGGTATGTATGGGTCTAAACAGCACCGAGGTAGTTGAGCACGTCTGCAGGCAGGGCACGTAATCTTTGCTTTTTCATCCTATCCGTTACTCTCTCGTTATTTAAAATTTTCTTAGATTATGGCGTTTAACCAAAAAAACTAGCGTAGACCAATAAGGAAATAAAAAATACAAGCGTTATGAGGACAAGCATCCCAATCGTATGCCCAAGCAGAGAAATAGCCTCTTTCTTTTTTCCATCAACATATAACATGGCCGGCTTCCCAAACACCAAAAACCCTGTGATGGCAGCAGAGCAAACAAACAACAAAAGCATAGCCATGGGGATAAGTATAGTCTCCTTTGACCCTTGAAAAACCTGCAGAGAAAAAATAAATGTTACTATTAGGGCGATATAGGCTGCCGTTCCCACAGAATCAATAAGTGCCCGTTTTAGTAAGGGATTCATGTCAAAGAATAGCGTTCGTCTTTTTAAACGATTGGAAAGATAAGTACGCCCGGACCAAACCCGGCTCACTTTTGCATAATCCGTGGGACTCTATTGATTAGGTACTTCTGTATGTTTCGCGAGTTTTATAAATCTTGTCGATAAGCAAGTGACCAACGGAAGATTTATATACCGGTAAGATATTCTTACCTTCATGGAAATAGAACTTACAAAAATAAGTAGTAAGGGACAAATAGTCATACCCTTAGATGTGAGAAGAAAACTTGCTCTTAAGGATGGAGAAACATTTGCAGTTTCTACTGAAGATGATTTAATTGTATTGAAAAAGGTAAAAAACCCTATGGAAGCAGATGATTTGCGTACTCTTAAAGAGATAAAAGAGGCGTGGAAAGAGATTGCCAAAGGAAAATATCGAAAGATGAACAAAGAAGATTTCCTCAAGGAAATTGATACATGGTAAATGGTAGAATATATCTTTACAGAAAAATTTGAGAAGGAATTTAGAAAAGCAGACAATTCTATTAAAGAAAAAGCACGAAAGCAAATAAAAAAGATACTTGAAGACCCAGAAACCGGAAAACCATTACGATACGATCTAAAAAGCGAGAGAACTGTTTATGTTAAACCCTTTAGAATAATCTACTCGTTCTCGAATAACACAATCTACTTCCTACGATTTGAACATCGTGGCGAAGTTTACGAGTAAGAATCGGCAATTCTATATTGGCTAATCTGCAGGAAGGCACTAACTAGATTGTGTTATGAGAAAAGCAAAAACTGATGTCCTTCTTCAACTTGAGGAATTTTTCCAGTTAAGTAAGTTTTGACGGTTTCCCAAAATCCTTTCGGTTTTCTTTCATTCAATATTCGACCCACATAGTCTTCTCCGTGTCTTCGCGTGAGCGCAACAACCGCTCCTCTCGCTTCGAAAGCTGGATGGTTATCACTTAAAGCTAGAAGTCGTTCGTTTTCATGAAAAGGTTTAGTTTTTTGTTGAGCAATGTAAAACTCAATTCTTGCTTCTAAAACATCTGATGACACAGAACTAAGTCTATCCGCTCTTGCTTGAACTTTCAGAGCATTATGGAACTCAAACGAGTAACCGAATCCACTTATCATATAAAATCCTCTAAGACCAGCTTTTTAAGCCTTTCTAGAGTGCCCTCATTTAATCTGATTTTATCGAAGCCCCATGAAAAATGCAAAAGTGTAATACGCCCGGACCAGGATTTGAACCTGGGAAACGCTTGCGCGTAACGAGATTAGCAATCTCGCGCCGTAACCGCTGGGCCATCCGGGCACGACTGTCCGAGATAAAAGTCGTTTATAAGTGTTGCCCTTGAAACAATCTGCCAAAAAGTAAGCGCATTCATCGTTTCGCCTTCTTTTCAGCACGAATTATCATTTCTTTCTTAAGGCCCAAAAATACACCGCCTTCTTTACCTCCGACATACGTCGATTCACCAGGCTTGATGATATCGTTCAACGCGCTAAGTTCAACGTCAATATGAGTAATCTGTGCACGCGATTTACCTTTCAGATGAATATACACATCAGCCGTGCCGATTTTCAGTTTGCCCTCGCCTGGCCCGCTCATGGAATAAGCCTCTGCTTAATAAGACTCTCACGAACGATTTCAAATATTTTTTGATGACCTTCATTGTTCAAATGTACTCCATCGGGAAACATCTTCTGATACCTCAACATCTTCTTGATCGGGGTGTAAATATCAATAAATGGAGTCTTTTCTCTTGCACAAATCTGAGCAACGCGCGCATCGTACTGCTCAATGTATTTTTCTTTATACGAGCAGTCTTTCAACCAAGGAATCGGGTCAACACGCGACTCGTCAATAGGTTTGCTACTAAAGAAAATCACATGATTCGTATAGGTTTTGGCGATCTTGATAATCTTCCGAACATTCTCACCATAGGTATCAATAGAAACATGAAACTTTTTCGTTTTATTGTTAAATATTGCATCGTTCGTTCCGACTGAGACAAGTATAATGACCTCTTCGCCTTCGTCTTTGAGTTCTAAACGTCGCTCTGTTTCGAATGTAATGCGTTTCAGAATTCCTTCCGATGTATCTCCCGAAATTCCCAAATTGTAAACCATATAATACAGACTAGCGTCTTTCAATTGTTTCTCATCAAGATAATGTCTGAAACGTTGTACCCACCCTCCTTCTAAATCCCAAGCCCCATAGGTAATACTTGTGCCAAAGACAAGAATAATCGTCATTGGCCTACGCAAGAGAACAGGATTAAAATACCTTTACATCCAATAGCCAATAATCGCACCCTGTATCAGGAGTGCAACAAGCCAATGCGTCGCATTAATCAAAAAAAGAGTGATTGATTTACCTTCCCACAACACCGAGCCCAGTGTAATAGTGGCGACGAATCCAAGCCAGACCCAAAAGCCCATCGAAATACCGCCAAGTACACCAATAGCACCACTCAACGAAACAAGAAACGCAAGCATCCATGCCATAACAATTTGTGCGATGAGCCCCACAATCATCGAAACGACCATAGAATTATTTTTTGATGCGCCCGCTTTAGAACGCTTCATTTCGCGCGCCCATACACCCCCGAACAGAACGGAAGAATACCAGAACCATCCTGCCATAAAG
Source organism: Nanobdellota archaeon (assembly GCA_038044745.1). Classification (GTDB taxonomy): domain Archaea; phylum Nanobdellota; class Nanobdellia; order Pacearchaeales; family GW2011-AR1; genus JBBSZK01. Next base: position 8,967 of record JBBSZK010000009.1, read on the forward strand.
CTCACAATGGCAGCAACAATAACCGGAAGTATAGAAACACTAAATGCAAACCCCATTCATGTACCAGAGGTTCGCTCTTTAAAAACCTGTCGAAGGAATGTTTAAAAGCCCTACGTGATGACAATATACATAGCGGGGTAGAGCAGCCTGGAGTGCTCGTCGGGCCCATAACCCGGAGGTCGTGCGGTTCAAATCCCACCCCCGCTACTCTAATTCCCATGATTAGAAAAGCCACAGAAGTCGATTTCTCGAGCATATATGATTTGCATGTGGAAATGATACAAAAATTGCTTACCCTCAATCCCAAAAGATTCGAATTAAAGAAAAATGAGCGAGAAACATTCAAGTCTTATTTTGCAGAATATCTGAAAGATCCGCGAAAATGCATATACGTATCGGAAAGAGACGGGCTTGTGATAGGGTACGGATCTGCAAGAATAGAAAGAAGCGTTAGCTTTGAAAAATATCCTGAACACGGATGGGTGTCAGAGGTTTCCGTAAGAGAAGATTTTCAGAACAGGGGCATCGGAGGCGAGTTAATGGACGCGATTCTTGCCTTTTTCAAGAGCCATAATCTCGTCGCAACTTATTTTTTAGTTGAAACAAATAATCTGCAGAGTATAAGGGCATGGGAGAAAAAAGGGTTTGTGAAGGAGCTTGTTTGCTTCCACAAGGAGATGTCATGAAACGTGTCTTCATCATACACGGCTGGGGCGGTTCACCACAAGAACGCATGATTGCGTCGATAGCACATCATCTTGAACTGCGTGGGCTCGAGGTACACGTGCTTACCATGCCCCACACGAACGAGCCTACTATTTCTGAGTGGGTTGCGCATCTTGTCGCCGAAGTTGGTACTATCGACAAAGACACGTTTTTTGTAGGTCACAGCATTGGTTGTCAGACAATTCTCCGTTTTCTTGAAAAACAAAAACGTGCGTGTGGTGGTGCTGTCTTTGTCGCAGGATGGTTTACTTTGCAAGGGCTTGAAACGCCCGAAGAAGAGGCCATCGCAGCACCATGGCTCGAAACGTCATTTGACTATGAAAAAATAAAGAAAAATCTCCCACGTTCAGTTGCAATCTTCTCGGACAACGACCCGTTTGTACCGCTCGATAACAAAGACATCTTCCGAGCGAAACTCGGGTCAGAGATTATCGTAGAAGACAACAAAGGCCATTTCACCGAAGGCGACGGCGCCGTTGAATCTATAACGGTGTGCAATGCGCTCCTTAGACTTGCGAACGCATAATATCTTTCTTTCCTCAGAACCTTTTTAAACCTTCATTCTACGACGTTGCATGAAAAACGATGCCATCGTGTTTCTTTCCCCCAACGCGTATCAATCCCTTTTGGTCTCTGCGGTAGAGGTATATCCTCGAGAAACCAATGGCCTGCTCACGGGATACAAATTGCCTGATGGGAATTATCGAGTAGAACATGCCCATCCCTTTCAAACGTCAGAGCGAGGCTTTGAATGGACTTGTGAAGGAAATAATTCGGCCGTAAAACGTGTACAAACGCTTCTTGCTGCGCTTAATGGACAACCATCGAGGCCCCATGCTATCGGAGGGTATCACAGTCATCCTCAAAGAAGGGCTCTCGCAAAAGTTTCACCTTCAGAGAAAGACCTCGCATGGGTGCGCGAGAAACTCTCCCGAATACCTGAAGAAAACTCATGGCTTGAACTTATCATGAGAGTTGACGTTCCGTTTCTCGAAAGACCTTCAGAGAAAGGGCCAACGCATTATCGCAGACTGAAAAAACTTAGAACAACCGTACGACACGCCCCCACAAAAGCGTATGGCTTTCTCACGGGTGCATTTCTCATACATCCTGAAGAAGGATATGATGAACTGCGGGTCGAATTAGCGCAAAAACCTCAACACGAATCAATTTAAACTGCCTATTCTCACGATATTCATGTTCCTCATAGGTATAGACGACGCAGGCCGAGGGCCGATTATCGGACCTATGATACTTGCAGGCGTTTTGATTGAAAAAGAGCAGGAACAAGACCTCAAAAAACTTGGCGCAAAAGATTCCAAATTGCTGTCACATCCTGAACGTATGCGCATTGCAGAACTCATTCACAAAGAAGTAAAAAAGTCTCACGTGGTGCTCGCAACACCTGCAGAAATCGATGAGGCTATTTTTTCCGGGGAAAATCTTAACACGCTCGAAGCACGCAAAATGGCGGACGTCATTAATAACCTCAATACCTCGTCAGAGAAAATTAAAGTTATTGTAGATTGTCCGTCGATTAACACGGTGGCGTGGCGCGAAAAGCTTTTATCCTTTATTAAGAAAAAAACAAATCTCGACGTCGTGTGTGAACATAAGGCCGATTTTAATCACCCTGTTGTATCGGCGGCATCCATACTCGCGAAAGTGCGCCGAGAAGAAGAAGTCGCGCAATTGAAAAAACGCTACGGTGAACTGGGTTCGGGATACCCTGCAGACCCCATAACAAAATCTTTTCTAAAAGAAAACGGCAAGGAATTAGAAACCACCGGTATTTTTCGTAAATCATGGGCAACCTGGAAAGAGATGTTTCCCGATAGCCTCACATCACACGAAAAAAGCGCACAACAAACAAAATTATTCTAATCCGGAAATATAGCTGTGCGTTGCTTCTCGGGTTTTATCCATAATTCTCAATTCTTCGGCAGGTAATTCTGGTTCATCATACCCTGGAGTCGTAATAAATCGAAGGCCGCTAACCGTACGCGCATCACAACCTATGTTGCTGTATCCCTCAAAGGGAAGCAGGTTTGCTCCCTTTTTTATTTGCTCAAGAGATGCGTACATCAGTCCAGAAATCTCGAGCGAATGCATCTCGGGAGGCGTAGCGGAAAGGAGAAGATCGGTTTCATGTTCTCGGGGAGGAGTGGTCATGCCTCGTCGTAGGATATATCCTATCTCTCGTACACCTAACGTTGTCTGTAAATGCCCCATAAGTCCTACAAGTTCCCCTTCTGCGAGAGGACGCTCGAATTCGACTGTACTTCGTTCTATTAACCCCATAGCAAGCTCTTTTTTAAGCGCTATTTAATCTTTGTGGCGGACGTCTTGTCAGCATCAGAGATTTTAAATAACTCCTCCTCGATAGCCGCTTAGTATGGCATATATCAAGAAGCTGGTGATGCATGGGTTCAAATCGTTCGCGAATAAGACAGAAATCTTCTTTGATAAAGGAATCAATGTGATTATTGGCCCCAACGGTTCTGGAAAATCTAATATTTCAGATGCGCTTTGTTTTGTACTCGGTCGTTTGTCCACCAAGTCAATTCGTGCCGCAAAGGCAAAAAATCTTCTTTTCATGGGCTCTAAATATGTTAAACCTGCTCGAGAGGCCGTTGTTGAAATGGTGTTTGACAATAGCGATAGCGCGTTCGGCGTACATGCGGATGAGGTGAGCATTATGCGCACAGTGCGCAATAACGGGTTGAGCGTGTACAAAATAAATGGCGAAGTGAAGACGCGTGCAGATATTATAGAGGCACTTGCGCAGGCAGGTATCGACCCCCATGGATTTAATCTCGTTCTCCAGGGTCAAATCCAAGCAGCTGTAGGCATGCACCCTGAAGAACGCCGCAAGGTCGTCGAGGAAGTCGCAGGAATCTCTATTTACGAAGCGCGTAAAGAGAAGTCGTTGCACGAGCTTGAGAAAACCGATGAAAAACTAAAGGAAATTAACGCCATCCTACGCGAGAGAACGGCCTTCTTAAGGAATCTAGAAAATGAACGCCAGCAAGCGCTCAAGTTCAAAGAGCTTGAACTGACGGTAAAACGCTGTAAGGCTTCCATATTGAGTCGCAGAGCTGCCGAAAAAGAAGATGAACTAGCGTCTATACAAACGTCTCTTGAGGAAAAGACTGCTCAAAAAGACACATTACGCGGAAAAGTCGAATCCTTCCAAAAAGAAATAGAAGGGCTCAACGAACGCATACGTCAGATTAACAAGCATATTCAAAGCGCGACAGGTGTCGAACGCGAGGCGCTCCAGAATACAATCACCAATCTAAAAGCCGAATTAGAAGGGCTTCGCGTGAGAAAAGAAAACTTCGAACATCGTAAATCGGAGGTTGAACGTCGTATAGCCGAGATAACACGAGCAATTCCTCTGCATGAAACGGAAATAAAGGAACTTAAGAGAGAGTCTCCGCTCGCCGCAAAAAAACAGGCAGAAATCGCTCAAAAAAAACAGGAACTTGCCCGTATCGAAGAAGAGCGCCGCCATGCTTATTCACTCAAGACCGAACTCAACGCATTCAGAGACAGGATTAGGGACAAGGAAACACAGCGTGCCCGAATTACAGGGGAATCAGATGCACTCATTAAACAGCTCGAGGAGTACACGTACAATCTTATCTACACCGACGCCGAAGCATGTAAAAAAGCACTCATACATCTAACACAGACAGTTCAGCAAAAAAGAGCGCGTATCTCTGAGCTTGCGACAATGGAGCTTGAAGCTACAAAACTCGTTTCCATAGGGGAAACTGAGATAAGTGCGGCTCGAAAAATTCAAGGGCAAGTGGCACAAATAGATATTTGCCCGCTCTGTCAAAGTAAAATGACGCAGGAACACATTACCCATGTTGCGGAAGAAACCAACGCAACGATAGAACGAGCGACAAAAATACGTGAAACCGAATCACAGCGCATAAAAGACATACAGAAAGAACACACGCTTGTGCTTGCAGAAATACGTGAAACCGAAAGAAATCTTTCTGACCACGAACGCGAGCTTTCTCGCCATCACATCACGCTCGATAAAAAAGAGTATCTCAAACGCCTCGTCGAACAAGAAAAAGCATTGGGAGTTGAACTAAAACAATTGAACGAGAAACGCGATACACTTCAGCAGAAAACGCTCGATGTCGGCCACATAGAAGAAAGTTATGTGGCAAAAATGCATGAAATTGAAGAAATCTCCTCGCGCACCGATGAAAACATTGACCAAACACTCATATTCAAAGAGCGCGAATTAGAAAAGCTTCGAGAAAAAATAAAGTTCGATACAGGAGAAATAGAACAGATTGCCTCGGAGATACACAATTTCGCAGCATCTATAACCTCAAAATCGAAACTGCTCGACGTCAAGGTAAAAGAAGAAGAAGCGCTTGCTGTCCGTTTTAAAAAACTATTTGAAGAAAGAGATGCTTTACAAGAATCGATTCAACATCAGAGTTTTGAAGCAAACGAAGTGCAGAGCCAGGTACGCCAGATCGAGGATCAAATGAACTATCTTAAAATAGGAAATGCAAAATTAGATGCTGAACGAGAAGCAATTCAAATGGAACTTTCCGAATATGCAGGGCTCGAACTCATTAAAGCATCCATGGCTATGCTCGAGGAGCGTTTGCAAAAAACGCAGGCAACTCTGCACACGATTGGTTCCATCAATCTACGTGCACTCGACATTTACGACCAGATGAAGCAAGAGTATGACCGCGTGCAGGAAAAAGTAAATACGCTTGTAAAAGAAAAAGAAGACATCCTCAAAATCATAGAAGAAATTGACAACAAGAAAAAGCGCACTTTTATGCGCACCTTTAATCAGATTAATGAACTGTTCAGTACCAACTTTTCAAAACTCTCAACAAAAGGCCAGGCGTTTCTCCAAATAGAAAATGAAGAAGACTTGTTTGCGGGCGGCGTAAGTATTGTGATTCGTATGGGCAAAGGTAAATATTTTGATGTGGCTTCACTGTCTGGAGGGGAAAAGACGCTGGTTGCGCTTTCACTCCTCTTTGCAATCCAGGAGTACAAGCCTTATCACTTCTATATCTTCGATGAGATAGACGCGGCACTCGATAAACGAAACTCAGAGCGACTTTCGGCCCTCCTACGGCAGTATATGCGTTCAGGCCAATATATTACCATCACGCATAACGATGCGCTCATCATGGACGCAAACATCCTCTACGGCGTAAGCATGCACGAAGGCGTATCAAAGATACTGAGCCTTAAGATGGGCGAAGAAGTCGCTGAAAAGGTCGCAGAAGTGTTCAAACCATCAGATAATCAGGATAACTCTGGAGACGTGTCCGCATAAGCTCTCATCTCTTCTAAAAAAAGAGGAAGGGTTATTCCCTGTTTATGTAATATCTGGGCCCCCAAACACCCTTCTAACAAAAGAATGCCCCCTAGAAGACAATCAGGGTCAACCTCTCCTCGGTTTAACAGGCAAGTCATACGAGTGGCGTATTTGTTTTGAATGCAATCGTAAGCCCTGCTCGGAAGGAGATGTGTCGCCCCTATGATGGCTCTGTCAGGTTCAGAAACACGCCCACAAGGATTCCATTTATCAATAAGGGGCCACAAGCGAAGAGGAGGTGCCCTAAGCCGAATGAGCGTCATACTACACCCTCCTTGCTGTACGATCCCTGCAAGAAGATGGTCTGTCCGAATAAACTCCTGCCTCGATTCGTACGCAAAGTTACGTGCATTATTGAGAACAAGGTTTGCTGATTGCCCATAAGGGGTCTCGGGAGCATATCTTTCCACCATAGTTTCCAATATAGTCTAAAGCCTATATAAAAATATATCCTCTCCCCTAAGGGAGAGTAAGTAAAAAAATAAAAAAATAAAGGGAGTTAGTAGTAACTCTCTCCGAATTCTTCCGATTTCTGTGGTTTTCTAGTTAAGAGTACGATGAGTACAATAACCAGAACGACAAAGATTACGGCAAGGACAACAGTGAGAACAACAGAGGCGTTAACCTTCTGTGCACTGCCCTCAACGGTCGCAGCAAAGCTCTCTTGTTTGACGAGTTCGCCATCCGAGCTGATAGTAACGTCGAAGGTGTAGTCGCCCTCTTCAGAGGCCGATGCCGTCAACTGTACTGTCTTACTCGAACCAGCGGGGACAACGACAAGGCCATCATCAGCTTCGACGGTTAGACCCTTCGAAGTTTTGATAACAAGGTCGTATACCTTGATTTCGTCACCAGAGTTTACAATCGTAATGCTGTAGACTTTTTCTTCGTCTGCAGCGAACGATTTGCTAGTGCTCGGCGAGAGTACGCGGCTTTCAGCGCCAGCGCCTACAACTACAATGCGCTTGGTGCGCACTGAGCTGGAGTCACTGTTGTATGCTTCAAGTTCGATGGTGTAAACACCAGGGGCTGCATTCTGCGGAATGTTCAAATACATTCTGCGTTCAACAGCGTCTTCCTTATCAGGGTGAGACTGGTCTTCAGCAGTTAAATCGCTGAAATACGCAGTGTTGCTCACACCGAGTTCAGGAATCGTGGCTCGAACATACGTGTCCTCAGCCATTTGGCGTCCGCGGTTCTTCAAGACCACATCAAGGGCAAGTGTTTGACCTGCCTTAAGTTGGTCTACGCTATCAACCGACAAGATTTCAACAAGATATGACTCTCGTTGAACCTCAAGGTCGATACGGCGTTCACTCGCGAGACGAGCGTTACTTTCAACAGTGACGACAAGAACGAGGTCTTCGCTCGGGTCGATGTCGAAAGGCATCTTGATATTCAACAGCCTGCTATAGGTGTTGTTTGTCAGGACGTCAAAGCGCTCGCTGACTTCAGAAATACCGCTTTCTCCGATGACTCGAGCCATGACGCGAACGTCTGTCTCGTCGCCCGTTGCCGTGAAAATAACACGGACAGGGACAGTCTCACCGGCAAAAACAGCGGCAGTTCCATTGCCAAAGCTCTCGATACCGTTTACCGTAACCCGGTCAATAGATGCGAAAGCGCTCACGCTTGAAGCTAGGAAAGCTACAAGTGCGAGAATCGCAACCATAGAAACCATAAGTTTCATTGACTTCATGGGTTGGTGGTTCATATTTAATTGAAAATCAGACCCAGAAGTGCTTTATAAACTTTATGGTAGCAACACTTTATTAGTAATTATGGAGTGACAAAACTTATATATCCAGTATACCGCGATATACCAGATACTACGCGCGTACCATGCCCACAACTACGATAAAACTTGATACTAAGACAAAAGAACGCATAGATAAGCTGCGCGTCTACAAGCGTGAAACATACGATGAAATCGTGCAATCTGTGCTTACCATACTTAATTTGTGTAAGGTAAACCCCGAACGCGCTCGCGCGCGGCTCATGGCTATTGATAACGCCCGTCGCAAAGGAAAGATTACACGAGGCTCTGCTGATGAGCCAGCGCGAGCCCCACAATACAATCGTCAATCATTGTAGGTGATTCGTTAATAAGTGTGATTGCATGGTCTCGGGGAAGGTTCTCGAGGAGCGTTTTCCACGCTTCTTTTTCGGTAGTCAGGTGGTGTTTCTCTCCTTTCTCCCCATAGGCAATGCCCGAAAAATGCACATGCCAGTGTTTCTGCGGAAAGAGGACCTTTACTTTTTCATAATCAACTCGTTTCTCCCGAGCCAGGATATGCGCAAAATCGATGCAAAATCCGCATCCCGTTTCCCGCACCAACCGCGCAATCTCTTCAACACTCCCGAATACATTCACTTTCCCCATGGTTTCAGGAGCAAGAATGATGGTCCACGCATTTTGATGTATCTCTTTCATCAGCGCTTCAATCCCTTGTTTAATAGTTTGGTAACTCGCTTCTCTATCTTTCCCATAATACCCCGGATGAATAACGACACGATGTGCGCCCAGCCAGTGCCCTACCTTGCAACACTCAATAATGCGCTGATGAGTGGCTTTCCGTGTAGCAGGTTCTTCAGATGCGAGATTGACAAAGTACGGCGCATGAATACTCAAGGCAATGTCAAGCTCCTTGGCTTTCTTTCCTATTGCTCGTGCATCCGCCTCTTGCTTGATATACGCTCCATACGTGAATGCAATCTCACACGCCCGAAATCCATGTGCATGATACATCTCAAGCGTTGTAATCGCCGTTTTCACGGGTCCGAGGCCTGCGGGTCCTATAGACAGAGTCATAGCAAAAATTACTTAAACCAATTAATAAAGCCTCTGACATGAGCCTCAAGTTTACTTCTGGACAAGACCATGTTCTCTCTGCGCGAGGAGTGTATAAGGTGAGTCAACATGAGAGATGTATTTCATTAAGAGAAAAGTGTCGTAAAGAGCCAAATGTTTCCCTCATGTTCTTTCTACAATATAGCTCCTGCAACACGCAGCCTGCAAAGACAAGACGCAATCTTTTCGAGCGTATTGAATCAAAAGTTTTCGCAGAAGCAAGGCGTCACGAGGTCGTCTTGATTATGGACGTGAGTGCTTGTCCCGTGGGCAAGTTAGAAGGATACTCTGACGAAGGGTATTTAGTAACTGCACAAGGATATCAAGCACAATCTACGAAGAGAATATAGTCGCGTTCTGTAGCGCACCTTTCACATCAGCGATATTCTCAATGAGGTATTGGTGCAACTTTTTAATAATCAATCCTTGCAAGTCTTCTTTTAATCTCCCATGACAGAGCGACATGTCTTTATGAGGGTATGCCACGACGCCAAGCGGATAACTGCATAACATACCATGCCCTTCAAATGTACGCAACTCCAAGTCCCCTTCCTTCGCTTGTAGCAAGGTTACCTCAATTTCACATACGTCTCCCACGCGCCGAACAAGGGTATACGTCCACGAAGCTTCAGATTCTTCGTTTATGTACGAAGCACGTGAACAACCAGCCATATGGTCTTGAAAACAGGCGTACGTTTCGCACGGAGTAGGTTTGAACGTGTAATAAAGTGCAAATGCTACTGCAAGCGCAAGAAGCAATACCAACACAATAGTCCCCGTCTCTTTTTGCATATAACGCACAAGAAATTATTCTATTTAAAGATACCTTCCAAGAAATGCAAATCTTACAAACTAATAAGTTCTACTTTCGTGTCTTCAACATTCGAGAAAGTTCGTGCGGCTACGTACGAAACACCCACTTCCTCACAGGCGCGAATAACGCCTCCTGTTGCAGCACCATCAATCACAAGCGCGAACACAGGGTCGCGTGAGCGTTCAATACCGGTGACAAGAGAGAGCGAAGAAATAACTTTCATAACTTCCAGAGAACGATTGAGAAGCGCAGCTTTCTTGGTGTCCTTAATTGTAAGATAGACTTCTTTTATCTTTTTTTTTACGTCGTCTTTGGAAAGCGAAGGTGTTTCTACAACCTCTGTAGTTTCAGATACACCCTCATCGCCCATGCGTCGCAACCGATAGAGAAATTCAGACGTAGGCCAGCGCTTGCGAAGACTCATCAAAATCTCTTTGCCTTCAAGTTCTTCAACTTCCTTTCCATCAGGGGCAACCGCCACATACGCAATTTTTGCATGGGTAGTAACATTTTTAGCAATAAGGCGACCTCCACGGTCTCCATCTACAAAAAGAGTAATCTCTTTTTCTTCACTTAAACGTGCAATATCTTTAGGCAGCTTTGCCCCAGTCATACCAATTACATTGTTAACGCGATTTTTTATGAGGTTGACGACGTCTGCACGGCCTTCAACTACAATAATTTCATTACCTGAAATATCTCCGCATGGGAGCTTATCCTCTCCGTACTCCGCAATACGCGCAATACGCGCTTCTTCTCGAACGCTCTTTGCAAGCGAACTTCCTTCGTTCGGGTCAAGTCCTTCAAGCAGTTTCTTTGCACGTTCAACAATATAATCTCGCTTATTTCCTCGTACATCCTCAATCTTCATAACCTCTATCTTGGCTTCGGTTGGTCCGATACGATCAATTGTTTCAAGCGTAGCCGCAATAATAGTCGTTTCAGATTTATCAAGTGCACTCGGGAGGCGTATTTCTCCGACGGATTTGCCATCGACTATATTCAAATCAACTTCGATACGACCAATTTTACCTTCTTTCTGTAATTCACGCATCTCAAGTTCAGCACCAAGTAATCCTTCAGTCTGGCCAAAGATAGCTCCGATTACATCAGGTTTTTCGACAGGCCCTTCAGCTCGAAAGCTGGCGTAGACCATGTACTTTATCGATACGGGGCTTATTTTTGCCATAGTTTTTTTCTACTTACACATCTCTAAGAAACCAGTACTCTCTTGCGAGAGGGACTCAATCGAGTTCAGTGAATATGATTGTGATGGTCTCTACACGTAGTGTAAATTATCAATCTTGGTAGAAACGCCTATTTAAACCTTCTCTTCAAAGAAAGATGCAAAAAGCACGAGCAATATCTCCTTTATATTTCTTTCTGCTAAAAAAATAATCGATAAAAACATAAGAATATTTATATACCCCGTCGGTATTCAGGGCTCGTAAAAAAGATGGTGACGAAATCAAATCGTGCTGTAGCCGAACCGTCGTTCTCGGCTTCAGAAGAAACAGAGGAATTCGATGTAACGCTCGAAGACCTTGCCGACGGTCTTGACTCCATGTCAGAAGACTAATTCTTTTTATTTTATTTTTGCAAACTTTTTTAAAGAAGACCTCGTGAAAAAGACATGTCTTTTTTTCATCGTCGAACCGTTCTTGGAAAAAAAAAGGTTCCCTTTGTACAATATAAAATTCGTACAATGCATGAAGGATCTGAAAATAATCGTAAAGACCTTGCCGACTTAACGGGGCTTGACGGTTTAGGAAAACCTCGCAATGATCCAAGAATTACCCCGATAGGAATACATCTTCGTAAGTATGGTCTCGACGAGCTCCCTCAACTATACAATCTGCTTCGCGGAGACATGACTTTTGTGGGCATACGACCTCATACCGAATCAGAATGGGCTAGCTTTTCAGAAGATCATAGAAAAAATGCCCTCGAATATAAACCGGGGCTATTCCCTGCGGCGCTTGCAGAAGGTATCCCCGATACAATCGACAGATTAATTCTTTCTGAGCAAAAATATCTTGCCTCAAAAAAAGAACGCCCATTCAAAACCGACGCAATTTATCTTGCCAAATTGTTCTATCAGTTTATTTGGAAAGGTCTACGAAGTCGTTAAGATTATTAAAAAATTACCTTACAAAAGAATTGTTCATGCTCTCTTTCAGCTTGAAGTAATCTCTAATGTTCCCTAATTTTTCATACAATGCGAGTAGCTGTTGTTGAGCTTCATGTTTTTCGGGGGCAGTGAGTTCAAGAGTAAGAAGTTTCTCATACGCCTTCTTAGCTTGATTGCGTTTATCTACACGGAGAAAATTCTTAGCCTCGACCGCATAATAATTCTTGAGCAACGTTCGCAAGCCAGATTTTTCAATTTCCGTTGCGAGCGCAAGCGTCTGCTGAAATACAAAATCGGCTTCAGAATAGTTGCCTCCCTTAATGTATAATTCAATCGATTTCATAAAATCGTTTATCTTCGCTTTAAACGTCGTGTTAATATCTGCAGCGTTGCGAAGCAAGCGTGCAGATTCAAGATACATGGATTTTGATTCGTACAGGCGCGATAAAATAGTCATCACGTGCTTCTTCGTATCAAAGTCAAGTCCCGACGACAACGCACGTTGTAAATAATCAATCTTGACATAATCGCCCATCGTCGCAAGTTTAGCATCAATTTCTTGCCGCGACCTCTCTTGAATCCCTCTCATGTATGCCAAAAAGCGCATTTCTTTTTAAGCATTATGGTGTTCTATACCGCAACACGTACTAATCCTCAAGTTTAGAGGGTTTCTTGCATACCCGGTGTAAGTGATGCCCAATTCACCTGCGACAGAAGCGGCAGGCGTCTACGTCCCCCACACCACACGCGAGAGCGATATGCGAGCCCGTTGACTAAGTTCTTCGACAATTGCTTCCTGTTCAGTCATAGCTCTAAGAATAAAGTAATCTTTTTTAAACGTTAGCGTTTCTTTTTTTTATGCGTTGCATTCCAGCGTTTTAACTTACGCACTTTAGAAGCTTTGGACTTGCCACTTGCGCCACGACTATGCTTTGAATTCTTTTTCGCTACTTTTTTCTTTGTTTTCCGTTTCATGAGTATAGCCGACGCACCGGACTCGGTGAATAAGTGCCGTCAACACTCCTCGTGTCAATCTTAACCTATCGATGCGTTGTAACGGTGATCTTACTCGCCCATGATGTCAGGCGTAACATGCGCAGATTTCATGTGAAGAGTTATAGTCCGGTCTTCACATTCATAGTCGAACGCATGACAGAGGCCGCATCAGTAGCATCCTTTCCAGGACAACCGCTGATTGCGTCAGCAGAGGACTCACTTAATCGAGGTATTTAATCATAACCTATCACTAAAGAAGCACTACACGTTCACTCAATGAAAACAAGACGCACGAAGGTCTCATGGAGTAAATAATAAACCTTATAGTAGTAACTAAGCTAAACTTTTAAATAGGGCTTGTTTGTGGAAAAACCATGACAGAAACACAGTATGGTATGAAAAAAGCAACGCACTCGTTGCCTGAACGAAGTATACTAGTAGTTCCCCACAAAGATAAGAATTTGCAAGTTAGTTATCCTGCCTTTGGGCCTAGGGGGTATAACGCCAATGTAACTGAAATGAACAAGAAATATTCTCATTCAGCAGAACGTCCCGAAATCTCGTTTCGAGAACCAATGACTTCGGAATCTATTGCTGCAGTCGCTTATGGGTTCGGAAGTAAAGGAGATGTCGATGCCAAACGTGATATTCTCGATCCGCGATGGTTACAACTTGGCAGAATTATTCTAACCTCTGAAGGCGTATTTGCTAATCCCCCACGCGACGCACAGGGGAATATCTTTTCTGATGAAAAAAGTCTTAAAGCGCTCTTAAACAGGGTCACAAACGTTAATGGTATTTATCTAGCCCCTAACAATGTTGGTTTTGCCCCCTATGAAAGCTTTACGCGAGGCGTACAAGATTGCAATACCTTTGCCGAAGGTGGGCTTGCACGCCTTTTAGAACATACGCCTGCCAAGATGGCTGAACAGTTGCGCGCCATTGCATCACCTAAGAACTACAAGAACGGCGTTAATGTCTGGGGATTTGACTCTGTAAGCACGCCTGTTGTGAATGTTGCGAGTCTGTTTTTCAGCTGGGTCTTCGACGAGAGGTTGGTTGTCGACGGCGGCGGATGGGGCGACGGCGGCGGATGGGGCGACGGCGGCGGCTATGCGTTTGGGGTGTTAAGGTCTGGCGAAGCCAGTGCGCAAAAAAGTAAATAGAGAGTTTTATACCCTTAAAAAGACCTTACAGTCCAAGCAGGTATCTCTTGCTCGCTATCTCGTTTAATCTACCCCTCTTTAAAGTCCCGAAGATGCAACAATACAGATTTGAATACGTTCGAGTTATTTGCAAGATGCTTACAAAAACGCACCAATTCTTTTAGTCTTAGGAAAAAATATTAAGAGAAATATAAACCAAAAACAGAGTTTTAAACTTTCTTCGGAGTAATCTCGATGCAGACACCCGCAGCAACAGTGGCTCCGGCATCACGAATAGCAAACTGTGCCATCTTCGGATTCTTCGCCTGTGTTTCCAAAACCAAGTTACCAATAGGTTTGATTCGTACCTTAGCAAGATCCCCATTCTTCAAGAAGTCAGGGTTAGCTGTCTTCTGCCCATCGGGACTAATTTTTTCAATCAACTCAACGAATGAGCAAGGCACTTGTGCCGTGTGCACGTGAAAGACGGGCGTATACCCCTTCGCAATAACGGTCGGATGTGAAATAACTGCAATCTGAGCAACAAATTCTTCTGCAATAGTTGCAGGGTTAGCTGCATCGCAAACAACATCTCCGCGTGCAACGTCTTTCTTTCCAATACCTCGAATGTTAATTCCTACGTTATCTCCCGCTTCAGCAGAAGGCAACTGTTCATGGTGCATTTCAATCGTCTTGATTTCACCATTGACTCCAGTTCCCGATCTTCCCGGAAGAATAACCACTTTCTGGTTGAGCTTCATAACACCGGTCGCAATCTTTCCAACAGGAACCGTTCCAATACCCGTAATTTCATACACGTCCTGAAGAGGCATGCGAAGCGGCAAGTTCGTCAGCTTCTCAGGCATGGCAAACAAATCGAGTTGCTCAAGGACCGTGGGACCTTTGTACCAAGACATATTCGCCGACTTCTTGGCAACATTGTCTCCCTTGAATCCAGAGACTGCAAGGAAAGTAATAGTATCCACCTTAAATCCGGCCTGCTTCAATACGGCAGAAACATCTTCTTTGGTCTTGTTAAATGCATCTTCTTTGTAATCTACAGCGTCCATCTTATTAATAACAACAGCAACTTGCTTAACACCCATCGTTCGAAGCAACCACGCATGTTCCTTCGTTTGGGGTTGGGTTCCATCTTTAGCAGAAACGGTTAAGAATGCACAGTCTGCTTGAGACGCGCCCGTAATCATGTTCTTAATGAAGTCTTTGTGTCCGGGAGCATCAATAATAGTAACTTCATACTTGTTCGTAACTAACTTTTGATACGAAAGGTCAATTGTAACTCCACGCTCTCTTTCTTCCTTGAACTTGTCCATAACGAACGCAAACTCAAAACCAACTTTACCCTTCTCTTGAGCTTCCTGCTTCAACTTATCAATCTCTTGCTGAGAAATCTTTCCAGAATCAAACATAAGGCGACCTATTGTCGTCGATTTACCGTGGTCAACGTGCCCAACGAACACAACGTTCAAGATTGGTTTTTCTTTTGCCATGTTTAGTAACGTGTGTAAAAAATCAGGGTATTTAAACTTTTCGCGCTTTAAAAAAAAGACGCGCGCCTTTTCTTATCGAGCATCTCGTTCACCGGCACGTTCCGCTTTCAAAATCCATTTCACCTTCTTGTGATGCGAAGTCCACGGCGTATTCAAGCTTGTTATTTCCGTTACTCTCGTCGGAGAAATACCCACAAACCACAATGCGGCCCATTGTATCATTTTGATGCCGGGCACGCGATAGATAATATGATTTAATGCCCACGGCCCGCCCGTCGTGGTAATGAGTCGCGCACTTCGTCCTTTAAGATAGCGGTGCCACCCCCATCCGCCTCGACGATACCTAAATGCAAACCCTGATGTCAACACACGGTCAAGAAAACCCTTCAAGAGCGCAGGTGGCCCGCCCCACCACGTCGGATACACCAACACAAGATGATCTGCCCAAAGAATAAGCTTCTGCATTTTCTGCAAGTCACTTTCAAGTGCAGGAGCACCTCGATAATCGTGAGCACCGATCGCATCAAACTCCAAGTCAATCAGTTTAACATATCTAACAGTAGCTTTATTTCGTTTCGCCCCCCTGATGTACGCATCAGCAAGTGCGCCACAATAACTTTTAACA
Organism: Nanobdellota archaeon; assembly: GCA_038044745.1. Taxonomy (GTDB): domain Archaea; phylum Nanobdellota; class Nanobdellia; order Pacearchaeales; family GW2011-AR1; genus JBBSZK01. The sequence continues at coordinate 25,146 of JBBSZK010000009.1, forward strand.
CGGGGATGCCCCAGAATAACAAGAATCTTCTTCATAACAACAAAACGACACAAACCTTATTAAACTTGTTCTTCTCTAAAAAAATATGGACCACCAAAAAGAGGCCGTTGTTGGAGGAGACACCGTCGTTGAAGATGGAAGTTACAAACTCGTCGCAACCTTGCAACCGTTCGAAATAACGCATCTCGTATTAACAAGTTCGAAAGGTGACAAGCGCGTCTGGCGCGTGCAAGAATTGTCAGAAAAAGATGTTTCTTTTAAAATTGAGAAGTTTAACTAGCAAAACTTATGCATAGGATGTTCGTTTGACAGGGTTTTCAAAGCGGGCGATTTTTTCACAACCTCTGAATCAATAATACGTCCCTTGCTTTGTTCGATGCGCATGACTTCTTCGCTAATAAATCGTTCAATTTGTTTACTCATACTAATACCCTCTTTCTTGCAATGGCTCGAATATTTCTTGTAAATACTTTCGTCCAGATTGAATGTTTTCAAGGCCATTATCGTCCCTTTAATTACATAAATAATCTTAATAAACATTTCGCCAGAATGCCGCAGTAAATGTACCCAAACATAAAACAGCAATAAATTATTAAATAAGGTTATTTAATTACCCTAGGGCGTCTGATTCGTGCTGGCGTTCTCAAAGAGCGCATGTATGCGCGCCTTCGCATTCTCATCAAGAGCACCAGAGCGCAAGTCGCAATAAGTCCCCATGGGTAAACAAATTTCGATTGCACACTCGGAGGTAGCATAATTACTAAACGTTGTTCGAAATCCGCAAAAAGGATTAAAAAAGTAATAGGTGGCCGCGATTGCGACCACGGCGATAATTATTGCCATAATCCAAAGAGCTCTTCTCATAATCCATAACTTCCTCCTTTATTTAAATACATTTACTCTCTCTTTTATTTAATGCAGTCTTCCTTGTTCTTCACGAAATATCTTAAGCGCACACTCGTAATCAAAACCATCATGGGTGTCTCTAAACTCCCTCCATTCATGGTCCAGAAAATTAGATCCCGAATGGCTACTAGACCCAAAACGAAGTGCAGGATCGTATCCGGTATGGCGAGCAGCACATGTAAATTGGGCTCGTGCAAAATCTTCTTTTCCCGCAGCTAAATCACAGAGCGCCGCAAGGTAGTGCATATCGGCCATGCATTCGTTGTGATATCCTCGATTCTCACCCCAGACCGCACGTGTTGCTAGTTTTGTCGCATGAACAAAATCATGGCCTTTTTGGTCTAATCTTCTAGGATCAATACCAATCGTAGCACACCCAATACGTCCAGGGTCTAACAAATCAAGAGCCGTACGCATAGAGTGTTCTAAAAAATGGAGCTTATAAAATTATTGGTTCTCGCTCAAACCCTTGCGAGTACGAATTTTAGCGACCACGGCAAGTTGTAATTCACGCGGGAGCGGTTTGAAATGCTGGTCCACAAGGCTCGAAATACCTCTGCCCTCAGTAGCGCTTCGCAAATCATTACTCCATCCAATCATCTCGGCAACAGGAATATGCGCCTTAACCACGACTTGCCCTGCTTCCTGTTGTACATCAACCAATACGCCTCGCTTACTCGCAACTAAGTTCGTGACGGTACCCATAAAATCAAGAGGTGCCTCAATAAGGTGGGTTTGAATAGGTTCGAGCATACCAGCTCCTGCCGCACGCATACCATCAACACAAGCCGCGCGAACAGCAGGGTACACTTGCGCAGGACCCCTATGCATATGGTCTACATGAATCTTAATATCCTGCAAGATGACTTTCGTCTTTGTGAGCTGCTCTCGTGCAAGCGGACCGCCGTCAACCACAAGCTTCCATCCATCTAGCAATGATTCAATAATTTCCCCCAAGAGAACGATTCCTCTCGTTCGGTCTTCAAACACGTTTCCTTTGTAAATTTCTTTGTACTGGCGTGCTTCTTCACCATCGATGCCCATTTCTTCAAGCTTTTTCCATACTTCTTCTGCTTTTTTCTTGAATCGCGTTTCGGGTAACTTTCCTTCTTGAATCGCTTGGAATACGGCATCTTCCAAAGGCTCAATGCTCATAAAAAAGATGTTGTGTCCATTTGGTGTACGCGCTTCAATCTTACCCGATGCCTTGCTTACCGTCTCACGGTAGACTACAATCGGAGGACCCATCTTAACTTCGAGCCCCTTTTCCGTCTTGATTCTGTTTTCAATAATCTCCAGATGCAGTTCTCCCATGCCTGACATTAAGTTCTCCCCCGTTTCTTCATTGATTTCAATTTTAATGCTCGGGTCTTCCTTTCCTACCTTTCTAAGAACATCAATCAGTTTAGGCAAATCTGCAGAACGAACGACTTCAATCGATTTGGTAATAACGGGCTGGAAAATATGTTTAATGGCCTCAAAAGCAGGTACATCTTCAGTTGAAATCGTGTCTCCAACGTCCGTGTTCAGACCGACCAATGCAATAACGTTTCCCGCAGGAACGTTATCAACTTGTCGAGGTTTGATGCCCTCATACACGAGAACTTGCTGAATTCTTGTCTTTTGTTTGGTTAACGTAGAATATACTTCCATACCATTGGTTATCGTGCCAGAGAATAATCGTCCGGCATAAACTTCCTTGCCCACACGAGGATCAATAATAATACGTGTCACCACGAATGCAACCTTTCCCGATTTGTCGCACATCATAAGATTTTGACCAAACTGGCTCTCGAGTTCACCGCTCCATATTTTTGGAATGCGGTACTTCTGAGCTTCAAGCGGGTTAGGCAAGTGTTTAACAACCATGTCTAAAATAACTTCATGCAAAGGCGCGTTTTCCCACACCCAATCCTTGCGCTGCTTTTCATCTTCAAACTCATAAATTTTGTAAATATCCTTGAAACTAATATTCTTCTTCTTCATGTACGGCACGCTCAACGCCCAGTTTTCTCGGGCGCTTCCAAATGCGACACTTCCATCAGCAACGTTCACTTGCCACTTTGCGGCGTATTCCGGTTCAGCAATCTGTTGCAAGAGTAAGTTAAACTGAGCAATAATCTTCATGAATCGCTCCTGCATCTGTTCAGGCGTAACCTTCAATTCTTTGATAAGACGGTCAACTTTATTGATGAACAACACAGGCTTCACGCGCTCGCGCAACGCTTGTTTGAGCACCGTTTCAGTTTGGGGCATAATGCCCTCAACAGCACAGACCAGAACAACGGTTCCATCAATTGCGCGCATGGCCCGTGTAACGTTTCCCGAGAAGTCCACGTGACCGGGTGTGTCAATTAAATTAATAAGATATTCTTGTCCATGAAATTCGTGCGGCATCGAAACGTTCGCCGCATCAACCGTCATAAGCCTTTCTTGTTCGTCTGAATGTTGCCAAGTCGTCATTCCCTCTTCAAGGTCTCCCGCATTCTTAGATGCCATCATACCTGCGGCTGCAAGCAGGTTATCAGTAAACGCCGTTTTACCATGGTGAATGTGCGCACTCGTCGCTATATTGCGGATGTTAGCCTGGTGGCTAATCAAACGACTAATCTTGCTCAATCCTGTTTCCTTATCTGCCATCGTAAATTGCGTAAGCGTTCATACAAAAAACGCTTTTTAAAAGTTCCTATTGAGCAAAAAAAGAATAAAACAGAAAAATAAAAATAAATGAAAAACGTTGTTCTTATTTGAACAACTGTATCAACATCCAAAGTCCCGATAAGGCAACTAAGATGTAGACAATAGAGGCAAGCATTGGAATGCTGCCCAACAAAAGGGCTACAAGATCCCAGCTGTAATTGACGCCGCTAAAACTGGCAAGGCCTACAAGACCCCAGTTTAACGCACCAATAACCACCAAGATTGATGCAATCCATTCAAGTGCACTTCTTCCCATATAACACCTCCTTGAAACACCGACGAGAAACGAATATTTAAAGGTTCTGTTTATCTGTTTTTTATTGTTCTAAAATACGTTGGATTTACAGGGCAAAATTTGCATAGTTCAGTTGTTTGCGATATATTTAAAATCGTTTGATCTTCATACATAGAATTAAGGTAATCAAACCGAGTAAGTGCGCAGACTTCTCCTGCAAGATAAATTATCTCTTTAATCTGAACATCGAGCATTTCTTTAGGCATACTTCCTGCGTCCATCATCCATAAAACTTTGGACTCTCTCGTTTTTTGTACAAGTTCCTCGAGCTCGCTTAGACGAGTTTCCCACCTAACGAAATCAATCGCAGAAATTGGAAAAAGAACATCCATTGTTAACGAGCAGCGTCTGCTTGCTTCTCGGCGTCATTCTTCTTGCTCAACGCATAACTTTCCATGTTTCCATCAGCCGCTTTAATTATTTCATTGGCAAGTGACTCGGCCATTTTAATTTTCTTTCCAAACGATTTTTGATAGGCCCCTTGCACAATCCATCTAATCGCAAGATTTACACGGCGAAGTGGACTTACGTCAACGGCCTGAGGATAGCGCGCGCCACCGTATTCAATCGTCGTCGTTTCATCACGAGGAGACGCATTTTCAATGGCTTTCACTAGTATCTGAAGTGGATTTTCTTTTTTCTTTTCTTGAATAATGCGAAGCGTCTCAATAACCATTCCCATGTTTTTATTGTATTTTCCCGAGGACCACGAAGTGATAATTTTATGCTTCTTACCTACGTGTCCCGGAACTGCAAGTCGGTTCGCAATGCGTTCTAACAAATGCGTTTTCGCAGCACCAAACTTAGTGACATGTCGTCCATGCGACTTGACAAGCAACCGAGGCTCAATGTTAACATACGGCTTCAAAGCTTGGTCGTTCACTACAACATTTTCCACAGAATACAAATCAAGTGTGTTAAAACTCATATTAACGACGTCCCTTCTCTATCTTACCCTTCCACAAAAGGTGAAGTGGCTGATCATTTACTTTAATCACTTTGTAACGAATACCGGGAATATCTCCTTTGGTACGCCCTTGTTTTCCGCCAATGCGTTCAATGATAACTTCATCATGTTCATCAACAAACTTCTGTGCAAGATTACCAGGAATAAATGCGCCGACTGAAGTGCCATTCTTAATCAGCTGAACTTTGCAACACTTTCTCATCGCAGAGTTGGGCTGCTTTGCTTCTTTCTGGAATTTAGAAACAACAATTCCCTTGGCCTGATGTGAACCTCCGGTAGGATCAAATTTCTTTCGAGTAACACGCTTTTTGAATGCCTTCTGTCTCCATTTAAATCGACGAGCGTCCTTCTTTATTTTGCGCGCATTCATTAATCCCATGGTCGTCCTTAGAAAAAACGCTTTTTAAATGTTCCCTCTATACAATCTTAATTTGTTTGCCAAACAAATCATACACAATTGCAGAGAGCTCAAGTAGACGCGCCTTATTGCGTCCAATCAACGCCGCTTTATACTGTCCTCCGGCAGTTATAACCGCTTCCTCACCCTGAACTTCTAGAGATTTAAATCCTACAGGTTCAACAATATCCCGCACAAACCGTTCAATATCTTCAATCCCTCTCGCTTCTTTAATCACTTTTATTTTTCTGCCAAGTGTGTCCTGGATTTCGCGAACATTTCTTCCGCTTGTACCTATAGCTTTACTCATCAAGTCACTGGGCACCGCAAAAACGATGGCATTATTATACACAAAACAGTTATGGGTCTTTATTCGCGTAACGCGGTCAAACAAATTAATGTATCGCATGGTCTGCATATTAATGATTGTCATTTTTTAACTCCAAACGCTTCGCAAAAGAATGCAAGCGCAAGCTTGTCAGTCAGTTCACGCTTATTCAATTCAAGATGCTCTATTTCAACCCCTGTTTTTTCTAAGGATGCAAGCAATCCAACACGAACGTCGCTCGGAACAAAAACTTTTTGAATTTTCTTAGCATGTTTAGTGCATTCCCGTACACCAAAAAATATTTTATCAGCCTTAATAAACGCGTGTAATTCAGACACCATTTTTAATAATTCTCCAGTAGGTTACTATATAAATGTATTGCCGTTATTCGGACTTTTTCGCTTTCTCTTTCTCGATTTCTTTATTTACAAGCGGACCCGTAACCTTCACCAGCAGACCGGGAAGCCCAGTACCGACGGGAACAGGCTGGTTGAGAATAATGTTCTCAATAACTGAAGAGAGTTCGTCTTTCTTGCCTTGAATTGTTGCATTGATAAATTCTTTATCTGGAGTTTCAAACGCCGCACGAGCGAACACGCTTGACTTGTCCGAAACGATTCCCATACGCGTGACTCCCTTCACCATTCCTCCAGAGGTCATTGCATCAGAAATCAAGTCAAGATGGCGCAAGTTAATTTCCAAACCCTGACTATCTATAACTTTTTTAATTTCATTCATAATCGTTTGCCGCGCAGCCTCAATGCCGAGTACATTCGCCACCTCGTGGATATCGTTCGAAGTAACTTTATCCTTGTTGATTCCTTTAACAGTCATAACATCTTGCAAGTTGCTTCCTGCAGTAAGAACGACATAATCCTTGTCGCGCTGAGCCACAACAACTTGAGCGATGTTCTTAAGCCCAGACACTGCAGTTCGCTTCAACTTTTCTTTGAGCTTATACATGTCTCTGAAAGTCATTTCTTCAGCGTTAATTGTCACGCGCAAATCTTTGCCTTTACACGAGAATCCCTTATCGTTAAGGCGGTCAACAATTGTTTGCGCTCCCACGTGCACCTGTTTGAGCGCATTAGCATCAAGCTCAATTTCAATTTTTTTACCAGAAAAGTCGATTTTTACTTCTCTCATAATCTCTTCAAGCTTCACTTCTTTTATCTTCTCAGCAATCACACGAGCGTCTTTCTCATTGTTATGTTCTTTGTCAAGATAAATCTCCATAAGAGGGGTACTTGGTTTCTTTCGAGCGTCAAATATTTCAATAAGACGTGGAAGTCCCAAGGTAATCTGCATTTCCGCAACTCCTGCCGAGTGGAACACGTTCAATACCATTTGCGTTGAAGCTTCACCGAACGATTGTGCGGTTACCACACCCACTGCTTCTCCCGCAGGAACTTCTTTGCCAAGATGCAACATTGAAACATCAATGCCGTCGCCCCCAAATGCAAACTGCACGATGTTACCTGAAGCATCACGAACCGTATGGTCATATTCTACGCGGAGGTCTTGCAGTGCGCTAACGAGCCGACGATATAAGTATCCAGACTTAGGGGTTCTGAGTGCTGTGTCCATAAGCGCGTCTCGCCCGGTAATCGCCCCAAAGAAGTACTCGGTAGGTTTGAGTCCTTGGAAGAAAGATGACTTGATGAATCCACGTGCTTCCGGCCCAAGATCGCCACGTGCGAAGAACGGCAACGTTCTGCCACTGTATCCAAAATTAATACGTTGGCTCCAAAGAATCTGTTGCCCTACCGAACATCCGATTTGCGTAATGTTAAGTGCGCTTCCTCCAGCCTTAGACGCAATCATCTTGTTAATATTGCTATCAACAGGGAAGTTTGACTTAACGATGTTACCTGCACGCGAACGCACCTCGTTCAACACTTGTGAAATCTTAACTTCTCGCGTTTCCGCAACCGTCTTGCCGGGGATGGGCGTAAGATTCCCTGCATCCGCATCACGAATAATCTCCTGTGTCTTTCGTTCAGCATCTTCAATAATTTCGTTCGTGCTTTCCTTCACCTTGGCGGGCACGTTCAAGTCTTGAAGTGAAAGAGTATATCCACGTCTTGTCAAGTAATTAGCACCCAATGTAAATGCGCGTTGAACTGTTTGAAGCGCGTCATCGCGTCCGCACTGTTTGTCAATTGCTTTAATCAAATCGCCAGCTTCAGCCGCAAAGGTCCCATCTCCAATAAGTTCTCGAGGCAATACAATCTTGGAATTTTCAGGAAGTATTTTTGAGAACACATCGACGCCGACTGCCTCTTTGGTTTTCTGATTATTGAGAACGCCGCATGCAAAGAGCAATTGGTCCGCTTCCGCTTTAGAAATGGTATCGGTACTCATAATATAGGCACCCGTAACCGCGTCGGCAATGGTTCCGATAAGATTGATATTGTTCTTGGAAGACATGATATTTTGTTTAACTTCAAGCAAAATTGTCGCCTCAGCACGCGCTTCCTCAGTCTGTGGGGAGTGAATGTTCATTTCATCTCCATCGAAGTCAGCGTTATAGGGGAAACATACGGCCGGATGTAACCTGAACGTTCGGTTGGGGAGTACACGCACATAGTGGGCCATAAGACTTTGTTTGTGCAATGAGGGGTGTCGGTTGAACAGAACAATATCTCCGTCCTCTAAATGACGCTCAATCTTATATCCAGGCTGAATCTCATTGCATAATTCTTCTTTTAATTCTGCAGTGATGCGTTTGCGTTTTCCATCGGGGCGCATGACGTAGTTGGCTCCGGGGTGTTCATCGCCACGTCGAATCAAGTTTTTCATACGGTCCATATTCATAGTCGTAACGCTCTCGGAAACAGTAATTGTTTTTGCAATCTCAAGCGGAATGCCTACTTCATTTATGTTCAAATAGGGGTCAGAGGACACGACGGTACGCGCAGAAAAGTTAACACGCTTTCCAGCAAGGTTCTTACGAATGCGTCCTTCCTTTCCTTTAATACGCTCGGTAATCGTCTTCAACGGCTGACCCGAACGGTGTCTTGCAGGAGGAATCTTGGTCAAGGTATTATCAAAATACGTCGTTACGTGATATTGCAATAAGTCCCACAGGTCTTCAATAATAACTTCGGGCGCCCCCGCATTCAGGTTTTCCCATAGGCGCTGGTTAGCACGAATAATATCCGACATCTTGTGCGTCAAGTCGTCTTCACTGCGCTCTCCAGATTCAAGTGTGATGCTCGGTCGCACGTTAACGCTTGGTACGAGCAACTGAGACAAAATGGCCCATTCAGGACGACAGTTCTTCGAGTTAACACCAACTTTGCGCATTTCTTCATCAGAAATTTTAATTAAAATCTCTCTGATTTCTGTGGGAAAGATACGTTTGGTGCCCACCATGAATGAACTGGGCTTTTCAAGCTTAACTTTTTCATGAGGTTCATTGCAATGCGGACATACTTTTTTGTCACGCGCTTTTTTTGCACGATCAACCGGACCTAATGCCGCTTGTTTTTCATCACTTAACAAGAGCTTACCACATTTGAGGCAAAAACTTCGCAAAAATAGTTCGATAAGCGGAATATACTTAATGTGAATAACAGGTCGTGCAAGTTCGATGCTTCCAGGGTATCCTGGGCATTCCTTCATCGTTGCACCGTCGGTACGACAGCGCACGCCAGGATCGATCGCACCCAATCGGAGATCCATAAGACCTCCATCCACGGGGAAACCGTCAACGTCATACAATTCGGGCGTAACAATCTTGGCGACGCTCAACTTCTTAATCAAGTCGGGACTAAGCAAACTGAAGCGCAATGCTTTCACTCGTTTTCTTACAGGGTATTCCATGTTATTCGTATTTGTTCTTCAACTCAAACGTTGTAAGAATGTGCATAGCCAATAGTTCATCAACAAGCAATTTAAATGCATAGGATACTTCGATAGGTTCAACGTCCGTGCTTCCCGTGACAGGACAGTACGTTTTGTTTCTAATACGGTCTCGTATCGCAAGGTGGCCGCTGTTCGTTGCAACGTATAAGGTTGTTTTATCTGAATCGTACCGTTCTTTCAAGAGGAGCGATGCTCCGTGAGCCACAAGCGCTTGTTGTTCCATCTCTCCCAATCGAAGCGCGCCACCACGTGCACGACCTTCAGTCGGCTGGCGCGTCAAAAGCGCAACTTTACCCGATGCACGCGCATGAATCTTATTACTCACCATATATCGTAGCTTAAGATAATACATGGTGCCGATGTAAATCTTGGCTTCCATCTTCTTACCCGTAATCCCGTTATACATAGTTTCTTTACCATCATATCGGAAGCCCATCTCTCGGAGAGTGCCCTCAAGCTCTTCGACTTTCGCACCCGTAAACGCCGTACCATCAACATGTCGTCCGCTCACCGCAGCAGTTTTACCTGCAAGGAGTTCAATCAGATATCCAAGAGTCATACGACTCGGAATACCATGCGGATTGAATATCAAGTCAGGCCTGATTCCACGAGAAGTAAAGGGAATATCTCTTGGATCTGCAATAAGTCCCACAACTCCTTTCTGCCCGTGCGGTGTAGAGAACTTATCTCCAGGTTCGGGCAATCGCAAGTCGCGAATACGTACTTGTGCAATTTTGTTTCCATCGTTGTCTGCCGTGATAAATACGGCATCAACCGTGCCCTTCTCTTCTTGACGTATAACGGTACTTGCTTCTTTCTTCGATTGAATGCTAATGTCTTTCGCCTCAGACAAGAATTTAGGCGGCGTGGTTTTTCCAATAACAACGTCTCCCGAGTGAACGGCTGCTTCAGGATACGCAATTCCATCATCTTCAAGATATTGATACGAGGCTTCAGTACGATATCCCGCGACGTCTTTATCAGGTACAAGAATCTCATCTTTAAGTCCGCCCGTATATTGCAATTCGGTCGCCTTATAGGGTCGGAAGTACGTGCTGCGCCCCATACCACGGTCAACGCTTCCTCTATTAAGGATAACGGCGTCTTCTACGTTGTATCCCTCAAAGGGCATAATCGCAACAACAAGGTTCTGTCCCGACGGATACGCTTCAAGTGTATCATACATGAAACTCTTGACAAGCGGATGCTGCGGATAATGAAGGATGGAAACATCGGTATCTAATCGTGTAAGATAATTAGCTGCATAAATACCGAGTGACTGTTTAAGAGTCTTGCTTCCACGATTGAGACGAGAAGACTGGTCATGGTTGCCGAACGGTACGAGCGAAGTGATAAGCCCAAAGACATCAATTAAGTCTACTTCAAGATGTGTCGTCGTTTCGTTGATTTTATCGGGATAGAGCGCAACAAATGCGTCTTCTTCTTCAGAAGCATCAAGGTATTCAATAATTCCTTCTTTAACCAAGTCAGTCCAGCTCAATTTTCCTTGTTCAAGCATCAAGATGTGTTCATCCTTCAACAGAGGCGAACCCTCTTTAACAATAATAAGGGGGCGCAGTACACGACCAATCTCTGTAGAAATGACCGCTGAACCCGTCTCACTCTTACTTTGAATGCTCAATTCAGGGGGAAATTCTCCCTGTCGTCGTGCTTCACGAACACTGCGAACAAAATCAACTACCGATCGTACGCTTCCGATAAATCGTCCATTGAAGAAGACATCAGTCCCTTGACCTTCAGAGCTCAATCCAAGACTTTGGAATCGCTTGAGTGCACGCGCTTCATCAAACTGTACGGTCGTAGAAACACGAGCAAGAATCGCAAGGTTCTTGCGCAGACCGATCTCGGTACCTTCAGGTGTTTCGGTGGGACAGAATCGACCGTAGTGTGTCGGGTGCAAGGTTCGTGCCATGAAATTTTCCTGCTCTCCTGGGAGCATACTTGAGACGCGCTGTAACTGTGAAAGAATCGCAAGGTAATTAGTCTTATCCATGTTTTGCGTAACACCTGTGCGCTCGCCAATCCACGAACCAGTCGCGATAGCGCTCTCAATACGTTGTGTGAATAGAGTAGATTTAGCGACGGTCTTAATAGAATAGAACTTCTTTCGCTTCATAACTTTCTGAAGCGAATATTGAATATCTCTCACAAGAATGCTTAAGTTGATTCTGAACAAATCGGAAAGTAAGTCTCCCGTAAGCTTGACGCGCTTGTTTGCATAATGGTCTTTGTCGGTGCGCATCTTGGTATCCATCTTTGCATTAAGAAATTGTTTGATGAGCTTACAGAGCGTGACTGCCTTTTCTTCACGCGCGTTCTTATCAAGTCCAATGTGTGGCAAAAGAAAATCATCAATGCGTTTCTTTGTGCGATCAAGAATTTCTTTCTTCGTGCCCTGAATAGACGCCTTTTCTGCAATAGAGAGCAGAGCATCTTCAGGTGTTTGGATAGATGCGTATTCATATAGATTGACAATAACACAATCATCTTCTTTACCGATGTGCTTTGCAATGTCTGCTTCCTTTGTAAGGCCAAGTGCCTTTAACAACACGACTGCAGGAATATTCTTCAATCGGCTGAACGTAACGTCAAGAATACCTTCATTAGTTTCAGTAATAGTGGTAGGGATACGATATGTCCCACGTTGTGAGAAAAGGCGAAGCATGAGGCCGTTGCGTCCCTCTTCAAGGAACGGCTGATTGGATGCAAGGTCCTCGGCCATGACCATGATACGCTCATTTCCATTGACAACGAAATATCCGCCCGGGTCAAGCGGGTCGATATAGTTCTCAACAAGTTCCTCTTTGTTCATACCAAATGTATTACAAGCCGCGCTACGAACCATAATGGGAATACGTCCGATTTCAACTTCGCCACTATCGTTCTGATCGCCGTACTTGGCGCTCAATTCGACAAAAACGGGAGCAGAGTACGTCAGGCTTCGCAAACGCGCTTCGGTAGGAGTAATTTGGCTAACACTTCCATCTGCTTCAATTGTATCAGGCTTACCAATGCGGACTTTTCCAAGTGTCACATCAACATCTTCTTTATTTGAGGTTTCATTAACTTCGTTCACAATTTGCTGCATGCGATTGTGCACAAAATCGTTGAAGCTTCGAATGTTTGATTCAACAAGCGAGTGCTGCTCAAGATATTTTTTGATAAGGAGATGTTTTTCTTTCATCAGATGACGACCCGATAGTATTCTTGTTTACCATCTCCTACAATTCGCTCAATTTTTATGACATCGCCTCGTTGCGCGCCTTCCGGAACACCAGAATCAGTCGCCTTTATCTTCGGTAATTGTCCAACAGAAATACGGAACGTATCTAGAAGTTTTTTCAACTCTTCCGGTTTTAGCTTCGTGTGTTTGGGCTGTAGGATGTGCATTTGTAACGGCGAAATGACGTTGGTAAACGGGATAACAATTCTGTATAAAAGTGGCTTTTTAAATGTATCGCCCGCACCCTAATTTCAGGCAACATAGTGCTGGTCTCCGACGGGATTCCCGAAGGTTCAAAAGAACCGAGGGGGACTAAGGATTGCAATCCTTAGGATGTTCAAATCCAAATGGCCCCGACGACCCTAACGCATTTTGACTAAAACTTGGCGTATTATTAGGTACAAGTTTTATACAAGATTATGTGATCTTCAGAATTTTTAAGGATTGTCGAGATACAGTCTATCGATTAGAAACCAAAAAGTCTTTCGTAATCTTTGTGATTCATCCAATTGAGTAATGCTGCGATTATCTCAATTTGTCCTCCAGATGTAATAGAATAGAGCAATCTCCAACCAGTCGGAAGATCATAAATCCATAAGTTATTTAGATTATATTTATCAATCAACTTTTTAGGAATTAACTCTTTTTTCACGTTTCTTCCGCAAGAGAAGTTTTCCTGAATTGCACCTACTGCGCGTATTATTCCTTTCTTTATTGGGTCGTTATCAGATAACTCATTAAAGCTTTCTTCAAGTTCTTGGTCTACAAAGATCACTTTATCAGGTTTCATAGTTTAATGGCCGGTCTGTTCTTTATTTTTTCAAAGAATGCAGGATTCCAAATATAAACGAGAAATCCTTCATTATCATATGCTATCTTTCCAATGCTTTCCAGATATTCAATAATAACTTGAAACGTTTGCCACATTACCTTGCGAGGAAGATTATTGAACAGTTCTGTTTTTTTGAATTCTCCGCTATGTTTCTCAATAAATTTCTCAGCCATTAGCACAGTCTGTAAGGTGGGAGATCGTGCAAATTCTGATTTCTTCTCGCTTGTTAGTTCCATATCAATCATATCAATTGATATTATTTAAACTTTCCGGTTTTAATGATTGTCGAGAAGAGAAATCGTTAAAGTCTACGATTTAAAGCGAATATCTTTCTCTTTACTTAACTCTTTTACTTCTACCTTCTAAGTCCTTTCTCATCTTATCAAGATTATGTTTCGAAGGAAATACTATAAGTCCATCAACTTGGTGCTTGTTTCCATCATACTCAAAATACCCGAGATTGTATAAACTAAACCAAGATTTTTCTACAGTAGTGAATTTCCAAGACTTAGGAATATCAGCAGGTTCATTCATAACAATAACTAAATCAATATCAGAACCGATTTGATTTCTATAAGGTTCTTTGTAAAGACCAAATTTTCTTTCAGCAAGAGAGGCCCAAACATAGGCTTCTTTGACACTACTAGATTTAGATAGAAGTTTTTTAATAAAGTCTTCAGCTTTAACCCAGACGTCATCCTGGTCAGCATATAGGATTTTTTCTGGTTTCATAAAGATTCTCGATATTATCTAAACTGAATAACTTAACTATAAAAGTCTTATTAAGCGACTTGTATAATCCTTGTACATACAAAAACTACGAAATTTGACAAAAATATATGATGGCCCCGACGGCCCTAGTACATTTTGTCCATTTTTCGGCGTAGTGATTGGTACAAGCCTTATACAGATTCTCTAGACATAAGCGATTTATAAATATTGTCTAGAAGAATTGCAAAAATCAATCTGAGGTTGTTCTACTTATGCTGTTCCAGGTCGGATATAAAAATAACCTTTGCAATTTTCAGAAACTCCGGACAAATCCCTCTTAAGAATTTTTTCAGAGTCAATACCTTTTCCACCAATCCATAAAGGCGATTGATGACCTGAATTGAGAGGCAATCCATTGTAGTGGCTGTCTATTTCTAGTAATCTAGAAAGATTGCCTGGACCTTGAGCAAATCCTCGTGAACCTGCCCCATCTCTAATTTCTGCAGCAATAAGGGTAACGCAAGAGGGTTTTCCAAATTTACCTGTCGCAATGTCTACAAGGTGCTTACCATATTTAGTGCTAACCGAAACAATTCCTGAAGCGTATTTTATTCCTTCAGAAGCCGTCTTTGCATCTCCTTGATAAGCGGCTACTTCATGTAGTTGCGCATATAGTGTTGCTGAACCCTCGCGTCCTACAACAAAAACACGTCCTAATAGATCTTGAGCCACATCAACTGCAGGTCTAGCAAAAAAGTCATGACTAAGCTGTGTCTTTCGATGTGGAATGTCAAATCCTTTGGCCATTATGTGTTACTCTGTAATGGTTACATAAACATAAGCTTTATAAACTTTATGCTGACCCTCTTTATATGGAAAAAAGACCCGAATATAAGGGGACTTTTCAAGACCTCTGTGTAGACCAAGTAAGGCGTGGAAATAGCTATGCGTCTGGTTTTTTAAAAGATGGTAAAAGTGCTCTTGCTCTTGCATTAGAACGTGCGAAACGTATTGGTCTTCCTACTGA
This sequence comes from Nanobdellota archaeon, assembly GCA_038044745.1. Lineage (GTDB taxonomy): Archaea > Nanobdellota > Nanobdellia > Pacearchaeales > GW2011-AR1 > JBBSZK01. The sequence goes on from JBBSZK010000009.1 coordinate 40,423, forward strand.
GGTAATACATAGAGCAGAAGAAAGAGGCATGCTTGAATCAGAAGCAGGTAAGTCCGTACTTGCTAACAGTTCTTACAGCCTTTTAATGAGACAAAAGCCCGCAGTTATTAATAGTGTGAAGAAAACCTTTTTCTTGAGCGATTCAGAAGTAAATCATCTTCTCACGGCCGCTGTGGGGGATGGTCTTCTTCTTATGGATGATGAACATTCTGAAATTAAAATCCTCGCGTCAGACGAAGAACATACTATTATTACGACTAATGCTGATGAGGTACTCGCTACTAGAAAAGTTGAGACGGAAAGCGAAAGATTAGACAGGGTACAAAAAGAAATTAACAAACAAATAGATAACAGAAATAAAAGAGAGAAAGTAAGAGTAATCAAAGGAGACGATTGCATCTCCTCTAAAAATCTGTCAGAAAGCGCACTAGAATACCTCAGAAAGAACAAGTATAAGGAAATCTCATTCAAAGGAATAATATCGGGAAATAAGCAGAAATATTTCATTAAGCCTAAAAAGAGTGAAAGTCCGCAACACATATTCTGCGTGTATGATATTGCATCATATCTGAAAAGCTTCACAGAAAAAGTGTTTACCTATCATGCCGTTAAAGCAGATATCGTGTTTGAAGTGAATGGAAAAGAATATGCGATTGAAGTTGAAACAGGCAAGATGATGAAACATAAAAAAGAAGAGCTAAAGAAGAAAGTAGAGAATCTTAACAATAAATATCAAGACAGATGGTTCTTTGTTGTGACTGATAGAAATTTAAGAACAAAATATGCTAAATTAGGTACGACCTATGATAAAAGACACCTAACAAGCGTTATTAATCGCATTGTCAGTGATTCTGCCAACTGACAGCCTATTGTCAGTAGGATTTAAGGTCTTTTCAGCCAAATTTCAGCCGTTCATCGACGAACTTATAAAAGTAGGACTGCGTATTGTCAGTTAACGATTTCTCTCTTTCTCTTCTTCTCTCTGCCTCTCGGACAGATGGTGGGGGCCGGTGCAGCGCTAGGAATTACATTTTTAATAAGCGACACCACGTCTTTTTTTTGAAGAACTGACGTGGTGTGCTTTGGGCTACCCGAGTATTAATTAAAATTTAGTCGCGTTGATAAACGCAGAAACTTGATTTACAATTTCTGAATAAGTTATGCTCTGATTTTCCCACACATTCAAGATACGGAAAAGAGAAGGCATGTTAGTAAACGACTCTCCTGTAATGATATAGTTAAACACCCACGTTTGATTATTGAGAACGGTTGCTCTATTGAAATTGCCTAAATATTGTTCTCCCAATTGGTTAAACAAATAAACTTGTCGATTATTGAGGATAAAATTATTAGGTAGGGAGGCATTGATACCCTGCTCTATGGCCAAATCTCCTTCACTATTGTTTGCCCCATATACAACTACAAGTTTTGGCCTGCGGCTTACATTTGTGTCGTCTTTGCCTGCTATTCTCACTTCTTTTCCAGTTGTATAAAAGCCAACGAAACCAGTGCTAAATCTATCACTCGTAAGTCCCTTTTCAAAGTCTCGACCTGCTTCTTCTGATAAAGGAATGTCTATAAATTCAAGCGTTTGATAACCATTCTCGCTGTAGAACGATGCATTGCCCATATCGTTATAAAATTGACAATTGCCCTGACAGCTAGGAGTGGTATCGCTGTAACTTCCGCTCCATCCCTCCATGGGGGTAACTCCTAGATATACGTTTTGTGAAGAAGGTGAGGCGGTTGTAAGAAATAACTCAAGATTCACAGATTGCACTGCTGAAGAATCTGATATTGAAGAAATATTCCAGTCTATATTTGCACGAGCCATACGCCCCAGATCAGAAGGAATCACTATAAGTTCTCCCGCCTGAAGATAGGTCGAAGGATTATTAGTTCTAGTGTAAGTAGAGGTCGTAGCATTGGTACGATTGATAATATAGCCATTCCATAAAATTGCACTCGAATCCAAACTTAGACTGGGATCAATAATAAGAGGATATTGTATATCGGGATATGCCAAAAATGAAGTAGGAACATGTACAGTAATGTTACTTCCAGTATTTTCATAGACAAGATCAAGACACAGACCTTTTGCATCACATATAAATGGGGGAAGAATAGTGAAGTCTGCATCTCCCTCCTTAGAAAATACCAAATTAATGCCTTCTTGTGATGAGGCCCCTAGGGGATTATTAATAACGATTTCTTCCTTGAGTAAAGTTGGCAAATAATGATATCTCACATCAACATCATTAATGACATTAGAATAAAATATACTATTTTCTCGCATTGAAGGAGTAAATGTTGGGGTCGCGCCATTAATCTCTATGAGTTTCATAGAAATACTTTGTCCATGACGGAAAGCAGTGATAGTTCCATCAGCACGAGCTTCCGCACGATAGTAATAATCTCTTGTGCAGTATTTAGTAATTTCAGATTCTGAGCACTGGGAGAAACTTTCATCAATCTCCCCCCAACGTCCATTGTTACCTTTCCAATACTTATCGTAAGAGTAGATTTGAGCAGTACACGAACTACCCTCGCAGACAGTATCCCAATTGGAGCCGTAATTTGTTTCTTGAGCATATACGAAGGTCGAACTAATAAATATCAGAAAAATGGTCAACATAAAGTAAATCTTACTCATAGTTTCTGTTTACCTCCATATTTCAACCAAGCAATTGAACAGGATAACAGATAAGCCACGAATAAGGGCATTAATACAATGAAAAGATATGTTAATATCAACTCATTGAATGTCGTACAGCTACAATGACAGCCCACTTTTATGATAAGATACTTACTGTAGTCCGTACAGCCATCAAATCCGCCTCTTTCACAAAAACATCTCATGCTTCCAAATACAGTCCAGGATAATATTAGCCAGAATACAAATAATATTACGAGAGTAACTATTTTAAATCGAGTTGGTCGCCAAAACCCATTCGTCTTTTGTTGCAGCACTATCTTTTTCATCCTAAATTGTAACTCCTATTCTATCCATTTCTATGTAGTTACTACTGGTTGCTAAAAATGTAGCATTATAACTTCCAGAAGTGGAATAATTATGATAAATATATACAAAAATAGCTTCCGCAGGCTGTAAATGAAATAGCAGAGTAGAATCCTTGATATCCTCTCCAGAATCAAATTGCCAGGTTATATTTGCTATATTGAAGTTGGCAGTATTGTTCAATTCTACTAAAAAGACACGTTCAGTACTATTCGTATAAACTTCCTTGAAATTAACAATTTGTAAGTCATTGTCTACCCCGAAGGTGTTGGTCATTGCACTAGAATTCGTGTTAGCACCATCACTTGCTAATACCTTGATTTTATAAGTAGTGCCATCTGGAAGATCGCTTGAATTTATAGAGTAAGAAGTCTGATTGAGATCAAGAGCCACCGTACTATAAGTAGTCCCGTTATCGGGACTGACTAAGATGGCATAACTTAATGTATCTCCATCTGAGTCAGAAGCAGTCCAATTTATGGTTAGTTCCTGATTACTAAATATTTGACTACCTGGATAAGAAGTTAAAGTGAGAGCAGGCACATGTGCGGATACATTTCGCGTATCTTTAGTCACACCGTCTTTCTTTAATATGAATTTGGAAAAGCTCTGATTAAAGGGGATAGTAAATGCAAAGGCAGTTTCATTTATTTGAGTAGAATTGCTTCCAAGTAAAAAGTAAGTAAAAGAAACATCGAAACTAAAGTTGTAAACTAAACCGTTAGTACTGTTATAGGCTTCAATAGTATAATTTCCAGTTTGATATTCAGTTTGATTAATTGCTAAACCCGCACCCACCGTGTAGAAGTTTTCAAATCTTCCCGTATCAGAAGATCCATTGATAATCCCCGATACAACAATACGGGATGTTGTAGATATAGGGGTTGCATGTTTAAATTCCTGAAGTAGATGCTCATAAGACTCGTCAGAAATCCAGTTTCTCTTTGTAACCAAAAGATTCCCCATAAAGTTAGATAAGGGATCTGTATAAAGGGGATCGACTGTAAGAGGGCTCAAGGTGGAGGCAGGGCAACCATCTGGAGCGCATCCCGCATCCAAGATCTCATCATTGTTGGCATCACCATTTGGACAAAGATCCGTAAAGCCAAGGAAAGAATTTTGAGACGACCATTCATCACTATCGTATTCATCACAAAATCCATAAGTGTGACCGAGTTCATGGGCGGCAACATGATCTAGAACATTATAGTCTTCGAGGTCAGCTTCGACTAGCACTCCATTGTTAAACATACTACTAACTCCATGTGTACCTTGGTCTCCAAAGATGTTATCTGCAAACCAATGAAAAGGAACTATCCCGACAGCTCTTTCAGGGAGTTCGCCAGCTATCAACGTGCTTCTATAAACTCTATGCATCAATAAGGGGAAACCAACCCCATAAGGGGCTCTTTCGGCTATATTGCTTTGGATACCTGTTCGATTAGTCTTTGCGATTAAACCAGTATCGCTTAAAGGATAGGTTTTCTTTATAAAATCAATAGAATCACTAGCCACATTATCAAAGTTCCCAGCATTATCAACAGAAACAAAAGTCACGCTTAGGTTCCTAGTAGCGCTTACATTAACTACCTTTTTAGCGACTCCACCGAAGACCGCAACCTTCACTTCCTTATTATTGCCGGCAACATCGGGTTTAAAGTAGAAATCAATAGTTTTCATAGTCTCTGTTGCGTTAAATATAGCGGTAGTTGAATTCTTTAAAACATTATCAAAATACAAACTAACCAAAACTTGTGAATTGGAAGAAGCGTTTATCTCAGTTCTGACTAAAGTTTTTCGGTCCTTAACTAATTCTGTGTTTTCGATGACCTGGGCTAATCTCATGCTATTTATATTTCCAGACCCGTTGTTTTCATACCATTCTACAAAATCTGTAAAACCTCGCGCACCCACTACATCTATAGCCTCATCCCCATTTAAGTCTACACTCTGTAAAAAGGAAACTCCGTTGCCAGTGGAAGTTATAGTTTTCCTAGTCCAATTCAATGACGAACCACTGTTCTCATACCACGATATTTTAAAATCATTATCTGATCCGCTTACAACATCAACATCTCCATCGCCGTCAAAATCTGCTGCAGATACAGCAACTGCTCCGTCAGCGCTTGTGTTAATTATTCTACCGGTCCAACCTGCAGGAATTGAACCATTGTTCTCATACCAAGCAACCTTATCATCGTTTCGAGAAGCACTTAATACATCCATATCTCCATCACTATCCAAGTCAGTTGCATATACGGAACGAGCGTCATCCGCTGTGGTGTTTATAGTTCTTGTTGTCCAAGTCAGGGGGCTTCCACCATTATTTTGATACCATTCTATTTTATCGTTATCTCTTGATGCACTAATAACATCAGTATCATTGTCCTTGTCCATATCTATAGCATATAACGATCGTATCTCTCCAACTGATGAAACCAATACATTCTCCGTCCAGGTTGGGGGAGACCCACCATTATTTTTAATAAAATAAATTTCGCCCAAGCCTAAACTTTCACCAACTATAATGTCCATTCGTCCATCTTTGTCTAAGTCCGCAACAATTACAGTTCTTGGAGAATAAGGAGGCCCGAGATTGCTCACAGTTCGGTTTGTCCATCCTGGCGGACTCGATCCGTTGTTCTGGTACCAAATGACTTGGCCATTATCAACACCGGTATGAGATACACTTACAACATCGATATAAGTATCATTATTTATATCTGCTGCGAAAACTGCTTTAGGCGAAAGAAAGGAAGTGGCTATTGATCTCTCAATCCAAGTTGAGCCATTGTTTTCGTACCAAGCTATCTTCTTATCATTCTCTGATGAACTTACTACATCAAGATCCCCGTCTTTGTCTATGTCTGCAGTATACAATCCAGTTGCCCAGTCTGCAGAAGAACCGATTACATGTGTGGTCCATCCCAATTCAGGGTCAATTGCTAATTCCTGCAATTGAGCCAAATCCACGTTTAGTTCTAAATCAATATAATTGCGATTTTCTTTAGAATAAACTGATACCTTATAATCAAAGTTTAAAATATCTTTAAAATCATAATAATTGTTCCCAAAATAAATAACATTCCCATCTAAATAAGTCTCTTCATCAGTTGAAGAGGCATCTCTTTTGTTCTCAAAGGCTCTAAAATATGTCGGAACAGTCGACAAAGTATAATTTGTCCCATTCCAAATAACTGTGGAAGAATCAATTTCGTATCTTACATTAAGTTTTACAGTTCTTGATTCAGCTAGTAAGTTTTTAATAAAATAAGTTTGTTTCACAGGTTTTTCTTTAGTGTTAAAGAGACTTGTATCGTGCTGGCGATAATCACTTTTAACTTCTAGATTGTTGAATTTAAATGTGCTACCATGTTCACCATTCGTTTTCTGGATGTTCTCTGTGTTAAAATCCTTAGAAGAAGAGATATCAAAAACTATATTTTTATATCCCTTTAAATATGAAAATTTAGTTAAAGCGTTTGTATCGTCGAGATTTTTTATTTCTTTATTCTTAACTATTCCTACTTGGTCCTTAGAAATTACAAAATTAGCTTGGAACAAAACAAGAAAAAGCACACCGAGGGCAATAAATCCTATAGAAAATAGATATGCTCCTCTTCTACCCATCTCCGACCGATGAGAGTCTACTTTAAATAAGTTTCTGTAGCTGGATTCTGGAAAGAGGAAGATTGTCAACATTGTTATTATCTCCATTGAACAGATAGGTCTCATCGCAGAATCCGTCTTTCTGCTTGTCTAAACAAGTCTCGCTAAAGCCTGTTCCATCAGGCTTCGCCCAATAATTCCCGCCGACAAAGGGGCCACCCACAATATTTGAACTCTTCTGCTTAGTAGTATTTCCATAATTAGACCCAGTTACACCTGCATTATTCCAATTATTGAAATAATTATTGTATAGTTTATTCCCAAAGGTAGTAGGGCCATCCATCCGCAACCCTTGAGCGTTAGAATAAATATAATTTTGAGTAAACGTGTTTAAAGAAGATTCCGATAAATAAAAGCCGTAAGTGTCAATCGATCTCACAGTATTGTTTATGAGAGTATTGTTTCGAGAGTTAGTAAACCTAAACCCGTAGGTTGCAAAGATGTCTCCGCCATCAATAAGATTATTGGAGAATTTGTTGCTATTTGAATTTTCAGCGACTATGGAAATGTAAATCGATTCAAACTTATTGTCTTTTATAATATTATTTCCTTGTTTTAAATGCATTCCCCATCCAGGGATATTAAAGAAAGTATTGTTTATAATAAGCCCGCTGGAATGAGTTTTCATGCCCACATCGTAATCTGAAATTATACAATTTTTTACTGTTACTCCTGACTGTAAAACAGTTATCCCCGCAGCGTCATGAGGAGAATAAATATGCGCATAATTACAGTCCAAGGTAATTCCTGCCTTATTTATCTTAATTCCTTGTGGTAGTCGATAAGAACCTAAGCACAATTTGGTGTCATTCATTATCACAAACCCATCGGTAGGAGATACGCAGTGCCAACCATCAAATTCAATAAAGGGAAGATGATCTTGATTTTGCTCGTCTATTATGAGCGGGTTATCACAGATGCCATCTCTATCGGAGTCTCCACAAAACTCATCCCTATTATCGTAATTACTCCAATAATTACCTCCTATAGGAAGAGAGAAATCCCATACATTTCCACCGTTATTGACGACTTGAACTTCGTTTTCGACAAAATTATTGTTGTAAACCTCGTTACTTGGAGAAACAATAGATATTCCCCTTTTATTATAGGTTATATCGTTATCCTTGACCTCATTGAAACTTGATCCAGAACCTAAAGATACTCCATTTTCATTAGAAAAGACTACATTGCTAATAAAACTATTATTAGTAGACGAATCGACGACTATCCCACTAGCCTTATTGTCCGAAATATTATTATTTAAAAGGGCAATAGTCTGGGAGTTAGATATTAAAAAAGCGTTAGAGTTATGATATAATGCATTATTAGAGAAAGTATTATTGCTAGAGCCAGCAATAGATAGGGCATAGTCGTTAGTCGAAAGAACGTTATTAGTTACGAGATTATGTGCAGAGTTATTAAAATAAATTCCTTGAGAGAAGTTCTCAATCTTACCATATTTTACTGAAAAAGAATCGAATCCATTATTTAGAACTCCCGTACCTTCGCCATTGCCTACAATTTTATGGCCGAATAGATTTAAGTAAACATTATTTGCTTGGATTGTCAGGCAAGTTCCACTTGCTGCGATATCGTTCTGTAAAACATAAATTTCATTCTCAACGTCTAAGGTCTGACAACCGTATAAATTGCGAGCGCTTGTAAAATTTAATATAAATACAAGAAGGAATAAAATAGAAACTAATCTTATCAACCTCATTCGTAGCACAATAATAAAGAGTATTTAGATTTTTTCTTTTATAGTCTTCTTTTATAGATCTTCTGCGGTTGATTTTAACACCCTTGATGTTGTCCTCTATCCGAAGTTATCAACTTGCCTTCAGAATTAAAATGAGACAAACCATTATGCTCAAAAACATGGTCAATACAACACATATCGGGACGATAATCTAGAATCATAATCTCTCCTGGTTTTGTATTAACTCTGTCCTTAAGGTCTTGCGGTAGATGACGTTCCATAGCAGCCTGATGCCATTTTAGAACTATTTGTTTAGGATCTGCATGATTAGGATAAAATCCACACACTTCTAGTTTTCCAAAATCGTGTGACGCAAGTAAGACGCCTTTTTTCTCTAAACCGCTTAGATGTCTTTTTGACTCCTCAACATTAGCAGAGGCTTCATGCAAGGGTATTCCATATTGTTCAACTTCTCGTACGGGCATGAAAACGGTAAGATAATAAGAAATTATTTTATTATCTAAGAACCTCTGTTGTAGATCAACCAACGTAGGAACACTATCATTAACTCCTCTAATGATTGCAGGCTGACCCCTTATTTGTACACCTGCTTGTTGCAGTTTTCGTGTAGTCTCGCCTGAATGTTCATTCATCTCCCCCGGATGGTTAATCTGTGCAATAACGCTTACTTGCTTTCCTTTTCGTTGATTTGTTTCGTAAAAGAAATCAAGCAATTGTTCATCTCGTAAGTGTTCTGGATTGTACGCCAGACTTTTAGTTGCGAATCTAACCAATCTTACGCCATCATGGTCTATTAATCTTTTGATGACTTCGGCAAGCTTCTGCGTTTTAATAAGTGCAGCAGGATCGCCCCCAGTGAATAGAATATTATTTACTTCAGGATGATCGGCTAGATACTCTAAAGCTCTATCAACTCTTTGCTCAATAGGAACTCGTTCTTTATCTTCATGTCTAATTTCATTGACCTTATAACAAAACTGACAGTTAGAAACACATCGATCATCTAAATGGAATAGTAATGTCGGTTTGTATTTGTGTTGAATAAAATGATCCCCATTATGTCTATAAGAAGCATTTCCATAAGGGTCAAACCTTCCTTTAAAGGGTTTAGAGGCAATAGGAGGAACAACAACGTTAGTCATTTGAGTTCTATAAGGCTCAGATTGAGAGGCAATAAGATCAGTATAGAATCGAGTCACCTTGAAAGGCATGTGAGATTCGCCTAAAGCTTGGGATCGTGCAGACCCTTTTTACAATACTACAATATTTTAAATCTTAAATCGACTGTCTGTATGGAAAACGGACTCAGATCCATCATCCTTTAAATAAAAAATTACCGATATACTCCATCTCGACAATACTTATAAATCGCCCCAATCTTAATGTGCTACTTATCTGCTTACAAAAAACCCGCTCTGTGATGTGCCAAAATGGTTATGGCCCCGACGGGATTTGAACCCGCGACACCTGGATTACCTCAACAAAGATTCTTCATTGTCTTTTTGAGGGACAACGGAAATCGCTCTGTTGTAAAAGTCCAGTACTCTAACCGGGCTGAGCTACGGAGCCGTACCGAAAAACAGTTTAGTTAATTTTTAAATGCTCGCTTTAAGAAAAACTTTCTTGCGCCTTGCGTTCAATCATATCCGCAGTTAATGCGCCGGTATGGCGGTCCACGAGCTCACCTTTCTTGAAAAACAACGTGGTCGGAATAGACATCACGCGGAAACGTCCCGCAAGTTCATACTGTTCATCAACATCGACCTTCCCAAAGTGTATCTTGCTAAGCTTTTCAGCCGCCTTTTTGAACTGGGGCTCCATCATTTTGCACGGACCACACCATTCGGCATGAAAATCAACAATAGCGTTTCCTTGGGAGATAAACGCATCAAACGACGCAGAGTCAAGCTCCTTAATCATCTTTCTACTCACGTGCTACGATTAATAAATCTTTGTTCGATAGGGTTCGGATAAAAATCTTCAATTATCTTCGCTAAAGGGAGTAGTTATTCGCCGCATCCAGAACGCGTCGTCTGGTTGCACGAGTTACACGTAATCGCGCAGTTACCAATGCGTTTAGCAGGTCCACCACACAGCGGGCAGACAATGCCTTCATTGAGTCCGAAATCTTTAATCGTCTTTTGTTCTTCAATCGTTTCAATCTCAGGCATAGTTTTTATTTCGAACTCAACTTTTCCCGCACCCGGGCCAAAATTATTGAGCATAAATTGAGCGACATAGTCAACAATTGAACTCGCATTCCGAATGCGAACGGCTTTCTCATCAAGTTCTCCACCGTTAACATTTTTCACAAACCCGGCGGGCTCAAACTTTGAGTATCGGAATTTATTGAACAAGATATCGACAGGAATCCCATATTGCAAGTTGAGTGAAACGGAAGTAGCCCACGAGTCCATAAGTCCCCTAATCGTCGATCCTTGCTTGGACATTGTAACAAAAATCTCTCCAGGCGAACCGTCATCGTACAATCCAACCGTGATGTACCCCTCATGCCCTGTAATATCAAATTTATGAGTAACTGACTTGCGCGTCTGAGGCAGCCTCCTACGTTCACTTATCGATTCTATGGTCGCTTCTTTCTTTACGCGTTCTCCTTCGGTCTTTTGTGTGTTAAGGGGCTGACTGCGCTTGCTGTTTTCACGGTAAATCGCTACTGCTTTCAAGCCCTGCTCCCATGCAAATACATACGTTTCAGCAATATCATCAACCGTCGTATGCTCGGGCATGTTAACTGTCTTGCTAATCGCTCCTGAGACAAACGGTTGCGTAACTCCCATCATCTTAATGTGCCCACGATGATGAATATATCGTTTTCCCTTCGCGGCCTTGAACGCGCAATCAAATATCGCTAAGTGCTCATCACGAAGTTCAGCAGCGCCTTCAATCGTGTCATTAGCATCAATGTAATTAACAATAGCCTGAATCGCTTCAGGACTGTACCCAAGCGTTTTGAGTGCAAGGGGCACCGAGCGATTGACTATTTTGAGCATACCTCCTCCCGCAAGTACCTTGTATTTCACAAGCGCAATATCAGGTTCAACACCGGTTGTATCGCAGTCCATCATGAACGCGATAGTTCCCGTCGGAGCAAGTACTGTCATTTGCGAATTACGGTATCCATAAATCTCACCCAAGCGTACGGCGTCATCCCAGCAGTCCCACGCCTCGTTAACGAGGTATCGTAAATCGGAAGGAATCTTATTGACTTCAATCTTCTTAACCGCATCGCGATGCATTCGCATAACTTCAAGCATAGGTTCGCGATTGCGTGCGAATCCGGGGAAGGGCCCCACCGCGTGCGCGACCTCTGCGGACATGCGATACGCCTCACCGCACATAATCGCGGTAACGGCCGCGGCAACTGCGCGACCTTCATCGGAATCGTATGGCAAACCCAAACTCATCAGGAGTGCGCCAAGGTTTGCATATCCCAATCCGAGGGGTCGATAATCGTGTGAGTTGCGGGCAATCTTAGCAGTAGGATAACTCGAGCCATCAACAAAAAGCTCCATCGCGAGTGAAAACGTACGAACAACGCGCTTAAATCGCTCGACATCAAACTTGCCCTCTTCCGTTCTAAATCGCATGAGGTTTATGGATGCAAGATTACACGCACTATCGTCAAGGAACATGTATTCGCTGCAATTGTGAATAGTAATACCATTAGCAACAAAACTATGCGTTATCGGTTCAGTCAAATCGTATACGGATTGTACTCCTTCATACACGAGGGAAGCCACACGTTCGAAGGGAACGTCCCTATAGCTTTCAACGTGTACATTCAATCTTTCTAATGCTTTTTGCTTAGGAGACTCAGACATAAATCCGATAAGCTTTTGAAAGACGTGTCGGCTCGAACGAGAAATACGCAACGAATACATCTCTCGTATGGTATATTCTTTAAGTCCTCCTTTTCCATCAGGTAACAATGAAGTCGATTTACCCGCTCGACGATTTTTGTATAATTTACTTCTGATACCAAATCCAAGCAGCATAAGTTGCACATCTTTTAGCAGTTGTAAACTAGTTGAATCGAGAGCAACATATTGAGATTTGTCACCATAATTGGCCACGGTTCCATCGGCACTAAACAATCCTTGCAGGACATACTTTTGAGCTCCCAGAGGGAGGGCAAAAATAGCATCAGAGAGACATTTTTGATGTGAAAGATTAGAAATGTTTACCAACCGACTGATTTCTTGTATCAAAGTAGTGTTCGTTACGACATATTTTCCTGACGTTTGTGTAAGTTGTACCGTAGCAGGAGATAATTTATGGGTTTGTCGTTCATAGTTCTCTGCGACATAGGCCGCAAACTTTTGTAGAATAGATGCTTCCTGCTCTTTATGCATGGTGATCTGTATTCCTCGGTTGGCATTAACAGTTCCGCCACATCCATCCCCTAAATAAACCCCTATCAATTGATACAACGTTTGATCTTTTTCATCAATGGTTTCAAGAGGTGCCACAGCAGAATTAGGTATGAGGAGCAAATCATCTTTTGTCAACTCACACGCGGAAACGAATCCTCTATTTACGGTAAACACTTTATGATCTCCCGTTAATTTTAGCTCGTAACCCGATTCGGTGGAGAGTGTATAAACAGGTTTTTCTCCAGTTTTAAAAGAGCCCTTTATAGCCGACGCTTGAATGAATCCCGTGTTGGTTAAAATAGTCGTTGGTTTTTCAAGAAGAGAATCGATACGGCGCCATGTTCCATTCTCACTGAGCACACGAGTATCTCCAGTTACACAAGGATTGCTTGCGTTAATGCGCCCACTGTTCTTGCATGTATGCCAGGTATTAACTGTCGTGTCAAACTGCACGCCCGGATCACCGCAAATCCAGGTTCCCTCAGCTATTTTATGCATAATCTCTTTTGCCTTGAACGTTTCGCAGGGCTTAGCGGTGCTTACAAACCGTGTCTGCCAGTCACCCTCGTGCTTAACCGCTTCCATAAAGCTATCGGGCGCGCGCACCGACATGTTACAGTTCTGAAACGCAATAGAACTATATGCTTCTCCGTTAAGCCCTCCACTATATCCTTGTTCAATCAAAGCCCATGCTTTTTTCTCCTCTTTCTGCTTGGATTCAATGAATTCAATAACATCGGGATGGTCGACATTAAGAATTTCCATCTTGGCCGCACGTCGAGTCTTTCCGCCAGACTTGATGATGCCCGCATACGCATCGTATCCTTTCATAAATGAAACGGGACCCGAGGCACGACCGCCACCCGTCAATTTTTCTTTTGAACTTCTAAGCGGAGAACGATTAGTACCGGTTCCTGAACCTGCCTTAAAAAGCATAGCTTCTGATTGTTGAAGGGCCATGATGGAGTCCATATTATCCTCGATGCTTTGAATGAAACACGCAGAACATTGGGGGCGATCATCTGATCGCTCGGCGTGCACGATACTATCGGTGGCAGCATCCCACTTCCAGGCAGACACACCGCCCGCATTGCGATCATATTCTTGGTTAGTTCCTGCATTAAACCACACGGGAGAGTTAAACACGGCCATTTGGCTAAGGCAGATTGCCGCAACCTCATCGCGCAACCGTTCTGAACCTGCTAAATCCAAATATCCCTGCTTCAGCGCCTGACGGGCAGTATAACGTGCAACTCGCCCAATAAGTTGCTCAACCGAATGTTCACGTTCGCCTTTCGCTTGATCTCCCCAGAAATATTTGCTTGCTACAACTTTAATTGCGAGAGGCGACCAAAAGTCAGGGCGTTTAACGTTCGGCTGAACAAAAATAACTTTTCCCATATCATCGGTGACCTTAACTTCTTCCGTAACCCATGATAAAGGATTACCGTAAATATCGTATTCAAACGGGCTTTTTCCTTCGTACGTGAAAAATCGTTCAAGCACAAGCGGGCGAACCTGACTTGAGGGCTGAACGCTCGCTCGTACGAGGTCGAACCCGCCGATACCTTCTCCCGATCCTGTTTCGCTTAATGGTTGCATAGAGTGTTATACTAGTGATTTAATTTCTTTTTTGAAGTCAGAAACATCGGTGAAATCCCGATAGACTGACGCAAAACGTATGTAGGCCACCTTATCAACCTTACGCAATTCATGAGACACGAGTTCACCAATAACGGTTGTTTTTATTTCTTTGCCTTTTTTTCGTACACGTTCTTCAATTCGATTTGTCATAGCTTCAATTTGTTCCTCACTCACGGGGCGTTTCTCGCAGGCTTTATGTATTCCTGTTATTATCTTGATGCGGTCGAACGGTTCACGCCGCCCATCTTTTTTGATAACGCGCAGTTCACTCCATTCCACTGTTTCTCGGGTCGAGAAGCGTCTGCCACATTTAAGGCATTCGCGTCGGCGCCGAGTAATGGCATCGGTATCCCGCTTATCGGTCACTTTGGTCTCCGCATGGGAGCAAAACGGGCACTGCATCAATATCCTCCTTTTGTAACTCTGAAATTAACACAACCTGTTGTGTTAAACGCCTCGTAAAAACACAACTGCTTGTGGTAAACCCTTAGATTCTTTTTTAGAACTATTTAAACATTTATGTTCCACACGCATTACTTCATAGCATTTATAAAGAAATGTTCGTGTTATACGCTATGGATCCTTTCCTCGAACAACTTGCATCACAAATGGGGATTCCCATAGGGCTTCTTATCATTGCCTTGATTTGGTCGCTTGTCTGGAAGGCAATTGCTTTTTGGAAGACTGCGCGCAATAATCATATCATCTGGTTCGTTATATTTTTCATAGTTCACACGTTTGGAATTCTTGAAATTCTATACCTCTTTCTCTTCTCGAAGATATCTCTTGATAAAAATAAAACGTTGTCAAAAAAATCGAGGAAACGTCAATGAACACTCTATTCAAACGGCACCAAAAAGTGCGATTGCTCGTTGCTCCCCACGAAGAAGACATCGAGCCTTACACAGATCCTCCAGTAAAAATTGGCGCAGGAGCTATGGGATTCATCAATATTCTTCTGCCTAATGGAAGATATCATGTGAAAATTCAGGACCAAGAAGGCAACGAACTTGCATACGTGGCCATGGACGAGGAACAACTAGAGGCATCAGCCTGATGATTTCGGTCGTCATCGCCTCGTATAAAGAGCCGCGAACGATTGGAAAAGCAATCAAAGTGTTAGCGTTACAACTTACGAAAAATGATGAAATTATCGTAACGGCTCCTGACATAGAAACAAGAAACGCGGCTCGCGCAACACGTACAAACGGCATTCCGCTCGTTATACTCGTCGATAAAGGCAAGGGAAAACCGGCGGCGCTCAATCGCGCAGTACAGAAAGCAAAATATCCTTTACTTCTGCTCACGGATGGAGACGTGCGTGTATCTTCAAACGCAGTTGAACGTTTAAAACAGCACAGCGCCAATATTCGCGTCGGCATTGTGACGGGTCGCGTTGTCGCCACCAATGCAAAAAAAACAATGCTCGGATTTTGGGCGTATGCGCTAAGTGAAGCGTTTCACGAATTGCGATTAAAGCGGCAACAGAAGGAAGGCGTTATCGCCACAGGGTATCTCTATCTCATACGGAAAAATCTCTTCCCCTTTATACCCGAAGACACGTTAGCCGACGATGCGTACGTGTCACATCACGTTCTCGCAACGGGGCACACTATCGTATACGAGCCTCGTGCCGAGGTCTACGTCAAATACCCCGCAAGCCTTCCTGACTGGTTGCGACAAAAAAAGAGAACAGCGGGTCGTGTGTATCAACTGGCTAAATTCTATCATATATCAAAACTACATTCATTCACGCAAGAGGTATCAGTCGGAGTACTTGTACTTAAAAAAATAAGTTCTCTACAAGAAGTGTTCTGGCTCCTAGGGCTCTTCATCTTCAAACTATACGTGTGGGCACGTGTCTTCTTTGACTATCGTCTTTGGAAGCGCACGTTTAGCAAAGCGTGGGAACGAGTAGAAAGCACAAAGTAACCAGTAACTTTTAATACGCATTCTTTTTCTCAAGAGCAAGGGGCCATGGGGTAGCCTAGTTAGCCTTCTACCATGGGGTGGTAGCGACCCCGGTGCGAATCCGGGTGGCCCCATTTATTCCCTAATTAACTGCTCTTAATAAAATAGACAAACCAAATAACAAATGTCATAACGGCAAGCACTATAAGAACAGTAATAATTTCGTTAAAAATTTTCTTTCTCTCTTCCTTGGGGCCCTCATAATTAAGTCTCT
Organism: Nanobdellota archaeon; assembly: GCA_038044745.1. Lineage (GTDB taxonomy): Archaea > Nanobdellota > Nanobdellia > Pacearchaeales > GW2011-AR1 > JBBSZK01. The sequence continues at coordinate 57,054 of JBBSZK010000009.1, forward strand.
TTACCGCCTCTCGATAAGTCTCTTTTTCTTCTTCACTCAACTCGCCCTGCGTCAACCCGCTTTGTTTAGGCTCAGATTTCTTATGGTCGTACACGAATCGATGAGCTCCCCCCGTATTAACAATTTCTCGTATACCCATATCTCTTTAGGATAAATCTGATATTTATATCTTGCTTATAGTAGAGTTAAATAAGAGAATTCTTAATCTCTTTCACAATCCGTTGTATCTGCGTAGAAGAAAGCGCATCCCACAAACTTATTCTGATTGAACCATCAATCTCTTTCTTTCCAAGTCCGAGTGCGCGCAGCACGTAATCTTCTTTATCCCCATGCGATTCACACGCGCTACCCGTTGATATATAGATTCCTTTCTGTGAAAGGCGCGTAACAAGCATTTCGGCATCAACACGAGGAAATGAGACATGCACATTGTTTGCAAGTCGGTATACGCGAGAACCATTAACAACGCCCCCCATTTTTTCCAATTCATTCATTAAGAGATCTCTACTATGTGCTATCTTCTTCCAGTCTTTTTTCTTGACGTCTGCAACGGCAGTCGCAAACCCAACCGCCCCCGCTACGTTTTCCGTGCCACTACGAATTCCACGTTCCTGTCCTCCCCCAAACATCGCAGCCCCGAGATTGATTCCTTCTCGTACATACAAAATCCCGATGCCCTTGGGACCCCCGATTTTATGCGCGGACGCTGAAAGCAAGTCAATGTTCATCGCTCGAACATCAATTCTTTCCTTTCCAAAACTCTGTGCCGCATCGGTATGAAAGAGCACATTTTTCTTGTGACAAAGAGTTCCAATTGTTCCAATGTCCTGTAACGTCCCCACAACGTTATTTGCATGCATGACTGACACAACAAGCGTGTTTTCATCGACCTCTTTTTCAAGCTGTGCGAAATCAATAAATCCCTCTGAATTGACAGGAAGCGTTACAATCGTGTACCCCCACGAACGCAAATACTCACACGGAGCCTTCATCGACGCGTGTTCAATTGCGCTTACAATAATCTTTTTCTTTTTCGAGTGATGGGCAAGTCCGAAGAGGGCAAGGTTATTCGACTCGGTTGCTCCCGACGTGAAAATAAGCTCATGCGGTTTCGCGTGCAGTTCGCGAGCAAGACGCGTACGTGCATCGTTCAGTGCTTTGAGCGCCTGCTCTCCGAACGCATGGGGTGAACTAGGGTTCCCATACGTGTGAGAAAAGTAAGGCCCCATCATCTTAACAACATTAGGAAAAACAGGCGTTGTCGATGCAGCATCAAGGTAGAGGGGATTCATTGCCTTCTAAAGGAAAAGTACTCTTAAAACCTTTCGGGCGCAAGGATTTTATAGCGTATTGTTCTCTCAAAGGCATGCCTCTTTCGCTCAAAGTAAAACGGCGCGTTATCGTATCAAGCTGGGTCGTGCTGGTGGTCCTCTTGTATATGTTCAAGAACGCTTCTTTTTTGGCTCGCGTTCTTTCAACCATGGGGCTCGTAGCCCTGTTTTACACAGTGGATCATTACTTCAAGGCCGATTTCAAACCTCGCCATTACCTTTTCATTTACTTTATGGCGGCAGCAGGATTTCTGCTGAGCCCACTCTATTATCTGTACTCCCTATACGATAAAATCCTGCATCTCATAGTCCCTATTTTGTTTTCATCGATAGTGTTTCATCTTGTCTCAAAATTACGGCTTGAGAAAAAGTGGGAGCTCTTCTTCACGTTTGCGATTGTGTTAGGTTCGCTGGCGCTTTTCGAGCTCGGAGAATTCGGCCTCGATTATTTCTTCAATATGCAAATGCAAGGCGTCTATATGCGAGACGCCTCTGGCCTTGAAAAGTATGATATTCTTATGGACCGAAACGATGACACGATGGTCGACATACTATTGGGAACGATTGGCTCGGGAGCGTATTGGCTTACTCGATTAACGCGCCACTCTATGCAGCAACGCGCTCGTCAGAAGCGGGTCGAATATCACAGGTCGAAATCACATCGAGCTCGCTAAATTCTTTGAACCCATAGTAAAACTTTCCTTCAAGCTCCCATGCAGGCAGCGAGGCAAGCCCCACACATTTAGTTTGAGCATCACACGCACGTTTTTCAATAAGTTCCCATGCGACTATGCCAAAGAGCGCGTGTTGCGCATCGCAGTCGGCGCAATTTGCTGTTTCATAAAATACGGTTCCTTTTGAAGCGAGGCATTCAGCAAAAGCCATTTTTTGGTCTTCTCCCAATACATAGCCCGTTGTTTTAGAAAACCAATCTGAAAATAAATAGGTGCCTACAATAATCACTACAAGCACGAAAAAAGTTGCAAAGACACGCGTTTGGGTGTTCATCTCTTCTAACGGACTAGAAACGTTCATAATGTTTATAAAGATACGGTTCACTAAACGACCATGATAGGCTGGATTATTGGAGGCATTGGTGTTCTTGTCTTGCTCATTTTTATCTATTACTACAATCGCTTTAAAACGCTTGAGAATCGCATTGACAACTCCCTGTCGCAGATTGACGTACAGCTCAAGAAACGAGCAGACCTTGTTCCGAATTTGATTGAGACCGTGAAAGGCTATGCCAAGCACGAAAAGTCCATTATGTTGGAAGTCACAAAAGCACGCGCCAGTGTGCTCGGTGCTTCAGATATACAAGGAAAAATGAAGGCCGGTGTTAAATTACAATCTGCGCTCGGTTCACTCTTTGCAGTTGCAGAAAACTATCCGCAGCTTAAGGCAAATGAAAACTTCGTACACTTGCAACAAGAATTATCTGCCATAGAGGACAAAGTGGCCTATGCGCGTCAGGCGTACACCGATTCAATTCTCGCATACAACAACAGCGTAGAAACCTTCCCTGGCGCCTTCTTCGCTAAATTGTACAGTCACAAAGAAAAGCCTTCGTTCCAAATTCCCGCAGAAGAACGGAAAGTGCCTAAAGTTAGTTTCTAATGAAAGGCCCGCATGTTAATATAGAATTCAAGGCTCGCTGTTCAGATCTTGAGAGAGTTCGTATTATTCTTAAAGAGAGAGGGGCAGATTTCAAAGGTGTTGATCATCAGGTGGACACCTATTTTAACGTGAGAAAAGGAAGACTCAAGCTCAGAGAGGGCTCGATTGAAAACCATCTCATTTTTTATGAACGTCAGGACACGTCAGGCTCCAAGCAGTCTAACGTCATTCTTTTTCCTACAGAACCTGATTCTATTATCAAATCAATGCTCACAAAGTCAAATGGTATCCTCGCGGTCGTGGATAAAAAGCGAGAGATTTATTTTATTGATAATGTAAAATTTCATCTTGACACCGTGGAAGGACTCGGTTCTTTTGTCGAAGTTGAAGCGATTGACTACGAGGGTTCCATGGGTGTGGATAAATTAAAAGCCCAATGCGATTCGTACCAGGAATTGCTGAAAATACGCTCTGAAGACTTTATTGCCCATTCATATAGCGATATGATCCTGCAAGGCAATCTTTAAATACAAACTTCTCGTCAGAGGAAAGTGAAAAAAGAGTTGTTTGTTTTCTTCTGTATGGGCCTTCTTTCTTTAAGTATGGTCCTTGTTACCGCAGAAGGCGCTTCTACGGGAGGCACCACGACAGGCACCGAACGAACCGTTAACGCCGTTAATGCAGTGGCGTGCGAGACACGCGCAACAGTAAAAGAAAGAATACAATGTCGTATGCAATTCAGGTCAAACGTACAGTCTATCGAAGAGTCCTGTCGTGCGCTCTCTATAGACAAACAAGCTGCATGCAATCGCCTACAAAATGATGCGGCCCCGTGTTACGACAAGCCTGCAACCGAAAAAGCACTCTGTCTTCGAACCAACGCAGGTGTAGGAGCCGGAAAGCTCAATCGTTACGCAGCTACCGAACGACGTCACTATGCCGCGCTTTTAATGTACGAATTGCAAGAACGGATTGAGGCCAAGCAAGAAGCCGGAGCATTGACCGACGAACAGGCTGCCGACCTCATTGCACAGATAGTTGACATCAAGCAGGCGTTGCTCGCCAACGCGCCCCTCGATGAAGTCAAAACAAAAATGAGTGCATTCAAAGTCGCGTATCAAACGGCCATGGGGGCAACCGCATGAAACAAAGCATTCTCATCGGCGCAGGTGTGCTTATAGCGCTTATCCTTGTAGGGTATATCATGTTCGGCAATGACGCCGACAATACTCCGGAACCCCGTACGGATGGAATCAACGAAGAACTTTCCATTCAAGAGGAGCCTTCGCTCTCATCAGACGCTGACGTTTTCAACGAGTTTGACGCAGCACTTGACGGTCTCAGCTAATCTTTCATCAGTTTTATATACTAAATTCGCAAAAGGTTTCTATGCAACGCGTATCATTTGAAGACCAGATAACCAAGAACAAGCTCAAATCGGTGCTTCTCATGACGATAGTCATCGCCTTCTTTATCGTACTGGGTTACGTCGTTGCTCAACTGTTTGACCCCTCTTATTTTTTCATAATCATGATTATTTCAATCATTTTCTCATTGGGGTATACGATTTTCAGCTATTATAACTCCGATAAAATTGCGCTCGCCTCAGTGAATGCAAAGCCCGCCTCGCCTACCGAACATCGTATGCTATTTCATGCAACCGAAAGCATGGCTATTTCTGCGGGACTACCTATGCCACGCCTATACGTAATGAATTCATCCGAAATAAACGCATTCGCATCAGGTCGCGACCCCAAACATGCAGTCATCTGTGTAACAACGGGGATGCTTGAAAAACTGAATAAACAAGAACTTGAAGGCGTCGTCGCACACGAAATGTCCCACATTGCCAATTTTGACATCCGATTTATGACCGCAACTGCCATTCTCATTGGCATGATTTCTATTATTGCCGAACTCTTTCTTCGTAGCCTTTGGTTCTCAAATAATGATGAACGCGGAGGACGAGCCCAGCTCGTATTTCTCCTTGTAGGAATCGTGCTTTCTATCCTTGCCCCGATAGCCGCACAACTCGTTTCGCTTGCCATCTCGAGAAAGCGCGAATATCTCGCCGACGCAACGGGTGCAAAGTTCACACGGTATCCGCAAGGTCTCGCCAACGCCCTCAAAAAAATAAAGCACGAACATGTTTCAAAAAGCGAAATGCACCGATTTAACCGTGCAGTTGCGCCGTTATGTATTGCGAATCCCTTCAAGAAAGTATCTGGACTATTTGCGACACATCCCGATATTAACGATCGAATTAGACGTTTGGAGCAGATGTAGACTTTCTTCTTTCTAAATAAACAGGTAAATTTAATTCTTGGTAGAGCACAGACATGTTTACTATGTTTCTTATGTTTGAAATGTTAAAATGTTTTTCTAACTCTTTCCCTGAAGGGTATCTTTTTTCATTTTTTATTATCCTCAATATATATTTTTTAAATTCCTCTTTCCATAAATTAATGAGCGCAATATCCGGGATTTTAGCTCTTTTTCCGCCCATATTTCGTAAAGGGGGTACCAGATCAAGTATTTTATAAATCTCGAATAAACTCTTGAAATAACTATAAAGGTCAAGATTTAATTCTTTTAATATTTCATTATAACCAGGTTTTATTTTTTCTTTTAGGTATTTATTCAGAACATAATTTAATATTTTCTCTCTCTTCAATTTCTTGCTTATATCTTCTTGATTCACAGAATGATCAAGGATAAAATCAAGATTATGCGTATCTTCAATTTTTAAAGTTTTCATTAATTCTCCTCCTCTAATCAATCTGATATCTCCTCGTAAATTTAAATTATGGTCGCATAGGTCTGTGGTAGTTATTATAATTGCCTTATCTAAACTCTCTTTTCTTATAAAACTTTCAACCTGTTTTAGATCTCGTGATTTAAATTTTTCAAACTTATTATATGCCTTAAGCTCTATGCCTACTTTATCTTTTCCGTCAGTGGCTATGATGTCTATGCCTCTCTCCCTTATATTTCTATATTTAACTAATCTTAGGCCTAAATTTCCGATATTTTCTATTACAATTTCAAGCAATAGTTGCGCTTTCCGGGACTTAATCTCTTGATTAGCAGTTATTTTATAAGTCAATCCCGCTTCTTTATATAAAAAATCAATGCTTTCTTCTATTTTTAATTTGAAATTTCTTTGTAGTTCTCTTTTACTTGGAATATGTCCTCTTTTGTACTCTGCTCTAATGTAATCCATTAATTCCTTTTTTACTTGGGATTTGGAGTTATTAGGTCTCTTTCCTTTGTAAAACAAAAGAACATAACTCATTTAGCTCTATGATTTTCTTCTATTTATATTTTTCTCATTTACCGATTGATGAACGCATACGAAGATTAGAAGCAAGGTAATACGCGCCCTTCGCAGTTCCCAGCATTTTTTAGGTTTCATGCAAACAACTATATAACTGAGAAACCGTTCTAAGCATGACTGAAGACCAAATATTGAATGCTTTCGAATCAGTGGGCATTCCTAAGATGCAAACAATCGTCTATTTAGATCTTCTTAAGAATAAAGAATCTACAGCTCCCAAGTCTCAAAAAAACTAAAATGCATAGGGCTAATATATACGATACGTTAACAAAACTTAAAGAGAGAAACCTCGTCTACCTATTAAATAAAGATGGAAAACAGGTGTTTGCCACACTATCAACTGATTTGATTATCAACGAAGAAAAAAATAAGTTAGAAAATCTAAAATCAGCGATGAATTACATAAAAACGACCTATGTATCTGGGCAAACTCCTAAAGTATACGCCTTAGAAGGGATTAACGCCGTAAAAAGCGTTTTATTCAGTCTTTTAGAAAAAATTCGGACATGTGGATTTATGGTCTTGCAGAAAACGAAAAAGTTATCAACGTTCTTAATGACAGGCTAATGCATTCATTTCATCTAGAACGAATAAAGAAACGACTTAATCTCAAGCTTCTTTTTTATAAAATTCCTATAGAAGAAATAAAAACCCTCAGCAATCTTAAGTTTACCGAAGCCAGACTTTTGCCAAAAAAAACAACAGTCTAAAACGTCCCAAATTACTCAGATAGTCTGCGAAAAACTCAGTGTATATCCCGCTTTGGATTCAGCCCATTTACACGATTGTAATCGAAAGCGAAGTTATCGCAAAAGAATACACTGATTTATATGATCTCATCTGGAGTTATTCTAAAAAAGTAATATAAGTTTTCGAGGAGAAACGTCTTCTTTCATACAACAATTATGTCTTGCTACCGCGCTCGCATATATACTATCCAAACTAAGGTTTATCATAAAGGAGGCAAGAACAAGATGACATACATACAAAGAATAAAGAACGATGCCGCAACAATGGATCGAAGAGACATGGAAGATAGAACGCTAAAGGATAATAGGGACAGAAACGATGAATTAACCCTCATCAGACGAGAACTAAAAGATGAAAATTTCAAAGAATCATTTAATATGAATCTCTACGATCTGACTTAGAATCTATGTAATATTCGTTTACGCTTTAGCGACTTTAACGGCTCGAGGACCCTTATCGCCTTGCTCAACTTCAAAGGTTACTGCATCACCTTTCGTGATGAACGACCCCTGGGCAATACCGCTCATATGGAAGAAATATTCCTTTCCATCTTCTCCGGTGATAAACCCGAATCCTTTCGTTTCGTTATAAAACTTTATCGTGCCTTTCATCTACTAGCTCTGAAACGAGCCATTATAAATGCTCGTATTTTCTAAAATAGACGCCCTGACCAGATTTGTAACAACGCCGTACAAATCGAGGTCCATGAAATATATAAAAAGAGAGTTGTTATTTCTTAAGAAGCTCGCTTTGCTCCAAAATACTTCTTTTAGAAAGATCATCAAGAAGTATTCCTTGCTTTCCAATATAAACGCTATAAACTTCTCCGTTCAATTCATCTCCCCCATTTCTCCCAGCTGAATCCGGCATATATGCCTTTATCCGATAAATCGCTCCTTCAGGAGCAGCAATATCTCTTTGATGATCAACTAATTCTATATAAATTCCAGGGGATCTTGGAGATTCTATTCTTACGGTTGGTCTAACCAAAGATGTCAGTCTTACTTCAAGAGAACCATCAGAAAAACGGGCTACTGCTTCGTGTCGGTCTGTTGCAACGGCACAATGGGCATTTTTTAGATCTACTCCTAATTGTTCAGCTAACCGTGCAATAATAGTCAAACCTTTAGTATTTCCTCTCTTGACCATGCTTATTAGCATAAAAAGCTATTTAAAAATAAATCTGTGATAGAACGAGTATATCCTCTTCTTTAACCAAACAACTAGGCATAAAACCTTAACTGCGAAAGTTGTGAAAAACGCTCGGACCAAACGGGCAAGTAAAAGTCTGACGCCTACCTATTATTTAGAATTTGCTTTTTGAAAAGCTTCTTCAATCCACTTACCTAGATTTGTATACCCGTCGTTAATTACCCAATCATATACTGGATAAAGTTGAGATAAATATGTTTTTACACCATTCTTTTCAATATATAGAGTATCAAAAGGATTTGCTCCCTGTGAATCTGTTCTTTGATTTTGGTCTTTGATATTGTGGATTCTAATACCCATCATACCATTACCCCGACTGTAACTTTCCTTTATTTCATGTATTACCCAGTCTCTATTTGCAGTCTCTGCACCAATTAAAACTGCAGTTACAGAGGTTCCCTTGAGCTGGTCAGAAATCCATCTTTTAATCGCTTCTTCTCCTTTTTTCTTTACTTCTTCCCAAGAAACAGAATCTATAAATCCAGCGTGTTCCATGCCTTTAGTAACTCCGCTATTTCTTACCTGCCCTGCTCTCCAAGAATCTCTTTCGTAATGAAAACTAAAAAATGTTTTTCTTGCCATTAGATTATTCCTAATATTATTAAAAGTTGTAAAGCCACATTTAATAATATTATTGGGATATACAAAATAGCTACTGTTGAAGAGAAGAAAGCAGAAAAGAAAGACACTTCTTTTTTGAAAGGAGATGTATCCATACAATATTTTTCCTTTGATTTTTTAGTTCTAACAAAATCATATAATTTTCTAAATAGTCTTTCTTGTCTTAAATAATAAGAGTCAAGAAACCAGAAACAAGTAATTGGAAGAAGAGACAATAATAAAAAACCTATTTTAGAGCCATTTACTGCAAAAGCAAATAATAGAGAGATAAAAGTTATAGCCCAACCCTTTATTAAAAAAGAATTATTGGACATTCTATTTATTGTGTTGTGTATAAAATCTAAGTGAGTTTGCATAAAAGTCAGCTATTTCTTTGTTTTTAACAATTTCTATAAATTACTTCTATGCCTATTCCACTCTTTTGTATTGAGGGGCTATGAATATCAGAGCATAAAATAAGTTTATTATCAACTCCGCTTAAAACAACGTCTCTTAATTTGGTGTTTCTGCTCACCGTTATAGTGTTGTCTGTTCCGCTTATTACTAAATAAACTGGATTGTTCGGATTATTAATTGTTTCAATTTGACTTATTCCACTTATTGTTATATCAACAACATCTTCATAAGATTCTTGATTTTGATAGTCTTGACTTTCAGTATCGCTAAAAATTCCTAACAACAAAAGTAACAAAAATATTCCTCCAATTATTGCCAGAGTTTTTACAGTCCAATGAGTTTGACTTTTAGCCATAGTCTTATAGAATTTTTTAACTTTTAAATGTTACGCTTCTGTTACTCTGTTATTTTAAACATATTTCTGTTTTGTTTCAATGAAAGAGTTATCAATAAGAGATAAAATTTTCTTCAAAAAGAGCAAGTTAAGACAAAAAGTTCTTGATTTATTAACCGAACCAAAAACCGCTACTGAAATAGCGAGAGAAATAGGACTTCACCGCAGTTCTATAAGCCGTATTTTGATAGATTTGTTGATTGGATTAGAGGTTCTTAAGTTTAGAAATAATCTCCTTAGGCATATCGTTTAGGGCTTTTTCTGCTGTTTTTGGGCTTACCTGAACGATTTTTTGAATGAATTGGTGTAATATGTCTTTCTCGTCTTTTTGTCTTTGTTCAAACTCAACAGCAACTTTGAAATCTAAGATGGCTCCGCAAGAATCACAGAACTTAGCAGTTGATTTACAAATAATAGAACAACGAGGGCATTTTTGAGGTTTAAGCTTTGCTTCTTTAGGTGCTTCATCTTCTAAGCCATGCATTTTCAATAAAGCTTTATCTGTATCTCTTCCAGACATGTGAACATAAACACCCGCCATTTTAGAGCTTTGAGTCCAACCGAGATAATTTTTCATTTGTGACTCTGTTAAGTGATTTGCTAAATGTGTTGCTCTTGAATGCCTAAAATTGTGAGGGTTTACTTTTCTTCTTATCTTTGCTCTTTCTGCAATTCTTTTTAACAAAGCAGTAGAACCCGCTTGTGTTAATGCTTCTCCATCTGTCATAATCCATAATGGAGAATCTAAATCATCTGAATAAGGGTGATTGTTAAACCAATCTCTCAAATAAGGAGCAGACATTATAGCTAAAATTCTTCTGCTTCCAGTCTTACCATGAACATTTAATATTGCTCCGTGTTTTTCAAAGTGGACATTTTTAACTTTCATAGAAAGCATTTCTCCATTTCTGCAACCTGTTTCATATAAAGTCGCTACAAAAGCCTTATCTCTTATTGTTGGTGCGTAAGTAATCATTGATTTAATTTCATCTTCACTTAGTAAATCTTCAGGGATTTTTCTATTAGCATAACTTATTTTCGGTTTAATCCATCTTGCAACTTCTGAACACTCTTCTCCACCATTAAACCATCTGTAAAACTTCTTTATAGCAACCTTGTAATCATATTTAGTCCAATCAGCCCAACCTTCTCTATCATTAATTTTTATAACGAGTTCTTCAATGTCTTTTCTGTTTGCTTTATCTAAAGGTTTTCCAAACATCATATTTAGAACTCTCATTTGTTGAGTATATTTCTCTACTCTCTTTTTACCTAAACCCCCTGCTTTACAACCTTTCAAAAATTCTTCAATAATTTTACTATTATCATAATAGCTAAGCATAACTAAATCATAAAAAGCCCTAATTTAAACTTGTAGTTTAACGCTCGGACTCGGCGTTTACTTTCTATCTTGGCGCTTGAGAAAACTATCAATGAAGCCCTTATGGCTCTCTCTGCTTGTAATGGAATTGACACGCCAAGCATTGTTTGCGCCCGCAACCTTTTCTGCCTTAAGACTGGTGCGAAGTGCAGCATGTAAATCATCCGAGATTAAAACATCTCGCTTCGAGGAGTGTGCGAGCCGTTTTGCCGTCGGAACAACCGTCCCTACTGAAGTAAATTGGCCAGGGCGTTCAGGGTGCGTGATAATCTCTCCCTTGCCTACGCCAACACCAAAGTCAAACGAGCCCCCCTCAGCATTTCCCTTCAGAACCGTTTCAATCTCTTTTGCAATCTGTACGGCAAGCAACTCATTTTCTAGTTTCTTTGTAAATCGAGGGCTAAACGCAATAAGATGTTGGTTCAAGTGACTGGTTACCGAAGCTCCCGCGTGCTGCGCAATCCCAAGGGCTTCATCAAGGGCATTACGGGCAAGCGCACTTTCACTGTCCACACGCAAGGCCACCATTGTTGCGGGTTCTCGTGTTGCGCCCGCAGGTATGCCAACAGCAGGCGTAGCAAAAGGAGTACGCGTTACTGAAGTTGAAGAAGTGCTTGTTTTATTAGAAGACATGCCCCGTCTTGTGCGACGTCGCGAGACGTACACATTCGTAATCAACGTCACTCCTAAAAGCCCCGCTATAAAGAAAGCAATCCACCACACATTAAATAAATATCCGCCGACCTCCCCAATATCAATGGCTCTTCCCGTCAGCGGAACCCCCGAAGCAAGAAACGACCTATTACTGTCATGAACTTCCACATCATATGCCGCATCGGGGGCCCGTAGTTTGAATCGTTTAGATGCGCCCACATCAAGGATGACTTCACGAATGGATGAATAATCGCCTACCGAAATCTCAAGGTTTTCACGATATTCCACATTACCAAGATTGGTCACAACAAGCGTGTTATTGTTCTCGAGAACAAATGAAGCGAGTTCACGTTCGTTGACATAAAACAGTTTCTTAGTAGATAACTCTTCAATATGCGCTTCAATACGCCAGTATCCGGGAACTGACGACGCATTTACATCGAAGCTCGTAGGTTCACTCGTCTTAGCGAGACGGGTCAACAGAGGTTCTTTGGAGTCGGGTGCAAATAAGTCGTAGCGAACATTTCTCGCAAGCACGTTATCTGCCTGGTCATACGCGTTAACTGTGAAACTAAACGGTGACCCTGGAGTAGCGTCGATAGATTGAAATTCAATCTCGGCCCGCGTTAATACAACCTGCGCAATAATGGTGCTGGCTGCGCTTCCTGCATTTATACGCACGCCTTTCTCATTAACTTCGTAACTCTCAACGCGCACCACATGCTCTCCAGGAGAAAGTGTGCGAGGCAGATTAATGTTAAATGAAAAAGCGCCGGAGGATACGGGCCCATTCAGTGAAAAATTAGTTCCCTCAATCGCTACGCGAGCGAATCCATTGAGCGCCTGGCCATTAGCCTTTCGCGCGCTTCCAATAATCGCGAGTGTTGTCTCGGGCATCACCACTGTTGTAGGTACTACAAGTTCAGTTACAATTAAATTCGTCACGACAAATGTCTGGCTTTCAGCAGTATCATCTCCAAACTCGGCCTCAAATGAACATTCGCCCTCTAACGACGCGAAGAGAGGCGAATCGAGTCGAGGAGTAAACACAATATCTCTGCTTTCACCAGCTACCATAGTAGTAAGGCTTTGATAGAGAGTTACCCGCTTAGCATCACATACCAAATCAACCCTTACAAAATCAGTAGTCGCTCCTGATGGTCGAAGCGTAATGGTCATACGAAGTTCATCTCCAAAATTATAGACTGGGCTTGGTTGGCTAAACAAAAGTTCTGCAGAACCAAGAGGCAAGGCCATCAACACCAAAAAAACAACGCTAAAAAAGATAAACCTCTTCATAGAAATTACAACGGCAATTTCTATATAAATGTGTCGTCACCAATTTTATAAACTCATTCCTCGTAAGCCAGTGATGACAAAGCCCTCATTCTCTGTAACTCCCTGGCAGGTTTCAGGCGCGGTCGACTATGATAGGCTTGTTACGCAATTTGGAGTAGAGCGAATGAGCGAAAATTTGGTAAAACGAATATCCAAGCATTCTAAAGAACCTCATTTCATGCTTGCCCGAAATATTTTCTTTGCCCATCGCGATCTTAATTGGCTTCTTGATGAATACGAAAAGAGAAATAAATTTTTTCTGTATACGGGGCGTGCCCCTTCAGGGCCAGTGCACGTAGGGCACTTAATGCCCTGGGTATTTACCAAATGGCTCCAGGATGCATTTGATGTCGATTTGTGGTTTCAGTTTCCTGACGAAGAGAAATTTCTGTTTAAACAAGATCTAACACTTGAAGATACTGCTCACTATCTCAAGGAGAATATGCTCGATATTATTGCCCTTGGATTTAATCCTAAAAAAACACATTTTTTGGTAGATACGCAACATGCACATCTCATGTACGCAGAAGCCTGTAAAGTTGCCAAGAAAATAACATTTTCTATGGTGCGCTCTTCTTTTGGGCTCGATGAGCAGTCAAATATAGGGTCTATCTTCTATACTGCAATGCAGGCAGTACCCGCCTTTTTACCCTCGGTACTTGCCAAAAAGGAGATGCCGTGCCTTATTCCTCACGCGATTGATCAGGACCCTCATTTCCGTCTCACACGAGACATCCTTCCCAAGCTAGGGCATTACAAACCTGCCTCGATTCAATGTGTCTTTCTACCCCCTCTTACGGGAAGCGACGGCAAGATGTCCTCGTCTCGTGAGCAGACGGCGATTTACACAACCGACACACCCGATGTAGTTAAAAGGAAAATTAACAAATATGCCTTTTCAGGAGGCAAGGATACGCTTGAAGAGCATCGGAAGCACGGAGGTAACCCGGATATAGATGTTTCGTTCCAATATTTACGCATGATGTTCGAGCCCGACACTAAAAAACTCGAGAAGATTGAAAAGGACTACCGTGCCGGCAAGCTCTTGTCGGGAGAACTCAAGGAAATCGCCACAGAAAAAATAAACGCGTTTCTAAAGGAACACCAAAAAAAGAGACGTCTGGCAGAAAGAAGTATTTCGAACTATATCTTTAATCCATCTCGTTAGTCCATTCAGGACGCAAAACGCGAACATCATCTTCCAGCGCATTTTTAAATTTCAGTACATGTCGCGGCGTCATGCCGTTGCGAGGAATCTCTCCGAAGGGTGCATTTCGTCCGGTTTTTTCGCGGTACGCTTGTGCAAGCGTACTCCAACTTTGAGGGCCCGTCTTGCCGTCTGCTTGGATGTTAGCCGACTTTTGAAATTGAGTTAAATAAAATTCGGTTTGGGGTCCGTTTGATCCATCTCGTTGTAATCCAGCGTCAACCGCGACATTAAGCATAGTTTGACATGCAGCGACAAACGGCGCGTGAGGGCCTGCATTATAGGCTGCTACCGCGAGGAGCGGGTCTCCGTTATATTTTTGTAATTGTTCAGAGAAAAACGCTTCGGTGTATGCAAGGTTCGTTCGAGGGTCGCAGAGTCGTTCAGAAACGTTAGCCCCTAATCGAGGAAGACTACCGTGCCGACACTCTAAGTCTCTTGCAGTCCGAGTAAGGAGTTGTCCGAGCCCATAGCTGGTATCGTCAAGGTGGGGTTCATAACGCGCCGCGCGCGGATTTCCGCTTGACTCTATTTGTGCAATTGCATCCAGGTAATCACCCATAGTATACTGAGAGGCATCAAATCCCGAGTTGCGAATGCGCATCACGATGACCGGATCGCTGTTCCACCCACCAACGCCCGCGACAAGACTCAGACCGGCAACCGCCGCGCTTCGTGCAAGGCGGGCACGTTTAGTCATCCCTGTCTTCCTCTTCTGCAATCCTATCCTCAATTTCATCGATATGTAATGGATATCTCATCTGCAACGGTGTATCAAGTTGCGCCTCAAGCGTCAATTCTCCGCGTAGTCTTTCAAGATCAATACCACAAGGCTTGCCCACAATGCTAATGTTTGTTAACGGAATACCGAATGATTTGCACGCGGCATAACACGCGTTGCGAGTAAGATTCATAACGCTTTCAGGCACATTATTTCCAAGACCCGAGCCAATAATGCGAAGCCTAACCTCGGGTCCACGCGACGCGTAAGCAGGCATGAGATTGTATCCATGTTCGCTTACAAAACTATCATACGGCTGTCGAACTCCTGCCCATCCGGACATATCTCTCATGAAATCTCCCGCTATACGTGACAGAGAGTCGGTGTATAATTCAATTCGGTCTTTTTTTACCATACGCTCTGTTAAAAAAACGCCTATTTAAACCTTTCTTTTGTTGTTCCGTAATAGGGGTTACAAAAGATAAAATTTAAATACCCTATCGCAACACATTTGTATGGCTCACGAACGAACACTCAGACGCTATCTTGAGGAACACTTAGGAATAGTCGCTGAAGACGTAGTTGATTCCTCGGTTGCCTTACTTAATATCGCTTCGCAATTACGACAAAGAGGAAACTATGCCTCTGCTAAAACATTTGCTAATCTTGCCTTAGACTTCGGCATCCGAGAATTAGGGTCAGACATAACTGAAAAATTCAACATCGAGCTCGATGGTGTAAACAAACCAGATGATGCGGCTATTCTTTCCACATCGAAAGCGTTTTTCGAGGAAGCGGAGATTTCATACCAAGGCCCCAACGAGGAAGGCCATCATGTATTTTTGACTCGTAACAAGGAAGAGATTTATTTATGCATGAGGTATTCTTGGAACATTTCTGAAGGGTCGTGTGTAGAAGTAGCATGGGGAAAAGATTTAGGTAAACGAATAAACCTCTAACAAGCTTTTTATATGGGGCGTTCATAATTCGCATATGAAAATCCTCACCTTGCATTGCGACTACATCACCTTTCAGGCAAACAAGAAAGCGTTCAAGGACGCGTCTGAGCTAACCGAAGATGAAAAGAAAGAGCACACCGTGAAAGAGTGTCTTGTTATTCTCACCGCAGTCGAGTCAGGAGATGGTCAAAAAGAGTTCGATGACATGATTGCGGCCGTAAAAAAGACCGCAAGCGACGTAAAAACACAAACGCTCGTCGTGTATCCCTATGCACACCTCTCTTCACATTTAGCGAAGCCCGCCGTAGCACTTGAGATGCTCAAACAAGCCGAGTCTGTTTTAAAAAAAGAATACAAAGTAACACGCGCGCCCTTTGGCTATTACAAAACGTTTGAGTTAAAGTGTAAAGGTCATCCGCTCTCGGAGTTGAGCAAACAATTTGGCGGAACCGCATCATCCTCGCCACAAGTAAAATCCGCCCCAACCGTTGAAAAAGAACTTACCTCGGACGACATCAAACGATTATTGCACGAAATGAATGCCACCAAGTTAGACACATCTAAACTGAAAGACAACGATCACCGTATTTTAGGACAGCGGCTCGAGTTATTCGGGTTTAACGAAGTATCTCCCGGGGCCGTATTTTGGCATGCTGCGGGTCTTTCAATTTATAACAAACTCGTTGAACTGGCGCGACGTATGCAAGACGAACGAGGATACGAAGAAATAGCCACGCCGCAAATTCTCAACACGGCTCTTTGGAAAGTTTCAGGCCACTGGAATCACTACAAAGATAACATGTTCATCACATCGTATGAATCGCGAGACATGGGTGTCAAACCCATGAACTGTCCTGGAGCAATGCTTGTGTACAAATCAAAATCGAGAAGTTACAAAGACCTGCCTCTACGAATGTCAGAGTTCGGAGTCGTACACAGGCAAGAACTCTCAGGCGTGCTTGCAGGATTATTCAGGGTCATCCGATTTACGCAAGATGATACCCATATATTCTGTACCGAAGAACAAATTGAGTCTGAGATACGAGGGCTGCTTGAACTCATCGATTTCTACTACAAGAAATTGTTTAAGTTCGATTATCACCTCGAACTGTCCACACGACCTGAAAAATTCCTCGGGACAAAAGAGCAGTGGGATTACGCAGAGCACGCGCTTGAATCCGCGTTGAAAAAAGCAAAAGCCACGTTTAAGGTCAACAAAGGAGATGGTGCGTTCTACGGGCCCAAAATTGACCTTCATATTAAAGACTCGTTAGGGAGAAGTTGGCAGTGCGGCACCATTCAACTCGACAGCCAAATTCCCGCACGTTTTGATTGTACATACACAGGCTCAGACGGCAAGGAGCACACGCCCCTCGTTATTCATCGTGCGCTCTTCGGGTCCATGGAACGATTTATAGGCATCCTGCTCGAGCACACCAATGGCAATTTACCTCTCTGGCTTTCTCCACGCCAAGTCCGTATCATTAACTTCACCGACCGCAACACAAAGGCAGCACAAAAAGTACACGCGGAGCTAAAGAAAGCGCTTCCTCTGATGAAAATTGACCTTGATTTGCGCACAGACACGGTACAGGCAAAAGTCAGAGACGCTGAACTCCTCAAAATAAACTATATTGTCGTTGTCGGGGACAAGGAAGAAAAAAGCAAAACGCTCGCCGTTCGACCACGGGGTGAGAAGCCCAAGTTCGGTGTCAAACTTGCGACGTTTAGTAAAGAACTCGAAGTCGAGAACCGTATCGTATAAATCTTTATAAACAGGTAGTTCCTAATCGAGCAATAAAGAGATGAAAATACAACCCTACGTCGCCAAATTACACGCCTCTCCCGTGTTTAAGGAATTCCAACAAAGATATACGGATGCATTTCTGGTCGCAGGGTTCTTCGTGATTGATTTCGAAACCGGTAAAAACTTGCACCAGATTGACTACTACGTGCCTTCCAAGAAGAAATTCGCGGCATTCACCTTAGACAACAAGGTCGTCCTGCAGTTGCTTAACACGCTTGATAAGAAGACACCCCAAGCGCTCGATATGAAAACGACCATCGACCTTGAAGCGTTGCAGGGGATTATCCAAGATGAAATGAAGAATCGCAGCATTACTCAGTCTATTAAAAAAATGATTGCGGTATTACAAACCGTCGAAGGCAAAAAGGTCTGGAATGTCAATTGCGTATTGTCAGGCATGGACCTCCTCAAAGTGCACGTCGAGGACGCCTCAGAAACTATCCTGAAAATGGAGAAATCATCGTTGCTTGACTATATCAAGCGATTACCTATGGGGGCACAAGCCCAACTGGGCGCCGCGGGGCAGTCTGCCGGAGCAGGCGCTTCCGAGTCTGCCCAAGCCGACCCGCAACAAGTCAAACCCACCAAAGACCTCATCGAGAAAAAAATCGAACAACTCGATAAGCTGAAAGAATTGCTTAAAAAAGAAGAAATCGAACTTGAGAAACAGGAAGCTCCGAAGAAACAAGCCACATCAGCCAAGGCAAAGAAGCCTAAGAAGAAGTAATAGACTACGTTTTACATTCTAATCCCTATATTTTCACAGCGTTCTCACCTCCCTTCTAAAAACAAAAGAAAAAGATAAAATAAAAAATAAACGCGTTACGCGCACGCAACAGGTGCAGCGGTCAAATCGCACGTTCTGCCTTCTGGATTACTCTTTACGTCGACAATAGATGCAACGTCAACACTCGTCGGAACGAATGCTCCCAGGTCAGTAGCAGTTGCAGTGAACTTAACTTGTCCGAGCGTATCAATAACGTCTGTGGTTGCCTTCTTTTCAAATGACTTGGTATTTCCATCAACATCTTTGAAGACGACTTTGTATCCTTTGAAATCACCCTCGCCCGCGCCTCGGAAGACTTGTACACTATAACTATTATCGGTCTCTTTGACGCACGACTTAGCTTCCATTTGAATAGTCAAGCAATCGGCTTGTCCTTCTAATTGGCTTGCGCCCTGATTAAGGGACGGTCTGACGAAGGCCCAAATGATACCTATCGCAACGAGCACGAGTAAGATAATCAACACGTTTGTGACGATATCGCTCAAACCCTTTCTAGATTGAATCATGATTGTAACCTCCTTTTAGCTATTACGTAACTATACCCTTACTAACGAGAATTGCTATATAAACGTTTGCGTTTTATATCGACGAAAAAGCCATCGTTTAACAAGAAGGCTCTGAAGGATTGCTCGCGCAGTAAGATGACCACGAACAAAACTGTCCGTCTAACAAGGCACCAAAGCAGTCAACATCATTCGCATTTACCGACTGGTCCCCATTACAATCTGCACGGGGGTCTGAGGCACTAAGCCCTGTGAAGAAATTATAATCATCATCATCTATTAATCCATTCACGACCATATCTGCATAACAAACACACGAACCCCACGCACCACCGGCGCATGTTTGCTGTGCACCTGGAAGAGACCCATACGTACACGCTTGTGTGCTTCCATTAGTGCACGAACTTCCACCACTTGACGCAGAAACAGATACGGTGTTAGACTCACTACCTAATCGGTCTTTTCCACCACTCGTGCCAATAATAGGCACAACCACAATGGAAACAGGCGTTCCAAGATTCGAACCGCTATAATTAACATAAATACGACGACTATCCAAAGAACCGAGAATTGTTTCATTTCTAAACGATTTCGCATTGCCTGAACCATCTTCAATAATCGTCGTGAGCCCTACAATCGTGCCACTCCCACTCCCACGACTCACAACGAACGAGAGTACCTTAGTTGTTGCATCGAGTTGTGCTGATTGCGAATCAATCGTAAGAAGCGTGCTATACACATCGGTAATACCTTCTAACTGGCCCGCACCCTCCGTGATAGTAGGACGAAGAAATGCCCAAATGATACCTATCGCAACGAGCACGAGCAGAATAATGAGAATTGCAGTAACAATATCGCTCAGTCCTCTCTTCGTATGCATTCTCTTAAACAGGTTTGCTCATTTATAAAACTTCTGAATCTCCTAAAGCGCATAGATGTTCTTCTTCAAAACGGGTGAATACCCCTAAGCTTGAATTCGTACGCTTCTATCGAAGAGAATCTTACAAATTTGCGTCAGTGGTGTGCAAACCAGAACTCATACGTGCCGTCTTTCACATTGTCAAGCCTGACAAATCCCACGCGTTCAAATTGTACAATGGTTCCAGGCTCAAGCGCGGCAATTGCATCTTCGGCAACACCTTCCATCCAATTTCCATCCGGCATAAGGATGCGCGTAGGAACGTGACCCGATACCCACTGCACACGAGGAAGTTTCTTATTTTCGTACGAGGTGACGCGCGCAGGTTCTTTAAGCAGCACGTTGCAGAGGTGTAACAATCGTATTTCTTCGCTTTTGTGTGCATCAAAATCTTCTTGTGCCACATACACATCTCCTATGGAAATCGTTCGTGTTCGTTCGGGTGTATCAGGATGCACAGGGACGCTAATCTCTTTAGTAGTAAGGGGTTGTGCAAATCCTAATTTAATTGGATTTTTGACGAAATAAAAACGAGGCGTGAGCGCATCAATAATGCGACGATTATGCGCATACAGGGATTCAATAGGAACGGTGATGTCCTGTTTATTGAGTCCGATCTCTTCAACAAATCCGCGAATAGCTTCTTTGGTAATGCCTCGACGCATAAGGCTCTGAATGCTCCACGTTCGAGGGTCATCCCATCCCGTAAACGTCCCGTCTCGAACTTCTTTCTGCGCCTTTGACTTAGAAAGTTTTACTTCCGCACCCTCGATACGAATCAACCCCGTATGAATGGTTTCAGGGTGTTTCCAGCCAAACAAATCCCAAATGAACTTTTCCATATCGGTTTCAATCGTCAAATCGTTGCCCCGCAAAATATGCGTTACACCCAAGAGATGGTCATCTATCGCAAATGCCATCTCAAGCGTCGGCCAAATGCGATACTTCTTTTTTACACGCGGATGTTCACGGTCACAAATCCTGAACAACACACGGTCGCGAAATGCCGGATTAGGATGCTGCATATCGGTCTTTAGACGCACAACCGCTTGCCCTTCGGGCTCCTCAAACATATCCTTCCACCGTTGAAGCTGAATAGCAGGGGGAAACTGACGACATTCGCATTCCATCGCATTCGCTCTATTCTCCCGCAACTTTTCCTGCGAACAATGGCACACATATGCCTGACCCTTATGTATCATCTCGTGGGCATACGTGTAATAAATCTCAAGTCTATCGGACTTATACACAATCGGTCTTTCGTACTTGACGTCAAGCAATTCGGCGGCTTCTTCTATAAGCTCATATCCTTCCTTGAGAGGTTGCTTTTCTTCGCTCCCGATGGTATCATCCATCACAAAAAGGAGCTTTGCGTTATACTTTTCGGCGTACAACGCATTGAGCAAAAAAGTTTTCGCATTTCCGATGTGCAGAGCTCCCGAAGGGAAGGGTGCCATGCGAAAAACCATATGCTTTGACGCGCCCGATAATTCAGGGAGCACCCGTTTCTCTTCCACATGTTCGGCAGGGAGGTGTTGTTTAACGCCTGCGAACGTGCTTTCGCGCTGTTTTGCGTCCATTTTATTAACGCGTTTTACAAATTCAACAACGAGGGGCATAATCTCTTTGATGTCCTTCTTATCGAGCCCATGTTGAAATAGTTTAGGCAATATTTTCGCAGGATCTGCTTTACCAAACTCAATCGCATTGTGCAAGGCATGGGCTAGAATCTCGGGTGAAAAGTCTTTCATAAGCTACTCAAAGAAAGGTCTTATTTAAAAGTTGATATAATGACTTTTAAACGTCACGCTCGCACACTTCAAGACGCCCACGTTCTTTCAAACCACTTTTAAGATTACTGTCCTAATCGAGATTCCAACTGTGCTACACGACCGCTCAATACCTCTATCTTATACATAGTATCTTCAATCTTGGAAAGAATAGTATCTAGTTTCCCCACCACCTCGCCATGACCTGATGAAATCGAAGAATGAGTCGTTTGCGAAGACGCCGTGTTTACTGAAGACTCTTGCGCACCCAACTGTGCGAATCCTGATAGAAAATCAAATGCGCTTGAACTATCAGAAGTCGCGCTCATCGCAGACGCCGACGCATTAGGTGTGGCTGTCGTCCTTAGCGTAAGGTCAATTACATCGGGAGTCGATTCTTCTTCACGGGGAATTTTGAGGAGCCCTCGCTTTTGCAGACTGGTCAAATCGAGGACATCCACCACCATACACTCAACAAAAGCCACTTCTATATAAATCTGCCCTCATAACATTTGAAGCATCGGGCTTAAACGTTCAAAGGGAACTTTTAAATAAACGTTTCTCGTCGTGAGCGTATAAAAGAGATGGTCGTAGATATTCAAAAACTCATTGCAGCAATCGTGCCCGATGTGTACTGTATGGAGCGCGATCCCTCGTCTGGAAAAGAAATACGTAAAGAAGTCAAGAGAATTGTTAAGGAAGAAGGTTACCTTGCAGCTGCAAAAGCGGCCAAACTTGTTGCGCCTGACGAAACCTTCGATATCGAGGTAGCAAAACTCACCCCCATGAAAGCCCAGGGATACAAAGCACCCTTCGCACTTCACAAACTCGTGTACGACTCTCCGAGCGAGAGTCTCGAACCCATTTATTTTTGGATTCTCGACTTTCTCAACGGACCTTTTCGGAAGGTAGACAAGATTGTGGACAACTTTGTTGCAGCTCCAGGGTCAGGACATTTTTCAGAGATGGGGCAGAAAGCAACTCGCATGCAAGAAGAAGCAAGCAAAATTTTAGGTAACGTTAACACGGTGCTCAAATCGGTGCTCAACATTTTGTACGACCTCAAGGAGTTTAAGTTACGTATAGAAACTTATGACAGTTATCGAAACACCAAAAATCCCGCAGAAAAAATCGCATATCTCCTCTCACTTAAACAAGTCTGGCTCGACAACGTCGATATAAAGCGAGGCAATACTTCAGTGAAAGCAATGGCGCAACAATACGATTACGTTACGTTGATTGATGGGTTTATGGCAATAAACGACCCCGAGCTCAAACCGCTCCTTACAAAACCGGACGAAGGAGGTCTGGACTTGAACGAGCGTGTGCGTCGCCTCCTCCAGCAGCGCCTCGCAGAATTCTTCAAGTGGGTAGATGTATCAGAAATAGAATTAAAAAAACGATTTGAAATCGAGCGCAAATATTTGCAAAGCCAAGTCAGTGCCCTTAAGCTCTATGCACGCTGGGTGAAACCATATTTACAGGCCGCTCAAAAGTTAGAGCAAAACGCGACTGAAACCGCAGCGCTCGTGACCGCATTTAACACGTTGCTCCTCGAGCTATCCGTTATCGCACAAGCAGGGTATGATCCAGCAGACGACGTTGCAACGGGAGACTTGCCTGATTTCTTCAAAACCGTTACAAAAAAGAGTTACAACGCCTGTGTGCTTATCGATTTCAGGTTTAGAGGGATTCCACAACGCTCGGGGCAACAGGGATTTACCTTCGGAGGGCGCACCGAAGCGTCATTCTTTTCCTGCGCACTAACTGACGATGAACTTGCTGTTCTGAAAGAAGAAATTTCTCGCGATAATTTCAGAGATACACTCGGGCTCATCGAAGGCGCAACAACCGACAGCCTCGCTCAAATAGAAAAAGATATCGAAGATTTCCTCAACCCCAAAAAGGAAGAAAAGAAAGAGAGCAAATCGGATGATTCAGACGATATCAACCCCTTTTCAGCACTCTTTTCTTGGTTTGGCTCGAAGAAAGAAAAGAAAGACGAGAAAAAAGATAAGGATGGAAAAAAGAAGATTGAACTTGCTTCAGACAGCACCTATGAAAAAATCGTGCGTTCACAAGCAGCCATCGATGCGCGCGACAAGTGCAAAACCGTTTTCGAAACCTACAAGAAAGCACACATGATGCCTACGTGGTAGTAAGCGAAATGGTCTTATACTTTGACAATCTCTAAGTCTATGGCAAAAAAGAGCGCAAAGAATATTCTCTCCAAGGTTACTGAAATTAAGTCCCCTATAAAAATTGTTGAGCCAAAAAAAGGAACTCCTGAAAGCCTTGATGCCGAAGTTGAAACGCTCGAATCAGAAAGAGAAACGTCGTTTATTGCATCTCATGCGTCGACACCCACACTGCGAACACGTCCTCTTCCCACTTCCACACCTCGCACAAATGAGCCTGTCGAGCGACCCGTCGAACCACGTGCTCGCGAAGTTGAGTCGGCACGCCCTGCCAAATATACAGCGCGCACCGATGCGGAACAGTATACGGCAATGTCTGCACAAAGTAGCACCGCACGATATACCGTAATGCACGGGGAAGCTAAGGCAGATGAACGGCTTGCTACTCATACACGCATCGCGTCACCCGCTATCACCTTAGGTCAACGTCAAGGCACGAATACGCTTTCGCAAGAGCGGTTTGTCGGTCCGTCCGCGCAGCAAGACCCGTTCACCTTGCGCCCCACAGGGCACGATGATGCGCTCGACAGGAGATACGATATGTACCGTGAAGAAAGTCTCCAAGACGCCAACAAGCCACGACGAGTTCGACGATAGCCTTAAATAAACGCTCATTCATAATCACCTATGGGTGATTACTCTCTTCCTCCGACAATCTATGAAGGCGCAAGTTACACGCTTGAGCCAAAATATCAATTTGATCGTGAATCAAATTCCCCGTACTTGACGGGCACGTCAGTCCGCGCAGGCGTATTCTCAGCACCTTCTAACCCCCAAACGGCAAACCAAATCGACGCCGTGTCGAAAAAAATAAGCACCGGTCTGCGCAATATCGAAGTATCGGGTGTCAACATCGGAGGCCAAGGAGAAGGCGCACTCGGCCTTATGGATAATATCCCTAAACAGCATTTTAAGGAAATTAATCGCCTCAAAAAACTTGCAAACGTTGAGCTTACGTTTCATGGTCCGCTCGTTGAACCCACCGGTATGGGAAGAGGAGGATGGGACCCCCAGCAACGTATCCAAGCAGAGCGAGAAATGGTTTCTGCCATCGAGCGCGCACATGATCTCGACCCCAAAGGAAATATTATTGTCACTTTCCACGCAAGCAACGGTCTTCCTGAGCCACGGACGATTGTGAAGGACAGTAAAGGAAATACAGTAACCGAAAAAATAGCCGTTATTGACGAGAGCACCGGTGAGTTTGGAAACTTACCTCGCACGGGTGTTAACTACTTCGAGGGCAAAGAACTATACGATCCCGAGGAGGACCTCAAACGGCTCAATCAGCGTCGCTGGTCGGGCCGCCTTAACAATGTAAGCATTGAAGCCGAACGCGCGTACGGTGTAATGCGCAACATCAAAATGCAAGCAGAAAAAATGAAACAGTCAGG
Organism: Nanobdellota archaeon; assembly: GCA_038044745.1. Lineage (GTDB taxonomy): Archaea > Nanobdellota > Nanobdellia > Pacearchaeales > GW2011-AR1 > JBBSZK01. The sequence continues at coordinate 82,349 of JBBSZK010000009.1, forward strand.
AGAGCAAGAGGAACTACAGCAGGCACTTCACACGTATAATTTTTCTATAAAAGAACCCGAAAAGTACGATAAATACCTTGAAGACATGGGTCCTGCAAAAGACAACGTCAAGGCCCTCGTTACCAATCTTACGTACGCACGCGCAAACGCGGAAGATGCGTACTTAGGGCTTCAAGATGCGTTCAATCAAGTCATGACGAACGCAAAACGAGACGGAAATAAAGAGGTAGAAAACCAGCTTGCATCGTTCAGAGAAAAAATCGTGCCTAAAACGAAAGACTATGACAAAGACTATGAAAAATTAGAAGAGTTTGTAGATGAAATAAGCCGTGGCATTCGGATATTGCAATCCATCGGAGAAAAAAATCCCCCCAAGGTCTATCGCCCGCTCGAAGAATTCGCACTCGATAAAGCGTCTACCACCTTTGCGAATGTCGCTTTTCAGGGATATAAAAAATTTGAAGACTCGGCACCCGTAGTGAGTATAGAAAATCCTCCGGTTGGCATGGGTCTTTCAAAATCAGACGAACTTGAAAAGCTTGTTAAAAAATCACGTGAAAAGTTTGTCGAGCAAGCCGCGAAACCCGAGAGCGAAGGAGGTCTCGGCATGTCGACAAAAGAGGCAGAGAAAGAAGCTAACAAGCTAATCGGGGTAACCTGGGACGTCGGGCACATCAATATGTTGCGCAAGTACGGATTCGATAACAAGGACCTTGTTAAACAAACCGAGCAAGTCGCACCCTACATAAAACATATTCACCTTTCAGATAATTTTGGCCTTGAACATACCGAGTTGCCCATGGGGATGGGAAACGTCCCCATCAAAGAAGAACTAGCGGCAATTGAAAAAAAACTCGGTAAAGAATATTTCTCAAAAGTTAAGCAGGTTATTGAAACAGGAGGATGGTTTAGGAACTTCAACAACGTCACGCCGTTTGCTGAGACGCTCGAAGCCTTCGGCTCGCCTATTTACGGGATGAAGATGGCCCCCTATTGGAATCGTACGCGTGGTACGGGCATGGGTTACTTCAGCGGATACGGAAAAATGCTTCCCGACGTACATTTTTCAACGTACGGCGCTGGATTTTCATCACTCCCTCCCGAATTAGGGGGGCAAATGGCAGGAAGAAGCCGTCTTTCAGGGACGCCGAACGAATAACCAAGAGAGGATTTAAAAACAACATACCCTATACGGAGTAGTAAAAAGAGGCATGGCAGAAAAAAGAGCGCGTAGAGATGTAAAGAAACTGAGTGCTAAAGTTGATGCATTCATACGAAACGTTGACCGCAAATCTTCCCCTCATCACGCTCATCATCAGCACACATCGACTCATGAACATCACACCCCCAACCATGAACATCACAAACAACAATCCTCACAACACCACGAGTCTTCACTCCCTCACAAGCACCATACCCTGCACCACAAACACCACGCCTCCCACCACGCTACACATCCCTCATCCATTCCCGTTCATCACGCTGTTGCGCAACCCACACACGCCCACACCCCTCACCATCAGCACGCCCCCGTTCATCACCCGAGCGAACCGGCTCATTCCCACCACCCCAATACACCACACCACAAACACCACTCTCATCCTGCGCACCACCCCAATACACAACCCGTTCACCACGTCGCTACTCATGAACCTCCCGAGTCAGAACTTCCTCCTATGCCCCTCCCTCCTCGAAAACCAACGCCTCACGTACATCACGATGCACTTAAACAAGCACCACCCAGTCAATCTATGAAAATAAAAAAGGAATTCCCTCCGTCTCATTCCCGACTCGAAGTGCGCGACGAGCGAGAAATCGCCGTAAAATTTGCGTCCCAAGTGCACAAAAAGTTTACCTCGCTTATTAAGGCAACCGTGCTCTTTGGTTCGCAGGCAAAACGCACGGCAACACCTTCATCAGACATAGACCTTGTGATTATCATCGACGACGCGTCGGTCAATTGGGACCTCGAACTTATCGCATGGTACCGAGAAGAGTTAGGCAAACTCGTCGCGAACAACAAGTATGCGCACGAATTGCACGTCAATACCATCAAATTAACGACCTGGTGGCAAGACCTTATTAACGGAGACCCCGTGGTACTCAACATTGTGCGATATGGAGAACCGCTGATTGACGTTGCAGGATTTTTCAAACCGATTAAAGCGCTCTTGCAGCAGGGAAAGATACATTCAACGCCCGAATCGGTATACAACGCCTTACAGCGCGCACCGATGCATCTTTCACGAAGCCGTGCCTGCGAGTTAGGCGCAATTGAGGGAGTTTATTGGACGATGGTCGACTCAGCACAGGCAGCGCTTATCACGGCAGGTCAACTGCCTCCGTCACCCGAACATATGACGATGATGCTCAAAGAAACCTTTGTTGATAAAGGACTTATGAAAGGCGAGTTCGTGTACTGGTTTCGGGACTGCTTTGCGTTACACAAGGCGATTATTCATGGTCACGTCACTACCCTTAAAGGCGCAGACATCGATGTTTGGCAAGAACGTGCCGAATCGTTTATGAAAAAAATGACTGAAATTATCGATCATCTCCTCTCTACTAAGTAATCAAAAAATAAAAAATTAAAGAATCTTTCGAAGTCTACCGAGGCCTTCACGCATCGCCCCCGTATCTCCAGAGTTGATGTACTTATTAAGGGCATTCGTAGCCAATTCAGTAAGTTTATTCTGACGAGTCTCTTCAAACGACGTATCAAGCTCGGCATCTTTGACATCGTCTTTTGCACCTACAAGCTTTATTTTCTTGGCACGCACAACGCCATCCACGGCAGCCTTATAGACTTCTCCACCGACGATTCCCATGAGAAATGCCTTTCGCGCTTGCTCGCGCGAAAATTCAATCAATGCGCCCGTATACGTCTTATCTGCCTTGAGGCCCGCAACAACACCTTTGGCATACAACTCGGCAGCTTTTCCGAAAAAGAGCGCTTTTCCTTCATCATTGACCTTCACAGGACCTTCACGCGCAACGGCCGCCACTTTTTCGGTCGCGACATAGTCTGCATACATCTTGCGCCAGTCGTCTCCAGCAATACCTCCGCCGGCTGCAAAATCATCATCAAATACAAGTTTCTCAATACCTTTCAACGTATCTTTATTACTCGCAATCTGCTTCACGTGCGCTTCAATGCCCTCTCGAGAATTAACGGCTTGATAGGCTTCGCTTTCACGACGCATGAATTCTCCCGTAGCATTAGTGCGACAAAAATCTTTTTGAGCATCATTGAGTGCATCAAGTTCGGGAAGCGCTGCATCAGGATATTTGTCTCGCGCATACGTGTGTCCCGCAGCAATGAGTGTTTTATCGGCCTTTCCATATACGTTAGTACGAGGATCAAGTTCCCTCGTTGTCTTTTGTGCCTTATTAATGGTAGATGCCGCATCGTACAATGAAGTGAAGTTACTCGTATCAATCCTAGTTTCTGTCATATCCTACATCATACAAATCTCTATTTAAATCTTTCTATTGTAGTACCTAAGAAGGAGTAACATCAGTAATCTTTAAAAACAGACTAATTTTTGCTTTAAGATGGGCCTAAATAAAATAGCCATATATCGGGAAAAGGCTTACGCTTCTTCGCTCATCGACCTTTTAGGTACAATTTGCAGTTAAAAAAAGTTCACAACTTTGTCTTCTTTCTTAGTCTCAAAATGTTCGGACTCTACGGGGATGGCATCATTCAACGAAGGAACATCACCTTCGGAAACATGCGCCGGACCAGGGACATACTCATCTTGAATAGCAGGAGACTCGTCAAGCGCTTTCAAAATGATATCTTCTTCGCGTATCGGCACAACGGAGGCATAGGGATGAGGATTTTCATGTACTGCTTTAGGGTGCGTGCCTCCCGCCTGCGAGGCAACATTTCCTTCACTTTCAAGCTTAGCCACGAGTACCGAAACGGCATGGGCTGCATCCGCGTTGCATGAAATACTATCAATCCCTTCCTGCACTAGAAATCGCGCCATTTCTTCACGAGAACCTGCCTGCCCACAGATACTGGTCTCAACACCATATTTTTTGCATCGTCGTATTACGTAGCTCAACGAATGCAACACGGCGGGATGCATTTCGCTATACAAATCCTGAATTTCCTGGTTATTGCGGTCTATAGCGAGCGTGAATTGGGTCAAATCGTTCGTGCCAAAGCTGACAAACGTGATACCTGTCTCGCATAACTCGTTAATAATCTGCACAGCAGCAGGTGTTTCGACCATAATGCCTAACTTGACATTCTCAGGCATTTTTACTTCTTCCAGTATTTTCTTAGCGGTTTCAACTTCTTGCACCGAAATAACTTGAGGCATCATGATACCAAACTGTTTATCGGGGAATTCATCCGCAAGTTCCTTGAGTGCGCTAAACTCCGCAGCAAGCAAGTCAACATTCTTGACGCTAAATCGAATACCGTGATTGCCCAACATAGGGTTATCTTCTTTCATTTGTGGCGCACCTTCCAAGTGCACATATTCATCTGAACGTATATCTGATGTGCGCACCCAAATTTCTTCAAACGGCATCGCAATTTTCTTCAAACCCGAAACGAGATGCGAAATGTAATCGCGTAATTTATCTTTCTTTAAGTACCAGAGGGGATGTTTGCCGGACGTTGCGATAATGCCCTCAAGACGCACAAGCCCCACGGCTTTCGCCTGAGAAAGTGCCGCACGAGGCGCATAGTCCGGCAGGTCAACAATAACTTTAATCTTTGTGCGCGTAGGTACAATCGGCAAAATTTCAACTTTCTTTTCTTGTGCGTGTCCATCTATCACGCGCCCCGTAAATCCATCAACCGTAACCGTTTGCCCCTCTTTTAACAAGGTCGTTGCGGTACGTGTTCCCACCACGCATGGAATACCCATCTCACGCGAGATAATGGCCGCATGAGACGTAATCCCTCCTTCATCGGTAATGATGCCTGCGGCACGTTGCATACTGACTACCATGTCGGGGTTTGTCATCATCGTGACCAACACATCACCTTGTTTCACCTTAGACAGCTCACTTAAATCACGAATAAGACGCACGGTGCCTGCCGCAACCCCTGGCGAAGCGCCCAAACCTGAGAGCAACACGTTCCCCGTTACTTCGCGCGTGTCCGTACGTGCTTTAGTTGTAATTGGTCGGCTTTGCACGATATACACGTCACCATCAATCGCAAACTCAATATCTTGTGGTTTTTTGTAATGTTCCTCAAGCTGTTGTGCGTACTGAGCCAGTTTTTTAATTTCATACCCCGTAAGCACTTGCTGCGCCGAGCGTTCAGGCGTTAATTTGACGGTTTCAATCTTCCCTGAGGAAGTACGAACCATCGCAACGTTTTTTTCAACTACTTTCATCTCGTGCACTTCAAGGTCAGGAGTAACTACGTAATGGTCGGGAACAATACGTCCTGACACGATTCCTTCACCAAGCCCCCACACGGCCTCAATAACAATTGTATCATCATCTTTCAACGGGTTTTTGGAAAACATAACGCCTGACTTTTGCGAGTTAATCATTTTTTGCACGACGACTGCGAGGTGCGCGCTGTCATACGCAAATCCCTTTTTCTGGCGGTAGTAAATCGCTCGCGCCGTGAATAACGAAGAAAAACATTTTTTTACATTCAGAATTAGCGCATCACGTCCTTTCACACCCAAGAAAGAATCCTGCTGTCCAGCAAAACTCGCATCGGCAAGATCTTCCGTCGTCGCGCTCGAACGCACAGCTACAAACGGAGGTTCGTGTGAGTTCCGTAAAATATCGAGCGCACCTGCCTTCGCTTTGTACATCTCGTGTTTCTGTACATCCAAAATATCATACGCTTCAATAATCTCTCCCGCAAGGTCAGCCGGCATAGGTGCTTCTTCAATTAACGCCCGTATCTCTTTGGACGCCTGGTCGAGTGCAGCCGTATCTTCCATATTGAGTTTGCGTAGTCGCGCTCGTATTTCTCCATCTAAGTTTCCCGAGTGAATGAAATGCATATACGCGTGTGCGGTAATCATAAATCCCGGTGGAATCGGGAAATGGTTGTTGTACATCTCGGCAAGCGACGCCCCCTTGCCCCCCGCAATAGATACATCGTTCTTCGTCAACTCAGAGAACCATTTGACAAATCCTGTCTCCATCAACCCCTTTTTCTCCATCACCTAGCCAAAATGCGTCGTGAGTTAATAAAGGTTATTCTACTCGCGTTACTCTTTACCGTGCGCACGGATAATCTGCATTCCTCTTCGTTCTCGTCTGCGTTCGTTAATTCTGTGTCCAAGTCTTGCTAAAAGTCCTGAACCGATTACCCTTCCTGTCAAAATTATTGTAATGGTCTTAAACCGTATTAATAACTCGTTTTCGACAGCAGTCTAATGATGTTCTCCAAATGATTGACTCGGAATAACACGACCAGAACGAGCAGATCACCTGTTTTCCGCTTGACAATCTTTTTCGTAATCGTAAATGCTTGTCTATGCTCTCTGCCGTATACATGCGGACCCTATGAGGCGTTTATAAAAATATCTATTTGTAATCACTCTAAAGAGACACAGATACTAAGAACAAAACATTATTAATCTCCGTGAGGGAAAAATAACCATGACAAACACGCGCAAGTCCTACTTTGATGAAAGAACGGTAGGTGAGATTCGAGATATGCAACTCAATGAAGTTAAAGGCAATCTTGCGGCGTCTATCCTTGAGTGCCCTCCTGACAGGGGCATTGTTATCGCACGCCCCGTTATTCCCGCACGATTTTACAATCAAGGAGATACTTCAGCAGATGCAACACGTCGATGGTATAAACATGGATTTTATCTTCCGCTCTGGCAGCCTCAAACCATAAAACAAGCACTTGAAGAGCGAATCGAACCTCATCGTGTTCGAGAGGCGACGTTCGACGCGGGAATAAGGGGCAGAAAGGAAGAATCCATTACGGCGCAAGGGTATGTATTTCGCCCCATTCAAGGAACGGATAAACGCAAACGACTTGTTCCGTTCACGTGGATTCCCGAAAGTATGCGAATTTTTGCCTATGCAATGAAAGAAACCAAAGAAGGGCTTCCGGTCAGCCCCTTTGTAGACGCACAAAAAGTCGCGGTTGAAGGCGGAGAAGTCATTGTGCGCGTTCCCTCACGTACAGAAAAGAAAGAGCGATATGTGGTTCGTTTAGGGGGCGTACCTATTGTCGACACGCCGCAGAAGTTTGCACTTGCATGGAGCGTACGTTCTAACTTTCTTGAAGCGCGTGCACCCGAACATGAAACCTTTGGCACAATTCGCTACAAGCCTCTTGCAGACCCCGAACAGAGTGAAGCCGTTTTTGTATATCCGCAGATGATGACGGCGTATCTGGCAACCGCCCAGCACATGATGAATACAGAAAGAATGAATACGGTGCCGTGGGATATGAACCCGTTCCCCAAAGTATCTCGTTTGACCGCAGATTTTTACAGAAAACTTCTAAACAACGTGCTTGTTACAGATGAGCGCCTCAAAAAGCCTAAGCACCAATTGCGAAAGTTGTACGTTGCAGAACGTTCGGCCTTACTCGCAAAACTTATCGGCCTTAAAGGTACTCGTGAAACATTCTTCTGGCTGGCCGGCGGTCAACGAGACCCGCCCCTTTCAGACTATGACTGGTCAATCCCTACGTAACCAGTTAGGCTTCGTCATCGTCTTCGTTCGTAAGGTAACCGCCCTTCTGTAGTTCCCAGAGCTTCTTGTACAGTCCGCGCTTTCGGATAAGCTGGCTGTGCGTCCCTTGCTGCACAATCTTTCCCCTTTCAAGCACAATAATCATATCCGCATGCATAATCGTCGAAAGGCGATGTGCAATAATCAAACTCGTACGTCCTTTCATAAGGCGTTGTAAATCATCTTGAATTTCGTGCTCGGTTTGCGAATCAAGCGAGGAAGTTGCTTCATCAAGTACAAGTACTTTTTTATCCGCAAGCAAGGCACGTGCAATAGAAACACGTTGTTTCTCTCCCCCCGATAACTTGACTCCGCGTTCACCCACAATCGTTTCCTCTTTCTTCGGGAAGTTTTTAACCGTTTTAGCAAGCTGGGCAAATGCAATGGACTTCATCACGTCTTCTTTCGTGGCGTCAGGCCGAGAGAACTTGATATTGTTGAATACGGTATCATCAAATAACACGCACTCTTGCGGTACAATACTTAACTCAGAACGTAAACTTTCTTGCGTAAATCCTCGTATATCTTTTCCATCGATACGTATCGTACCCTCATCAACTTCATATAAACGATAGAGCAATTTAACTAATGTTGACTTACCCGAACCCGACGGTCCAACGAGCGCAACTTTAGTATTTGCCGGAATCGAAAGCGAAAAGTTCCGGAACAGCCATCGGTCATGGTATTTGAATCCCACGTTCTTGAACTCAATTGTGCCTTTCGATATAACCAAAGGTACGGCATCTTCCGAGTCTTTAATGTCGTTTTCAATTTTGTTGTACTGGAATAAATCATTAAAGTCCATCATCGAACGGTAGAAGTTACGCACACCGTGCATAAATCCGAATAAACTATCCAGTACAATTCCGTACGTGGTATAAATGAACGTGAGCGTACCCAACGAAATTTCCCCCGCTAAAAACGCCTGCAACGGGAAATAGATCGTCGCAATCACTCCGAGCGACAAGATAGCAATCTGCCCCGAATCTAACCATCGATAGTAGTTCCAATTACGTATTTGTTTTTCGCGACTTGTCTGACTCAACGCACGATAACGTTCTCCAACCAAATCTTCTTTGCCATAATACTTAATCGAGTCAATATTCGTGAACGTATCGGCAATCATGGCCTTCTCTATGTCTTCTGCACGATTAGCCTCGTTTGTGGCGGGTCGTTGGCGCTGCTGTATGTATAAACTGTAACTCACAAACAGAATAGCCGTGCCAAAGAGGATGAAACTGCTTGTCACATCAAAGTACGCAAGGGAGAATCCTGCAATAACCACCTGTACAAAAACAGGGAATAAATTAAATGCCAAAAAGTCAGTCATGCGTTCAATACCCCCCGACCCTCGTATAATGCGAGAAATCATCGAACCCGACTTATGCGTCGTATGGAACCGATGCGACAAGCCCACAAGGTGATTATAAAAGTGTCGCTTCAAATCAACCATCAAGCTCGAGTCAAGTTTGTTGAGCCAGTGCAAATGAAGCCATTTACCCACTGTACGAAAGAGCACAATGACTAAATAGGTCATTGCCAACGAACCTATAAGTGCGCTGAATGCTAATCGGTCAATCGCTCCCGCAGCAAATAACGTTCCGTTATCTACCAGTTGTTTGAATAAGAGATTGACTCCCAATTTCAGGAGTTCATAGAATATGATCAGCAACACAAGCGCACCAAACAATAGCTTGTATTTTTTCAAAAATCCAAAATATAATTGTAAGTTATACTTAAAATCAATATTTTCTTTCGCAGAACGTTCGTCACTCATCAACAAAAAAGGAAAAGATGTTCTAAAAATCTATCGGTTTATACCGTAGATACGGGACTTGTAATCTTCTCAAACACCACGCGCGTCGCACACGGAAGCTTAGACTTGGTCATGGCAAAGGTTTCACGCACAATACGTGCAGCAGCCTCATCTGCACAATAAATAACAAATAACGGTTTGCCCGCAGAAACGAGCGCGGCGCGACCTTCGACCGTGCCAAATGAACGACTCATACCACTCGACAAACGGTCAGCACCTGCTCCCGCAGCCGTTTTGTTATTACGCAAAATGTGGTGTGGATGCACTTTCAACTCAAGATAATACAAAAGCGGAAGACGCTCATCCAACTGTTTTGTGAGCAACATACGCGCGGCCTCAATGGCATTGTCGCGAATTTGCACCGCTTCTTCACTAATCATAGTAAGTTTGAGAGGAAACTTGCCTTCCATATGTGCCTTCTGGTTACCCAAGTTATACTTGACAACTTTATTGTGAGGGACGACTTTAATATACGATTTACCTTTCACACGTGACGTGCGCGTGTTCGGGCGTGCATAATGGTGCGAGTACGCAAGTGCTTTTCTAAGAGCCATTATTCGTCGCCTCCAAACGCCTCTTCAAGTGCACGTCGACGTATTCTTTTTGCTCTACGGAACTTAGGTTCAATCTGCGAAGAAGTCTCCTGTTCAGGACAAATACAAATGTAACTAACCGCGCCCTCAATCAAATCTTTCATACTTACAAGATCTGCTTTGAGGGATTCAATGGGTCGAGGGCTCAAGGTTCCGCGCAGAATATTATTCGCACCATACATTCGGGCTTCATATTCGGTGCCTCCATTGGGTACTTTTCCTAAATCGGTTTCTTGATAGTCGTGTCTTTTGTCGAAACTGCTAACAATGCGTACACGAAGAGGGCTATATTTTTGCCGACTCATATTATTTTGTACTCTCCTTCTTCTTTTCAGCAGGGACGTCTCCAAGCGTTATCTCTGTTGCAATTGATTGTCCAGGCAGACCACGTTCAAAGATAGCGCGTACAAGGCCCTTATTTCCATGAGCGTCACTAATTTTTCCCGCAATAACCTTCCCAGACGGGCTCGTCCAGCTAACATGTTTGCCGGCAAGTTTCTTAGCTTCATCACGACTAGTCGCACCAAGGTCTAACAAATAGTGCTTTTCATGAATACGATGGCGTCCACGTCGAAACTGAACTACGATGCCTTTCATGCTCTGCGTTAGAAAGAGGGGTTTTTAAAGCTTTACGAATCCCTGATTTGTGAAGTGCTAAAAAAGATATCTTTTTTAAAGTTGATGACCTAATGAAGATATGCACAAATCCTTTGCTTCAGGGTTTCTGGTGAGTACAACGCTTCTTCTTGCGACGCTTGGAGCGTTATTTGCGTTTTTTACAAGTGCGACCGCCACAGGATATGTAATTAGCGACGCACTTCCTCAGAAAACTTCTTTCTTTATCGCTCTCGCTTGCATGATGTTTGCACTGTTCGGGGCCGCAGCGCTGCGCACGCGCCGACAAAGTTCTCTTGAACAAGAAGTAGGAAACCAAAGCACAGTCATTACAAGCAGCGTGAAGCAAGATGCACATCTTTATCGTTTTGCTCAAGAGTTGCAAGGTCGCGAACGTACTCAGACCGAAATTAATCATCTTATCGCTGAACTGAGCAAAGGAAATAAAAATCCGGGTCTTGGTTCAGAACATCTCAATGATGCGGGCCCCGTCATGTACGCCCGAGGTCGAAATGGAGGCCGCGTTTTTTATATTCCTCATGGAAAATCGGGATACAAGATTATAGGGTACGCTGATAAAAACAATGAGGATCGAGTAATAAAATATCTTCGAGGGAAATATAATCGGCACTAACTATCTTTGTAAAAAATAGTCTCCAAAATCTCCCCTCGCGACAAGATCATCAACCGTCGCTCGCAAATTGCCCTCATCAATTGAGCGCACTACGATCATTTGTGGAACAGCAAAATAAGCTCCGTGGGCACACTCTCCAGAAGCCGAATCCCGATTCATTCTATCTCTGATGAACTCCGAGGTAACTACATTTCCCTCATAGATACGACGTTCCGCGTCAACTACCAGAACGGGCGCGAAATCACACCGAGGTTGTATAGCACGGTCGCTAGGCCAGTTGAATCTAATCTCATACGGTTCGATGGGACTAACCGGTTCTTGTTGCATAGGCATAAAAATTTCTTTCTCAATTGGTATTTAAATCTATTCCCTAGGACAAGATTAGAACGTAATCTCAAAACTGCCAAAATGCTTCTTGACGGCATGGAGAGCGGCTTCGGAGAGCACAGGAGCTGTGTCCTTGGATGACTTGAGCGCCGCGTCAAGTTCGGTAGCATCCGACGCAACAAACGAACCATTGTGCAATTTGAGCACTTTGCCTGCATCAACGGCAAAAACAGTTGTATTCGTTAAGAGCAACTCAATGACGCGCTCCTTTGTTTTTATTTTAACAATGCCTCGCTCGGCTTTGATTAAATCTCTTCTTTGAATATATTCGCTCAATTTCGTAATAAGCTCTTCGGCATCACGTCGCACATCATCAAGTGCATGTTGACTGAACTTGGGGTTCTTTGCTTTTTGTTTAAGTTCAAACACCCTGCGCAGGGTCGGCAAGAGGCGAGGCGCCAGCTTACCGCTCTTAACAAATTGCTTATCAAATTGCTTAACAAGCTCTTCTTTAGCGTGCTTGCCAAGGGAGTTCTCAAGCAGCGTAACAACTTCGACATAAAGGGCATCGGCATCTTTTTGCACAATGCGTCTTTCAAGTTTGGCGCGCATAGCGCGCATAGATTTGTCATAAGCATTAGCTTCTTTCAACAAACTGTCAATTTCAGCGCCTGAAATCTCTTTCAAAGCCCCATGTTCATAGTCTTTGTACAGTTTAACCGCGCGCTCAAGTGTTTTAATATCATTTACAGCCATAAGTCTTTCCTTTTCAACGAATTCTTTCTTCACATCAGCAACAATCGTCTTGGGAACGGGGGGGGCATGACCTGCAAGCATCATAAGCGCTTGCGTCGGCGTAACCACGCTCCAATACAAGTCAATCATCGCGTCCATCAACCGTCGCTTAACGAGCGCATCGTTCTGTTCACCATATTTCATGAACGTATCGACGGCTTCAGGACTCGGCTTTATCTTGCCCATCTTAAGCAACATCTTCCAAGGTAAGAAGGTGCCGCGGTCATGCATGGGTACGCCGTCACGAATGAACGTAAAGATGACAGGTGTCGCGTCTTTGACTGACTGCCAAAAGTCAGTGAGGAGATAGACCTGCACGTTCAATATGTTTTTAACCCCTGCAAGCGCACTCGCCTCGCGGATATAATCGTAGATAAACCCGCGTAACTTTTCAAGAAGTTGCATGCGAGGCATTTTCTTCACATCAGTATCATCAATCACGACGAACGTATCAACATCACTATCTTTGTCGGCCGTGCCACGTACGAGTGAGCCCCCGACCGCATACGTTGCCACGTACTTTTCAAATTTACGGAGGACAAGTGTCTTGTGAATATTTGCCACGCGCAACGCACCCAAAAATCCTTTATCGTATAGAGGAAACGATGCACCTACCGCATCAATCATATCAAATTTACTATCGAGTCCGTAGTTCCAGACATCGATGGGAGTCTTAATATGAATCCATACATTCTGCTTGCTTTCTTGAACAATCTTCAGTAACTCGGGTTTAATCTTTTTAGCAATAGCGCTATATTCTTCTTCGGGCACAATCATATACAAGTGCAGTGGTTTGCGTGCAATCTCCTCTTTGGTTAAGCCCTCTTCCTCTTCAAAAACAGGGAATGCTGCCGCAGGTAAAATCGAAAGCGCAAGCGTAAACGAGAATTTCTTGATAATCTTTTTCTTTAAATCGTCTAGCTCCCCTCGAACTTTCTCTGCTTCTTTGAGAGGGTCATTCGGAACGGGCAACTGCACAGAAGAAGTATATGAAATAGGACTAGAAATATGACCTCCCAGCGATGTCGGTTTTTTCTCGCTTTCGCTCATCTCCCATCGAAACAAAAGTGCTATTTAAAGCTACCTTAAGTTGGAGAAGTCTATTTAAACAGGCGTTCTCTTACGAAATCACACAGAGATGAAACGCACGTCGTTTTCCCATAGGTACCTTCCCGAATTTGTTTACGGGGGCATTGACGGCGCAGTCACAACGTTCGCGGTCGTTGCAGGGGCATTAGGCGCTTCTCTCAGTACCTCGATTATTCTCATTTTAGGATTTGCAAATCTTTTCGCAGACGGGTTTTCTATGGCCGTTTCAAACTATCTGTCAACAAAATCAAGGCGCGAGCTGGTAAAACATACGAGACAAACCGCGCACGTCGAAACACCTCGGAGTACTGCCTTTGCAACCTTTGCGTCATTTTTACTCGTCGGTTTTGTACCTCTTCTTTCATTTGTCATAGGCCTCTGGGTCGTTTCTTTCGAACAGCATACATTCACGTATTCATTCATACTAACGGGCATCGCACTTGCAATTGTAGGAGGCGTTAAAGGTATCGTTGTCAAAAAAAGCGTATCCTATGCTGCGCTCGAAACGCTCGTTATTGGAGGCGTGGCTGCCGCACTCGCATTTGCGGTCGGTTTCGTGCTTCGAGGAATCATCGCCTAACGATACTCTTAAAAACCGCATCGCGTCTCTCTTTTTTATGAAACTTCAAGATCCTATACGTGCGGACCTTACGGCTCATGGGTCCATCGGTTTTCAGCCCTATTTTCTTCGTGAGCAAGGATATGCAGGAAGAAACCTAGTGCGCACCTTTGCAGATGCATGTGAACGTAGAAAAATAGGCATTTGCGCGGTCGTAAGTCAAGCTGATGACATGAACGCACCCTACCAAGACCGATTTGCAATATTGCGAGAACAAGCGCGCACTTTGCATCCTTTGGGGTATACAATCACCAAACGAGGAGATAATTTATTGCGCGTGGAAAAAAGAACCTCTCCCGAGAATAGTCCCCGTAAACTTACGTACCTACTCAATGCGCAATCGGTTGTCATGCGCGAGGAGGATGAAAAACTTTCGTTAACCGTTATAGGAACCAATCAAGCCCCCAATGGCTTGTCGCATCACGAAACGATGAAATGGTGTCGCGACCATCCCGAATTCATATATCTCGCCGAACATCCGTTCAAGGAAGGCTCGCCTCGTGGCGTTGGAAGAGATAGATTTCTCGAGCACAAAGAAGTTTATGATGGAATTGATTTTGACCCGCAACTCGCGATTCCCGATTGGATGACCTACCTTCCCGCCGTGGGAAAAGCACTCAAAGGTTATAGACGAGAACTAAATGAATGCGCGCGTGAACTTACATGGGAAAGCAACGTACCTCTCGTACCGGGCTCGAACGCGCACCGTTTTGAAGATATCGGAATCGCCCACATTGAAGTGTCCGAAGCTGCATTGAATTATACGAGAGATGCGACTCTGGTTGCTTCACTCAAGACGGCATTACGTGCAGGCACATTTAATGCGTATTATGCGTATGAATCGCTCCCCGCATGGTTCTCCTGGACACGAAAATTCAAACGCGGCCTGCAAAGAAAAAGCGACGAATAGCTATTTAAATCGCCGTCGAGTTACAGACACATGCCTCAAGCAGTGACCCACATTCTCATTCCCATCATCGTGCTTTCACTTGTTCGCGACAAGATAGTATCACGTAACTCAAAAGCGCATTTCCCCTTGCATTACGTGCTCATTGCAGGTCTCGCCGGAGGGTTACCTGATATCGATATTCTCATTTCAGTTTTCTTGAATCTTGGGGGAGTGTCTGAGTGGTGGGTGCATAAAACATTCACCCATAGTTTCTTTTTCCCCGCGTGTTTTCTCCTACTTTTTGGCGCATTCAGCATGACTCATGCAAAAGCGCGCATGTGCAATCTAGGTCGTCACAAACTAAAGTTGAATCTCATCTTTCTCATGATTGCAGCAGGTACAACCATACATCTTGTGCTGGACACTTTCGCTGGCGAAGCCTCGTACCTGTTGTATCCCTTTTCGTCCTACGATTTCGGTATCAATCTGCTTGCACTTAGTCCGTTAGGGTGGTCAACGACGGCCGCCTTGTTAGACGGAATTTTATTGGTCATCTGGATTGCCTATCTCGAATTCAAGCATAAGATAAGCGACTTCATCTAATGGGCTCTTCAATAAAGCATTTTCGACAGTTTGCAGGATTTTCAGGCATAGGAATTATCGCGTTCCTAATGGACCTCGCTCTTCTTGCGTTTCTTACCGAAATTATAGGTCTTTTCTACCTCGTTTCCGCATTTATTTCATTCATTTGCGCCGCGTCAATACATTACACAATAAGCAGGTTTTTCGTATTCACAACAACATCGCGTTCATTCAAAAGAGGGTACGCGTACTTTATCGCTATCGCCGTATTCAATCTATTCCTCCTCTTGGTGCTTCTACGTCTATTTGTAGAAAACGCAGGCGTTCATTATATAGTCGCACGTGTTATGGTTGGTGCTCTTGTGAGTGTATGGGGATTTCTCATTAATAAAAAACTGACCTTTATCTAACTTATTCCAATCGGGAGTGGCACCTCAAACAATAATCGATATTGCGTATCGAGCCATTCTGGAGAAAGATGGGGCAACTGAGCCCTATGCGCCCTCATCATTTCCTGATAATCTCGAACCAAATCCCCCAATCCGCATTTTAGGTCAATCATCGCTTGATGCGCGGGGTTGCCGTTAGGGGATTCAGGATAACGCAGGTATACGCCCAACGTCTCTTTTAAAGGAGAGCCAAATGAAAGTAGGGGCGGACGTAGGAGCAAGGGCGCATAGCTCCGTTCCCTATGCCTATGGCCGTCATGAAATTCAAGATTAAGCGCGATTTCTTGCGGGGCTTCGGTTTCGATATTATCAACACGCGCGATTTCTCCGGGTCTCCAATTTTTGGGATCTTTGATTAAAACAACAAGGTCTTTTTTATGAACGGGCAACCGATGTCCTGCATACCAAAAGTCCATACCCTAAAAAACCCCTGCCCCTTTTTAAGAATTAATGTGCTACAATGACTGGCTCCGAGGGGAATCGAACCCATGCCCTCTCCACGTGAAAGAGATGTCCTACCATTAGACTACGGAGCCGTTCATATAATCACTCTTTAACGGCTATTAAACTATTTCGGCGGATAATAAACGCATCTCGTACAATTTTCCCTATCTAAACACCACATCTGCAATGAAAGAGGTTCACACGCATTGTATCGTTCGAATGAAGGGAGTTTGTTACCCAGTCCTTGAGCGCAGTAAGGTAATCTCTCGACATCTTGAGCAAGATGCGGACATCTGTCTTCAACGGGAGTATTCTTCAATAGAGCAAGTGCAAGCTTATCTTCTCTACTTAACGAGCGAGTCATATCCCTTCTGAAAAAGGGAGTTATATAAAGTTTGTCTCTCGGCTTTCGCCTTTTTTGTACCCTACTCTTATGGGTTGCGGCAGTTATCTCTTAATGACTTCTTTTATTAGCTGGGGAAATTCTTCGCTTTTCATATTACCATTCAAACAATAATGCCCATAACCTCTAATCTCAATGATATGACCCCCAAGAACTTGGTGGAACATTTTAACACTTATTTTACCATCTTCCTCTTCATCATCTGAAGTGAATATCACAATCTCCTGAACGTTATCTCTTATTTTTTTGTCTATCGGGTATTCATAAAAATTCCTTCTGTTTTCATATCTTTCGCCAGTGCCCGAAGGAAGTTTCCATGGTGCCACCAAAATTAATTTACGAATCTTCTTTCCCGTGTCTCCAAGCCATCTAACAAGAAACGCACATCCGCAACTATGCCCGATTAAGACCGTTTCTTCATCTATATCAAACTGTTCAAAGAATTTTTTATAAGATTCATAATCGGGCCTCCATGGATTAGGCATTAAGGGAGTGATAGTCTTAATTCCCTTCTTTTCTAGTTCCGTTTTCGCCCAAGGTATCCAATGTTTATCATAAGACCTTCTTTGGGAGTCCATTGCTTTTTCTTCATCGCCAGGACATCCATGGATAATTATGCAATTCATAGTAAATGGCCCTGAAGAGAATCGAACTCCTGACCCCTCGGTGTAAACGAGGTGTTTTGCCACTAGACTACAGGGCCGTAACATATGCTCGTCAACTGCGTTTTTAAATCTTAATCTAGAGGATATTGCGACCACGGAAATTTTAAAAACCCTCCCATAACGTTCTTGTTTATGCTGCCTGCCTTTTTCCCTGTGAATCCTCAGACCGAAGATGAATTGACAAACCCCGCAGGACTCATTTCACGACTCTATGAAGAGATACATCTTCGCGCAGGAAACGGGGACAGAATCAATTTTGATTGCATCATCCCTCGAGAAGAGTTTTTATCTCGTAGTTATGGCTTTTATTTGGCAAGAATAGACGACGTCTGGTCCGCAACCCTTTACCTTGCACACACGGTCCCCCGTGCAAGAGAACTAGGCACTTTCTTTTGTACGCATGCCCTCTCTCTACCAGAGGGGAATCAAGAAGATTCTGCCGACGTCTTCGAACGCAAGTTCGATCCCGAGTTACGAGAACGCTTTGGACTTACAAGCAAGGACGCTTCCAGAATTATAGCCTTTTACTGGTTAGGCAGCCCATATGTAACTCCCAAAGAGATTCTTTCAGCCACAACGATTCATTACCACGTTCACGCTCCCGAAGAGTCGATTGAAGGCAAGGGTCGCAATTCGCAAACATCACGCAAGGTGACGATACGATCGCTGGAGGCTTGGGCTGAAGAGACAAGACGCAAGCGAGAAAAAGCGTTTAACGAATTCACAGGAGGCTTCGGGGCAAGAAAAAAATCAGGGCTTCAAACCATTTCAGGTTCCGAAGAAATAAAAGAGAAGACGAATCCATCCGTTCGAGAGTTGACAGAGCTTGAAACGACCTAAAGTTCGGCGTTGAAGGAGAACATCATGCCATCGCTCAGATGTTCGGCAATATGACAATGCGCCATCCACTCGCCGGGATTCGTTACATCCATCAGGATATCAATGGTTGAACCCATCGGAACAAGCACGGTATCTTTCCACACTAAATTGTCGTTAGGTACACCATCCATAGAAAGTACAACAAAACGCTGCCCATGTAAATGAATCGGATGTTGCATCGGGTGCATCGAGTTAGGATCGTTAAAGAGACGGATTTTTACTTTATCTCCTACGTTCCATGCAAAGTCAATTGCTTCATTCGCCTTGCCAGTACGCTGATCAATAATTTCCCAGTTAACCGTTCTATTCGAGCTTGCAAAGTTCATAGGTTGCATGGTGTCTTCCCACTCAATGCCTCCTTCGTCTGCGCCATGCATCATGCCCATCATGCCGTGATTACCCCTTCCTTGCATGCCAGGGAATTGAATAGTAAGGCGTAACGAAGCATCGGGTGCTTGTGTAAGATATTGACGTAGCGAATCTACCTCCGCCTTTACCGAATCTTTATCTCGTAACGTAACGAATGAAGAAGCGTACGACGTTTCTGTTTGTTCAGGGAGTACTGTTATAGTCCCAAGAGTGTACGTTTGAGCAGGGTTAATGTTCTGTAAGTCGTAGGTGCCTACGCGGTTAAAATACGCTTCAACAACGGCTCGCTCAGAAGGGGCAATAATAACGGAGTCTGCCCATCGCTCTTGTTCATAGAATCCTCCGTCGCTTCCTACTAATTTTAACTGTGCTCCCGCAATAGAGAGATTGAATACGCGTGTATTTGCGGCATTAGTAATATAAAAGCGAACAACTTCTCCTTGTTTTACCGTTAAATCGTAGGACGTTTTTCCATTTACAAGGAGCGTGGTGCCAAATCGCCCCATTAAGACCTGACTAATTTTCTCTTTATAGATAGGCATAATATCTCCATCCGTTCCCAGTTGTATATCATCAAGGAACAGAAAGGCTTCTTCATTAACGGGGCTAAGCAACGAAGTATCCGAAGGTGTTACGATAATATTTCCGTATAACCCTAATTCCTGTTGATAATCTTCGCGAACGTGTGGATGGTACCAATACAGACCTGCGTCGGGGAAATCAAGTTTATAGAGAAAACTTTCTCCTGATTGTACCGGTTCTTGTGTCATGCCGGGAACCCCATCATTAGCATTCTCAAGACGGAGTCCGTGCCAGTGGACGGTTGTTTCTTGGTCAAGGTTATTAGTAAAGTTAACATACAGCGTATCGCCTTGTCGTACCTTAATAAGTGGGCCGGGAATCTGTCCGTTATATCCAAACATGCGAATTTTTCTTCCACTCATATCTTTCTTGACAATGTCTGCACTTAATTGCATAGTCTGGCCTGAAGACGCAGGGTAATTTGCGGTTTCTTGTGCAGAAACCAATCCGATAATACTCCGATCAAATGTACTGCTTGTTTCTTGGTATTGACCTCTATACTGCTCGCATCCACCCATGCCCGGCATCATTGCACAGTGCTCGGTGCGAAGTATCTCGTTAATGCTCGATCGTGACATAAAGGGAAATGCTAAACCTACGAGTACTATGACTCCGACTATTAGGAGACCCCCTACTATCCATTTTGAGTTGTTTAATTTCATGCTACTATTCGGATACTAAACATCACTATAATCGATTATAAACTTTCGTGAATAGCCAACCTGCTACGAGTGCGAGGATAACAACTTCGGCGGTTCCAAGAATAACTCCTCCCCACGTTACTGGTTTCGTTATCTGACTAAGGTCTATTCCGTGAAAGATTGCGCCAAATACGTTGGTCGTGGCTTCGGGAGCAATTACGAGTAATAATGCACAGATTATAGAAACAATTCCCGCGACTGTTGCCAAACTAAAAGATACTTTCCTTGCGCTTAGTGTTTCTGTCATTGTGTACCTCCTTTGTCCTATTTATGAGGGTCATGATTAGAGTGTTCTCGCATCATCCATAGATGTAATACGACCATAAACGCAATAGATACCCCGATAGACCAATTTTTAGATAAACCGATGAAAGGAAGTACAAGGATCAATAAAAAAACTCCCCCGCATGCAAGGACCATCATCCACATGTGGCTCGTGCGGTCGTGTTTCATTTTATTACCTCTTCAGTCTTGTTTATTGAAATGTACTTTTCATAACAACCGTGAAGACAAAAATAGCTCTCTTCATTTTCTTCTACTACTAATATCATATTCTGTGTATCTAATACCATTCCACATAACGCACAGGCCTGCATTTTCGTAGCGTCACTGGTTATTTCTTGATTACAAATGGGACAGCTCTTAGCACGTACCTTTTTTTGCAAGGATGGTCCAATCGGAAGGTGAGTCTTATCCGCCACACCCACAGCCCCCGCCGCCTGCGCCACAGGACATGCCTGAAGTGGTTGGCTTTTGAACATAGGTGGACGTGGAACCATCAGACTCTAAGACGGTTAATGTTCCTTTATACATATTCATCGAGCATGCGATATAGAACGTTCCAGCTTTAGTGGGGGTAAATTCAAGTACGTTATCTTGAGAGGTGAACGTCTTACGTATTCCAAGTTCTGAACTCATGACTCCACGAGAACAACCCGGCATACGAGTCATATCTGCTTCCAATCGCACGGGCACTCCTTTCTTCACGCTTGTAGGTTCAAAAATATATTGTGATCCTTCTATATGTACCTTGACTACTTGCACTTCTCCTGAATAGGTACCACTGAGCACGATTCCACCCTCTTGCGCGCTCCCTCCTGAGATGAGGAAGAAGCCTGCGACTAAGAGAACTGCAACAATCACGCCTGCTTGAATTACGCTTTTATTTTGTACCATGTTATCCAAAAAGCCCGCTCCGTGGACCGTATACCATTATCCAGATAGTAAGTATCATAAGGACAAACGTGATAACTGCGGTCGAACTATGGTCTTCGTGTCGTTGCCGTTCGTTTTCTTTCATTTCAAAGAAGATCATATAATTCAAACTTAATGAAATAATTGCGGTAAACCCTGAAATGATAACCGTTGCTAGTTTAAGATGGTCATTTAACAACATAACCGATGTCATTGCCCCCATTAAACCCCCCATGAATCCGGCCATAATGCCTTCCATCGTGCCCATGATACCGCAGCACGAACCCACCCATACTCCTAAGACAGAGCCGACGATCATACCAAATACGCCTCCGATGAACATTCCGTTGGTAGCGCCTATAAAATACCCTGCCATAAACCCAGCAATCATGCCTGTTGTCATCCCAATCATCATACCTGACATACATCCAAATTGTTTGTAAGCACGTACTTGTCGGATAGCCGGTACGATTAATGCATAACTTATAGCTGCCACAAAGAGATAAAACCCGTATTTGGGTACGAAGTCAGTCACGTTCTTGAGACGTAGTGCGTAGAGGGCACCTATAACGATGAAAGACGTGATTAATGAATAGAAGATGGTCTTGAGAAGCTCTCCTTCGACTCTGCTTCCATTCAACTCCTGCGTAAATTGTTTAAAGGACATAGTGATCTATTTTTTTAGTTGTATATAAGCGCTTAGACGAAACTAGTTTCAGCGCTCAATCCGTGCCCTCCTTAGTAAATTTGCATTTGCGACCACGCTGATAGAAGAGAGCGCCATCGCCAGTTCGGCAACAATCGGATTCAATACGCCCGCTACTGCGAGAGGAATAGCAATAACATTGTACCCAAATGCCCAGAAGAGATTTTGCTTTATCTTTCTAAACGTGGCTTTCGATAGATTGATTGCATGGACAACTCCTACGAGTGATCCTTTAACGAGCACAATATCACCTACTTCAATAGCAATATCGCTTCCGGAACCCATCGCGATGCTTACATTAGCTTGTTTGAGGGCGGGAGCGTCATTAATACCGTCACCTACGAAGGCAACCATCCCGTGCCGTTGCAACGCCTCGACTTTCTTCGCCTTTTCTTCAGGAAGGACATTTGCAATGACATCATCAATACCGACTTGTCGTGCAATCGCCCGTGCCGTTGTTTCATTGTCTCCCGTTATCATGACGGTTCGGTAACCTCTACGCCTTAGTGCATTGAGAGCTATAATCGAATCATCTTTTACCGCATCTGCGACCGCTACCGCGCCGATAACTTTAGCATTTTCAGCTACAATCATGGTTGTTTTACCCGTTTCTTCCCAGCGTTTAATCTGTTCCTCGAAAGACTTAAATGAGATTTTTCGTTCATTCATGAGCGTCCTGTTTCCAATCACCAGTTTTTTGCTCCCTATTTTTCCTTCTAAACCTCTTCCTCTAACCACTGAAAAGTTGGTTACCTTACGATAGTTTTTCAGCGCAGCTTTAGTCACGATGGCTTTAGCGATAGGATGCTCGCTTAAATGCTCAAGGCTACCGACCATATCCCAGAAGTACGTCTCATTGACCTTACTTACAAAGTCAGTTACCTCAGGTTTTCCTTTGGTGATTGTTCCTGTTTTATCAAACGCGACAATTTTAACTTCTTTCATAGTCTGAATCGCCTCGCCCTTTCGAATGAGTATTCCTCGCTTAGCGCCCATTCCAGAGCCCACGGTCAGAGCAATAGGCACTGCAAGGCCTAAGGCACAAGGACACGCAATCACTAGTACCGAAATAGCGGCCCCCAGAGCTCGACTCCAGTCTCCGGATAGAGCTGCCCATCCAATAAACGTAAGGGCAGTTAAGACGAGTATCGCAGGTACAAAAATATTGGTAACTCTATCTGCTACTTTTTGAATCGGTATTTTTGTTCCTTGCGCTTCTTCAACAAGGTTAATAATATGTGCCAAAAAGGTATCGCTCCCTATTTTAGTTGCCTTCACATAGAGAATGCCGTCTTGGTTAATCGTGGCTCCGATTACCGTATCTTTTATGTTCTTTTCAACAGGCATACTCTCGCCCGTGATCATGCTTTCATCAACTGCGCTTTGGCCCTTTATGATAATGCCATCGGTAGGAATTTTTTCCCCTGGTCGAATTACCAGAACATCGTCAAGTTTAACTTCACTTATCGGAATTTCAACCTCTTCCTTGCCTCTTAAGACTCGTGCTTTTTTAGCACCCAGCTCAAGAAGTTTCTTTATCTCCTGACTGGCTTTACCGCGAGCTTTAGTCTCGATATATTTTCCCGCGATGAATATCGCCATGATCATTGCCGAGACTCCCGAATAATCTTGCACGTCAATAAAGAATGCTAAAATGCCTGTAGCATATGCGATGATGGTTCCCAGAGCTATGAGGGAATCCATGCTAAAGTATAAACTGATAAATCCGCGTATTCCTGATTTAATCGTAGGCCACCCGAAGAAAAATATTACTGGGAACGCATTAATTAAAATAATATAAGGAGTCAGCTCCCCAAAGAGCATAATCTCAAAGAATCGTTCTAGAATCATAAGGAGTGCAATCGGAATTGCAAATATCCATGCACCCCATAACCTCACGTTCCATAGGCGCATCTCACGCACCTCGAATGGCTCAGAATTGTGCGTGTGTTCCATAGGTTAACTTGCTTGTACCTCTACAGCCTTATATCCTGTTCGTGCAACAGCTTGTTTTAACGACTCTTCTGAAACTGCATCTTCCGCTTCAACAATACTTTTGTTAGTCATTAGACTGACTGATACGTTCTTTACACCTTGGACTTTGCGTAAACTGCGCTCGACATTACCTGCACATGAGGCGCAATGCATGCCCGATATAGATATCTTAAATTTTTTCATCTTCCTCCTCCTTTCTGAATCTGCTGAGCAAGCCAGACTATCGCGAGAATTATTACTATCAGAATGGCGACCATGAATATCCCGCCGAATATCCACATTCCTCCAAATCCCCCATAATATCCCCCCATCATACCATATCCGCCGTATCCTCCGAAACTCATCATACCAAATCCTCCCAAAAGGAGAAAAAGAAGAACTGCAACAAGGACAATAAGGGCAGTATTGTTCTCTTTATTCATGGTGGCTTTTCCTCCCGTGTAGGATATGGAGACAGTAGTCATCCATGTGAGAGTCTATGAGCTTCATAAGGGGCTCAATAGTTTTTTTGTTGAGAGAATAGAGTCTAAAATTCTTAGAAATTTTTACTTTGACAAATCCACATGCCTTTAATCTGGCGAGATCATGCGACACTGTCGGCTGTGAATAGTTCACAGAAGCGACTATTTCAGAAACGCTTTTTTCTCCTTCTCTGAGTAAATTAATAATTCTTAGTCGAGATTGCGAAACAAGCGTCCCAAAGAATATCTTGTATGCTTCATAAGTATCTTCTTTATTAAACCCTCTGTGTTTGTGGTGCAATATGTGTTTCATTGTTATATGCCAATAAGATACATATACCCTATTTAAACTTTGTGAAAGATGCATTTTGACAATTTTAAAAATAATAAATAAAAATAATAAATAATTTTTTGTTTATCTTGCGAGTTCAGCGTCAATCACTTGCTTGAAGGCTTGATACGGCTGAGCTCCTGAGAGCGGTTTTCCGTTAATGAAGAAACCTGGTGTTCCTTGAACGCCTGCATCTCCTCCATCGTTGAAATCTTTTTGGATTTCGTTTTGATACTTTCCACTATCAAGGCATGAACCTATGTCGTATCCCAGTTCTTGCGCCCACTGCTTAAGAGTTTCAGCACCTGGATATTGAACGGTTGAGCTTACCGATCCTCCATCTAAGATGTTTTGTTCTTCGAAGATTTTATCGTGCATTTTGAAGTACGCTTCGTCTCCACCTTTCTCACGTACACATTCTGCGGCTTCAGCATATGGGATTGCTCCTTCATGGAAGCTCAACGGAAAGTCTCGGTAGATAAACCGTACCTTGCCGGTGTCGATATAGTTTTGCTTTATCTGCGGTAATGTTTCCTGCCAGAACTTGCGGCAGAATGGACATTGATAATCTGAAAACTCGATGATTGTTACGAGAGCGTTTTTGTTTCCCATAACGGCATCGTCATCAGCACTCACTTGGACTGCTTGCGGAGTAGGGCTTGGAATAGTATTCGGCGCAGGGTTGTTAGCAACGACGTTACCGGTGCCTGTCGTTTTACCGCTCAACACGAAAAACGCTCCTATGAGGAGTACCCCTAATAGTATAAAGGTTGAATACTTCCACAATGAATCTTTTCTTATGGTGATTGTTTCGCTTTCTTGCTTTTCTTTTTCCATAGTCACATACCTCCTTTCACCTGTTCGGTTATAGTACTTACTCGCAGAGGGATCTATATAGAAATTGGGCGTGAACGATCGGGCTCAAATGGGTTAAAAAGCCCGTTTATAACCTCTAGACCGTTCATAGAGGCAAATTGCGCTTTAATTTTTTCAAACTTTGAGGTACACGGCAAGCGTTTTACCCTTCTCAACTCTCTTTATAATTCCTCTTTTTTCTAGGTCTTGGAGCACATAGCTCAGCTTAGCTTTAGACATGTCGGTTTTTATTTGAATGAGGCTTTGTGTTATTCCCGGCTGATCGCGCACAATCTTTACAACTTTCTGTTCAAAAGAATCAAGACCTTTCAAGAAACTTTCAAACTTTCCTTCTTCAATCGTGCGTCTTTTCTCGTCTTCAAGTTTTTCTAAAATGGCTCTTTCGGTTTTATTGAAAAAGAGGAGATAAGCACCAAGAGATAATAAAAATGAAAAAACGCCAATGCCTATATGAATAAACGAAAAATTCTTTTCAAGCGGAAGACAATTAGGTTGTGTATAGCATCCCAGCTCTTGAGCTTTACTCGCAAGTGACGTATTAACGGAAAAAAATGCAGTCAGCACTACGAGACTGATAACGACAAGAACAATCCCCAATCGCCTGTTTTCCATAGATAAAGGCCACGATGGATTTATTTAAACGTTGTGAAAGAGCGTCGCGTCATCATCCACAGACTAAGAGATAACAGAATAATGGAAATCGCCTGTATTTCCAGTCCCTTAAAAGGCAGGATTGCAAATGAAAACGTTACACCAAAAAAACCAAGTATAAGTGGAAATAGTCCCGTAACGCAGAGTGGACAGATGCCTGCCGCAAGTCCTCCTGCTGTGCCTATTGTAGCAAAGACGCCTGCTTCCTTGCATTTTCTTCGTTCTTTATATTTGGTATAGAAGGTTACTGCATTCAACGCCACGAGAACGCCAACCGCTAATGAAAAGAAAATAGAAAGTCCAAGTTCTACCCAATTGACCGTCGATGCGTATCGTAACACAAGCGGAAGCGCGTTATAGAAACCACTAATAAAAATCGCTACTAAAAGATACCCTAAAAAAATAACAATACCTACATACAAAGCAGGCCTTTTTAAGAATCGGTTCATTAGTTTTACTCAACGTTAATCGTTCCGAAGCCCATGCCCATAGAACAAGCAAACGTGAAGGTGCCCTTCTTGGTTGGCGTAAACGTTATGGTATCACTTACTGTCTTTGCATATTGTTGCACTCCTAAATCGCGAATGGTGAATGAACGTAAGCATCCTTTAACACTGCTATCGAGACTGAGTTCAACGAGCTGTCCCGCCTTAACGGTTATACTGCTTGGATAATAATTGAGATCGCGCTCGCTCAGCGTTATTTTTTGTGCGTCTCCCGTATTGGCGACAACGTTTCCAGTTACACTACTTGAACCACTACTCATAAAAATAATGGTTCCTGCCAGCACAATGACTATACCTACAAGGACAATCCATAATGCGTTTTTCATTGATTTTCTTAGAGACATTTATATTTAAACGTTATTAATATACTATCTCTTTTCCTATGGGTTTGGGGACATTACGCCTTCAATAGAAATTCAACACGGGCAACGAAGTCGTAGGCGTTCTTTCGAGTGGCTTCTGCAATCTTTCGCGTAATCTCTTTGGTAACTCGATATTGTGCAATTTCTCGCTTTTCTTTAGCTTCGCTTATAGAATCAATCTCTTCTTTGCTTAACAACGCACTCTTAAACATAGCGAGATATTTGTCATCAAGCAACTCTTTTTTAAGAAAAAAGTGCTCTAACGCAACGATGGTTGCGCTATGCGATGTGCTTTTGTATCCGATTTTAGCGAGTAACGCAGTCGCGGAACTATACATCGCGTAGTAAGCAGTTACAATAATCCACTCGTCAGAAGAATACTTTTCTGGAACGTTAAGCAGTTTACGAGCCTCTTCGTTCGTATTTATATCGAATAGAATGTTCATGGTAATAAGGTTGCTCTTGGCTTTATCTGCATATTCAGGAGCAAGCTTTTCATAGCTCTCGTCTTTTACAAGGCTTTTATTCTTAAGATAGATATGGATGACTGTTTTTTCATGGGAGATAGGCATAGGAATAGAAGAGGTCATATCCTTTAAAGATTATGCCATAATGCACCAGGTCGCTCCAAAATTGCTCGTTTTCAGTCCCTATCTTAGCGAATTCTTCTCGTGTGGTCACTAGGGGTTTGATGTCAAGATTATATCCATGCCGCAACGATTTTATGGTCGATTCTAGTTTTTCCACGTGCGACGTTATGCAGATTATGTCAATATCGCTTTTGGTTGTTTCAGTCCCCTTAGCGTAACTTCCAAAAACGACTAAGATATCTATCTGTTTATCGGGCAGTTCAGCAAGCGCATTCCGTATTCTGGGGTGTTTCTGGGAAAATCGTTGTGCTTTTTCAGTTGCAAAGAGATAAAACGCGGTCCTAGCGAAAAAACCGGTATAATCAAGTGCGTACACGAGCGTTTTCCCTATTCTCTTGCACGAGATAATTTTTCTTTCAACTAAGTGAGAGAGCGTTCGATATACGGGTTCATATGAAAGACGGGAACGTTTCTGTATTTCTCTAATGGTTTTTTCAGTTACATAGGGGAAGAAACTTTTCAGTACGGCGAACTCAGTTTCTGTGAGTCCTATGCTCAAGTCTTCTTTGATTTTCCGAGCCATTGCATCTATTGGTAATACAATAATGTTATTGGTTGACCAATATTTAAACATTTCGCTTTCCATAGTATGAAGTCACCTCTTTTCTCCTTGGGTTTACTTATCTGCCAAGACTTTCTCAATATAGCTCATTGGCTTGAGGTCAGTCGTGATAGTTCGGTGAACGAACCATTTACCCTCTTCAGAAAGAATCATCTGTGTTTGCAAAATGGGCTGTTTACGAATGCGTTCTATTTCGACTGCACTTAGCATAGTTACTTGTTGTGTTTCAGGTCGCATGGTGGCGTTGCCTCCTTTCAGTTGGTGAGTAGACGTGTTACGAGAGGCACGGAACGAAGTGGAGTGCGTATTCATTGAGTCGGAAAAAGCCGTATAACCTTCATAATTGGGATTTTTAGGGCTTGTAGCCGCTAAAGACGGTATCGGAAAATTCAGGATTTTTTTCCAGGAATTTTTGACTAAGGGACTTATAAAAAAGTAGTCTGAGAATACAGTATGAAAAAAATGCAGACAACAGAAGTTCTGAAGGAACCGCAGGTTCAAGGATGGATGATTGATCTTGAACTTGAGCTAAAGAAACGAAATTTGCTCGGGGCCTCTTCCCACGAGGATACTGACGCTGTCTTCTCTGAATAGATTTATAAATATCAAGAAAGAGCTACTTGGAAGCGGCCATAGTATATCGGTTAGTACATCTCGTTGCCAAACTCTGTTGCAGAAACGAGGGGGGTCGGGTTCGATTCCCGATGGCCGCAGTTAGGAATAGTTTAGTTCTCTACCCTCGTGGTATATAAGTTACCACAAAAAAGAACTAACCATGGACCTGTACAACCGAAAGCGAATATTTGAGACAACACTTACAAATTTTACAAACCCGTTCAACCTTCTTAACCAATGAAAAACAATCAAGAATTACAGTCAGAGTTTATTACTAAAATTAAAGAGATTGAAAAGCAGAAAACAATCAAGATAAAACAAGACTTAGTAGAATATTACAGAAAACGAGTTAGTGCTCAATAATCTTTTTTTTATTATAAGGAGAAATAATGCTGTTCATAATAGGTTGTTGGAGCTGCGGTGAACGTATCTCAAAATAAATCTGAGCCCATTGTGCGCCATATTGAACGCTTAATTTTGCCTTAAGATTACTTGGCTCGACGCTCTTAAGTATAGGGAGCATGTTAGATGCATTAAGAAATTCAATACCTGCGATGCGCCCGTCAGATGCATAATCAATAACAACCTCTCCCTGGGGAAGTTCAATATCTACACTAAATTGCGAATGAGAGCTATCTCTACCGATATAGAGCATATCTTCTTCTTTATCATACTCAACACTTACGTTTTCCTTTTCCATAGTTTATCGAGCTTTTTGCTGGTTTTAATAGTATTCACGACTTTTAATAGGTTGTGATAGAACGCTACAATAATGATAAGCGAATATCTGCCACTCAAGCTAAAAATGAGCTTATAACGTTCTTCTGATAGATTTCCTAATGGAAGAAGTTGCCTTTTAACATACAGGGGAGGCTTACTAGAAAAGAGCATCTGCTTTACTATTTCCTCATCAATTCCTCGCTTCTGCATACGCGCGCGACAATACAAAGTGAACTCACAACGCGTTTCATCGTAATTCCGCAAGCGTTCTACAACTTCAGAAGTAGTTAATTCCATATCTTCTGAACACATAACCAATTTGATAAGGTTTTGGGTGACTACATAAAACGCGAATGTAGTTCTCTAATTATCGTTTGAAAGGAGAGCGCTCTAGAAAGGCTTAAAAACTTCGTCTTAGAGAGTTTTATATGAGATCTGACTTGAAAGCCATGGGGATAGGAATAGGAGGAACCTTGCAGCTCGGAGGAATATATTATTTTGGAGCTACAGACTTTGATAGGGGCAGACCTGAATCGGGAACAATTTATAATGATAATAACGCGAGGGTTGCAGTAAATACCAGAAACGCGGCATGGTCTGCTAATCCAAATATTCCTGGCAATGTCACTTTCGACTATCGCGGGAGAACATTCTATGACGAAGGATTTGACGGAACAGTCGATTTAATCAGATTTCAGAGAGCGAATGACGAAGGACAATTTAAGGAAGTAATCTTGACTCCTAGCGATGCCGAATTTAAAGACCACTTGCCTCTTTATTTAGAAGCAAGAAATATAGTAACAAGAAATAGGAAATAAAATGACAAAAACAGAATTATACGTACCGAGAAAACATGTAGTAAAGCCTATCTGCGGTTTAGGTTTTGGGGGAACGGGAAATAACGATCGCTGTGATGTTAAGGCGTATTCAATGGTACCTGAAGGAATGGCCGATATTCATATCAATCAAGCATCAGCCATAAGCTCTCGTTTGGGAGAGGAAGTTCTTGATGGACATATAAAACGCAATCTAGGTTTAGGTTTTCTAGTTATTTCTGATGGCATAGCAAACCTCGCACTTTGGGGTGGCAAGTTTCCGTCTCTTTTGAACCAATCTGTTTATTCTTTTGACCCTAAAGTTAAAGATAGATTCGGCAGACCAGAACTTAAGCGAGAATCTCTTGATGAATCTGGTACTTTCTGTTGCTACGAAGGCGCTATTGTAGGACATGAATCTTTGGCTTGGAGACGATTCTTATTCTCACCTCAAGCTCAGGCGGACAAAATAACCTATTTAGAAGACCGTTTCATGGGCGTTGTCGGGCCACATTAAGTGAAAGTTAACTCTAAAGCGCAATCTAGTTAGTGCCATCCTGCGGTTCCTCAATCCAGATGTATATCTTATAATACCTACGTATCATAAATAATACAATCAGAGGGTAGTCAGTAATGGTACACTCCCGATGGCCGCATGGATTATTCAGTCTTATCCCATAGAACACTTGCAATTTTGTTTCGTATTCTCTTGCGTAAAGTATGGGTATTTCCCCATCGCGCATAAGCTTGCCACCCGTGATAGCTATCTACAAGACTCGAAAAATCTATTCTCCCTTCTCTATAATGGTGAATCTTGCGTTCCATGTTTCTGATATTGCGTTTTCGTAAAAGAAGATATTTGTAGAAATTACGAAACCCGACAAAGTCAATACCTTCCGATAGGGGAATAATACGCGATTTATTTGGATGCAACGTAAGCTTTAGCTGCTCACTTAAAAAGCGATTGATAAGTTCTTTCCAACATTCTAATTGTTCTTTTGAACGATGCATCAATACGAAATCATCAACGTATCGAATATAGTACTTTGCTTTTAGTACGTGCTTAACATAGAAGTCTAACTCGTGTAAATAGACATTAGCAAAAAATTGTGATGTTAAATTACCAAGAGGCATACCCTTCTCTAAATTACTCTCTCTCTCTCTCTCTGCGTGTTAAAGTTCGCTACAATTTTTTTCTTTAACCCGTTGTTCAGAATTTGACGAATGAGCCAAAGGACTTCACGATCCTTTATTTTCTTCGCAATAATGCCTAAAAGAACAGAATGATTTACTTCATCGAAATAGTGTTTTATATCCGCCTTTAAACAATAACCCTTAACATAATTTCTATCTCCAAACCTATTTTGCATGTTAGTTTTGTTATGCGACACTTTTCTCATGAAGAAGTCAAACCGCTTGAGTGCAAATAATGTGCCTTTGCCTATCCTGCCTGCACACGAATCGTAGATAAATGTTTTTTCGAAAATGGGTCGTAAAATATTGATGAGGGCATGATGAATAACACGATCCCGAAAATGAGACTTTGAAATCGTACGCGTCTTAGGATCGCGTAGGATGAAACTAACAAGCGGCTGAGGTGTGT
This sequence comes from Nanobdellota archaeon, assembly GCA_038044745.1. GTDB lineage: Archaea > Nanobdellota > Nanobdellia > Pacearchaeales > GW2011-AR1 > JBBSZK01. The sequence goes on from JBBSZK010000009.1 coordinate 114,545, forward strand.
AGGTTTTTGTCGTTAGTTCTGTATGTAATGCAACCAGATTCTGCATAACAGTGTCATCAAACTCAATAACATTAGGTTGTTGCGTCTTTTTCTTGCGCGCATTCCTCCATGCGAGTGTGAGATTTCCCATTGAGCACAACTTTGAATACAAATTAGTGTACGTTTCCATATGAGTATAAAACCTCGGTCTAAGGTCATTCCACGAACCCTGTTGTCGTAATTGAGGTTCCTGTTGTTGCCATTGAGCTCAGACTGGTTGTCATCGTCATGCCTATGGAACCACAAAGCAGGGTAGCCTTTGTACCTATTTCTCACCACAGCTTCAGGTTTCGTTTTCTAGACAACATACTAACTGTCGCTGTTGAATTGCACTACACGTTGTAACACGTGATTAATACAAAGACGTGTGGCCTCTTACTCTCTATTCCTAGAGCGACCGAGGCTCTTAAGGACTAAAAAAAGAACTTTTAATGATTATGGTTCTAGAAAGAATATAATGTTTATTTTATCCGAAGTAACAAAAAAGCTAAAATTACTTGCCTTGCAATCGTTCAAACAATTGTGCTTCAAGACCAGGCAGTAATTCTCTGAGTGCATTTCTTACTTGTGCAGAGGTATAAAGTTCGCTATTTTGAGTACCTACTGAACCTTCGCGCGCGTGGCCTTCGGCCACAGAAACGTTACGCACCCCACGAACCCTGTCGCCGCAATCGAGGCCCCTGAAGTTGCCAAAGAGCTCAGACTGGACGACACCGCCATGCCCACGGAACCACAACTGTGTAGGAACGGAAGCTGCATAATCTTTCAACGTGCCTTGTTCAATCGGATAGAACGTTACACTGTCTTGTCCAATCATATCTAAATACGCAGCACCATTCTTGCCCAGAGCCATAGCAAACAATTCGGGATTTTTCTGAGGAGATAAAGGAAACGCTTTATCTGCAGGTAACAGCATAGCTCGGCGGTCATGAGGGTCGCGCGATGCATCTTCATCTACAAGACGACGCACTTCGTCATACAATACGCCATCTTGCGTATCTAAGTAGCGTCCGTTTCTATTAGCTTCTACGGCTTGCGTTCGTAATGCAGCATTAGTAATTAATGGAGAAACAGCAACAAATACGCCTTTCTCTCCTTTACGATAGACCTGACCGTTGAGAACATAGTTTCCATTGCGCGTCACTTCAGAATCTCGACCCTGTGCAAGACGTAGGTCAACATTTTGAGCGAGAGAGATAACGTCATAGCCTGTGGCAGTAAGTTCGTCGTATGCTTTATCAAAAGGCGCAGCTACCACACCAGATTGAATTCCGCTTGGTCTGACGTCTACTGTAACTGTCATGATTTTTCTTATTATAAAAGGTATTTAAATCTTTTGGTTTAGTCTCTACTAAAAAGAGGTAACTTTTATCTCTCAAGAGTTATGAATTTTCAGAATTAATTAAGTTTTTAATTGGATCGAATCTAGTTTACAAAGAAATAAATGTTAAAAGAGAGGAATTAATTTTATTTCCTCGTCGATAAAAAAGGCTGGAAAATCAACGAAAAGGATTTTGATAGAATAACATTGGCAACGAACGGTTTAAAAACCATTAAAAACGCAATTTCTAGATGGTAGGAAAAGTTTCGTATAGTCAAGTAGGAGGCATAAGGAAAAGCATTAATCTGGGAAGAGAATGGCAAGAGACGCATCCCGAAATAGCCATTCTCTTTCGTGGAGGAAAAACTGCCCCTGAAATTGTTCGTGAACTAAATCTTGCAGAAGAGCATAGCATTACGCCAAAAACTGCATCTGTCGCGGTTTACAAATATCTCAAGGGTCATGACGGAAGGTTTGACATTCCCGCATACGAAGGCGCGTTACCCCGCGAAGAAGTTTCTCGGATGTTGGAAACCAATCGAAGCTTAAACGGACGAAGAAATGGAACGAGGGGGCTTTCAGAAAAGAAAGGCATATTCGGCTTAACTAAAAATCAAAAAAAAGAAGCAGGCAGAAAAGGAGGGCTTAAATCGACCCTTGCAAAAGGAGAACTGCATTGGGGAGCCGAAGAATTGAATGCGCTTTATCGCATTTCCAACGAACTCGATTCTAGATACAGAAGCGGAATGTACCAAGGAAAATACAATCACCCTCGTATAATCGCGAGGTTAGTTGGAGAAGGATACCCTGAGAGAACAAAAAATTCGGTCCAAACGAAGCTCTACGCTCATCAGCGTTCACTCGAAAGAAAACTGGATGAGCAGAACTTTTAAAAACGAACCCGCCTCTTCTAGAAACCTATAAAAATCCCTCGTGTGCAGCACAGGTATTCCCTTTCACGCTCGCGAAACAATTACGCCCGAAATGTTGTCTACTCCTCCAGAATTATCAATCTCGGGACGCGTCTATGTGCACAGTGAAGGATGTAACGAGGCGTACGGGGGCAATGTCGACAACGCCCTTGATTATTTTCATGACTCGGCTTGGCCAAGAAGACTTATCGCAAGAAGGTCTGGAGCAGTTTCTCTCGATCCTGCGTATTTTCTTGCAGTTATGTGGGGGAAACCCGAAACCGGTCAGTGTCTAACCGATTTATTTATGTTCAGGGACTTTGGTGCTTTCTGATCGGGAAACCCCGAAGTACTTGCTTATGTCATTAACGAAGGAAATATTATACAACCTCCAAGTATTGGTTGCGGAGATGATCTTATCATGCTTGGAGCAGAAGAACGGTTGCGTCGAACAACACCTAATTTACAAGCTTATCTTGATCGTCAAGTGTCCGAATCAGAATTGTCTTGGCAACGGCTCTAGAATCTATTAACAATCCCTACAAGAAGATTATTTTCACGCGACAAGTACATACAGGCTACTGAGACTCGAAAATCTTTTTCGCCGGCGGGTGCAAACGCTTCATAAAAATAGCGAGCTGTTTGTTCAGGAGTCGCTCCAGGAATAGCAACGGCAAGAGGTTCACCCCTAAACGGTTGCACGGGATTACAATCTTGGCCGTCATACGTGCTTATGAATTCACCGCGTCCTGCAGTAAGGGGAACTTCATAAAACGCCCGCCGAGGCAGCACGTCAGTTCCGCGTCGGATAATCCCGAGGAATGCTTCTTTATTTCTATCTCCAAATAGATTAAGTCGTCCACTAATGCGGGGAGTAAAATTAGGTATATCAGGTTCGTACTCCCACTTTGCATGCCCTTTCTGAAGTGCTTCCAAAGCCGTGAATCCCCAATGCTCGGCAATAGTAGCAGTTTGTGCACCATTGCTCACACTTATTTCTCGTGTTGGAGCGGTGCCCGAGCTTATCATGGCGGGATACACAAGCAATTCGGGCTTGCCTGTTCGAAGCACTTCAGTATCAGTCACTTCAACTTCAACACGCGGCGAGCGTGGTTCTCCATGTATCACAAGTCTACGCGCTTGACTCGGCGGACTTCTCCCGGTAATGCCGTATACCACGACACCCGCGCCTGCATCGTTTTCACCAAGAACAATAAATCGTCCAGGGTACGGACGTTCTGCGAGTGCCTCTAATCCCGGAATCATGCACGGTTGTTTCTTCCAGACCTTATAATTATTTAGCGGCTTGAGTATATCTGTTTAGCATAAGTTATAAAAACCCTCAAAAAATAATCTCGCTATGGCGCCAGAATTTGACAAAATAAAGCAAGACATTCGCGATTTCAACACGCGTATTCGCTCATGGAATACGGACCAATTATCCGACGAAGAATCAGACGAAGTGTCTGACTTACTCGAGGAAACTATGGCACTTCTCGCAGGAGAAGACGGCATGGAAGACGAAGACGATTACCCGGACGACACCGACGAAGAATAGTCATTTCGTTTGCTTCTTTTTTTGTGTCCCTAAAGAACCGCCCAACGTGCACGCGCGATATTTCAATCCGAAATAAGCCGCTGTTCCCGCGAGGAGCAGTACCAATACCCATGAGGCCCACGGACTGCGAAGGAACGAAATACTCGTCTCGCTCTTAACCTCGGGCGAGGGGGCTAAAAATCGATAGGCTACAATGGTGTTATTATGGACAGAACCCACAATAACGCGTCGCCCCCCTGTCGCATAGGGTACATTTGTAGTCGTATCAACACCCGGAGTTATCTCCGAAGATTCACACAGGCGCGTATAGTCAGTTACCGATTCAGCGCCCCATGAACCCTCGACCGTACAGAAAGCGACCGTTTCTTCAAACGGATTGCACAAAAATTCTTCAGCGTTACATTCTCGGCCCGCGCACATAAGATTGTATAGGGGAGCGTCCTCCGAGGCTTCCCATCCCCCTTCAACACAGGTCTCCACCATCTTTCGTTCAAAATTACATCGTTGACTCTGTTCATCACAAAGAGATACGGGGTTGAGGCAATACAATTCAAACGGATCAAATCGTTGCTGCTCTCGCTCTTCATCGCCCGGAATAATTTGCGTTTCGAGGGTATGCCAGTACGCGCTCAAAGGGTCAAAGGGGTCACGCAATTCGCACTGCGTCACCGTCCCGCGCCCATAATCGCACATCATTTGACCCCAATCACACACTTGTTGTTGACAACTTGCACTAGGCGCTGCACTGGTCGTCCACTCATTATTAGTACCGCATACATACAGATTACTTTCAAAACAATAGCTCGTTCCCGATTCGCAGCTCTCTTGCGAGCAGTGCATACTATACAAAGAGTCAAGGAGTACATTATTTCCCCATTGACCGTCGAGCAAGCACTCTCGCACGCCACGTTGTTGGTGGTCACAGAGGAACGTTCCCGGAGTACACACGCCCGGTTCATCACAATAGAGGTCATAGCCGCCTGCCACATTTGACCAAAACCCACTAATACAGATGCTAACTGAGCGCGTTACCGCATCACACAACGGAGGATTAAGCGGATTACACTCGTCTTGAGGTATGCAAACGTTGGGGATACAGGTAGGACATGAACCCCCACAATCAACATCTTGTTCATCAGAATCGCGTACTCCATTCACACAATGATCAATAGATGTGCACGCAGGGCAATACGCCCCTCCACAATCAACGCCCGACTCATCAAAGTCACGTATTCCATTCACATGGCAGGAAGGAGGAGTATATGATGAATTTATCGTCTTGGTTGTACGAAAACTCACGTTTGTACTCAAATCAATGCCTACATAAGTTCCGTTGAGTGCACGCGCATATACGGGCGCAACCTGCACCGTAAATGTTTGCCCCAGAATGACGAATGAACTCAATTCATACACAATAAGCAAGGTCACACTTTCATTGTTAGTTCCGTTGAGTTCCATCGTGGGCGTAAGGCGCATCGAAAAACTCCCGTCATTGAGGTCATACGTTCCTCGTGCCCATTGATATTCATTGGGCGTGTAACGTCCATCAAGATTCATGTCTTCTGCAAGATACACGCGACGAAGGCCTTGCAAATCATCTCCCGTTCCACTCGCACGTATCGAAATAAACTCCACGCGTACCGGCGCGTTTCGTGCCGTCAAAACAAGTTGCATCATCGTATTGTTAGGATTATCGCCCAGGTTCCAGATGTGATTTCCGGGGTTACGCGGACCAAGAGCTACCTCAAACGTAGGGGCGGGTTCTTCGGGCAGATCAAGACATACTCCTCCATTACACACGCTACTCTCGCAGTCAGACGAAATGCTACACGTCTGCCCTCCTTCACACGGATCACAACTAAATCCTCCACAATCAACATCAGTCTCTTGCCCATTCCGCACCCCATCAGAACACGTTGCAGAGCCATAGCACGCCCCATTCGAACAGCCAGTATATCCTTGAGCAATACAATCGATGAGCGTACTGTTAACTGTCCAAGCGGGATTGGAGCCTCCACAATAATATTCCGTAAGAGAAGTGCCGCTCTGACAGCTATCATTGACGCGCATAATTTCATGCTGTTGAGGTATGCTTACGTAGCTATAATCGATATACCCGAATGTACCTGCGGTCTGTCCGCCATCAGAGTCGACACAGTACAAATAGGTGTCAGCACTCACGATAGGAACAAAAACAAAAACTAGGAAGAGGAAAACCCCTAACCACCTCATCGCATATGTACAGAAAACGAGTTTATATACGTTTCCTAAAGATTAGTTAACTATCCTTCCCGTGGCAAATTCAAAAGATAAATTGTCCAATGTCTGCCTTTCAACGCCTTTTCAGGAGCATACACTCCCTTGGGCGCACCCATATGGCTCATATTGTACGGACCAGGTCCGTCACTTGTTAACATAAACTTCGAATTTATGCCGTACGCTATATCTGGTGCGGGGCTGCTGCCTACTCTAACCCAGCTTACTCCGGGCACAATCCATCCCTTATCTCGAATAACCGTATACTCGCGTGCCCCAAAAAAATGATTAGACGCAAAACCACAATCATACTCTCTTAAATAGGCTTCAAGGTCCCCTCGTGTCTCGGAAGAATACGGTTTGAAAAAATCTTCAAATCCCATCGTTACTCAATCGCGTCACTCGGTGCATTCGTACGAGGTTTGTCCGAGGAGATTAACACGTCATCAATGCGCAAAATCATGGTTGCGACTTCGGTTGCCGCGCTAATTGCCTGCTGTTTAACTTGTAAGGGTTCAACAATGCCCGCTTCATAACAATTTTCAATACTATCCTTTAACAAGTTAAGCCCCTCGTGCACATTCCCCGCTTCGTGACGTCGTCGTAATTCCGCAACCACTTCGATAGGATCAAGCCCTGCATTTTCCGCGAGTGTAGCAGGAATAGTCTCGAGCACACTAGCAAATTCTTCCATCGCTAATTGCTCTCGCCCCGTAAGCGTGCGCGCAATCCCCCGCAATCGTCGTGCAACTTCAATCTCAACGGCCCCTCCGCCGGAAACTGCTTTACCACTGCGCACCGCAGAGGCGACAACCCCCAATCCATCGCGCACCGCACGTTCAACCTCATCAAGAAAGTGGTCGCTCGTCCCATAGACTAATAGTGTAACGGCTTTAGGGTTTTTGCACTGTTGTACATACACCAAGGAATCATCCCCTTTCACAATCTCGTTTACTTCTCCCGCGTATCCCAAATAATCGGCGCGCAGCTCATGAATCGTTGAAACTATTTTCCCTCCGGTTGCTTTAGCAAGTCGTTCCATATCGGAGCGGGGAACGCGTCGAAAAGCCATAACTCCCGCTTGAGCCAAATAATATTGAACGACATCATCGATTCCCTTTTGACAGAAGAGCACGCGTGCTCCCGTCGAAATAAGCTGTTCAGTCATCTCTCTCAAATATCGCTCTTCGGAGTCAAGAAAACCGCGAAGCTGTTCGGGACTTGAAATAGAAATACTCGTTTCAGTCTCGGGGCTGCGCATCTCAAGGGCCACATCGACAAGAGCGACACGCGCGTCACGCACGCTTCGAGGCATATCTGCATGCGCAATTTCTTTCTCAAGCACCATTCCTTGTATAAGCTGGCTCTGTTCCACGCGTTCGCCACGCGTTTTTACTATCTTAATCGCATTCATGTCAAAGGTCGTCCCTTCAGCAACTTGGGTGACTGCCTGAACGATTAAATCAGCAAAATGTGCGCGGTTGCCCTCCGCACCCTTGCCCGTCATGGCCGTCATGGCAATCGTGCGGAGCGCTTCAGGTGTTCGTGCCGAAAAAGCAACCTCTTCAAGAATTTTTTGAGCGTGTAATGCTGCAGTCCGGTATCCTTTGATAATCGCCGTAGGATGAATGCGCCTATCGAGTAATTTTTCCGCATGTTCAAGCAGCACACCCGCAAGGAGCGCCACACTGGTCGTCCCGTCACCTACTTCGCGTTCTTGTGTTTTAGCAATCTCTACAATGAGCTTGGCGGCAGGGTGATCGAACTGCATCTCTTCAAGAATGGTTGCCCCATCATTAGTAATCGTCATCGTTCCTGCAGAATCGACCAGCATCTTGTCCATTCCCTTCGGGCCAAGCGTTGTCTTCAAAATGTCCGCGACAACGCGTGCCGCAAGAATGTTATTGCGCTGCGCTTCGCGCCCTAACGTACGAGAAACCGAGTCAGAAACAACACTGTCTTGAGGAGCCATAACGAGCGAGGTAAAAGTCTGTTTTTAATGATTATGGCAGTCAAAAACGCAAGGCTTTTAAATCAATTTTTTATTAGAGCATCCCTCATGAGAAGCATACCTATTGAATTTAATACCGTTCTCGCTCTTCGAGCGCGCTTTCAAGGTAATAGTCGTGTTACAAATGAGAGTCGAGATGAGGATGAATACCTTCCTGAACACCTTGAATCTGGAAATCGCTATCGACTGAGAAAAAAAGGGCAGAGGGCCTATCCCATAAGTGTCGCTCTACCTCTATTTAGCATAGGGTTCGATGGGAAATTTTCTAATCAGCCCATAGCAATAGTCGCAATTGAATCCGCAACCCATTACGACAGAGGACAAGAAGAGGGACGACCCCGAGGGACAAACTACGCGCCCGATATTTGGACGAAAGGCACCTACATAGTTGAAAGCATTATCAGAAAGGGAGATTGGGGAATGCTCGAAGACGCCTGTATGGGTCTTGTTATAGGATAACTTAACCCCACAATCTTAAAATACCTCGTGCGCCTCTTGAAACCGATGTTTAAGAGGGTAGCCGTGGGCGATGTTATGACCCGAAATTTCTCTGCGGTATCTCCCTCTACCGATTTGCTTGCGTGCGCGCGCAAAATGGTCAAGGACGATGTAACTTCGTTACTCGTGGTCGAGGGTAAAAAGCTTAAAGGAATTATAACACAAACCGGTCTTCTCTGGGCAATTACTAAAAAACCCGGGCTTGATTTGCGCACAGTACAAGCGATAGATGTCGCGGTGCGCAAGGTAGCGGTCATAAAGCCTTCCGCAGATCTTGCGCAAGCCTTCCAAAAAATGAAGCGATTAGGTTTCCGACGACTCCCCGTACTCTCAAAAGGAGACGTTGTGGGGCTTTTAACGATTAAAGATATCCTCAAAGTAGAACCCGAATATTACACCAAAGCTTCATCCTTCTTTGATGTACGCGAAGAAACGCAAAAACTGCGGCGTATAACGAGTGTCGATGAACTCGAGTCAGAAGGGTTCTGTGATAGCTGCGGCGCGTTTAGCGATTTGTTACACGTTGAAGGAAAGAATCTCTGCCTCGACTGCCGTGACGAAATGTACTGATTGAAGTCTCTGTCAATAACCTTTAAATACAATCCTCGCTTCGATACTAAAAGAAGATGGTCGAGAAAGACACAGTCGTAAAAGAGAAATTAAAATACGCGGGTCTATTGGACCTTGAGCAAGCGTATAAGTTTGCATATGAATGGCTCAAGAAAGAAGACCTGAATGTTATCGAAGATAGTTATAGCGAGAAAGTAAAATCAAACGGCAAAGAACTTGAAATTGAATGGACTGCGTCAAAAAAGGTAACGGATTATTTCAAAATAACGGTTAAAATAAAGTGGCGCATTCTCGGTTTGACCGACGTCGAAGTCGAAATCGACGGACGCAAGAAGAAGATGAATAAGGCTGCGGATCTAAGCATAGAACTTAAAAGCTTGCTTGAAAAGGACTACAGCAATAAGTGGGAAGGCTCAGCGTTTAACAAGTTCATAAAAGAAGTGTACAACAAATATGTCATCCCGCAACGCACAGACAAGAAAGAAGATGACGCGCGAGACATCGTCCAAAACTTCAAAGAAGAAATGAAGGCATTTCTTGAGCTCACAGGCAGAAAATAGCGCGTTTTAGAGATAAAGATGGTTCAAACTACACAAATCTTTAAATAGAAAAAAACGCTCGCCCCACTATGAAAAAAGTTCTATTCCTCTGTATGCTTCTGTGTATAGCGCCGTTCATATCGGCCGCAGTCACCGTTGAGGCGCCCGAAGACGTCCCTGTACTCATAGTGGGCAGCGACAACGAGTCAGTCACCTACGCATTAAAACTCACCAACACGGGAGAGTCTGATGAATTCCAAATCTACTCTTTGGTGGGCGTCGAATTGAGTCCGAGCACCATCAACCTTGAAGCGGACACGCCCACAACAGTTACCATTACTGCCAAACCTGTGCAACGTCTGCTTGATAACACGAAAGGTCTTGTGAAATTCCAATATGAAATATTTAGCACACGAGAAGGTCTTTCACAAGGAGAGCTATTCATGGACCTTGTCACTCTGAAAGACGCGCTATTTATTCGCCCTGTATCCGTAGAAGTTGGGGACAATGAATCCACGATTTTGGTCCAAAACCTTAAAGGCATTCGATTCAATAATATCGATCTCGCCTTCAAATCAAAGCTTTTTGACACGGCTTCAAAGGTAACTATTGGTCCGTTCGAAACCATTCCCGTCACGATTCGGATTGACTCCGAGGCCACGAAGAAACTTGTTGCAGACACCTACTCGTTAGATGTTCGCGTATCCTATCAAGGCGCAGACGACACGATACATTCAAACGTAAAATATCTTGAACAAGGAGGCATTGCCGTCGCAGAGTCATCAGAGGGCGTTGTCATTCGTACCAAAACCACTGAAAAAGTAAATGAAGGAAACGTGCCGGTCACTGCCACGATTTCTGAAAAGCGCGATATCTTTACACGTCTTTTAACGAATCATGACCCTGCTCCTGAAACATCTTCAAAGCGAGGATTCTATGTGATTTACACCTGGCAAGAGCAGCTCGATCCTTCTGAAAAGCTCGTCGTGCAGTCAAAAACGAATTATACGCTTCCGCTTATTGTGCTTATAATCATCGCAGTAATCGTTATAGTAGTTAAATTCTTGACGCGCTCAGGGCTTTCACTCGTTAAGCGTGTTTCGTTCGTGCGCACCAAGGGCGGTGAATTTGCCTTGAAAGTCACCCTACATGCCAAGGCCCATGGAAACCTTCAGAACATGGTGCTCACGGATCGCGTACCTCACGCGATGAAACTGTACGAATCGTATGGTATCAAGCCACATGCCATAGATGAGGCCACACGTACGATTACCTGGAACCTCCCACATCTCAACGCGGGAGAAGAGCGCGTATTTTCTTATATCATGTATTCAAAAATACGAGTAGTCGGCTCATTCGGGTTGCCCGTTGCGCACGCGCGATATAACCAAAAAGGCAAACAAACGTCGGTGTTCTCAAATAAGACCTCGTTTGCCGCAGAAATCAGCCACGCCCAAGATTAAGACGTGTTTCGGGGAGTGCGAATAATGTGGCCTAGTCTTTCAAATTTTTGTGAAGCGCTCACAGCGGTTGCAAGGTAGTGGGCAGACAAAGTGAAGAGAAATCCGTTATACCTCCCTGAATCGTCGCGCGCATGTCGCTCTAAGAAAGTTGCACGTTCTTCAAGAATGTCAGCCACCTTTTCTTGCGTGCCTCTCGTTGTACTATAGAGTCGATTGATCATTTCCACCTGCCGTGCTGGCGTAATCACCTGAAAATGTTCCGTAAGGCGAGGTTCATATACGAAACCGGGAAGTTGCACCAAATCATATCCTCTTCGGTCAACAATTTCAAGGGAGTGCATAGCAGAGGACAACTCAATCTTGAGCTTTTGTAGACTATCACGAATATGGTCTTGGTCATTCAAGGCATCAAGTGCGTATTCGCCATAACGCATTCTATTGAGATGCGTTCGCAGTTCAGCCAGTTTTCCCGAATAAACTTTCTTCGAACCCAGCAAAAAATCGTGCACGGCGTTATAAGCATGCATAGCACTGACTACACAGAACCTGCGTGGCTCTTCTGACTCAAAATGGGTGTGAGATACCATCGACGCGAAGCACGTCAAAGAAAAAATGCTTTTTAAAGCTAACGACGCAATCCTTATAAGAGACCTTATGTTCTACGCACATGGACAATATACGACGCGTGCTGTATAGCAGTATCGCAATGTTCCTCTGGTCGATGGCATGGTTACTCGTCCCCATCGTTCCTGCATGGCTTTTCTTTTCGAACGTTATCTTTTTTTGTCTGTTCCTCGTGATTTATAACCATATTATGATGCGCCGCCAGGCTAAACAAACATTTAAAAGATAGAGGCCAGTTTTTCAGTCAGCCCCTCATAGCTCAATGGTAGAGCACGCGGCTGTAGTCACCCGACTAGCACAGACATTCCCGCTTGGGATAAGGATGAAGTGCGACAAGACCGTATTCATGAGAATACGGGCGTTCGACAGAACCCGCGGAACCCAAGTTCGATTCTCGGTGAGGGGATATTATCTCTTTAAATGACAAAAGAAAATACTAGGGCTACAGTTAAAGAAGGTTTTTCAATATTTCTTTCACTGTTAGGAGTTCCTTCGCTTCTTGCAATATTCGGGGGAATTCTCATAATTTGGGGTAAAGAGAATCAACAATCGCTTGTAGTTTTAATAGGCATTTTTTGGATTATGGCCGATTGTTTAATCTTTAGAGAAAAAATAAAAAAATTCTATGAAGAAATTGCAAATTTCTTTTAGATAGATAATCGCTTTTTACTTATCGTTTCACAAAAGTATTCTTAACTCGTTCGGAATTAATTAAATAAAGAGTAAATATAACTGCTCCTGCAAGCGGCATTCCGATATACCCAAAAATAAGGGGCAAAATGGTGTCGAGGTCAACCCCAGGTAAGGGCGCCGTAAGAGAAGGGATTAATCCCCACAAGTAACTGAAGAAACTTATCCAAATAACTGCAATGGCCACAATCTTAAATTTTTTAGAACAACTATAAAATAAATATATCAAATAAGAGGATATCAACAAAGAAGCAATGCTCTGGCTTAATAAAAGCCCGCTAACTCTAGAAGGGTCATGTATCTTTGTTGATATTATCCAAACCCCAGAAAAAAATCCAATCCAATAGGTTACTTGAAAAAATATAAGGAATCCCCCAAGACCTATAATCTTCTTTTCAGATGACGCTCTTTTTTCCATAAGGATATAACCTAGAGAGGATTAAGACGGTTTAAATAATTATTCCTTTCGATATACCGTCGGAGTCCAACACATGTCATGTCCGAACGGGTTGTACTCTCGTTCTAACCTTCGAGCCTCATGTGTTAAATCATTATCAATAACAAGTACTTTTTTAGGTAAGGCAAGTGTGTCTACGGCAGAGTAAATAAGTCCTCCCGAAGGCAACGTGCTTGCAATACTCGCTAAAAAATCAGTTCGTGCACGACTCGCACTTCGTCCATTAGAAGGACTTCCCATAACATTCGAGAGATACACCTTGTTAAAATATCCGCGAGGCAACTCTAAAGCAGATTCGGTAATATCCGCAGGACCCATAATCGCAAGCCGCTCTAACTTGCGTGCAATGCGTTCCAATCGTCCTTCAACAGAGAAGTACTGATTTCGAGCTCTCTTGAGTCCTCCAATTTTCTCTAAGCAAGGCTCCGGTTTCCATATAAATCTCTCATACGCACCCTCCGTAAGTGCAGCCACCCGTTCTTCCATAAGCGCAATCTGCTCTAGATTAACATCGACCGAGAAAACGTGATTTGCACCCTCAAGCAGTGCAAAGGCTTGGTCGCCCGAACCCGCAACTGCAAGAATATCATCACTCTTTTCAACAGCCATTCCCGCGACAACAGCATACAAAGACTCATTACTTATCTCAAAGACCATATGCGCCCCAAAATTAATTGTTTTATAAACCTTGAGTTTAATTTTCCCCAAATGCTTTTATACTCTTCTTATCGAAAGAGCCCATGCGAGAAAAAAGAGACATGTCCGACTTAGAACTCTGGGTGCGCCACAAAGGGGCGTGGGCTGCCTGTGTGACCTCGGGGGTAAGTGCGTGTGCTTCGCTCATTCCCTTTTGCGTTGGTGCGTATGTATGCCAAGACGATCGAACCATGGGGCTCTCACTTCTGCTCGGAGGACTAGCTCTCGGCGCATTAGGCATCCAAGGAGCGAACTATTTTTTCGACGTGACTAGTGAATACCAATTCGAAATGAATAAGCGTCAACATACGTATCGAGGGTGATATATTTAAAAATCATCAAAAAATCTTTTTCTATGGAAGAGAAAAAACCCCCTCGAGAAAGAAATCCCCTTGGTTTGAGGGCACTCATACGATATGAAATAGAACAGGGGCTCGCGTTTCAACGAGATCACCCCGAATCAGCAGAGGACTATCGAAGTCGCCTCGGGCTTGAAGATATTGCAAAAAAATATAACGTTGCCGAGGCCTATGCTCAAAAGGCAGGTAATCGAACAGCGTGTGCCCGGTGCATTGTTGGTTTTAGTCTTAGAGGCAATCCCTTTTCTGAATTAGGACCGGTATATGAAGGAAAGATTCCCGAATCAGAGCTCAATAAAATTCAAAAAGAGCGCGCGCAAAATCGGATGAAAACCATTCTAAAAATGCTTTCTACGGAGGCCTTACGGAAAGGAGGCAGAAAGGGAGCGCGCGCAAGAGGGCACACGCTGTGGACAGAAGAAGAAATAACTGATTTAAGCGTGATGAACGATGACCTGAGATATCATAATAACCGAGGAGAGTTTTTGAACGCGCTCGCAGCAGAGGAGTTGAATGCAGTCTACAACGGAAATCGTAGTGCAAACGGCATACGCTATATGCGAGGAAAACTACTTGAAGCAGCGCAAAGCACATAAATCTTAAATAGTCTTATCTCATCGCGCAGATAATGGATTTCGCAACATTTACCATGATATTTTTGATTGCAAGTTCAGGCGCACAAACGTGCCTTACTTCTTCAGAAGAATTTTCCGCAGAAGTGGTCATTTCAACCTACGACTTCCAACGTGCGCAGATTCTAGGAGAAAAAACGGGTTCGTTGTACGCATTTCCCTCGCAACACAATCAAGAATCACTGTTAGTACTTGTAGGAGAAACAACATTTCCCGACGGACTTTCAGTACGTGTGCAGCGCCCCACCGAAACAAGAGACATCGAACGCCCCCATCTGAAATTTGTATCGTATTCGCTCCCCGGAACGGTTAAAACTTCATTGAAAACACCGTTGTATTATGGATGGACAATTACCTGCACCGAAACCGAGTGTACCTTTGAGAAAGACCTTAATACCATTACTGCTTCCCGCACGCACCCCGAACGAGGCGTCACATTTGAAATAGAGCAAGAGCTCCCATCCTGCACAGAAACCTGCAATGGGCTCTGTGTGGCCCTTGCCACAGAATCGCGCTGTTTCAGCACATCCTTAAGGAATGATATAACCTCCATTCTGCGCTATGCAAATATTACCACAACGGGATTCCAAGACGCATTTAATTCGTATCGCCTTGTAGGAACGGATGGCATTACGGTCCGTGACATTACTCCAAAAAACCTGCCCGCAATAGACTGGCAGGAAGCCATGCGTGAAGAACTGGTGCATCTCGACACGCTTGAAATCATCA
>JBBSZK010000010.1:0-2289 GCA_038044745.1 Nanobdellota archaeon
ATGATTTGCAACATCTGCGAACCGTTAATCAAAATGTTCTTGAAAGCTGGCTAAATTAATTTACTGAAGGATAGGGCACGAGGCAAAGTTGACAGGTATAAAATTACAAATCCAGTCGTTGAAGAGGGTTTATGGGGTTACAGCAACGTGCTAAGGCGGGGAAACTATCTGACCAAAGAAGACAATGGCCTCCCTGACATAATCTTTATTAAATAGAAAATACACTTTCTCGTATGGTTTCTTGGCCTCGGGGGAAATTTAACTTGGTTGAATCGTTGTTGCGAGATGCCCCACAAGTCGACCCTAAGACACGGCTAAGCAAACCGCTTGAGGAAAGGGTATTAACAGTTCCTGTAGAGTCGGTTCCCGTAACTAATAAGGCAATACGATTCGATATAGCATTACACGAGCGAGGAGATAGTTCGTATGTGGCCCTAATTACCTATGGTACGAACGCCACGCTCGTGGAGTTGGATAAAGATAATCCTCATGGGCAATACAATAAGCTTGTGACAGGTTTGTCCAAAGGCGCATACAAACTCTCGGTTCACGACGGCACATTATCGCTCAATATTACCAATGAATAAAAAGTGTGAGTCGGACATAGGCCAGATTCTGTCGGACCTCGTTTTCCTATCGGTAACGAACGGTGCGTGCTGACATCTGACTACAGAGAATGCGATTCTCTGTCTGTTCAAAACTTTCGTTGTTGAACATGCGCGTGCGGCTAAGGCACTTGCATACCACGAAGGCGCCAATGCACCGAAGTGCACTTCGCATCTCTGACGAGCGCGACGTTTCATCAAATCCTCTATCTCGTTGCTCCCCTCACGGTTCATCGCTCAACAGAGGCTGTGTCGTTTCTGTTGCCAGAGAAAATCCTTCTTACGTCGGATTTTCTATGCCCAAAAAACAGTGCGTTTTTCGGGGTTGCTTAAGCTCACGCCTATCCGTCTTTCGACGGATCGTGATTGCATTGACGATATAACTCGCCAACGGATGTCCGGACCTTCCTCAGGAGAAAACTCATAGTGTTTTTGCCCATTGAAGAGCACTCCCGGAGTCAGCTGTCCGACTCACGTCTAACTCGATAGACGTGGCTTTTTAAACGTTGGTACACGCATAGTTTTTAAACCTCCATAGCGTACGAGACACGATGAAAAAAGAAAGTGATTCGAGAGACGGAAGTTTGATTTCCTGGTTAATGCCTGCAAAGAGCACGGTTACATTATTTGTATTTTTTTTACTCATCGTGGGGCTGTTCCTTTTTTTTCTTGACAAAAAGACCGGCGCGGGATTCGGATTCGTTGAATGCGCATTTGCGCTTGTTGCCGCGTTATTGCTAGCCGCCCTTTTCGCATGGATTAAATTAATCATGGAAAAGAACCCTTATTTGGGAATTATATCCGGGATTCTTATTGCAGTGTTGCTGACCAATGCGCTCTTTATAAAATACAAAGGCCCCTACACGATGACCTTCGCAGGCATTGGAGCACTCGGCACAGTGGGATATCTCATGTATCACTTTTTCATCTATCGCGTGGAAGATAAACGCACGAGATAATGGTCAACCCAGACATACTCAATTATTTACTCGACGGGAGAAAGCGCGGATTTGGTCTCGCGATGCTCAAACGGAAACTGCTCGAAGGAGGATTCGATGCGGTTGATATAGATGAAGCCATTATGGCTTTGCCGGTTGAAAAGATGGAATCAAAACTCCTTCAGACGACCTCGCAACCGACGATAAAACAATCGCTCCCCAGTGCGCAAACGACAGCTTCGCCCCAAGAGAAACTTTCGTTCTTTAAGAAAATAGGCTATTCGATTTCTAACCCAAGGCGAGTGTTCGAAAAAACAGATGAAGCTTCTGTGGGGCGCACGTTGCCACTCCACGAGCTATTGCTCTTGATTCCGCTCGCATTTCTTATTTTAATAAACGCGCTTTTCATTTCATTTCTCGCTCCATTTGCGCCAATGTATTCTAGCATAATTTTCTTTGTGATTCCTTCCACGTACACTCTCTTATTAGTCGGAATATCAATAGCCCTCTCATTCGTTGTTGCACCGCTTTTCGTTTTACTCATAGCAGGAGTAACACATCTATTCGTTATCCTCATGAAAGGCCAAGGCGGATACAAGGGAACATACAAAGGAATACTCTACGGGGTGGTTCCCGGATGTATGCTCTCACCGTTAATCACCTTGATTTCACTTGTGGCGTATAGTTCACCGTTTACAACTTTGTTTTCTATAGGGCTGTTTATCTGGACAATCGTTTTAACGATT
>JBBSZK010000011.1:0-6191 GCA_038044745.1 Nanobdellota archaeon
TTCACACAGAATCCACAAACCCAATCTTTTTAATCCCTTTTACCTCTCTTTCAGTATGCCCGATATAAACATACAAGAACTAGAAGCTAAATGGCGCACCTATTGGGAGAAAGAAGGCGTGTATACCTTTAACCCAAAGACCAAAAAACCAATTTATTCGATAGACACACCCCCTCCAACGGTCTCAGGAGAGATGCACATGGGACACGCCTGTTCCTATGCCCAACAAGACTTCATCGCGCGATTCAAGCGAATGAGAGGGTTTGAGCTCTTTTACCCCTTTGGAACCGACGATAACGGTCTGCCCACCGAGCGACTAGTTGAAAAAACAATGAATGTAAAAGCCAAAGAAATGCCCCGCGAAAAATTCATAGAGCTCTGCCTTGATTTTTTGAAAAGAGAACGGCCAAAGTTCATACAAGATTGGAAAAATATAGGAATAAGCTGCGATTTTAACCTAATTTATTCAACGATCGAGACAAACTCAAGAAAAATAGCGCAATGGTCGTTTCTTGACCTCTATAAAAAAGGACGTTTATACCAAAAAGATGCGCCCGCCATGTGGTGCCCCGAATGTAAAACGGGCGTCTCTCAAATAGAAGTAAAAGACAAAGAATTTGATTCAACTTTTAACGATATCGCATTCACAGTCGACGATAAAGAACTCATCATCGCCACAACACGACCCGAGCTGCTTCCTGCTTGTGTAGCAATCATGTATAACCCTGAAGATATGCGATATAAGAAGTACAAAGGGAAAAAAGCAAAAGTCCCCCTATTTGGATTTGAAGTGCCCATCATGGAAGATGTTCGAGTGAGCCCCGACAAAGGAACCGGTATTGTCATGTGTTGTACGTTCGGAGACCAAACTGATATGGAATGGCAAAAAGCGTACAATCTGCCCATAAAGATGGCCATCACAGAAGAAGGGAGAATGTCGAACCTAGCAGATGCATACGCAGGCATGAAAATAAAGGAAGCTCGAAAAAAAATGCTCGAGGAACTCAGAACACAAGGGATTCTCAAAAAACAAATCCCTCTGAAACATGCCGTGAACGTGCACGAACGATGTGATGCCGAAATAGAGTTCGTCAAAAGTAAACAATGGTTCCTCAAATATCTCGACTTAAAAAAAGAAATGCTTGCGTGGGGTGCTGAACTAAAATGGTATCCAGAATTTATGAAGCATCGATACGATAACTGGGTCAAGGGATTGCAATGGGACTGGCTTATTTCAAATCAGAGGTACTTCGGAGTAGCATTTCCGGTGTGGTACTGTAAAGACTGCTCACATGTCATCCTCGCAGAAGAAAAGAACCTCCCTGTAGACCCGACGCAAGACAAAGCACCGATAAAGGAGTGTCCCAAATGTAAATCAAAAGAAATTATCCCCGAAACAGATATTCTCAATACTTGGTTCACTTCATCCCTAACGCCCCAACTGGCGGCAAGTCTAATAAAAGACAAAAAAATGCAGGAAAAAGTGTTCCCCATGAACCTCCGTCCACAAGCACATGAAATAATCTCATTCTGGCTCTTTACAACGATGGTAAAATCACGACTTCACTTTAACAAAAACCCGTGGAAAGAAGCAGCCATATCCGGATTCGTTACACTTAAAGGAGAAAAAATGTCGAAATCAACCGGCAACGTGGTGCGACCCCAAGAAGTACTTGAAAAATATGGTGCCGACGCAATACGATACTGGGCAGGAACGTCAAAATTAGGAGAGGACATAGACTATCAAGAAAAAGATGTCGTGACCGGAAAGAAGTTTGTAACGAAATTACTAAATGCTACAAATTTCACCTTCCTGAATCTTAAATACCAGAAAAAGGCCCCAAAACTCCACGAAACAGACCGTCTCCTCTTAAATCAGCTCAACGAAACGATACAAAAAGCCACATCAGCATTTGAAGAGTACAACTACGCACGGGCAAAGGCAGAGGCAGACACCTTCTTCTGGCGAACGTTTGCAGATAATTACGTGGAAATTGTCAAATATCGCGTATATAACGGAACACCAGAAGAAAAAGCATCAGCATATTATACGCTTTACCAAGCCTTACTTGCTATCTTGAAACTGTTTGCCCCCTTTACGCCCTACATAACCGAAGAGATGTATCAGCAACACTTCGCAAAGCTAGAAAAAAAGGAATCGATTCATCTCGAGTCCTGGCCAGAGCTCATCAAGATAAAACAAAAAGAGGACGACGATCGCATTTGGATGAGACTACTCGAAATAATTTCGTTCGTTCGCCAAAAGAAATCAGAAGAGAAGAAATCGATGAAAGCCGAAATCCGACTAACGCTCTCTAAAGAAGACGCATTGCTCCTTAAGCACGTTATGAAGGACCTTAAAGAAGTGACCGTCTCGAAGGATATACAAGAGGGTCCCTTAAAAGTTGAGTTCATATAGCAAACTCAAACTTGATTAATTATTATCTTTGATTCTGAAAGTGTACTTAAAACTTTTTTAAATGATAATAAAACTAGCTCACGATAGAGGGGGTAAAATCAATGCTAAGACTAATAGAAAAACAGGGAAAAATTTATTGCTACAAGAGATAGCTATAAGTTCCCAACGATTGTGGCAGGGCATTATTGTGAAATAATAAAAGAATTTAGAGAAAATCTACGAGCCTGCCACAACTTACAATAAAGAATACATAAAAGAGAATATTTATTAAGAAGAAAAACTACTTTTTAAGATGGTATTGACACGTACCACGCTTCTTATCATGGTATCCTTGATACTAAGTCTTGTGTTCGTCGGAGCCGAGAACACCATTATGGCCGTTGAAGCAGACATTATTGACATGGGAGAAGATAATAATGAAACCGGAACAATTTCAATACAAGTGCCAGAGTTTATTGATTTGGATGGTGTGAACGAAAACGGAGTATCTGAAGAACTTAAAATATATATGAACAACACAGGCACGGTGGCCATTACAGTAACGCCCATGCTTTCCAACTATACGGATGAAATATTTGATCATTTATACTTCCGAGAATTCAAAACAAGCGGAGGCGATGAAGTTACACCGCAACAGATAGGAGAGTGGAGTATGAATATCTCCGCACCTGCATCCGGTCAAACCTTTAGAAGTAAATACTTCTACATGCAACTTGACCTATCAGAAGCAGATATCGACATAAGCAACGATCTCCTTGGGCACCAGGCACGGGTAAAATTCCTT
The DNA here is from genome assembly GCA_038044745.1 of Nanobdellota archaeon. Lineage (GTDB taxonomy): Archaea > Nanobdellota > Nanobdellia > Pacearchaeales > GW2011-AR1 > JBBSZK01. Next base: position 3,204 of record JBBSZK010000011.1, read on the forward strand.
GCAACCGCGCGTTAAACTAGTTTTTGTGGCAATAAGCATCTTTCTTATCAGTCCTGCAACAAGTTATGAAATAAGCGCTACTCCAGCCGAAACCGTAATTAATATAGATCCCGGAGAAAAAGCCTGTCAAGCGGTCGAAGTTGAAACAGGGTCAGAGGAGCTCGCGATAAGCACTCGCTGGAGTCCGACAAAGAGTAGAAACGTCCACGAGTTCACCTACGAAGCGACTGACTTAGGCATTACCGTGTCTGGCCCATCAAAAGTAAATCGCATTGAAGGAGAATTTACGATATGTGTAAAGGTACTGGAAGCATACGCATATTATGGCATTATCATCATTGAAGACCCCGTTGCAAACGCGGGCCTCGGAGTGTGGATAACACTCAACCCTACACTCCTTGAAAAAAAGATTTCAAAACAGCAAAAACAATCCGCAGAAAAAGAGACAACACGCACAAAGCAGATACTTACAGGAAACGCAATTAATAATAGCCGCGAGAGTTCAATAAATATGTATGCGTATCTTCTTTCGCTTGCCAGTCTCGTGTGTCTCCTCGCCATTCTCGCAGTCTTTCTTCACAGGAAACACGTTCGTCAACCAACATTCAAGACGTTACATAACCCCAATCCTTATTAACCCTTACCCGCACCGATAGAAATGGACGATAAACAACGTCTTCACTTTGAAGAACAGATTGAAGAACTCGAATCAAAACGAGGCCAGCACACCGAACTGGTATCGGTGATGATACCGACAGGTTTCAACATCCACGCAGTAACAAAACAACTCGAAGCAGAATCTTCAACTGCAGAAAATATAAAGTCAAAACAAACAAGAACCGCAGTCATTGATGCAATCGGAACAATTGTCAGAGCGCTCAAGTCTTATCGGCAAACCCCTCCTAATGGGCTTGCCCTCTTCGCAGGAAACGTTTCAGAAAAAGAAGGGGGCCAAGATATTCAACTGTGGGCAATTGAACCCCCAAAAGAACTCAAAGTTCGCATCTATCGATGCGATAAAACGTTCGTCACCGAACCCTTGCGCGATATGCTCAAAACAGAAGAGATATACGGCTTGCTTGCCATTGACCGCCAAGAGGCAACTATTGGCGTCTTAGAAGGGAAAAAAATAGAAGTAATCAGAACACTTACATCGGGTGTCCCAGGAAAGGTTCGTGCGGGAGGACAATCAAGTCAGCGTTATCACCGCGTAACGGAAGGGCTTGCCAAAGAATTCTTTAGGCGTGTTGCTGAAGCTATGAAAGAAATATTCTTTGACATGCCACGATTAAAGGGCCTTCTAATTGGGGGACCTATCCCAACAAAAGAAGACTTCCTTGAAGAGGGAGAATTAGTCACGAAACTCAAAGAAAAGGTCATTGCGGTGAAAGACATAGGATACACAGACGAACACGGTCTCCGATTGCTCGTTGAATCTTCGCAAGAGGACATCGCCGAACAGGAAATCATAAAAGAAAAAAAGATACTTGAGCGATTTTTCAACACATTGGGAAAAGACCCGAAGAAAGCGGTCTACGGCGAAGAACGTGTAACACTTGCACTTGAACGAGGAGCTGTCGAGCTCGTCCTCATCGCGCGAGAACTCTCTAAAGAAAAAATAGCCCATTATGAAAAAGCAGCAGAATCAATAAGCGCAGAAGTAGTCATTATCTCGAACGAAACCCAAGAAGGAGTACAATTTTTTAGCATTACCAAGGGAGTCGGTGCACTTCTGCGATTCGGCCTTGAATAGAGTTATATAGAAAGCCATAACAAATGATATAAACGCCCGCTGCGGCGCTCTGGCATGGAACTCAAAAGAAAAGAGGAACTTACGCAAGAAGCCAAAAACTTCTTTGAGGTGTACAAGAGCAAAGTAATCGGAACCTCCGCCCGCGAGCGTGAAAACGTCGTCTACCTGCCATTTTCGTATCTTGCCGAATTCTCCCCTGACCTTGCCGAAGAAGTACTCCAGAAACCCTCAGAAACAATCGCGCTTCTTGAAGATGCACTTGCTCAGCTTGAGATTCAAAAAAACCCGCGCATTAGACTCACAAGCTTGCCCGAAACGGCTCAATTAAAGGTGCGCCATATACGAGCCAAACACCTCGACCAATTACTCTGGATTGAAGGTATTGTACGTCAGGCTTCAGACGTACGACCTCAAGTAGTGAACGCACGATTCGAATGCCCCACATGCGGAGCAATCCTCTCCGTTCTTCAAATCGATAGAAAATTCAACGAACCTTCACGCTGTTCGTGTGGCAGAAAGGGACAATTCAAACTGCTCTCTAAAGAAATGGTTGACGCACAACGCATTGTGATCGAAGAATCACCCGACTCGTTGGACGGCGGAGAACAGCCAAAGCGAATGAACGTATTCCTGCAAGAGGACCTCGTTGAGCCAAGGCTCGAAGAACGTACCACACCAGGAAGTAGGATACGCGTATTCGGAGTACTCAAAGAAGTTCCGGTACCCCTGCAAACCGGCGCGATTTCAACGAGATTCGATTTGGCAATAGAAGCAAATAACATTATTCCCATGGAAGAAACCTTCGCAGACCTCAAAATATCGGAAGAGGACGAAAAACAGATTAGAGAACTTGCCGCAGATCCGCTCATTTACAAAAAACTAAGTAAAAGCATTTCCCCCAGCGTCTATGGTATTGATGACGTAAAAGAAGCGCTCATGTTGCAACTTTTTTCAGGAATTAGAAAAAAGAAATCTGACGGCGGACAAACCCGAGGGAATATCCACATTTTGCTCGTAGGAGATCCGGGAGTCGCCAAGTCCGTTACACTCAAATTTATTTCGCGAATTGCGCCTAAAGGAAGATACGTCTCCGGAAAAGCAACAACAGGTGCAGGTCTTACTGCAGCAGTCATAAAAGATGAGTTCTTAAAAGGGTGGTCGCTCGAGGCAGGAGCCATGGTGCTCGCAAACAAAGGAACGGTGTGTGTCGACGAAATAGAAAAAATGGACGAACA
>JBBSZK010000012.1:0-60215 GCA_038044745.1 Nanobdellota archaeon
GGAGAGCACACGACTGAAGCTCGTGGTGTCGGGGGTTCGATTCCCTCCACTCCCAGTTTAGGAATCGAACGCATTTAGAGAACTACGAATCTTTAAATATGTCCTTTAGTTGGTTTTTTTATGATTGCGTGGGTTCCGTTCGTGGTTGCAGCCGCAGGATTTGGTTTGTCATGGTACGCGTATCATGTTGAGCAATTTGCAGGCAAGAAAAAGGGATACCGCGCCTCGTGTGATTTCAATGATAGCTCGTTGTGCACTAAAGCATTCACAAGTGCGTATGGTAAAACCTTCGGCGTTTCTAACGGTACCTGGGGAATGCTCTTTTATCTTGTCGCAGTTGTTTTGGCGCTTCTTGGTGAGATACAGTATTTGTTTTTGATTTCGAGCCTTTCGTTGCTTGCCTCTTTGTACTTGGCCTATGCGCTTTATGTGAAGGTCAAAACATTCTGTGTTGTATGCACGAGCATCTATGTGGTGAACATTCTGCTTGTCGTCAGCACCTATTTCCTCGGGTTCTAACGACGACATGTATTGTTGCATTAGCGGGACTTAGCGAAAGGCAAAAATATATTAACTGGAGATCCTTAAATTAAATAACTAAATTTTACAAGCAGATTAAAAATGCAAAAAATGATTCATGGAAATAGAGAATTTTACTTGAGAGATCTGGAAATGATTAAAGCTCATTTATCCAAGTCATATATTTCGTATGAGGTAAAAAAGTCACTGAAAGACAGATTATTATTCATTGAGCTTGCATTATCAAGAATAGTGTAGAAGAGTGCCAATTTAAAATCCTACTTTGTCTAAGGCATCATTATCTAAGGTTGGCGGTTTTTATAATCTCTCTTGTTAGGTTTACATATTCGGGCGCGGAACTGGCTTCAATAGTAGCAATCACGATGAGAAGTTTTCCATCTTTATGATAAAATTTCTTAATTTCTAGAAAATCCTTTTCAGCATTAGAATAGGAGTACTCATAATTATACTCCTTTAAATCTGACTTCTTGCTAATCAAATGGAAATCTTGATATTGATTCATAGCTTCCTCTACAATCTGCACGTATTTCTCTAAGCTTAACTCAGATGAAGATAGGTCATTAACGGAGAACAATATTCTAACTTTTCTCATTTCGCCAGCAGGATAAAGCACCATGAATGGTTTGTCATCTGAAATCCCTTGGGGAATGACGGTAATATCTTTTTCTAATTGAGGTATGGAAACAAAGTCCCTAGTCCAGCTATACGGAGATTGCACTGTAAAATCAATTGCTTGGACAGTTCTTAAGGTAGTTGATTCATCTCCAATTTTGGCAATTCTCGGATTTGCGCCAATATACCAAAATATAGCTAAAGCAAATATAACAGCCAAGACTGTGGTGAAGATGGTCTTTTTGTTCATAAGGATGATTGTTTATGGCAATTTATAATGGTTTCCATTTATATGTATCTTGCTCATCTTAATCAGTTCCAACCACCTATTTTTTCCTAATTCTAACTTAGGAATGGCTAACTCATAAGGGTAACAGTCTATTTCCTGATGCTTTCTTATATAATTATAATAAATTTCCATGCCTTTCATAATTGCTTTTGCACTTTCTAAAGAGCCATGAAAGCCACGCATAATTTTTGTTCTATCTCTAATAGTGTTATGCAGACGCTCAATCTTATGATTAAATCCGCGCACGTCTGCTTTCACAACGTTGTGAATGATACGCGGATTTTGGGTGTATGAGTTATGCAAGCCAAACGTCTTACGCAATACTTCGGGATAACCCTGTAATGCATCGGTTGTTACTACCTTAATGCTGCCGTTCGTTTTTCGCCTTGCACTTCTCAAGATGCGGATTAACTCTTCATTTGTTCTACTCTGTATAAAACCCGAGCTGACCATAAAGCGAGTTGTTGTATCAAGTGTATCTACAAACCAATTCTGCCGACCAAGACGTTTATACTCCATCTCGTCGCTCATTAATTCCACGCCTGCAGTAACAGGAAGTTTATCAGTTACCTTGCCTATCATGTCGGCATACTTGACAATCCAACGATAGATAGAGGAATAATGCGCGTTCTTAGGCGCAAACATCTGTAAATGACTTTGTATCTTACGCAAGCTCATACCCGAATAATAGAGATTCATGCAGGCAGTTATCTTATCCTCATGGTTTTTCATCTTCCAAAAGCCCTGATTGACGCTAAATCGCTTTCTACAACTCTTACAACCGAAACGTTGAATATCGCCTCGATTTAAGGTCTTACGGATGCCTCGTTTAACGAGGTTTGAACTTTGACAGTTAGGACAAACTATTTCTTTCATATTTAATTCATGTACCTGAACTATATAAGGCTTTCGGTATTACCGCCTAAAATGCATATATTATTTAATTAATCTTAATAATCGTCGCCGTTATTACCGCCTAAAATGCATATATTTAAATAATAGAGCGCCATGTTTAATTTATGAAATGGGCAAAGCTCCAATATAGTAAACAAGAGATAAACCAAGCAGGAAAAACTTTAATAAAAAGTAATTTTTCCGAAGAAGAAAGAGCGAAAGCGTTAGATATATTAGATAATTGGAGAGCTGTACATGCTTATCCGCTTCATGTATTTCAAATAACTCTCAAAAGAAAGTCTGCAAAGTATGATAAAAAACCTTTAGTAGTCCAGAGATTAAAACGTGTCCCAGCAATAATTTATAAGTTGGGCAGAGTGTATGCGGGACGTAGTCGAGCAAGTATGAAACTTTTCCAAATGCAAGACATTGGGGGATGTAGGGCTATCGTTTCTGACTTAAATACTGCAAGAAAACTCTACACTGAAGGATATTTGAAAGGAGATTTAAAACATAAATTAGTAAATAAAAAAAATTATATTGACGAGAGAAACGATAAAGATAAAATTGATGGTCCCAAAACCGATGGATATAGGGGCTTTCATTTGGTTTATGCTTATAGGACTACTGGGGGAAAGAAAAAATATAATGGAAGGCTTACAGAAATTCAGATAAGGACGAGATTGCAACATCTTTGGGCAACTGCTGTAGAAACAGCGGGATTCTTTACGCGTCAAGCAATAAAAACTAATGAAGGTAGCCCCGAATGGAATGAATTTTTTAAGTTAGTTAGTTCGGCATTTGCTAGAATGGAAGGTTGTCCTATGGTGCCTGAAACACCCCAAGATGAAAAGGAATTATATTTACGAATTAAATTAAGTGAAAAGGAACTAAATTTTATTGAAAAAATGACTAACTGGGCGCAGATTATAGAGCATCTTAATAATCAAATTAAGTCGAAAGCGATGCAAAAAGCAAAATTCTTTTTGTTGGAATTAGACCTTCTGCGTAAAAAAATCCTAATTACGTCATTCACTGAAAAGGAAGAAGTTAAAGCTATTAACAAATATTCAGAGCTTGAAAAAATATATCCAACAGGCAAAGATTATGATATTGTTCTGGTGGGAGCAGATAACCCTACTGATTTAAAAAAAGCATATCCTAGCTACTTCTTAGATACTACCCAATTCTTAATTTTATTGAGGGGAATAATAACAAAATACGATTAAAAACTATAATCTATCAATAATTATCTTTCCTTCTTTGACGGTAGCTTTTAATTCTTTCTCTAGCAAATCAGAATTCTTCACAACTTCTTTAGGTAGGATGAGAATATATCTATTATAGATTGTGTCTCCTACTTTCTTATCCAAAACTTCACGTATCTTCATACTTCATTCAGGGACATGAAGTATTTATAGTTTTCTTTATCCAAATTAGATTATCTTTAAGTCCCGCTAATGCAACAATACAACGACGACATAACCTTTATAAAAGACCTACGCATTATCATGTAATGAAAAAAGAAGTGAGTTCTTCTAACGATGGTGCGTATGGTATTGTTTCGTTTGTTTTGGGCATTGTCAGTATTGTCCTTTCGTTCTTGATTCCGTTGCTTGGATTTATTATGGGAATCGTGGGCATCGTGTTTGCTGTTATGCAACAAAAGCGCGGGAAGACGCGTCTATCGCATGCGGGAATGATTTTGAGTAGTATTGGAATCATCCTTGCAGTGGTATTCTTTGTGGCTGCGTATCTCTTTTTCAAAAATAATCCTGATTTACTTGCGCAACTTCAAGCAGGAGGCGTACAGTGAAGTCGTTTCAACGAAAGGGTGCCGTAGAGCTTTCGGTCGGTACGATTGTTATTCTTGTTATTGGGATGACTATGCTCGTATTGGGAATTCTTCTTGTGCGCACTATTTTTAGTACTGCAACGGAAAGTGTAGAACTCATCGACGAGGGCGTTAAGAATGAAATTAATGAATTGTTTAGTTCGGATAGTAGCAAGAAGGTAGTTGTCAACCTCCCTGACAACGAAGTTGATGTCAAGAAAGGAGAAGGGTTCGGTATTTCGTTTGGCATTAGAAACCTTATTGAAGATACTGAATCGACTGACTTTAAGTACGTTATAAGTGTTCCTGGTCAGGGAAATATTGAACGCGGATGCAACCTTGATCCTGAACGAGCTAATCAGTACCTTAAGCTGAATTATGAACTCGATAGAATTAATATTGAGGCTGGAAAAACCAAGGCCTTCTTTGTGCGTGTTGAACCGAGCAATAGTGCGCCACTGTGTTCGATATCGTACCAGATTAAAGTAGAATATTACGACGGCACAACTTGGAAGTCTTACGATAGTGAACAGTTCACCATTAATATTGTAGCAGATTAAGACAGATTTAAAAACACGTTCTGGTTCGATTTGGCATGATTGACTATACGAAATATCGCTGGTTTGTAACTTCTGGCAAAACAATTGTTGTAGGGGGCAAAAATGCAACGCAAAATGATGCGTTGCTAAAAGAAATCCTTGCTTCGAGTAAGGACTATTATGTTATGCACACGTCCGCTCCGGGGAGCCCGTTTGCAGTCTTACTTAAGGAGCCCGCTCGGGTGTCTTCTGATGAACTCGAAGAAAGTGCGATTTTCACCGCGTGCTTTAGTCAGGCGTGGAAATCTCGAAAAAAGCGCGCCTTTGTGGATGTCTTTCAGTCAGGCCAATTATCCAAAGAGCCGAGCATGAAAACAGGCACGTGGCGCGTACGTGGAAAAACGAAGCGCATTAGTGTCCTTTTGGAGCTTGCTCTTATTAAGCAACGAGGTACGCTTAGGGCGGTCCCTCTAAAGACAGCAGTGCGTCCGCTCATGTGCATTGTTCCGGGCACTATTGATAAAGTAGATATGGCTGCCCAATTTGGTGTTGAATTAGGTGACAGTTTTGCACATGATGAAATTGTTGCAGCACTGCCGGCAGGAGGCGTGAAAAAAAGAACATGAGGTTTCAAATAGGAAAGAATGGTGTTAGCGAGGGAACGATTGCTAGTTTACAGTCTGCGTTCAAAACACATAAAAGCGTACGCATATCGGTGCTTCAGAATTATACACCTACTAAGGACAAAGTTCGAACGCTCGCCGATGAACTTGTAGCGAAATTGGGGGGAAATTATCGCTATACGACGGTTGGATTTACCATCATCCTTCGCAAGAGTGCGAATGCCATAAAGTAAGATTTATAAGGCGTCTTTTTTATACCTCGCTATGACTGATATTCGTTCTGTAGATGCAGGAAAGTACAATAATGCGCTAGCAGTTGCGCTTAAAGAAATAGACGAGTTCAAGTCTCCTGAGTGGATTGCATTCGTTAAGTCGGGAGCGGGAAAGATGCGCCCGATTGAAGAACCTGATTTTTGGTATAAGCGTGCTGCGAGTATCCTTCGACAAATGCATTTACGAGGCATTGTGGGTGTTGGTCGTCTCAGAACGAGGTACGGTCATCGTAAGAATAGAGGAATGAAGCCTGCTCGACACTATAAGGGAAGCGGAAAAATAGTGCGCCTTTTGTTACAGCAAGCAGAATCTGCAGGCCTTGTTGAAAAAATTAAGGGAAAACATTCGGGACGTCAACTCACCTTAAAGGGAAAGCAACTCGTGGAGAGCATACAGTAATCATGACACAGAGTTATCACAAGAAAGTTATGTTAGGCGTTAAAGTGCGCCAGACGAAATGGGCGCCTTTTTGGGCAGTTATTCGTGCATATGGCAAGGGAAAGCGAAAACACCCCTCAGAATTAACCTCTACGCGAAGACATTGGAGACGTTCAAAACTAAAGTTAAAACCGAGGCGAACCCATAAGTCTCATTTAGGATAACACAATGGCTGAAACAACTACACTCGAACGCATTTATACGGTTCCGCTCAGGCGTGCCTGCATGAAAGTTCCCCATTACAAACGTGCACGTAAAGGCGTCGTGACTCTCAAGGAATTTATTGCCCACCATATGAAAGTTCCTCACCGAGATGTTGAAAAAGTTAAGCTCGATATGTATCTCAATAATGATATGTGGTCTCGCGGACCCGATCATGCTCCTGCACGCGTCACGGTAAAGGCTGTGAAGAAAGGAGACATTGTACATGTTGGATTTGTAGAGATACCAAAGCACGTTACGTTTGCACAGGCCAAACATGGAAAGTTCAACAAGAAAGCTGAAAAGGAAGCGCCGAAGGCTGAGGAAAAGAAAGAGGAAAAGACGGAAGAAGAAAAGAAAGACGAGGCTGAAAAAGGAAAGGCTACGGCTATTGCCAATGAAAACCTTGCAGAGCAGCAACAGAGAGCTGAGAAGCATACGACTAAAGCAAAGACGCCGCAAATCAAGCGTATGGCATTGAAGAAATAGTTTTATAGTGTGTTTCTTTGAGTTCTGAATGGAGATATCAACTACTCTGAGACGCTATTCGAGCACCGAACGAGCCGATGTTTCAAAGAGATTTTTTAAGACGGGATTAGGACAGTATGGCGAGGGAGATGTGTTTATCGGAGTAACCGTTCCGAACTGCCGTACGGTCGCAAAGCAGTTTAGAGACGCGCCTTTTTCAGATATTGAACGCCTTATCACATCAAAAACCCATGAAGATAGGCTGACTGCCCTGCTTATCCTTGTTGAGAAATACAAGAAAGGGGATAAAAAAGAAATCGTTTCTTTTTACCTTGCTAACTTGAAGCAGGTAAACAATTGGGACCTTGTTGACTTGAGTGCGGACAAGCTATTGGGGGAGTACCTATTTGATAAAGAAAAAACGTACCTTTACAAATTAGCTCAATCAAGAAATCTTTGGGAACGGCGCATAGCCGTCGTATCTACGTTTAATTTTATAAAAAAAAGACAGTTTGAGCCCACGTTCAAGATTGTTGAGATGCTTATGCTTGACGAACACGATTTGATTCACAAAGCGTGTGGATGGATGCTGCGTGAAATTGGAAAACGCAATGAAAAATATCTCGAAACATTTTTGGCGATGCATTATAAGAAGATGCCTCGGACAATGCTTAGGTATGCAATCGAACGATTTAGTGCTGAAAGAAGAAAAAGATATCTTGAGGGGTCTATATGAAACCAATCAAAGAGCTCTTGGAATTTTCAATTATCAACATCGATAAACCATCGGGACCGACGAGTTATCAAGTTTCTGATTATATACGGGAAAAACTCGAATTACGCAAAACCAGCCATATGGGAACGTTGGACCCTGCGGTTTCGGGGGTGCTTCCGATAACGCTTAATCGTGCGTGTAAACTTTCCCCTTATTTGATGAAAAAAGAAAAGAGTTATGTGGGTATTATGCGACTGCACGAGGATATTGATGACGATATCTTGAAAAAAGAGATGAAAAAATTTGTTGGAACCATTACCCAAATGCCCCCTCTGCGGTCTAGTGTAAAACGTGCAGAACGACAGCGAGAAATTGCACAATTCGATTTTATACGTCGCGAAGGAAAAGATGTGCTTTTTGAATCTGCTGTTGAGGCAGGCACGTATATTCGGACGCTCGTCAACGACTTAGGAAAAACCATCGGAGGGGCGCATATGCTTGAGCTGCGACGAACCAAGGCGGGACTCTTTGATGAAAGGAATGCTATAACTCTCTATGAATTTGACAAAGCTGTTGAAGCGTATACTCGAGGCGATGAGTCTCTCTTACGAGCGATGCTAATTCCTGCTGAAACGGTTATAAAAAATGTGATGCCTTCCGTTTTAGTCAACCAACGCTCGTTACCTACGCTCCTCACGGGCAAGCCCCTTTATCAAAAGGATTTTCTCAAACCTCTTTCGTTGGTAAAGGGAACGTTTTTTGCTGTGTTTTGCAATGAACGGCTTATTGAGATTGCGCGCGTTGTTAACGAAAGCGAAATTATTGCACGACCCGAATTTGTACTTAACTAGAGTAGCAACGTTTAAATAAAAACTTCCGTTTGTTTAGGTGGTGAGTGATTATGAGTACCGTTACGTTCTATGTTATTTCTGAAAATGAGTATAAACTGCGTGAAATTGAAATTGTTAAATCGCTTGCTGAAGGAAATAAACAAGTTTTATATGTAAACTTTTTCAAAACATCCTCTGAAGTTATGGATTCTTTTGGTCCGTGGGCATCAAAAATAACGTGCCTTGCAAAGAAAGGCCCTAAAGACAGCACCTCTACGCTTGCCCTCGCTGACCCCTCTTCTCTGAGTGAGCTCTCAATCGTGCTCAATGGAATCATGAAAAGAAAGCGATTTGATGTTGCCTTTTTCGATTCTTTTTGTGGCCTCAATGCCATACATGGTCCGCAGGTATGTAAGAAATTTTTTATGTATTTGAGAAGTCATCTCGCATTACAAAACGTTAACTTTGTTGCAGCGTCGAAAGACAATGAAAGCGCCTCACAGCTCGTTCCTTTACTCAGAGGTGGCATCGATACGTTGTCTCTTGAAGTTCATTCAAAGAACATTTATAAAGAAAAAACAACCTTTTGAAAGGATATTATAAATGGATTTCTCAAAACTGGTGAGGGTGCGTAAAACGACGTTTGAGTTCGGCGAAAAGGACGTAAGTGATGCACACATTATGAAAATGCTTGAATCAGCGCGCTGGGCTCCGAGTTGCACTAATAGCCAGCCGTGGCATTTTATTGTGGTGCGTGAAAAAAAGACGATTGATGCGCTGATGGACCATGTTGATTACGGATTCTTTCATGGGGATCCCAAGGTAATTGTTGCGGCAATACTTCTCCAGAAACGATGCGCAGGGCCAGGGCATGCGTGTTTTAGAGGAAAGGATTCAGCTATGCACGACAGCTTTGCGAGTGTGGGCATTGCGATTGAACATATAGCTCTGCAGGCAACCGAATTAGGAATCGGTTCATGCATTCTCACTCCTGAACAAAGTGTCAAAAAAATATTAGGCGTGAGAAAAGAAGACGCAGTTCCCTTGGTGATTGGATTGGGTTATGAAAAGAAAGAAGCATTTAAACGAAAGCGCGAGAGGCTTGATTTAAAAGACCTTGTTTCGTATGAGCGATTTAAAGGATAATGTTTTTTTTAGACATTTTGTAAAGAAACGACCGAAGACTTAAAAGGGCATTGTCTATTAAGATTTATGAGAGAATTTGTGTATTACTCCCGAACTGCGCCTACTGCAGGAAATATGATTGGGGCAGACTTGCAAGAGTCGGGTCGCATCGACATTGCAGTGCATACGGTGATTGCTACGTTCTTTCTAAGCCATAAGATTAGAACGGATGCAAAGCTCCACTTGAGCTTCGGAGGTCCGCCCGACCCCGTTAAGCATCTTGAATTACAGCCAGTTACTGAGGGTAAGACGGGCATCGATAAAATTTACCTTGCGAAGAAAGATGTTTCGGGCGTGTTGAAAAAAATGCTGTACAAATACCGAGAGGGAGAAAAACGAGAGGTGTTTCCTGGGTTTTGGATTGAAAAAAAGGCTCTTCTTCCGACTATTGAAGAATTATATGACGCGGGTCGCAATTTGTATGTTCTTGACCCTGATGGGGAAGATATACGTGCTGCGAACATACAGAAAGACCCTGTGTTTATCTTAGGGGACCATCGAGGGCTTCCCGACAAAGAACTGAAGAGGCTCAAGCAATGGTGTACTCCTATTACCATCGGCCCGAAGGTTTATTTTGCTTCTCAAACAATTGCCGTCGTGAACAATGAGCTTGATAGGCGCGAACATGAAGGAAGACTGTAAACGTGCTGTTATACTTCAAGTATAATAATCCTTAAAAACCGAGCGCCATGTTGAGAAGTATGACCAAGGGAGTTTCTATAAAATTAACGTCGTATGAGGAGACTATTCCTAAATTGTTTAAGTTAATAAAATTCGACCAAGAACTCAAGCGTCATGAGGCTATTGTGCTCAAACCGTGCGTGCACGAAGATGTGGCACACGGCACTCCCCTGAGCTTTGTGGAAGAGGTAGTTAAGTTTTGTGCTGCACATAAAAATCCGGGGGCTGAAGTATATATTGCAGAGGGAGCTGATGGGGCGGATACTTCTCTTTTATTCGAAGAACAAGGTTACCGTGCGCTTGCAGAAAAGTACAACGTTAGTTTAATTGACCTCAACAACACAGAGTCCGAGTCTGTCGGGAAGAATGAGTTTGTAGGGTTTGAACAAATTATGTATCCCTCAATTCTAACGCATGCTTTTGTTGTCAGCTTGCCTGTTGTCAAGACGAGAGAAGACGTGCAATTGCAGGGTGCGTTAACCAGCATGCTCGGTGCGTTTCCGGCTCGCCATTACAAAGGGTTCTTTTCACAGCGTAAAAATAAGTTGGACGCGTATCCGGTCAAATACCAAGTCCATGACATTAACCTCTGTAAGATGCCTAACTTTGCTTTGCTTGAGCTACGCGATAAGGGTATATTGCTTGCGGGCCATCCGCTTGAAATGGACAAACAGGCCGCTAAACTGTTGGGCATGGACTGGCGCAGCATAGGATATTTGCGTATGCTTGATGAAACGCTCGAGTCTATTGCAGAAAGGCAAGAGCTTGCGGAGCAACATGAAGCCAAGGCAGGGCATCGGTAATTATATTAAATAGGGTTCCCTGAATAGACTATGAAAAAAAGCGTGCGTTTGTTTCTTACGGGAAATGTACAACCTATGTTCTTTGCACCCTATCTTAAAGATGAAGCGACGTTGCTCAATGTTCGAGGATTTGTGCGTACCTTAGAAGATAAACGCATTGAGGTTTTTCTTGAAGGAGATGCAAAAGCGGTTGACGAGATGATTCCCAAATGTAAAACGGGCCCGTATAACACGACGATAAAAAACGTAGACATGCAGGAAGCGCGATTTCAAGACTTCAAAGATTTCCGCATTATGAAAATATGAAATCCTTGGGTCTTCTGTTCTTGTGAACATTCATATTATGAAGATTTAAATAGAACAAATCATCTTTAACGATATGAAACGGAAAAAGGTGGACGTTGTGGTTCCTCGCCCTGCGAGAGTTATATTACAGTATCGTGTTGTCGCCCTTTTAATTTTAGGCGTTGGTGTTCTTGGACTTTTGTATGCCCCTCTTGATAAAAACCGAGTGTACTTCTCCCCGGGATGTGATAATGGAGAGTTGTGTTGCCTATGCGGTTCGAATTACGTATGTTTTGCGTCCGAGTCGGGAGAGTGTCCGCTTATAGACCCTGCAACAGGCGCACGTTGCGCTCTAGCCCAGGAAGACGCAAAGAACCTTTGTACAGCACCGTCTGGCTTCAAGCCATAACTTCTATAAACCTCTTTTTTCTATATAACCCATGGGTCGTCAAGACGAAATTGTTGCTGAACGCATAAAGAAATTGCACGCGTTACGAAAACTAAAAATTAATCCTTACCCCAACACTTTTGATGTACAAGATTCTTCGAGAGCATTACACGAGAAATATGCGAAACTTAAAAACGAAGCTTATGCAAAAGGCACGGTAAAAATCGCAGGGCGATTAACGAGTGTCCGTGATCTTGGAAAGATTGCCTTCGGCACATTGTATGATGGGGCTGGAGCAATTCAAGTCGTTCTACAGGAAAAAGAGACTCCCGAAAAGGTTCGAGAATTCTTCAAAGAGTTTGTCGATATGGGGGACTTTGTGGGCGTTACGGGAAGCGTGTTTCGAACGAAGCGCGGCGAACTTTCGGTGATGGTTGAGAAACTCGAGCTCCTTACGAAATCGTTATTGCCTCTGCCCGATAAATTTCATGGAATTGTTGACGACGAAGAACGATTACGCAAAAGATATTTAGAGATTATCACAAACCCCGAGACACGAGAGATGTTTGTGCGTAAATCGAAGTTCTGGGAGACTATGCGCTCTTTTTTGAAGGAGCGCGGATTTCTCGAGGTAGAAACACCGGTGCTTGAAAACAGCGCGGGGGGAGCGAGTGCAACACCGTTTGCAACCCATCATAATGCGCTTAACTTGGAGGTATATCTACGCATCTCGATGGGCGAGCTCTGGCAGAAAAAATGCATGGTTGCAGGCTATCCAAAAACATTTGAAATTGGTCGCCAATTCAGAAATGAGGGGATGGATGCGGAACATTTACAAGATTATACGCAGATGGAGTTCTACTGGGGATATGCCAACTACGAAATGGGTATGAGCCTTGTTGAAGCGTTATACAAAACACTCGCGAAAGAAGTATACGGAAAGACGAAGTTTTCCTATGGGGAACATGAATTCGATATAGGAAAGAAATGGAGTGTTATTGATTATGCGGACACTATTAAGAAAGAACTCAAGATAGATATTTTCAATGCGACAAAGCAAGAAATGGAAAAAAAGCTGCGAGAATTGAAACAAGAATTTGCACCTGCTCTTGAGAGAGGCAGGCTCATGGACTTATTGTGGAAAGTTTGCCGTAAAAAGATTTCTGGACCTGTATTTCTAACAGGCCAGCCCGTTGAAGTTTCTCCTTTAGCTAAACGCAATCCCGAGGATTCGCGAAAAGTCGAACAGTTTCAGATTATTCTTGCAGGTACTGAGATGGGTAACGGATACAGTGAATTAAACGACCCCTTTGACCAGGAAGCGCGATTTCAAGAACAACGCAAGATGAAAGAGGCAGGCGATAGTGAAGCACAGGAACATGATGAGAGTTTTGTAGAGGCTCTGAAATACGGGATGCCTCCCACGTGCGGGTTTGGTGTGTCTGAACGCCTCTTTTCTTTGTTCGAAAATAAACCGATTCGGGAGTGCGTACTCTTTCCGTTGATGCGACCTTCTCAGCCTGAGCAAAAAGACAAAGACAGACTATAGATTTATATAGTAATGTATAAGCATTTATGTATGGCTGATACATCAACCGTATTGTTAGACAAACGCATCATCGAGTTGCTTAAGAAAGCAAAAGAATATCCCCGACAGACCTATAATGAGGTACTTAAGAAGGTTCTTACTACTTATCTAGCATTACGCACGCGCAATCAATACGATGAGTTTCTGCACACCATACAACAACCAAAAATGAAAGAATTGTGGGATAATGCTGCAGATGACGCGTGGGATCATGTATAATTTTGGGGATGTGGTCCTTGCGCAAGTTCAGTTTACTAATAGTTTAGACGTTAAAATCCGCCCTGCGCTCGTGCTCTTTCAGGAATATGGAAACATTGTGGTTGCAGGAATTACATCAAATCAGGACATGAAAGGGATCCCCCTTCCTGCAAAGGAAGGGGCATATAAAGACAGCGTAATAAAATTGAATTATATTTTTACTATTTCAGAGAATATGGTACGAAAACAGCTTTTTGTGCTGACAGCGGAAAAGAAGCGTATAGTTCGCGACCATCTCATGCAAAAGCTTTCTTAGGAAGTTTTTAAATAAGATGTTCACGCTTGTTAGGTATGATTGACGACATCGAGTTGATTGTAAAAAGCAAAATAAAGGCAGCAGTGCCCGAGTTGAGTGTAGCCAGTGAGGTGCCTGAAGCCTTGAACAAAAAAGTTTTGAAAATTCTAGACGATGCCGCTCACCGTGCAAAGCTTAACGGCAGACGAACGTTGTATGCACGGGATTTGTAGGGCTCCGCAAGACTCTTAAACTTGTTATTCTCTCTGTGAAGACGTTAGAAACGTGAAAGGAGGTAGATATGATGAAATATACTTATTTGTTGTATGGGTTTGCGATTTTTGCAACCTTTCTCCTGATTGCAGGTGCGGCCTATGCTGAAAGCGGTTCGGACGATGACGAGTCTGATGATTCTGACGACGATAGCTCCGACGATGATTCGGATGACTCTTCTGATGATAGTGATGATGGCAACACATCGACGTCGGATATTGTGCCTGAAGACGACTCTGACGATTTATTGGAGTACGAATCTGAACTTGATGATGATATATCGGGCAAGACTCTTCGAGCAACCATCGGATTTTATGGTCACGGGTATGCATTGCAAGGTGAAACAGGAACGCTACTAAGCCTTGTAGGAGTACATAAGGCGGCTATATCGGTCAGAGAAGGCCGTACGAGTCAAAGTTTTACACGTGCAACACTGCGCGTTGGTAAAGAAGAATACAAACTTACGCGAACCGTAAATGCACTTGAAGAACAACTTCCGATAAACACCATTACCTTTACCGTGATTGATGAAGGCGATGTTATAGGTGCGCTGACGCTTAATGCTGGCACGGCCTATACTACCGGATTTGCTGTACGAACGGGGACGCTTATGATTGGAGAAGCGTCTTGGGATGTGACTATTGCGACACAAGTGCGTGCCATTAAAGGCAACCTTGAACGCGCTAATGTTAAAGCGCTTCGACCAAGTACTGCAGACGTTGATTCGGTTAAAGATGCGACGATTCCGGTAGAAGCAACATCTCGGCGCGGATTCTGGACGCGATTGTTCGGAAGAGAAGACCGCTCAGGCAGCAACTCGGGAAGCAACTAAAGAAAAATTATTTTTTATTTTTTGTTCCGTTTTGGTTCCAGTCAATCTATTTAAAGCGCGAGACTCTGTGCTTGGTATGAAACGATTATTGATTATACTCCTCTTTATGGGGCTCATGCTTCATTCGGCAAGTGCTTTGACACAGCTTACTCTTTATGTTGATGCGGCGGGTGATGCGCTCTTTCTCGGGGCATCTGACGAGACTCCTGTTTTACCTGCTGGTATAACTCTTGCGAACGGAAGAATACATGGATATACGTCAACACTCACACAAAAAGAAGGAAATAGTTGGACATTTTCCTATGCGCTCGCGTCGAGCGAGATGGTGATAGTCCTTCCTGAAGGTGCCGTTATAAAATCGCTTTCGAGTGGTGAAATAACGCTTGAGCAAGGGCAGATTGCCGTGTACGTCGTCAACGGCACGACCATTAGATATTCAATCGAAAAGAAAGAAACGTCTAACGGTATCGGCACGTTCGTGACAATTATCGGAGCGCTTATCGCGATCGTTGTAATCGCCTATATTGCCAATTATAGAAATAGGGAAAGACACACGCGTACTGTATTGACAAAACGGAAAAAGGTTCATCGTTTAGACGTTATTAGCTCGGTGCTTAATGAGCGTGAAAACCTTATCCTTGAAAAGTTGCGGGAAACGGACAAGACAAAAATGTCGTATCTTCGTAAAAGCTGCGACCTTCCAAAGGCTTCGTTTTCTCGTCATATTCATGAACTGGTGAAGAAAAAACTTGTCAAGCTTTCTGGTGAAGGAAAGAATAAGTTTGTCGAATTAGTCGCTAGGTGATTGTTCCATTTTGGTTCCGGTCTGGTTCCAGACAGGGCTTATAACCTCCCTCTTTCTAAGAAACGTATGAAAAACATTATCTCTGAAAGGAGGTTTGTACACATGAAAACTGCTATACTTATAGCTGGGTTGCTTATGTTAAGCGTTATTACCGCAGGGTTTACCGCTGCACAAGAGCAAGAGCCTGAAAGGGGATATGCAAATCCGATTTCGATAAAGCCTACGCGTGTCCAAGCAACTAGCCCTCATGCATTTGTGGTACGAGAAGTAACGGGTTCTGTCAGGCCTATTGACGTGGCTGTTTCCGCATCAGGCATACGGAGTAGCGATGTTGAAGAGGCACTTGCGGCTCTTGAGACTGATATGGATCCTTCGCTTCGTGCGGCTGCGTTCTCTCGCGTTACGGTGGGGAACGGATATACTGAAAACACGCAGGGCACCCTTGAATTAGCTCGAATTGTGCTCGCAAGCCGTTCGCTTGTTAGCCCTCAGAGCGTCAATGAAGCCAGCGTACTGCACCGAGGCACGCTTATGATTGGAAATACCAAACTTAAGCTTGCACAGGAAAACTCTGATGAGTCTCCCGATAGCTATCGATTTACGCTCTTTTACAATGGGGCGGAAGTCGGAGAAGCAACAATCCACATGACCAAGGAATCCGGTTCAATACGCATTTTTGAAGGAACGTTCTCATTTGCACTTGCAGATGAAAATGCTGCCGAGCTCTCGGAATCAGGTTCGCTTGTTCTTATAACTAAGACAGTCGGATCGGTTCGCAAGAACACAGCAGACGAAACTCAGATGGAAGTTGATGACGGCGTTGGACGATTGAATAAAGAAATACCTTCTTCAGCCGGCGTCGCTAATACTGATAGCGCAACCGAATTAGAAGACGCTGCACAAGCGCCTGGTTCGTGGACGCGATTCTGGGCTCGTCTCTTCGGAAACTAACGAGTCTTTTTTTATTTTATTTTTCTTTTTTTCTTTAATTTTATATACCCCTCATCAATAGGTTACGTATGTCGAATAAAGCAAAGGGGTCTAAAGCTGAGCGCGAACTGGTTGATCTCTTTACACACCATGGCTGGCGCGCTGCACGTGTTGCCGGAAGTGGCGTGAATGATAATTCTCCGTGTGACTTATTTGCAGGCAAACTGGGGAAAAAAGGTGTTGTGGTTGAGGCTAAATCGAGCAAGAAAACGCGCATTTACATAACTCGTCAGCAAATTGAGGACTTTATGTTGTTTGGAGAAATGATGGGCTTGCGTACTGTTATTGCCGCGCGATTCAATCGCGAAGGATGGTATTTTTTAGAAACGAGTCAATTGGAAGATACGGGGGCAAACTGGGTTGTATCTCTTGACAACTGTAAAACAAATGGGAAACGTTTTGCACAATTCTTTGAAGGATAGCACTCGGACCAGAGACCATATCGAAAAGTCTTTAATTTAAGAAAGTCACATAAAATAATGAAATTAATTTCTTGGAATGTCAATGGAATCAACGCTTGCATAAATAAAGGATTGATTGGTTTTATGAATAAAGAAAACGCTGAAGTCTATTGTTTTCAAGAAGTTAAAGCAACTAAAGAAAAGATGCCGAAGTTATTAGAAAACTTCCATGAATTCCACGCACACGCTCAACGGAAAGGATATAGTGGAGTTTCAGTCTTTTCAAAGATTAAACCTCTTTCGGCGATAGAAGGTATTGGGGAAGAATTATTTGATACTGAGGGGAGAGTTTTAACTTTAGAGTTTGAAGATTTTTTTCTTGTAAATGCTTATTTTCCTCATTCCCATAGAGAACTAAAAAGACTTGACTTCAAAATTAAGTTTAATGAGAAATTCTTGACGTTTTGTAAGGGATTGGAAAGAAATAAGCCCGTTATTATTGCTTCCGACTTTAATGTGGCCCATAAGGAGATTGATCTTGCACATCCAAAGACCAATCAAGGAAATGCAGGATTTACGGAAGAAGAAAGAAAATGGTTTGATAATCTCCTTATGGAAGGATTCGTAGATACGTTCAGAGAGTTTACCAAGGAAGCAGGGCATTATTCATGGTGGCCCTATATGAATAATCTAAGAGAAAGAAATATTGGGTGGCGTATTGACTATTTTGTTGTAAGCAACTCCTTAAAGGACAAGCTCCTTGATAGTAGGTTATTAAAAGATACTTTGGGATCGGATCATTGCCCCGTAAGCTTAGAAATTGACTCTTAACGGCATCCTTTTAATTCGATTCGTGGTCTGGGCGCACAATTATAAAGAATGAACTTTAATATAGATTATGAAACGACATAGTAGAGTTGCACGAATTAAGTTTGAACGACTTGAGATGAAGCGATTACATCGAGAAGTCAAACAACAAGTTAAACATAAAAAACAAGCGAACTATTAGTCTGAAGTTATTCTGTTCCGGGTGATGAACTCATATGCGCTATAGGCTGCGGTGCAACCTTCTGCGACCCCGGTTATGGCTTGCTTGAAGGGTTTGTCAGCTACGTCACCGGCGGCATAGACGCCGGGAACGTTTGTCTCAGAGGTTTTGTGATTGATTATAATCTCCTTTTTCTCATTAAGTTTCACTCCGAGAGGAACCGCAAGTTCGGAAAGAATGTCGTGACCTATCGCGACGAACACTCCTTCGAGCTTGAGTTCTTTTGTGCCCTTGTAGAGTTTATCAAGCGTCACGGACTCCACACAATCGGAACCGTTAACCTTGATAACATTTGTTTTAGTAATTACCTCTATTTTTTTATTCTGCTTAATGCGCATACGGTTAATAGGCTCTGCGCGTATCTCATCGCCTCGGTAGATGATATACACCTTTTTTGCGTGTTCGGCAAGTACGAGCGCGTCCTTTGCTGCCGTGTCCGCTCCTCCGACAACGGCGACTGTCTTGTTGCGGTAGAGGGGGGCATCGCATAAGGCGCAATAGGCTACTCCTTTGTTTTCGAGTTCAAACGCACCAGGCACGGTTAACTTCCTCCACTTAGTTCCCGTTGCAATAAGTATTGTTTTTGCATTGTAACTATCTTCTGCAGTCTGTATACGAAATCCGGTTTTGTCTTTCGTTACGCTTTCGACACGTTCTTCTCGTATAGTAACAAGGTCGTACGACTCTGCGTGCTTTCGAATATTGTCTGCGAGCTCTTGTCCGGTAAGACGAATAAACCCTGGATAATTTTCGACTACATTGGTCGTAGTAATAACGCCTCCGATAGCCATCTCGGAGCCATGAGACGTGCCAAAACAAATGGTGTTAAGCCCTAGACGGGCGGCGTACATGGCGGCCGCTAGTCCGGTGCCTCCTGCACCAATAATCCCGAAATCGTATTCTTTTTTTACCATAACTTAAATTTTTTTGGTTTCATCCCGAGTGCTTTTCGCACGGCACGCTCATCGAATCCTACGATGATAGCTCCTCGTGCATCAATGACCGGAACGCCTTGTTGGCCTGACTTTTTAATCATTTCTTGCGCGGCTTTGGTGCTTGTACCTACATTGATTGACGTAAACGTAATTTTGTTTTCGTGCAAAAACTCTTTCGCCTTTATGCACCACGGGCAATAGTCTGTTGAATACACGAGCACCTTTGGTTTTGCAGGGCGCTTTTTAGCAGGCATGACGTCGGAAGCCGAGCGCTTTTTATAAACGTTTTTATATCTATTTAATGCTACTCCCTTATGGATCCTGCACTTGAACAATACTTACAAAAGCACCACATTTCTTATGTGCTTCATACGCATGCAGCAGCACATACAGTAGCCGAATCACACGCGGATGAAACGATTATGCGTATACCCGGTCTTCGATGCAAAACACTCTTTTTAGTTGATGAATCGAGTAGGTATTACCTCGTTGGAATGCCTGGGGTGAAACGACTTGATTTTAAGAAGTTACAAACAAGCCTTGGAGTGAAAAAACTTACTATGGGTTCGCAAGAGGCATTACTGCGAGAAACGGGCCTGGTTCCTGGAAGCGTAAGTATTTTCGGAGTATTTCAAAACAACTCGATTGTGCTTGTTCTTGACGAAGAGGTATGGCACGCAAGACAGGCATGTTTCCATCCCAACGTAAATACTGAAACCCTTGAGTTAACGCACCACGCGCTTGAACATTTCTTTGAGATGCTTCCTAACACCAAAAAAATACTGGCCCTGTGATTATTTCTCTTTTTTTCCTTTATCGTGCGGGGATTCTTTCTTGTGTTGTAGAAGACGATCCAATTTTTGGTCTATGGACGTTACGTGGCTTTCAATCGATTTAATACGTAAGGCTTGACGCGTTTGAACGATGACCTTTAGAATCAGAAAAGCGAGGTAGATGATAAATAGAACACCTACTGCTTTTGCGATGTTCAACAAAAAAGTGAAATTGCTCAAGATAGCAGGAGGCATTGAACTCCAGATTAATTCCCCGAAAACGGTTGTATTAATACCGGGAAGAATGTCGGCCATCTGTAGGGAGGGTAAAAGCATTTTAATAACCTTTTCATCGTATTCTGATGAACTCACGAGCGGCTATTTTTACAACGGTGTCGATTGTTTTTTTAGTTATGGGAAATTATTATTTTTTCAGCTCCGAAAAAGAAGATACAAGGGAACAAGTTATTATCATTCAAGCGATTGATGGTGACACTGTTAAACTGGCCGATAATCGCACGGTGCGTCTTATTAACATAAATACTCCTGAGAAAAAAGAAAGGGGGTACGAAGAAGCAAAACAATTTCTCCAAACGTACGAAGGTGAAACCGTTCTACTTGAGGTGCGAGGGACTGAAAAATATGGGCGATTACTCGGGGCATTATACGCTGATGAACGCTATCTGAATCTCGAGTTGGTACGGAACGGATTAGCCCATACGTTTCTTGTTTCTGATGAAGAAGAGAAACTCTTTTTTACCGCTCAAGAGGAAGCCGTTCGTACTAACGCAGGAGTGTGGGCACATTCCCCTTATTACGGATGTTTGGACGCAGAAATTGATAAAAAGGATGAATACGTGGTCTTTACGTCAATGTGTGCGTCGACGCTTGACAACTGGACCATTAAGGATGAAACGACGCATCGTTATGTGCTTGACGGAGAGGTTGCAACCACGTTTACCCTCTTGTCGAGAGAAGGAAACTCGAGTAAAGATGCGAAGTATTGGGGGCGCGGAAATGTATGGAATGACGACCGAGACTCGCTTTTCGTTCGTGATGAAAATCAGCTTCTTGTTTTGTATAGTGCTTACGGGTATTAGTTCCCCCGTTTTTGCTCTTCGAATTAATGAAATCATGTATGATCCGCAATACAATGAGAATTACAATGAATGGATTGAATTATATAATGAAGATGACGAGCCGATTGATTTAACTAACATTACGATATGTGGCAAGGCTCTCGGATCGGGATATATAGATCGCTCGGGAGAAGTGCACAATGAAGAAGATTTTTTTCTTGCGCCTGAAGCGTACGCGATTATTACTGATGGAGGAAGCGGGAGTGAAGTGTATACTAATTATGATATTCCTGCGAGCGCACGTGCATTCCACGTGAATGCAGCAAGCATTTGTGGCGGCCTTGGGAATGAGGGGGATATAATTAGTATTACCACTGATAATGAAACGATAGACGAAGTTACCTATGCGGGAGAGGCTGAGCCCGGATTTAGTCTTGAATTTCGAGAGGGCAGTTTTTTCTCGAGCGCAGATATTGATGGTACTCCGGGGCGGGAAAACTCTGAAGGTCGCTCTCAAAACGATTCAAATAATGATTCGCCCCAGAACGATCCTTCAGATGACGATTCGCAGGATGGCGAAGATGAAAAGCCCAAGTCTAAAGAGTCCCCTCCCGAATCTGTGCCCGGTTTTGTTCCGCTCTATCCTAATGCCCCGATTCAACCATCAGATAAAGAAAAAAAGAAAATAACCCTCTCGTCAATGAAGAATGCACCGCTTTATGAGAATACAAGCGAGGTATACCTTACGTCTGAAGGAAAAATACGTCAAACGGTTATCTATGCTTTTGCAGGATTTTGTATCGCACTCACTCTTTTAATAGTTTTGAAAAAAGTGTAAAGTTTAAATAGGGGAAAAAAGTAACTCTTGCATGACGAAAGGAAAGAGACTCCTTACGAACACACTTGATGCTGATGGCGGCGTTCATCTTCCGCTTGACCTTAGAGGTCATGATTCTGAGCATGTAGTCGGGGCCGCTCGTGTTATTGAAGGCACGCCTGTTTCTGTTCCTCGGGGAATCGAAAGAAGGCCTGCACCACGAGATGCTCGCGATGCGTATGGTGGTCTTGGGGGATATAGTCGTTGTTTGAATCAACTGATGGACACGCCACATTTTGCGTATCAAGACGGTCATCGAATCGCATAGAGACATATTTTTAAACCTCTATTCTATATTTTGTCATGGAACCATTGCATGTTCGATTTATTATTGAAATTTTAGGTAAGCCCGCTGCTCACGTGTCTAGCACGATGCATATGCTCTTGGACAGACTTGCGCAGGAGAAGGGCGTTTCTGTGACGGACCGCATTGTGCACGAACCTAAGGTCGTGCCTGAAAGCAAGGAACTCTTTACGACGTTTGCAGAGGTCGAAGCGCGTTTTGAATCGATAAATGTATTCTTTGGAATTATCTTTGCGTATATGCCTTCAAATATAGAAATTATTTCTCCAAGTAACCTGAAATTTACCAATGATGAAGTCACCTCGCTGGGAAACACACTTGTAAGTAGACTGCATCTTTATGAGTCAGTTACTAAAAAGTTAGTAAGTGATAGGGACGTGCTGATGAATAAACTAAAATCGATGGGTGTAACGTTTCCGCAACAAGTTTCTCCCGCGCCTGTGATGGAAAAAGAAAAGAAGACGCCTTCAAAGAAGAAGAAAACTTCCAAAAAACGCTAGAACGATTTTTCAAGTTTCTTAATCTGTTTATGCAATACATTCTCATCTTTCATGCGAGAACGTGTTTTGAGATACCTTCCCCCGATAATAATCAGGATAAGTAATACAATTAATCCGATTACATATCCTAACCACGCAAGACTTGTAGTCTTTTTTACATCGATACATGAACCCCTGCAACACGCACCTTCTTTTGTCGTCACGGTTTCTCCTGAGCACTGCTGACTCGTAAGACAAATACGCCCGTTAAGCTCATTGCACGAATACTGTCCGGTTGCGTTAGAAGTAGTCACGTTCGACGAGGGGACAACGACTGTTGAGGCGTTTTCTTCGTCAAAGAAGAGTTCGAGGGGCAACTCAAATTCTTCGTTATCAACGATAATGGTAAACAAATCGGAGATATATTCTTCGGAAAGTACGGTGAGATTAAACGTTGCGGTTTCGTTTGCTTTCAATTTGCGCAAACGAGAGGGTTCCAACTCGAAACGTTCATCGTCATACGTAAACTCAAACCCTGACAAATCGCGCTCGGCGGTGTTTCGTATGATAAAAGTCACTACATGGGGTTCCGTACCTCGAATAAATCTGTGGTCAAATCTCCCCGGAGAGAGTTCTATAATTCCAGACGGTCCTGAAGAAGAGCTATTGCTTGTGGGGGCAACATACGTGCTGTAAAGAGGAAACTCGTATCTTCCTAACGAGATAGAGTGAAAACCGTAGGTAAATCCTTCTATCTCGACCTTATGGGTTGTTACTCCTGGCACAAGTACGAGTGTGGTGTTGCCAGCGACTTCCAATGAAATTTCCTGCGGTAGCTCGGCATAAGAAGTAAATGAGATATCAAAATCTTGGCCCGTTATAATCAATCCGGGACGTAGGGTGTACGATGCTGTTTCGTTAGTAACGGTAAAATTTTGCATGAGGTCGATAACGACTTGTTGTCCATTTATGAGCGTTTCAACGTTGTGAATGAGGAGCGTATAATTATTGGGTGCGAAAGGGGCTACTGCATAGAGAAAATAGCGATCGCCCAGACGCTTAAGATCGTATTCAAAAGAACCGACTTGTACATGACCTCGGGTAAATTCTATATCCGACGCAGAAAGAGAACCAAAAATTGAACCAGAAAGCTCTGCAATCATTGTTTCTCCCTGTGCATACGATTGGGAGAGAGAAAGGGAAAGCGCGCTGACGGACGAAACAGAAAGAGATGCGATAAAGAGGGCAAGAAAAAGTTTTCGCTGCATGTTTGAAAAATGGTGCGGAGTTATATAAAGGTTTACTACTTACTCATCTCGCGTAACTTGCGAAGCGTCTCTTCCATTTCTTTATCTACCTGCGACGTCGGCCTGCGTGCTTGGGCTGCGGGCTGTGGTCGTACTCCGTACGATTGTGCGGGGGAGCTTGGGGGGAATGAGGGCCTGCGAACCATGATAGGTGAAGAACTTGAGGTTTCTGGTCGACGTCCCTTATGGAACATCATTTGCAACTTCTTTCGGTACACAATTGCTAACGTAACCACGACTATGAGCACAAGAAGCAGGATAACCCAGAGCCAGAGGTTTGAAGAACTTGCGTCATCGGTGCCCGTACCCTCGGGTACGCAACACGTCTCGCTTGCGGAAACACAGGCATAGTTCTCTTCAGTTTCTCCCGCTTCGCACGAGCCCGTCGTACAGAATCCGTTGTTATCCTCACATTCGTTCACCGAAGGTTGTGTACGTGGAACGCACGAACCTATGCAACATTGACCGTCGGCAGAATCGCGTGGTGTCCCTGTGCATTCTTCGCTCAAACTGCATTTGTTGCCATTCAATGAGGCGCATGAGGGCTGTACAGGAATTTTAGAACAGCAAAAGAGTGTGCCGGGGCAGTCGTAGTTGCGAAGTTCTTCACCTTGCGCATCAATACATTGCAAGATAGATTCGACACATGAATACGCCGAGCTTGCATCAATACAAGACTCGACCGAGCTTGCATTTGAACCTGGACCTGGTGTGTCTCCCGAACCACCATTCGATCCGCCAGGTCTCCCTTCGGGCCAACCCGCATACAAAATAAACGCCGTGCTCCTGAAATTGTTATTGTCCCAACAGCCGTTTGCACCTTGTACTTCAAGTAAGTAATTTTTCGCATTGGATACTTCCGCAACAGAAGTCTTCTTTTGTAATGCTAAAAGAGCCAAAGCAGTGTCGTAAAATCGGTTGTATTCGCTCCCTGCTGCTTCCCAGAACTGACGAGAACGTTGCGCTTCGATAAGCCTCGTATAATAATCTTGACCTCCCGTAAGTTTGAAGAGAAACGCTTCAGGGAAATACTCTTCCTGGCTCTCCGCAAATGCTGCAAGATACGGCACGTAACTTGTTACCCTCGCGCCTGCGGCGTCAAGTGCGGTGGCGGTCCAGAGCGAGCCTTCGTAATCACAATCGGAAGAAGCATCGTTTTTGAAGCAACGCGAGGTGATTGATTCGTTCGTGGTGCCATCCGCTGGTTTTGATTGGGTGTTTGGCGAGACAAAGAGCGTATCGGAATCGGACTGTTTGTAGAGGAGGGTGGTGAGAAAATCTTTATTACACGAAACTTCATACGAATAGTCTAAGCAAGAGGGTGCGATTTCAAGCCAATAGCCTGAAGGAACAATTGAAAGACAGGGACCAAGCAAGTCGCTCGTTAATTTCATATCGGGCCCTATCGCTAAAGTGTAATCGGTTGAACTATATTTAACGTGACAGACTGCGGCCGCGTGGTCTTCCACATCAATCTCTAAGAACCAGGTCAGTCCCGTTGTCGCACCTGACTTGGAGAGAAGCCAATTTTCTATTTTCTTGGTATCTCTCCCTAATACTCGATATGCGAGCAAGGCTTGGGCCGTCTCTTTAATAGTACATGCTGAGCGTGGCCAACAGGTCTGATTAGAGGTCATTGAACGATTCTCGCTGTCAAGCTTTTGCACGGCTTTTACATTATTCCCCAGCGCGAGCACACCGAATACAGATTCCTGTAACGAGAGCGTTATCGTTGTTTTGTTATTTATTCCGTTCTCGAGGCAAGTATATGCTTTAGAAATTTTGAATGCTTCGGTATCATTTTCTTCTGCAGAAACCAACGAAACCAAGGTTATGCACAAAATAAAAATGAGGACACCGCTTTTTACATTCATAAAGAATACAAGCCCACGGTGTTTATAAAGATTTAGAGCAGTCACGAAGAAGCGTTCTTTTTTTTGAGTGCGCGAGAAACTTCGACGAGCGGGTTTTTTGCATCAGGATTTTTTTCAATAAGACCGATATCTTTGTAAAAACTTTGATTTTCATAATTCGGCGGGAGGATTTTCTTCTTCTGTTTAAAGTGCCAATTGAGTTGGCTACGCACATATCCCTCCTTAAGTGGGGGCTGATTTTTTTCATTCCACTCAAAAACGCGCGCAGTTGTTGACTCATCGCTGAACCCTGCACAGCGTAAAAACGTTATGAGTATGAAAAGCCCTCGCTTCTTGCCGTCTACAAGTCCGTTGAGTAATTTTTTTATAGAGGAGGGAAACAAGTCATCGGTTACGCCCGTGAGCGCTGTGGGTTCGAACTCTCGAGCATAGGTACGTGCTCGTTCTGTAGCCGATTTTTGTGCGGATTTGCGTTGGAGTGCTATGCGCAACAAATCAGCTGCTTCCCCAGGAACTGGAATAGGGGCGTATAGTTGGGGGGCTGCTCGTAAGGGATCTGCATCTCGTGGAGTGAACGTAGCTACTTGCGATTTGGTTAAGACGACGCTTGCGAGCGATGTTTTTTCATGGAGGGAGTACGGCATGCGAAACAAATGACGAGGAGAGACGAGTACAAGGTCAAGCGAACCGAGTTTATCGCCTGCGATTTCTTGGTCTGCCTTCTCGGCATAGGTTACGGGTTTATTTGCATAGATAGTCTTATTTGAAGAAGAGTGCTCGTCCTTTCTGTTAGAAACCCCGCAATGGGGGCATTTCCAAAATTCTTTTTCTTCGAGAATATCGAAAAACCCTGGGCAGGTTTCATTTGTGCATTTAATCCGTTTCTTTGTCACCTTGAAATCGGGGCGTTCATAGAGCGTTTTGCATCGGTCGCAGCACATCTTTACGAGCGTATGCATCTCCACGGCGTGGTTGCAGTTCGGGCAGGTTGTCTGTACTAATTCTTCTTTTGAAAGTTTTGTTTTTCTTTGGAGCGCTTCAATATTTATTCCCAATGCAGTTACTGCTCGGTTATATGCGGGCTTTATCGCTTCAAGGATGTATTCCACTATGGCTCGGGGCCATTCGGGAAATGCATCTTTTCTGAGCGTTCCTTCAAATTCTTCGGGAAATGCATCACCTGGGACAATAATATGAAACCCCTTACTTCCTGAAAACTTAACTCCGTAGTGTTTTACTCCGTGATGTTCCAAGATATCGAACACAAGTCGGGCTGCAATTTTTGCATAATCTAGATAAGGGGAGTCTATATCGATAAGCAAGTCCCATGAAATGCGTAGTTCTGCAAGCTTTGAAGGATGCATGTCGCTTTGTATTTGTAACGGATCAGACCATAGCTCTTCTGAACCGTGAAACGAGGTGGCGCCCCGAGATACAAGTGCCATGATATCTGCTGGATATTGCAGGGTATCGGGACGTTTACCAAATCCCTCATAATAGCGAGGGACTACTTCTCGACCCTGCGCAAACGAGAGCAATGCTTGTTGAATTGCCGGTTTTGAATAATACATGCGCGTGAGTGCGCGAATGCGTAGTTCTGCGGGCGAGGCTTCCTCTTTTTCTTCCACGCGTTTCAAGGATGAGCGGGCTTTTTATGATTTTGTATAGTTTAAAAAAAACAAAATATATATATTCTCGAAATTTATTTATTGCATGAATAAGGGGTTGGTGTTTGTTGGTTTCGCAACAGTTTTGCTTTTATCGGTGAGTTTTGCGAGTGCGTTTTCTATCGAAGGTTTTTCGGTTTCTGATTTCTTTGCGAAAGTGTTTGGAAAAGAGGTTCAAAAGAGCCCTTCGATTTACAATGTGTCCAATCAGACGGTGGCGCTTAATCGAACCCACTTGGAATGTAGGAATATGCAGTGCGTTTCTGTTAACGGCAAGGGTCAAAATAAGTGTTCTTCCTCTTCGCAATGTTACAATGCGGTTTGCACTAATAACACGTGCACCAAAGTGATAGGCAATGGCACAATGCTTTGTTCGCCTATTGGAGGATATTGTGGGCCGACGCATTTGGAATGCAGGGGTAATACTTGTACGAGAGTTCAAGGCGCAGGAAATAATACATGCTCATCCGAGGGAAGTTCGTGTGGAAATGTGACGCATTTGGAATGCATTAACAGTACGTGTACGATTGTGAGTGGCAATGGCACTAATCAATGTTCGAGTGCGGGGATGGCTTGCAATAATACAGGTAATCAATCGAAGCCTGACTTGATTATCGGGAGCC
This sequence comes from Nanobdellota archaeon, assembly GCA_038044745.1. GTDB lineage: Archaea > Nanobdellota > Nanobdellia > Pacearchaeales > GW2011-AR1 > JBBSZK01. The sequence goes on from JBBSZK010000012.1 coordinate 27,947, forward strand.
ATAGTATCTCAAATATAAGTGGAAATAGCAGCCATAGTGTTGTGAGCATCAGTACGGTTGTTCGAAATATAGGTGTTGCTACGGCTGGGAGTTCAGTCACGAGAATTCAAGTTATGGGGGCGTATAACATCACTCGGGATGTTGCTACTGGAAGCATTTCTGCAGGAGGCTCGTTGATAGTGAGCCAGAACTATACGCTTTCAAGAGGAAGTTGGAGGGTCTACTCTAAGGCTGACCAGACTCTGATTGTTGTGGAGTCAGACGAAAATAACAACGAAAGAACGACGTGGTTTTCGGTTTAATCTGAATGCGTGTGTTTTAGCATAACAAACCTTATAAGCTCTCACGTCGGTGAACAACTATGTTATTGAAACTTGATGACCCGCGGTTTTTTGGCACCCTCATAAGTATCATTTCGGAGCTTGTCACAGAAGTTCGCCTCAAGATAACTAAAGAAGGAATGCGGCTTGTTGCACTCGATCCTGCAAATGTTGCAATGGTATACTTCCATATTCCTGCCGAATTGTTCTCGACCTTCGAACTAGAGAAAGAAGAAATACTGGGAGTAAACTTACAGAATTTGAGTCAAGTGCTTAAGCGTTGCGGTATGGGGAGTTCACTGATACTCTCTCGGGAAGAAAACCTTCTCAAGCTGACTATTCAGGACAGGATTAAGCGAGACTTCGCGTTGGCATTGATTAGCGTTGAGGGTGAAGAACGCGAACTTCCGACGTGGGAGTTTAAGAGCGTTATTAAGATGGATTCGCAGGTGTTTGTGGAAGTTATCGATGACTGCCTTGTCGTGTCCGATGCGTGTACATTTATTGCAGAACCCAATAAGTTTATTGTTGAAGCGCGGGGGCTTAACTCTGCACGCGCCGAGTTCTCGAGTGATGAAGTTGAAATCTATTCCGACCATAGCACTGCTCGGTTTTCTTTGGAATATTTGGGCAAGTTTATCAAGGGAGCGAAGATTGCGAATAAAGTCGAACTTAACTTTTCAGATAACCACCCTATGCGCATTAACTTCCCTACGGGAAAGGTGATGCTTTCATTTGTGTTAGCGCCTCGAGTCGAGCAAGGTGATTAATCGTAATACTTTGTATTATTAAGGATACAATATCAACTTTTAAATACTCTATCTGATTAAGTAATATGTGAAAGAGCGTATTTCAGCAACTATAGATCCGAGCACATCTAAATCACTTGAACGGATTATGAAAGAAGGGCGCTATCGCAACAAGTCCCATGCTATAGAAGAGGCACTCAAATTCTTTGAGGAGAAAAAAGGCTATGAACAATAAAGGCCAGATTGCGATATTTATCATTGTGGGAGTACTTATTTTTGTTTCACTCACCGTGTTTTTTCTCGTGCGAGACACTGAGGTAACGTTGCCGACGGGAACGGAGTTTGGCCCTGAGAGATTCATGGGTAGCTGTGTACGACAATCATTGCGAGAAACAACCGATATGATGCTTTCGCAAGGAGGATTTGTCAATCCCAAAAACGCAGTCGTTTCTAATGGCACGACGGTGACCTATTTGTGCAAGAATATCAACTACTACGAAAGCTGTATCGCACAACATCCGGCCTATCTTTCTGAATTGCAAGAAGAATTGCGCGCCCAGCTTGCGGAGGACATTCCTTCTTGTCTTGATTCACTTAAAACGGAGCTCGAACGACGCAATTACGAGGTACAATTAGAGGATTATGATATTAAAGTTGCGCTTAAACCTGAAATTGTTGACGTTTCCATTCCGATTGAATTAACGCTTACAAAAAATGACGTGGTACAACGAATCTCACAACTTGACACGAGTCTTCGCATACCTCTTTATAACTTAGGACGTGTTGCAAACGAGTTGGTTTCGCAAGAGGCTCGATTTTGTTATTCTGAGTATGTAGGTTATATGCTCCTTTATCCTTCGTATGACATTCGTGTAAAGACGTTGTCAGATACCACGAAGGGGTATAGTGTTACCCATCTACCAACCGATAAGACGCTACAATTTGCAATACGGGGGTGCGTAATTCCTGCAGGCATTTAACATGACACACAAAAAATCGATTGCGTGGTTCGAATTGGTTTTACTAGTGAGCGCGAGCGTAGCGTTTTCTTATATTATGAACGACGCAAGCCAAGGATTGACGTTATACGGAAACGACTCGGAACACGCGTTTATTGTCGCAGTACGTGGCTTATTCATTGCATTCTTTGGACATAATCTCGTTTCAGCAGAAGAAGTGTTGTGGACCTGTCCTCTTGATAAAAACGGAGTCTATTGTCAAGAGTATGGGTATCAGATATGTGATGGAAATTGCACAACCAGTTGCATTCAAACTCGTCGCGAATTTACCAGTGAATGTCGTATAGGGACATGTATCGATGCATCCAAGGGGACCTGTACGCCGAGCCCGCAACGAAACTGTAATACTACGTGGACCGAGACCCCGTTATCCGACATTCCTGCCTGCCGACCGGGGTGTTGTATCGTCGGTTCTGAAGCACAATTCATGTCTCAAGTTGGATGCGACGCCTGGCGTGCGGATCTTGGTCTTGAAGACGATGAGGTTGGTGCTATATTTGAGCCCGTTGGAAGCGAACTCGAATGTCTCGCTAAAGCAAATGGTCAAGAAGAGGGCGCGTGTGTATTGGGGATAGGTACCTTTGGACTTCGAAATTGTAAGTTTGGTACAAAAGAACAGTGTGCTGGGTTAAGTGGAACGTTTTATAGCGGATTTTTGTGCTCACATCCTGCGCTTAATACGTCCTGTGAACCTCAAGCGACCACTAAATGCGTTGCAGGAAACGATGAAGTGTATTGGTTTGATAGCTGTGGCAACCGTGAAAACATATACAACTCGCTCAAGCCGATAAGTTTCAATGGAGGGTTATTGTTATCTAAGAATCAAAGTTGCGACCTTGTCGATCCTGCTCGAGAGCCTAATCGGTTTTCCGTTCAACAAAAAAGCTGCGGAAATTGTAATTATCTTCAAGGAAGTCGATGTGGACCAAAAACTACCGCGGAATTCGCGTCTATAGGGGACGTCGTTTGTCGAGATATTAGTTGCGTAGACGAAACGGGTAAACGTCGCAGTCATGGAGAAAGCTGGTGTGCGTTTGATTCACGCATTGGCGTAGAAGATGAAGGCAAAGTTAATGCACAACGAAGCGTTGATGTGCCGGGAAGCCAGCATTACCGCAAGACGTGTGCGAATGGAAAGATAACGACTGAAACGTGTGGCAGTTTCCGTAACCAGATTTGTGTCGAGTCGGTCGTTGATGTGCCTGGAGGTAAAGATTTCTCGGAGGCCGCATGTCGCCTCAATCAGTGGCAGTTATGCCTTGCAGCGAATCAGCAAGCGGAGGGACTTGATGACCCTGCTGAAGCAACACAAGCTGTTGCCGAGGAATGTGAAAAACATACTGATTGTACGATGACAAGTATTGACTTGACGAATGGACGTGGCACGTTTGCATTTAGTACATGCGTCCCCAAGTATCCCCCTGGATTTGATTTACAATCGAGCGCGAATGGGGATGAAGCCCAAGCGCTCTGTAGCTTCGGAACGGTTCAATGCAAATATGTGACCGTCAAGAAACTATTTGGGGGCAAAAAAAAGTATAACAAAGACTGCATCACAAACGCAGGCGCTGAAACAATGAACAACTTTTGCATGAGTCTCGGCGACTGTGGGGCGCACATTGACCTCGAAGGAAAATATTCTGGCAAAGGATTTCGAGTTTCTACAAGCCGTGGTGATGCTCCTCGAATTACATCGGGATATATTACAGGGCTTACGTTGCTTGAAAACCCGGCCGTTAATCAAAAGGTTGAACCGTTAAGTGAAACTGAACTTGTGTCTTTCTATGGGCTGCCTAGTGATGCGAGCGCAAGCCCTGAAGAGACTCAAAAAAAGATTTTTGATAGCATGATGATGATTAGCGGAGCGAGTGGTATTGCGCTTATAGGCCTCTATCAGCTCTTTCCCGAAACAGTTACATCAATTGGAAGTTCCTTGGGATTATTGGAAGGTACTTGTGGAGCTACTTGCCCCGGTATGCAAGCAAGTATGGGGGCCTATGTTGGTGCCGCGGCAGGAGCGCTTATTGGGGCTGCGGGTGTCGCGTACATTCTTGATGCCTTGGGAATTACGGCCGGACTTGATCCTGCGATTACGTATGCGCTTATAGGATTGGGGGCCTTTTCTGGTTTTGCGATTGGTGGAAACTTGCTTGGAGGAACTGGAATTTTTGCGAGTGGAGGATGGCTGATTACCGCGGGCGTGTGGGCGATTGTGGCACTTGTGATTATTATCGCTATTTTCGCATTTCTGGGCATCGGAAAGAAGAAAGAAACTACAATAAACTTCCAGTGCTTGCCGTGGCAGCCACCTTTGGGAGGGGCTAACTGTAATGCCTGTGGTGCGGAAGGATTGCCGTGTACTAAATATGCATGTCGGAGTTTAGGACAGGCGTGTCGATATGTTGAAGATAGCGCAGAAGAACAGTGTGTTAATGCAGGGGTTGACGATGTTTCTGCACCTGCCATACGCGAGGATGCCTCGGTGCTCTTGACGAATTACCGCTATACACAACTATCCGAACGAGGATATCACTTGGAAGGTCCTGCGGATGGATGTATCCCTCGATTTGAACGCGTACAGTTAGGCATCGCCACAAACGAATTAGCGCAGTGCAAAGTCGCTCGTGTGCATACCGAAAGTTTTGATGTGATGGAAGAATATTTTGCGCGATTCAATGGTAATGAAAATCCTCTATTCAGACGTAACCATACGATGATTTTCTCGGTGCCGAGCAATGAAGCCATAGAGAACGAACAACAAATTGATGAAGAATTTGATGAAGATGGTTCCGATGAACAAGCGATGCATTACAGCAACTTGTTCCTTCCTGACGGAAGCGGAAATGTTAACCTGTATGTGCGTTGCACGGATGCGAATGGGAACAAAAATCTTCAAGAGTATGCCATTAATTTCTGTGTGACTGATGAACCCGATATGACTCCTCCCGTCATACGTCAGTTCAGTCCGGCAAGCCCCGCATATAGTGCGTTGGGTGCGACTGAGCGCCCGATACGCTTTTGGTTGAACGAACCTGCAGAATGTCGTTGGAGCGAGAGTACCGACCAAGATTACATGAGTATGACGAATGATGCGACCTGCGCGACGAGTCTTGCGGATGGCACTACACAAGGATGGACGTGCAACGCGACCTTGCCGACTCCTGCATCAGGGGTAAATGAACGTTCGTTCTACGTTAGATGTAAAGACCAACCATGGATAAACGAATCAGAGAGCGGTTCAAATGGAACGCGCAATACAAATAATCAAGGAGTCAACTACATTATTAAGCCGACACTTAATGCTCTGCAGATTAATTCGGTTGCGCCCGATAAGGATACTATTTTTGTGCTCGGCTTGCCGTACCGCCTCAACTTTACGGTCACGACCACGGGCGGGGCGAGCGGTCAAGCACGATATTGCTCTTATAAAAATAACAATGATTTTATACGATTCTTTGAAACGGGGGGCGATACGCATAGGCAGCCCGGCCTCACAATGGTAAGCGAGGGCAACTATAGCTATCCGATTGCGTGTGAAGATTCCGTGGGTAATAACGCCTCCTCAGAGATTAGATTCGAGTTGGTCGTAGACGACCAAGGTCCTGCAATCACGCGCATATATACCAGTAACAACCGCCTCACGATTATAACTAATGAACACGCGCGGTGTGTATTTAAGACAACCTCATGTTCATTCGCATTTGCGAACAGTACCCTTATGGACGGTGATACGTTTGAGCACAGCACGCCCTTTAGTAGAGATGTAAATCATTATATTTACTGTCAGGACTCGTTTGGCAACCCGAGTGGATGTGTAACGGTGCGCGGAGGTACCCTCTAATGCGACGAATACGAAACCATTATAAACAATCTGAGAGTTTGGAGGACATGAACAAGAGAGGGCAGATTGCGATATTCGTTTTGGTCGCAGTGGTTATTATTGCGGTGTTCGTGTGGTTTGTGATTCGACCTCGATTGCCCCCCTCGTTAGGCGGAGCAGATGTCAATCCTTCGGCATACATGCGTGATTGTCTTCGAGCCGAACTCCCTCCGATTATTTCTAAGCTAAGTACGCAAGGCGGCTCGCTTGCTCCTGACAATTTTATGACGTACGAAGGAACGAATGTTCAATATCTGTGTTATACTTCAGAGGACTATGTACCTTGCACGGTTCAACAACCGCTTCTTACGACGCATGTTGCACAAGAGATTAGACGAGAGATTGAACCGAAAGCGAGATCGTGCATGGATGCGCTTGTAGCGCGTTATGAACAGCAAGGATACTCGGTAGAAAGCGCGCCCCGTTCCATTAACGTGAGCATTGTTCCTGGTTCTATTGATGTTGTTTTCACGGCCCCTCTGACCGTTTCAAAGGAAAACGCTCAAACGTTTAGACAGTTTGGCATTAGTCAGTCGAGCGAGCTCTATGACTTATTGATGACAGCCACGAGTATTATTGAATTTGAATCTACGCTAGGTGATTCAGAGACAACGTATTACATGCAGTTCTACCCTGATTTGAAGATAGAAAAGCTCAAAAAGGATGATGACACCATTTACACGTTGACAAACGTGGTGACCGACGATAGTTTCAGATTTGCGACGCGTAGCCTTGTCTGGCCGCAAGGATATGGAGTGCAGTCATGAGGCGAATTCTCCTCTTAGGGTTCTTCGTATTGGCCAGTGCAATTGCTTTTGCGAGCGCCGCCACAAACTTTAGTGCGACCGTATGTTGCGAGAAAACGCAGACAGGCGCTTTTTGTCAAAACGTGCCCTCCGAAGTGTGTGCAAGTGACGCACGACAAACGCCAACCGCATGCGAATCCACGAGTTATTGTAAGCCTGGAACATGTTATGATTCGAATGAAGGCACGTGTTTGGACAACACGCCCCAGATTGTATGTAATGCTAACGGAGGGATTTGGAGCTCCGAACGGCCCGCGCAATGCGAGCTCGGGTGTTGTATGTTAGGGGATCAAGCCGCGTTTGTTTCGCTCGTGCGTTGTAAAAAATTGTCGGGCTTTTTGGGATTAAAGACGAATTACGATCCTTCCATTGGTAATGAGCTTGCATGCATCGCCCAAGTCCAACTACAGGATAGGGGCGCCTGCGTCTACGAATTTGAATTCCAGAAAACGTGTACCTTTACCACACGCGCCGAATGTGAGGGGAGTAGCAAGTCATCAAACGGATCGATACAAAACGGTGTGTTTTACAAAGACAAACTCTGTTCCGCTGAAGAGTTAGGCACCATTTGCGGTCCAAGTCGAAAAACAATGTGTATTCCGGGAAAAGATGAAGTGTACTGGCTGGATACATGCGGTAATCCAGCTAATATTTATGACGCGTCCAAATGGAATGATAAAGACTATTGGACAAACGTTAAAGACAAAGATGCGAGTTGTGGCCCGTTGAGCGGAAATGCAGATAGCAAGTCGTGTGGAAATTGCAATTATCTTCTCGGAAGTTTCTGCCGAAGCGCGTCGTTCACGCAAACGCGCGCCAGTTACGGTGATTTTATTTGTGCGGATTTGAATTGTGTTGATGAAAGCGGGAAGGCACGCAAGCATGGAGAAAGTTGGTGTTTGAGTGACGAGCGACGTAAGCTCCCTGGAGAAAATAGTGTGGGAAGTCGATTCTTTAAACGCATTTGTGTTAATGGAGACGTTATCACTGAGCCGTGCGAGGACTTTAGGGCAGAGGAATGTGTAGAAGATAGCATTGAAACAACATATGGCCCATTTGCGCAAGCCGCCTGTCGGGTTAATCGTTGGCAAGATTGTTTAGCACAGACGGATAGGCGCGATTGTGAAAATACCGACCGTCGCGACTGCTTCTGGAAAGAAGGCGTGACGCTGGGGAATACCACTATTGATGCAACCTGTCTTCCGAAGAATTCCCCGGGGCTTAACTTCTGGTCAGGCGAGGATTCTAGGGTGGTGTGTGGCGTTGGCAACAAAGTATGTGTCGTGAAGTTTGAGAAAGATTTGTTTGGAAACGAAAAGTGCAAAGATAACTGTGAGTGCCTTGAGCCTGGATGGGAATCAAAGTATGGGGAAGTGTGTGCCGCACTGGGAGATTGTGGCGCAAAAGTTAATTACGAAGGTAAGAGGGGATTCAAAGAAGGCATTCAGGTCAAGATAAACGGGAAGATACGCGAGTCGTAATTTGTCTAGGAACAGTCAGCTTTCGGGATATTTAGCCGAGCCAAGAGAATAAGCTTTTTTATCTTGTGGGAGTCTAAATACAAGAGACTTTAGTTGTTTTGGATGAAAATTTAATTTTTCTAGATTTAACTCGGAGGATATCAGCTCGATAGAAACCACTTTTTTATCGGGATCCTTGTTCTGGATATTTCCCTCCTTATAAGAACACACAAAAACAAGATCTAAAGTATCATCCTCGTCTGTGTAGACAGTCTTATAAAAAGCAAGATAATCAGCAGATACATCGAGTCCCGTTTCCTCTTTTACTTCCCTTATTGCGCACTGTTCAAGGGTTTCACCATGCTCCCACCCGCCACCAGGCAGAAGGTAGTAGTCCCCAAATTTTGCACTTGCGTGCTTCACCACAACTAGTCTTCCGTGGTAAAATAGAATTGCGCTTACACGAACGTTTGTCTTCATAAGTAATTTCTTCCAGATCTGATTATATTTAAACTGTTCGGGCCCTTATTGAAAAGAAGGTCAAGAATGGACATATGTGGTTCAAATCCCGAGTAGCATTGATTATAGATAGGATGTTGATATTCTTGGAAAGCGACCTTAAAATTTTCTTTTTTAAAGAGTTTTAGATCTAAATAGTTTCTTCCGTCTACTCCAGAGACATATTCTGTCGCTCCAACTTTCTTGCACATGTCAACTAAAGCTTGTGTTGAGCTAGAAGAAATCCCTAATTCACTAGAAAGAATAATCTTTTTTTTAATTCCGAGCTCATCAAAAAAGAATTTTATCAAAGACATATTAAAATTAGCAAGAGAGTCTCCGGAGGCATTATATAGCCTCATTAGAGATGATATGTATTTCTTATAGTGGGTAGCCCGATTATAATTCTGTTCTATAATTGCAAGATGTTCGCATTGCCATCTGTTTGACGCAAAACGAACCTTGGCTATAGAATCTTTAAATTTATAAGACACTGGAATAGTAATCCACCTCCAACCTACGCTTTTACGCAGGCGGTTCCTATTCTGAAAATCATTTTTACTGAATTGTGCAGAATCATATAAAATAACAACATCCGCATAATCGCATTTGTCAAAAAAACCTAAGTAAGGCAGGAAATTGGGTTGGTGTATCGCTACTTTCATGGTTCAATGAATTTGTAAACTTCAAAACTTTCAGCACAAGACATTTTAGATTGGTATCCCCTAAAGAAAGAATTGCTTCTTACTGCTTTAATCTCAAGATATCTTTTCTTGAGCTTATTGATTGAATCATACATATTAAGGGAGCGGATCTTATCGTTGAGATAGGGAGATATATCAACAAAAAAAGTTGGCCTAAAGTCCAAATCCGAGGAAGGAGACTCATAAAACAATATTTGAGGCACATTCCTGGCAGCGGCAAGTACAGTGCGGGAAGTATTTAGATGGTCCTGGTGTGTGTCTCTCAGGGAATGGGTATATACTCGAGCTATGTTATATTTGACAATAATTTTTTCTACTCTTTCAATATTCTGGCTATTGCAAGGTATTGACGTATCCGGAAGGTTAAAAAAGAAAACTTCGGATATACCTAAGAATTTTGCTGATTTGGAAGCTTCTTTTTTACGTATTTCTTTTAGCCCTATTTTTTCACCGTTGCTCATAATAATCGCATAGATTTGATCGCCGTGTCTTACATGTTTTCTTATTGTTCCGGCCATGCCAATCTCAAAATCATCGGGGTGGGCACCGACTACTAAGACATTCATAAAACGATCCCTACTATTTTATGAGCAGATTCTGATATATCCCTAAAAGTAGTATCGATTTCGTGATAATTTGGTTCTCTGCTAAGAACCCTGCGTATTCGTCGATCCAATGCTTCTATTCTATCAGGTCTTGTAAGTACCATACTATCTAACTCAGTAGCTTCTGGTCTATTTGACAGTCTATGCCGTCTGGCTTCTAAAGAAGCAGTCACAAAAAAATTGTAATCAAAGGAAGGATATTGTCTAGCCAAAATTCTGCCAAAGTATCTATTTATTCCAAGGGGGTTAAATACTTGTGAAAAGGCAATAACGCTCGGGAATGATCTTTCTTGAATAAAGAAATCATTATCGTTTTCGGGAAATGAATCAAGTAATAGTGCCCAAGTATATCCAAATTCGCGCAAATGAGTAGAGTTAGCACGGTCTGCGTAAGCCAGAGCCCTTGTTACGGCACTAGACTGCTTATTGAGCTGACCTGCGTTAACTTGAACCCTGCACCCTCTCCTTGCTAGTTGCAAGGCTACTTCATTTATTAAGTCACTTTTTCCGCTTAATTCAGTACCTTCAAACAATATTTTTTTCATGAAGAATTATTTTTGTATCTGAAAGGGTTTTCCAAGCAGGATTGTTATTTCTCCTGACAGAAAAAGATACTAAGGGCTTTCCAAAAATATGCCAGCTACGTTCTATAAAAAAAGATAGTGCTAGCCCTAGACGTCTTTCATTTAACAGTTTTATATAATCCACCTTTAGAGACATATAGGGTCTCAAATACTTAAATTCCGGATGAGTCTCATAAAGATTACCTAGATCTCCCCAAATTCTTCTCCATTTAGCAATCCAGCTGCCGAAAGTTTGTACTGGTTGGTAAAAGAAAACGGATTGTTCGCTTTCCTTTATAGAACCTGGGCCAAAACGATGATAGATAGAATGGGTCAGGTAGCTGTCATCTCCGACTGCTTTGGGATCCACATCGTAGACTCCTTTCTTGAGGAGATAAATTCCCCCTGTTGCGAAAATTTTCTTTTTCTTATCCTTCGTGTAGGGGTGGAACTCCTCTACATTCTTGCGTGCCCGTACATAAGAAGGATTCAAAGTGCGTACGTTCATTATATTATAAATTAATTTCTTATTCGTTAAAGGAATGCCTCGCGCATAAACCATTTTGAGAGAGGGGTATTTTTGCGATTCTTCAACTAAATATCTTAAAGAGAGGTTATCTAAGCGTATGTCGCTGTCTAAAAATATCAAACTAGCTGATTTTTGATCAACACATGAAAGTGCCTTCCATTGAGAAATTATTTTTCCCCTTGGAGTATTAAGGACACGTGCCTTCAAATTAAGATATTGTAGGGCCCTTTTTACTTCGTTTTGAGTATTATCCGTACAGGCGCTCAAACAAATGATTAATTCGTATTTAGTGGGAAAGTACTTAAACTCTCTTTTGATATCGTGTAATATATTGTAAATTGTTTTTTCCTCGTTATGGGCGCATAAAATAAGGGAAATCATTTTAGGGTTCATAGTCTCGTATTTTATATGAAATCCCCATCTCCGTTGCAAGTTGAACTGCTGCTCGTTCATCCAAATTTGCTAATCTGATAAAACCCAAAGTCACTGCTAAACCGGCGTCTCTTGCTGACCTTGCAAAACGTATGCTCTCTTCAAATGCGCCCGGTTCAAGATTTCTTACTCCTGGTCGCACAAGCTTTTGGTATACTTGTGGATTAGTAGTGCTAAGACTCAGGTAAATATCTGTAATTCCTGCGTTCCTAAGCCCCTCAAGTCGAGAGGCATCTGAGCAGACAAATTTAAAGTAAGGCCACCCCGTTGTGGTTACTTGAATACTGGTCGGACTCCTTTGTTGGATATGTCTTGCAATAGGTTTAAGATCTTCAAATCGTAAAATTGGCTCCCCATAGCCGCAGATTTTAACTTTTTCCAAGCGAACTCCCTGCTCGTCTATCTTGCCTAGCTCATTATCAAAGGCAGCACATATCTCTTCAACCGAAGGATCTCTTTCAAGATAAAGATTAGCTACTCCCCACCCTGGATCACGGTCTCTTACGCAAAAAGTACAAGCGTTTGGGCAGGCATTCGTGATATTCAAAGAGAGCTCATTCATTCCCCTTCTGTAGTATACAATAGTGCTCTCGGGTGCAATTCTCTCTCGCAATTTTCCAAAGTTCATTACCGGCAGGCGCATACTATCTAATTATTAACACCCTAATAAATTAAATGTGTACATTTTAATAAAATATATACATAAGGTTACTTTAGATAAATTTATATATTTCAAGATTTTTCAATAAGAATGAAAAGGAAACTTGTCAAGCATGGATCAAGTACGTTAACAATATCTTTACCAGCCCAATGGGTAAAAAATAACGCCTTAGAAAACGGAGACTTCTTATCCATAGACATTTCAGATAGAGGTCTGTTCCTTTATCCTGAAAAGCCTCACTTTGATAATGTTCAAATCGATGCTAGGGAAAAAGATGACTGGTATATTGATAAAGTGCTGACCAATCTTTACATATTTGGGTTTGATGAAATAAAAATTAGCTATGAAGGGCAACATCAATTTGACTACATTCGCGAGATTCTTAATAGGCTTATGGGTTTTGAGATAATAGAGACAAAGAGGGATTCGTGTCTTGTAAAGAATATGGCTTCGATTGATAATGTAGACTATGAGGAAACCACAAATCGAATATTATGGATGGTGCTATCACAATTTGATAATTTTATTGAAGACATATCCAATAAAAAGTTGGAGCATTATGAATCGGCAATTAATGATTATAAAACTATCTTCAAATTGCTCAACTTGAGCAGAAGGCTAATTAATAAGAAGATATCCTATGGCATTATTACGTCAAAATACGTGTTCAACTTCTTGACTAGCCTCTTGAACGTGTCTCGTACAATTTACTATTCCTATGAATCTCTGAAGAAGGGAGGCAAGATCGATTTCGCACATAAAGAAATTGAGTTTATCCATAAAACAAGAGAATTCTACTATGACCTGATGCTAGCTTATAAGAATATGAATCTCGCTAAAATAAAAGAGTTTATAGAAGAACGGGAGCAGATAAGCGAGACATCGCTCAGTATTCTCAGGGAAAAGAATCCTGCGATCATACATTTTTTCCTTGACGTTCTGAAAGAACTTTCAGGAATAAGTAACTTGATAATAATACTCGCTGTGAAAAACTGATTATTTTTTCTGAGCAGAGACTATAATTATGTCTGCTTTCTTCAGGACATCTAGATCTGCACCAACAAAAGCAGAGATGATGAAATAAAGGGAATCTGCAAGTAAGTTAATTATTAATAAAGATAAACGAGAAAACGGCGATGCTTGGGGACCTATATACCAAGTATACCCTCTTGTTCTGTTTGTCGTAACATTTCTTAGAGTCAAACCTTCTTTCTCGAACACAAATGATATCTCTTTAAAATAGATAGGGTTAATATGTCTAGATCCCTTAAAACCAAACTCCTTTTTTCCAAACCAGTGGAAGTTACCTGAAAATAAAAATTGTATTCTAGATTTTATATTTTCAATATTGGGTGTCGTCAGATAAACCATTCCTTTTTGTTTTAAGACGCGAGATATTTCCCTAATAAGGTGGTGCGGATCTTCTAAGTGCTCTATAGTCTCAATGCATATAACCTTGTCAAAAGATTTATCTTCAAAGGGTATTTTCTTATTTAAATCAGACTTCCTGAACATAAGATTTTTGGGGAGAGACTTAGATTGATAAATGTCACACCCATAAACTGAAGCACCTTTCTCGAGTAGTACGTTTGAAAACTTGCCTTTGCCGCAACCACAATCTAGAATTTTATTTCCACGAATCGGACCAATTATCTCTAAAACTCTTTCATAAGTTCCTGCTGACGCACCCATGATTCAGTTAAAGATATTTCCTATAAATAGATTGCCACAGCATAACCTCTTAACTCTATAGATTGCTGGCACTCCGCATTATTCTTACTTATTGTTCTAACTTTCAAGGGACAAACTTTATATATCCTGCCTTATGCTCCTAAACATGTGATCCGCTCGGGGAATTATTATCAATCTCTTTGGTTCATTCGCGGCCTCATACAATAGTTTAGGCCCCTTATCAAAAGGAATAACTTCGTCGTTCTCCCCATTGACAATGAGTAATGGGGCATTAACACGTTTAACTGAAGCTAATAGGCCTATACTTAAGAATTCATCATAATAAGCTTTACTAATTCGCTTTCCGTCTATCCATTTTCCCGGAGAGGAGTAACAAAGATATCCTGTAGCGGTTAGCTCCTTTATTTGATCTTGACTAAATTCCATGTTTATTGCCTCTTTTAAATCACCAACAGCGCCGGTTACAACAAGCTTAGTTATCGAGTTATCTTCAGCCGCATAGAGTATGGCTGCGATGGCTCCTGCGGAGTGTCCATATAGAATAAGTTTTCTGAACGAATAATTCTCTCTTAAAAACCGCACTGCTGCAGCCAAATCACGTGACTCTTGGCTCAATAATTTTTTTCTAGCCTCCCTTCTGAAGGGGGTGTACCACTAAAGCTAAAACGTAAGACCAGGTATCCCTTTTTTGCAAATGTTTCTCCGATTCTCTTTGCCGATTTCCCGTCACCACTACTGGGAAAACCATGGCAATAAATAAGGGCAGTGTCATATATCCCTGGTTCGTGAACAGCTCCTGAGAGATTTAACCCTACATTGTTCTTGAAGGTTACAACTTTCTCCATTTTGAAGCAATTAAAAATAGATATATAAACTCTTTGTAGAAACAAAGCTAGTTACCTCTTCAGAGGAGTAGAAAGCCTTAAATAAGCGTGTAGCTAGGAGTTTTCAGCAATGGACCTTTCACATGAGGTGAGAGGAAGCGGCCGTGCGCGTCGAGCGGGCCTAGTATCTGTTTTAGCCAGTAGCGTCGCAATTTCTTCGATGAGCGGGTGTGGTGCTGCACTTATTGCGGGGGCGGGATATTTAGCTGCTGAAGAAATTGCGCAGAGTAACGTTGAGGCTGCGAGGATACGGGCACAGGGGCAAGCGAACGTGGGTGCACGGAGATACGACCAAGCGGAACAGGAATCGAAGATGCAAGAGTCTTTTAAAGCCTGGATGCAGGAGTTACAAAGGCCAAAGGTTTTCGCGTGTAATTATGTTGATGCTTCTTTAGACGGAAACGCAAGCTTTGTTTCTGAAGATGATTTTATCGGACGAAGAACGAGTCTGCCTGCGTTGTTTAAGGATGATGAACCTATCTGTTTTTCAGCATTTGTTTTAGGGGATTATAGCGGGAAGAAAAGTGCGTTAAGATTAGTTAATTCAGAGGGTTTGACGTTAAGTTCTGACGAGCGCGTAATAGATCACTCTGAAGGGTGTTTTGGCGGCATCCAATACAAGCCGGGCGAACTTGCTCCTGGGCATTATAAGTTTGTTTGGCACCTCGATGGTAATTTTGCAGGGTCTGTAGAAGCAGAAGTAAGAAGCGGTTCTTCTGTGTTGACGCAGAAATGAGCACAGGTACCTTTCGAGAGATTATGACTCTTGGGTCGTGGCTGTTGCGAGAATATTTATAAACGAGCAAACCGTATTTAATCGATGAAAGAAGAGGTCGGTTGTATTCGATATTCAATTGTTTCTGGTCAACTCTTTTTACTGATTATGTCGACGGTCGCCATTGCGTTTATTATTGGCGAAAGTCAATCTGTACAAGCACAACAAGGAATGATGATTGCTGCGAGGACCGCCGCTTCTAATCCTCATTATCAACAATATTTGAAAGGTTATGCCGATGGAGCGAAATCTGCTACAGGGACTACAGGAAATCCGACGACTGCTGCTCAAAATGCTCCTGCGAAGGAAGAGATAGGTGACTGGTTAGGGAAGCTCTTTTCAGGACGAGGGAAAGAGCTTACTGCCCCCGCCGATGGGAAGGTAGGTACATACGAACAGGGAGTCTTTGGAGAGGGATACACAGGGCTCAACCACCTTGTGTCGGGATTGATGTGGGGGGCCGTTGCGGGAGGAATTACCTATGCGGTTGCAAGTCTTCTGGGTGCTGACGACAATACGGCAAAGGCGGCAAGTATTGCCGTGGGTATTGGAACAGCGATTGCGCGATTTGGATTCTTACAGGCGACTGAAAGTTCGTTTGCGACACCATTGTTTAATACGCTTGGTTTTGGTGCGGGTGGGGGCGGCGGAGCATTTCTGTGGGGCGTGGGTATCGCCGCCGTCGTGTTTGTGTTGATGTACAAAAAAGAAAAGAAACAGGTTGTCGAGCTTGCGTGTTTGCCGTGGGAAGCGCCGATTGGAGGAGCTGATTGTGAGAAATGCAACAATGATCCGCTCAAACCGTGTTCTGAATATCGATGCAAGTCACTCGGGCAAGCGTGTGAATTGGTGAATAAAGGATCTAGTGAAGAACGATGCGTATGGGTGGCGCGTAATGATGTCAATTCACCGACGATAACGCCGTGGAGAGATGTATTGACACCGCAGCATCGGTATGCGCCGTTGGAAACGAGACCAAGTGCATTGGGCACAAAGATTGTCTCTGACCAAACGGGCGATGGATGTATTCGACCCTTTACGCCGTTGCAATTTGGACTGGTGACTAATGAGCCTTCGCAGTGTAAAGTCGATACGGTAAGTAACACGAGTTTTGAGGAGATGGGATACTACTTCGGAGAATCAAACTTGTTCAGATATAACCACACGCAACAATTACGATTGCCTTCGCTTGATTCTATTGCGGTTGAAGGAGAAGCGCTTGAAGTACCCACGGAGGGATTGTATAACTTTTACGTGCGATGTCAAGATGCGAATGGGAACGTGAATGTGGATGAGTTTGTCATTAATCTTTGCGTCGATAAAAGCCCCGATGCCACGCCTCCGATTATTGAGGCGACTTCGATTACATCGGGAAGCCCGGTAAGCTTCGGCACGCAGACCGTTCCGTTGACTGTGTATGTTAACGAGCCTGCAGAATGTAGGTGGAGCATTCAAGACAAAGCATATGAGAGTATGGAAACGAATATGAGTTGCTCGACGCATGTATACGAACAGAATGCTCGTCAGCAATATCCATGCCAGACTAATTTGACCGGAGTGAAAGACAATGCCGTAAACGCGTTTTACTTTAGATGTAAAGACCAGCCCTTGAAGAACGAGAGCGACCGAAACACCAACCAAGAAAGTTACTCGTTCATGTTGCGTGGCTCGCAACTATTGAATATTTTGAATGTGGGGCCGAATGGGACATTTACAGGCGGCACCGACGTTATTCCGCTCAATTTGACGGTTCGTACGGATGACGGGAGTGATGAAGGTGTGGCTATTTGTTCGTTCAGCACGTCTGGTGATGAGGGAACGTTCATCAGTATGTTTGAAACCGAAAGTTACCAACACCGACAAACACTTACCTTATCGTCGGGGAATTACACCTACTTCTTCCGTTGTATTGATGCGGGAGGCAATGCTGCGAGTGCTACAACAAACTTTACAGTCATCACGGATAGAACCGTTCCACAAGTAACTCGCCTTTACCACGATTCAGATATTTTGAGACTTATCACCAATGAAGACGCGTTGTGTACGTATTCGCTTACGAGCTGCAACTATGTGTTCACCGAGGGCATAGAGATGCGGCTTGTGAGTTCACAGCAACGATTTATCCATGCGGCTCCATGGAAACCCCAACAAACGTACTACGTTAAGTGTCGAGATGCATACGGTAATGAACCAAGTCCGAATGTGTGCTCTGTAATTGCAAGCGCGAGCAATGTCTTTTAAGATGAACCGACAAGGAGAATTATCGTTATCGTTTAGTTTTATTCTGGCGATTGTGATTATTGCAGCCGTTATAGGCGTCGGGTTTTATATGATAAGTTATTTTTTGGGGTTGCGCAACTGTGCGGAACTGGGGTTATACAAGCGCGACTTGCAAATCAAGATAGACGATGCATGGAACTCAGAGGAAACGCGCGAGAGTTATACCGGAGCCGTACCACGGTCTGTTGAAAAAGTATGTATTGGAAATTTGAGTTCGGTCGCGAATAGTGCCGATTATGCCGAGATATACGACAAAGTTGCGCGATTTGATGAATCGGGTGTGAACTTGTTTTATTATCCGAACCCAGGAGGAAACTGTAAAATAGTCTCGGGTTCTCTACAGCATGTACGATTCAATGGATTTGATTGTGTAGATGTTGTGCGCGGCAAGGCGACTATTCGAATTTCAAAGGGTGCGTTTGATAGTACGGTGCTTGTGACCCCCTAACCCCAGAGCTTAAAAACGTGTTTGGGCTTCTAGAGATATGCAAAAGAAGGGATTTGAATTCAGCTTCACCTGGATGTTTGTGCTGATTGTGGGTGCAGCGATATTATTTCTCGCCGTATTCATGGCCTCTCGACTCATTACACGTGAGGGAACGACATACAATACTGAAGTTGCCGCAGAACTTGGGGCGGCACTCACCCCGATTGAAACAAGTGTTGAAGACGAAAAGTATGCGCCGATTCAATTTCCTTCTGAGACACGAGTTATCAATGAGTGTGATGCAGAAGGTACCTTTGGGGAGCAGGCACTTGCCGTGACTGTTCGAAGCGGCGTTGGCAAAGAATGGGCTAAGACAGGCATCCCGTATCGTTCATCGTATAGTTTTATTTTTTCTCCCGATTCATTCCAAGCAAGACAAGCGCACGTTATTGCGAGCTCGGTCTCGCTTCCGTTTCGCGTGGGTAATGCTGTCGTGTTATACGCTGACCGTTACTGCTTCGTCAATCCGCCTGAGGACATTGAAGATGCGCTCGTACAGCTTGGCGCAGAAGGCATGACCGTTGTTCCTTCGAGGGGAGCATGTGCTGAAGAAAGCATTAGCGTGTGTTTTTCTACTAATGGGTGTGACATACGCGTTGATGCGGACAGTGTACATCGAGGAGTCGTTCATAAGGGAACTGATTCCCTTCCGTTTGTAGACGGGCTCTTTTATGCGGCGCTTGTTGCAGAACCAGAGTTATACGAATGCCAGCTTATGCGGATACGTAAGCGTACAAGCGAAGTTGCGCGACTCTATGCTGAAAAGAGCGCCTTTCTTGATGCGAGGGGATGTTCAAGCCACATGGCCTCTGACTTGATAACGTACCGTGCGAATCTCCTCAACGAACATAGTTCCCTAGACGCCCTTAGTGCGGAGGCGGAGGTACTCCAACGAATCAATGACCGACTTGCCTGTGCACTCTTCTAAACGAGGGCAGCTGAAGATTCAGCAGATGGCCTTTGTGCTGTTGGCGTTTATACTGCTCTTTGGACTCGTCTTGATGTTTTATGTATCCATACGGCTTTCGGGCCTTAAAGGTGATGTAAATACGATTCGGCACGAGCAGGCGCAGGAACTGGTGCGGCGCTTAGCTTCGAGCCCCGAGTTTTCGTGGACAGTAGAAGATTGTTCATCGTGCATTGATATGGACAAGGTGTTTGTGTTGAAAAATGAAAGCGAGATATATCGTTCGCTCTGGGGCACACACATCCAGCTGTTGCGAGTACAAACCGTCTATCCTGCATCCCTTGAAGAAGTGGAATGCACACCTGCCACGTACCCCGAATGCACCAAAATTACGCTTGTGGATACTGAAGAAGAATACACAACGAATGACGCCTTTGTTGCACTGTGTAGGCTCGAAGAACAACCACTGGCGAAGCAATGTACGCTAGGCAAGATCATTATGGGAGTTAATACCGCATGATTCTTCGCAAGGCACAAGAGGAAATTGTGGGGTTTGTCGTGGTAGTGGTGCTCATCGCGGTTGTTGCACTAGTCTTTCTGTCGTTCAGCTTGCGAGGTGACGTACAAACTCGTGAAAATGTGGGTCTTTCGTATTTGGTCGAGTCGGTTGCCGAGTATACGACCTCCTGTTCCCTCTATGTGGCTCCCGACTATGCGTCCATAGGGGAACTCTATCGCGCATGTTATCAGCATACGCTCTGCTCGGACGGAGTTGATAGCTGCCTCGTGCTTAACCAAACGCTCCTCCCCCTCATCAATCAGAGTTTGCGCGTGGGTGTAGACACGCCGCTTAGAGGATATCGGATAACCATTAACGCGCTTGAGTCTGTGACGGGCGGAGAACGGCGATTGGTACCTATTCTTACGCATCTAGAAGGGAATTGTAGCACAGGCACCCAGCGAGGGGCTAGTGACTTTCGGGCAAGCGGTCAGGCCGAGATTCGAGCGACCATTACCACGTGTAGTTAGAGCTTTATCTCTATTTTTAACGAGTCGATGGCTACAATCGGTTTAAGGCGGCTGCGTTTCCCCGTCTTCTCTTCAACAAGGTCGATAAACCCAAACCTATGTAAGAGTTTCACATCTTCGTTTACTGCCTTGAAATCTCGCTCAAGAAGGCGTGCGAGTTTATAGATAGAAGTCGGTGCCTTTGATTTTATGGTGTGAAGAACACGAGCTTTTTCATTTGAGAGCAAATGTCGTACGGCGGCAATGCCTTCGTAATTATATTCGTCTGATTCTCCATATAATCGCTTGAACAGCGTCGAGAACGTACCTTTATCCTCGACAATTGTTATCTCTCTAACCTTTGATTTTAGAGTCATCGTATTCTATTGATATATGCGGGCTATATATAGGTTTTGCTTTCCTTATATGTTTAAAAATAACCTATATCGGTTATTTGGGAGTTGGGAGACTCTTGTAGAAAGTTGTCTAGACACGTAGTAACAGCACAAGGTTTATAAATACATCCTCCCCTTTCCGAGGGTAACTATGGTTTAACGAGGGTTAGTATAGAAAGCTTTTTAAAGACCCTTTGAGATATGCTACTACTCTGTATTAGCAGAGTACCCTATCATCGAAAGGTGATAGTGACGCGCTATCTATTAAACGATGGCGTCCTTTTTGAGGGGCCCTGCGGGGTTGTCAATGGTACAAAGCTGAAAGGGGGTTAAAGAAATATATGAACTTTAACTTTAAAAAAATCGCGTCAGCTGCTTCGTCAGCTTTAATGATTGGTTCTACAGTAGCCCTTGCGGCCGCTGCGAACTATCCGGCTCCTTTCGTAAGTGGGAGCTCTGCTGATGTTGCAATAATTGTAGGTGATAGTGCTACTGCAGACCTTGCGCCTGCGGCTTCACTAAGTGCTGATCTGAGCACGCGCTTTGTCGCGGGCGGAGGTCGCACCACAACTACAACGACGACTATTGACGGCGAAAACTTTCCGCTTTTCACAGGCTCTTCTCAATTATACTTGAACGCTACGGTTAACTCTGTACGTTCAACGTTGACAGATGCTGAATTGCCGACTATTCTGGCAGACAGCGAGATTTCAGGGAATGCAGATGCTGAGATTACTCACACTCTTGCCTTGGGCTCGAACTCCAGAATAACGTTTGCAAAGCAACCTGATTCAGGAGAGGATGACCCTATTGTAGGTATTGCAGTTGGAACTTCAAGTACTAACTATATCTACAACTTGACGGCTACTTTTGATAACGCTATTGCGTTCAACAGCACCGAGACTGAAGGAGAATCCTTTATGCTCTTCGGTCAGAAGTATACAGTAGGTGCAGACAGTGATGGGACTGAAATTGTGTTGCTCAAATCAACCAACTCATTCACATTACGAAGTCAGACGAATCCTACAACCTCAGTCACCGTAGGTGGTGAGGTGTATACGATTGAACTCATCAGCGCAGAAGACGCACAAGCCACTATCAAGGTGACTGACAGCGCAGGTAACAGTGATGAAGAAGAAATCAATGAGAACGACTCCAAGAAACTCTTGGACGTTGAAGTCTCCATTGATAACACAAATGAACCCGATAACTCGGAGGCATTTGCCACCGTTAGCGTGGGCTCATCGACTGACCGCCTTGTGCTTACAGATGGTGCAGAAGTCGAAGTTGGCTCTAATGGAGATACTATTGAGGATACCCTTGTAGATTTCACCACAAACACTGGATCTGTAACTTCGATTACGATTCAGGTATGGGCCGATAATGACATCGATGCTATCACGCCGGGAACGCCTTGGATTGACCCTGTTTTCGGAAGCTTCAAGCTTGACTTCACGGGACTTAACATTCCGAATGATGTTGATCATGAAGACCGAGAGTCAATCGTTGTGCAAAACTCAGGGGATGACCTTATGACGGTCAACTTTGAGCCCGACTATTATACCGACTCTAAGACCATTGAGTGGTATAACAATGAGAGCTCACCTGGTACGCCTGAACTTGCCGATGCCGACCGCGACTTCATCCAAGTACGCGAGTACGCTGTCCTTAACGACAGTACGTACGCCGTTGTTGGAAACGAAGAAGACGGACGACTTATCCAGTTGACGAAATTTACCAACTCATCGAGTGGGTACGACAACGACGATATCGAGTTTACGGATGTATTCTCGAGTGACAAGTATGGTACAACCATCACTGCTGAAGGGACTGGAACGGTTAGCATTGGAGGAAACACATTTGATGTGAAGTATGTCGATTCTACGACAGACGGCGCAGAATATGTAACTCTAGGCTATCCTGATTCCTCTGGAAACGGAGTTGTTGTTTTCCCGACTATCCAGACAAGTAAAGGTGCGTTGCTCGCATTTACCGAGCCAACAACCATTAACTTGACGGATATCGACATGTTCGGTACGAACGCAGCAAGTTTGTTCTTCCCTGATGGGGATGGATACACGAGTTTTACGGTTACCCTCCACGAAGTTGGTAACTTTACGATTGATACTACAGTCCTTGGAAACGGTACTGCTACCAGTTCCGAGACCGTTGGATCAGTCACGTACAACTTTACGCAAACTGCAGCACACACGGTTCGAATCAACTTGATGAATGGCGCTTCAGCTATCACTCGCCCTGCCTTGCTTTTCTTTGAAGAACAAGAGGACGATGGAGATGCTTACAATGAAGTCATTGTAGAAGTTGCTGGAGAAGGTACCAGTGCAAGCGAACTAGAGGTTGGCACAGTAACAATTGGCCAATCCTTAGGAAGCGCACTTACTTTGGAGAGCAATGATGACTTACAGGAGCAGATGAGTAAGTGGGGAACCCTTATTCAGACTGATGATGCCGATGCAAGCGGAACTGACCAAAAGACAGCTACTATTAGCTACCCTGATGACCAAGTAGAAGCAATGATTTACGTTGCTGAATCTGATGCATCTGCGGTAGGCGGTAGCTCGGGAGCACTCGGAGACATTGTCTACGATGCAAGCGAAGTTAGCTCAGTTAGCAACAAGAACCTCATCGTTCTTGGAGGTAGCTGTATTAACACGGTTGCAGCCTCGCTTCTTGGAAGCAGCACACCTTTGTGTGGCGCTGACTTCACTGCGGAAACGCAGGTTGGATCAGGCTCGTTCTTGATTAGTTCGTACGCTTCGCCTTACAACTCTGACAAGATTGCCTTGTTAGTTGCAGGTTACGATGCTGCGGACACCATGAACGCCGCAAACGCGCTCAAGTCACAGACGGTTGACACAACAGTCAATAAGAAGTACACGGGAACCACGGCCACAAGCCTGACCCCCGTACTTTAACGCGATATATAATTTTATTTTTTTCTTTTTCTTCTTTTTTTTATCTCTTAGCGTAAGCTTTTTAACGCGCGAAATACATCTGTGCCTATGCGACAGATTGAAACGGCAGATATTCGAGAAGCTCAACGCAAACGACGTCAGATTATATTGAGCGTGTTTATGATTGTCATCCTTCTGGGGAGCACGGCAGGATATGCCATCTCACTTATAGGAACTGATTCGGATACGGGGACTATTGGAAACGAACCTTATTTTGACGGGTCTTCGTGGATTGTGCCCTACGGTGGAGGAGGGTTTAGGCTTGCGAGCTCGCCCGATGAGGCGCTCACGGTAAGTATCTCTGAAGATATCACGTCGGCCCGGTTTCAAGGCGCAACGGTGTATCTTGCCTCAGAAAGCGATGCGATTAGTCAGACGCTGACGTCGGTAGTGGGGGCGTTTGCTACACGTGTGCAAAGAGCGTGTTATGGATCCTGTGGGTCTCAAGACCTTCCCGAAAAAGAATGTCAAGATACCTTAATTATATGGAAACCTGGCGAACAACGCTCTGTATATACTAATCAATCGTGTGTGATTATTGAAGGAGACATTGTTGCGGTTGATGCGTTCCTGTACCGCATTTTGGGACACCTATAGGCGTTGCATAACCTTTAAAACCTCTTTTTTTATATGAGGTTATGGTTTCCAAAAGAAAAGAAAAGAAACAGGAACGCCTCATAGAAAAAGACCTCGTTAAAATAATTTTATTTGGAGTGGTGCTTGTTATTTTATATTTTCTTGCGAGTTATTATTTTAAATCATTGAATCAGTTTGAGTATCAGGGACTTAGCTTTACTCGGGAGCGATTTGATAGAGATACACTTTATCATTATTATTATTACTATACCAAGCCGTCGGGACAGATTATCCAATATAACCTCTATTTACACATTGACCCGCGCACAAATAATGTGACTATCCAAGGCGATCCTCTGCTACTTGAGAAGCCCTACGTGTATCTTACGTATGATGATAGTTTCCCCGATTCGTGTCGTTTTGTAGGTTCTTCTGTTGTTGATTTTAACCTCTTTTTGAAGCAAAACCAGATTACTGTATTTTCGGGAATTACCAACGAAACAAAGGCGCAGGAAACCAATCAAGACCATATCACCTGTGAGAGCAAGCCCGATAGCGTAGAAGTATTTGAGTTTCATGCGGGCAATGAGACTAGTGTTGCCGTTACAAGCAATTGTCATCGTGTGTATATCGGGCCCGATTGCGGCGTGCGCGATGCCGTTGAGAAATTAAAAGTTGAAATTATCAAACAGGCGCGCGAGCGCGCATTGAACTAAGTTTGCGATTTTCTTGTTTTTATGTATACAAACGCGATGATGCCTGAAATAATTAGGAGAAGTATGCTTAACGTGTCGAGTCTCGAACGGATGACCTCAAAGTTATCTCCTAAAACGTACCCTATTAGTATTAAGAGGGCCGACCATGTTCCTGCACCCAGCGCTGTAAACAGTGAGAACTCAAATACGTTCATGCGAGCAAATCCTGCAGGAAGCGATATAAACGAACGAATACCGGGGACCAATCTTCCTATGAACGTAGTTATATGACCATGACGTTCAAAATAATTTTCAGTTCTTATGACTGATTTGTCGTCGATAAAAAGAAACTTCCCATATCGGTGAATGAGTGCGTTCAGAGGTCTCCTTCCGAAGTGATAGGCGAGGGCGTAATTGATAAGTGCACCGAGTACGCTCCCGACTATTGCGGCTAAAAGCACAGGTAATGCTGCAAAACTTCCCTTTGCTACGAGCGCCCCTGCGGGAATGAGGATGAGCTCTGCAGGGAAAGGAATAATGGTGCTTTCAATGGTCATGAGCAAGACGATGCCGATATACCCCCAACTTTCCACAGTACCTAAGGCTATTCGCACAAATTCATTAAAGAGTGATTCAAGCATGGCCTCTATGCCTCACGTCACGAACAATTCTCTGCATATCGGTGAATACCGGAGCTTCTTTGATTTTGAATAAAAATATTGCTGAAAACCATATGACTGCGACTAAAATAGTGCTTCCGAAGTACCACATGGCAAGATGCGCAACGTCAAAATATTGATATCCTTTTGAAAGCAACGTTCCAAAGAGCACAATTCTCGCTATGTTCATAACCAGAAATAGGGCAAATACAAATAGAAGACAGGAGATTCTTTTTTTCACAGACATGGGCGTGGTCATATTGAGGATGAGTAAAAGATAATAGGCAGAACCTGCTACACAGGCAGGAATAATGGTCGCGTAATACCCTCCAATAAAAACCGTATCTGCCCCAAAGATAGTTACACCTTCATAAATAATATTAAGAAAATAAAAAACAGGACCGATGGTGATTTGCGTGAACAACACGTAAAATAATCCACTATCTCCTAAAAGGAGGTTCGCTACGCCGATGACAAAGAGCAGACCATACCGAAACGCTAACGAGAGAGCTTCAATTCGTTCCATCGAGAAATGAACTATCGCGAGTTAAAAAAGCTGCTTATCTGCGAGAAAGCTTGATTGCAACTACAATGATAAGTACAATCAACACAATATTAATTATTCCGATTATCCAGATGAGGCTGCTTCCTTTTGAGAAGTCAAATCCGCTTCCCGTTCCAGTGCTTCCGAAATCAACTTCGACTTCTTGTGACTCTTGCTTACCGTTGATTGTAGGCGTAATGAGGAACGATTCGCTTCCTGATACGTCTGCATTCACGTCAAACGTAAAGATAACTTCTTGCTCATCGCCTGCGCCCAAGGTGAACGAGCGTCGTGAAAGAGAAGCAAGATCGCCCCAACTTTCATACCCTTCTGCGCTAAGAGAAATTCGTGCGTCTTCAGTGCCATCGTTTCTGAAGGTTACCGTTACTTTGAGCTCTTGGCCGGGCAACGCATCAGAGGCAAGTTCCGCGTCGATTGAAACATCGCTGACTTCTTCTGAAGGAACAGGGCTGCATCCAATTACTTTTAACGTGGTGCTAAATTCGTCTTCAGACTCTTGGTCATAACTGTCGTCGCCATCGTCATAGTCATAGAATGTTCTGAATGCGAGCGAGTAGGTTCCGTCACGGGCATTTGCAGGTATGTTAAATGCAAAGTCAAGGGTGTCGTCTTCGCCTTGGTCAAGGTCTTCTCGAATTTCAAATTCTTGGTTGAGTCCGAGTTCGGTGTTCTTCAATGTGACAAGCACTTGATCCTGGTCTTCGTCACCAATGTTAAAGACCGTGAACGAACCCGTAACTGTTTCTCCGCAGGTTGCTTCAGCAGACAATCGAATATCATCGACAACTATAAACTTTTCTTCTTCGTCTTCGTTATCTACGCTGATAGTTTGATACACATTATTGCTCATGTCTGTTGAAGAGTCGTCGCACTCGCGCGATTCGCCTACATCGTCGCTATATACTTTTACTGCGAGCTTGTAATTACCTGTATCAAAATCTGCAGGTACCGTAAATTCAAAGTTGACGATTTCATCGTCGCCATCGTTAAGATTGCCTACGTCAATTTGCTCTTCATCCGTGTTATCGAAGTCCAAGTCTCCCGTAACGTCATTGCCTTCTGAGTCGAAGATACCGAGTTCAACTTGTACGTCATCAATATCATTGTCTCCCGTGTTTTCAACCTTGACCTCTACATCAATTTTGTCTAAGAGTCGCCATTCTTCGTCTTCGTCACCAGAACTTGAAACGTCAAAGTCTTTTATAGTGAGATTTCCGCCGACTGAACCTGCTTTACAGAAGGATTGTATGTATCTAACAGGAATTGATGCGTTATACGAATTTGGGCCATCTGTGCCTGTTGCGGTGAGCGTAGTTTCATAGTTGCCGAAAGGAGCTATCTGACCTTGACCGGTAATTGATTGAATGAATAGGCGAATCGATTTAGAACTGCTTTGGTTTATGGTAAATCCTGCGCTGGTGTCTTTACCAAACGTAATTGTGGCTCCTTGTAATATAATAGGGTTTATGGTAAAGTCAAGAGTACTTACCGTGATGCCTATGCTACTGTCAGTCATAAGAGATACGGGGGTACTTTGATTTAGCGTTAAATCTGCGCTTGAGGGCGCAAATGTAAATGTAGATGCGGCGCTTACAAGTGCCGAACTTACAAGTGCTAGTGCGAGAAAACTAACCGCGAAAAGAATGAATGTTTTTGCGATGTTCATTTTGTGTTGTAACTCACCAATTACACCACTATTTAAATGTTTCGATTATGGCGAACTTTCGTGTTTTCAGAGGTTTTATATAAAAGAGGCTCCTTTTGGGGAAATGGCTATTCGTGCGCGTGAAAACCTCGTTGGAGCATGGGCGTTTCTTATTGGCGTTGTCCTTGCAACAGTGGGAGGAATCATACTGAGCTTTGGTTATTCGGTTAACCCGATTATATTAGCTCTGCTTGCAATCTTAGGCTTGGTTGCTGGCTTTGCCGTAAGCGTGGATGATAATGTAGGTACTAAGTTTCTTCTTGTGGCCGTTTCTCTGGTTATTGTGAGTTTTGCAGGCCAGCAGGGCATTGCAAGCGTTTCGTTTGGAGCGATTCAGATAGGTCAAATTGTTTCGGCTACGCTTGCGGGGCTTCTCGCGCTTTTGGTGCCTGCAACCATGGTTGTTGCCATTAAAACACTCTTTAATCTCGCTCAGAGATAAAAAAGATAGTTCAAAGGCAGGATACTTGCTATACTATAATAGGATGGATTAATAGAACTCTAAAGAATCTTTCTTAGGACCCGATGCAACGCTTACGGGTGATTTGAAAACTTCTGCAAATTGCGGTGTTGCGATAATCACGTTCTCTCCGAATCCTGCAATTGAGCCCTCCATGGCTTCCACCGTCTTCTTTATCTTCGCAATAGCTCTTTTGAGCTCGATAACGTCTTTGGTCTTGATAGGCTTGATGTCAATGACTGCGATCGTCAGGCCTTCACGAAGCGCGGTGAGAATTTCATTAATGTCGTCGTACTGCTTGAGTGTAAAGGGGCGAACGAGCACCTTGCTTTTTTTTTCGTGTGCGGCATGTACATCAATTTCGAGATAATCATCTCCGCCTTGATCTTTTCCGAACACCTTCTTTAAACCGAATGGCATAGCAGAGATAATTTTGACCAGTATTTAAACATTATCGTGGTTGCACACAGATTTTTAGATTTTATCTTTATTTTTGTCGACGAGGTTCTGACGAAGCTCGGCGCTTTTCTTCTCAAGAGACTGTTCTTGTCTTTCGAGGGCTTGCATATGCAACTCCAAGGATTTTTTACGTTCTTCAAGTTCAGCCTTCAAGCGCGTTTTATCTGCGCGCATCATAATATTCCCCATAACCTTGTACACCTCATCGGTCGCATGCGCTAACTCTCCGAGCGCATTGGTGACTTCGTTTAGTTCAAACTGAAACGTTTGTCTTTGTGCAAGAACTTGTTGAAGTGTATGTTCGACAAGTTGTAGTTCGCGCTGTGTAGTTGCAGAAAGTTCGCTCGTCATATCGCTTTAATCTTGACGATGTGTTTTCGAGGTTTGTAGAAGATTTTTGAGTTACACATGGGGCAAACAAATCGTTTTTCCAAAACTTTACTTGTGAGCGCTTTACCGCATTTGAAACATTTGTATTGAGCCATGGTGATGATGAAACGTGATGCTTTTTAAACTTGTCCTTTGAGAATGTAGGCGTGACTCGCGAACGTCTTGCCGCATTTTGAACAGTTCCATATACCAGATGCCTTGCGCTTTGCACCGGGGCGATTGCAGTGAGGGCAAATTTGTTTTTTGCGTTGTAATGATTCGACTGCATTTAATCGGTTTCGCACTCTGACGCCTGCTCGGTTGCTAAATCGCCCCCCGTGCCGCGTTTTCTTTGTTTTTGATCCCATCGTATTTTCGTTTATTTAGTTGGCTTTTTAAATTGTTCTATGTCGATGGGGCTACCCGGATTTGAACCGGGATCGCGAAGTCCCAAACCTCGAAGGCTAACCAGATTACCCCATAGCCCCATGACAAAACGAGAATCAAACGCTATTTAAACGATTCTATAAAATTATTTCTTCTTCGCTGCAGGCTTGGCTTCTGTTTTTGCGTCTGCGGCTTTAGCGGGCGTGGCTGCGGCTGCTGGTGTTCCTGCGGCAGGTGCTGCCCCTACCGCGGGCGTGGCTGCGGCTGCTGCGGCTTTGGCGGCTTCTTCAGCAAGCTTGGCAGCTTCGGCGGCTTTCGCTTTAGCTTCCTGCTGGCTCTTGACTGATGCGAATGCTAATGAAAGTCGTGCTTTCTTTTCGGCAGAAACTTCTGTCTTGGCCGATTTTAGTTCTTTGTCGTACAGTCCCGCGTCAATATCTTTTTCTATGTCTTTCGCCTGTTTGTCTTCAATCAAGATACCCAACGAAACACAACTTCCTACCACAAGTTTAACGGCGGCGCGCAAATCTCGAGCAAGCATGTTGGGCAACTTCGTTTGAGCAATAGAGATGACCTGTTCAATGGCAAGGTTGCCTACCTTGGTATCTTTGGGAGAACCTGAGCCTTTCTCAAGGCCCAACTCTTTCTTAAGTAACTCTGCCACGGGGGGCGAGAATACTTTTATGGTAAATTGTTTTGTTTTTGCATTTGCATCGATTTCAACGGGAACTTTGACGCCTTTGAACCCTGCTGTCGCGGTGTTGACATCCGAGATTACTTTTCCCAGGTTGATACCGAGAGGACCTAATTGTTGAGCTACGGCTGGTCCGGGCTTCATGGCCCCTCCTTCAACGATGAGCTTAATCACGGGCATTTGTTTTTTCCTCTGCGTCGGTGCTTTCGGGCTCGTTTTCACGCCTTATAACTCTTACGTTATCCATCTTTACGGTTACCGGAATAGGTACTGCTGCTCCAAGAAGCGAAACAACAACTTCTCGTTTTTGTTTATCGACGCGTAATACTTTTCCTTTCTCTTTTTTGAACAAATCTGCAATCATTTCAACAATATCACCCACTTCGATGTTATAGTCTTCTACTTCGGGCTGCACCATGTTCTTTATTTCATCGTAGACGAGCGTCTTACCGATAATGCCCTTTACATAGGGTAAATTAAATACCGATTCTTCCGCAGAATCACGGTCAGCAGCCTCTAGTAGAACATATCCGCGCAATCCGTGAGGACGCACAACGGCGAACACGTTCAATTGTTTTTTCTGAGCACGGTCAGTAATCATTTCAACTGCTTTCTCTTCCTTGTTTGTTGTTACTTTTATGACGAAAATCATAGCCTGCTACCCCATGAATATTCAAGAAGTAGTACTCAGATAGTTTTTGGCAGATTTATAAATGTTTTTATGCACCAACAACAAACTCTTTCACGATTAGAGAGATGACGAAGCCGAGGAGCCCGAGCGCGAGGAGCCCGAGCGCGGCAACTTTGCTAACAGTTTTATATTCCATTCCGGAAGGTTTTCGCAGGACGCGCCAAACGCGATTGCACTGAATCAAAAAAGATTTTATTTTCTCTTGCATGTGCGCACTAATAGACCGTGGTTTTTAAAGTTACTCGTCGTCAACAAAGTCTATACCGAGTTCGTCTTGCAATTCCGACTCGGTTTTCTTTGATAAATCATTTCCGCCCGAACCGAGAATCTGTGCACTTTTGACTCCTGTGACGATTAACAATACTTTTATTGACTTTTCCATATCTGCCGAAATTTGGGCGCCTGAAATTATTTTGGCATCTGGAGCTATGCGGTTGCCGATAATTTCCATCACCGTCTTATATTCTTCAAGCGTCAAGTCGGGACCTCCAATTATATTGATGAGTGCTCCTTTAGCTTCTCTAATATTTACATTGAGGAGAGGGTTATCAATTGCTCGTTCAACCGCCTCTTCAGCTCGACCTGTTGCAGAGTCTGACTCGCCAATGCCAATTAAAGACACGCCCCCGTTTGACATGACGGCTTTTACATCTGCGAAATCGAGGTTAACGAGGCCCGAAGTAGTAATGAGCTCTGCGATTCCCTTCACAGAATTCGTTAAAATCTCATCCGCCACTTTAAATGCCGTATGCAGGGGCAATTCTGGCGCAAGTTCAAGCAGCTTGTCATTCGGGATAACTATGAGCGTGTCTGTAATCTCAGCCATACGTTCAAGTCCGTACTGCGCATTTTCTATTCTTTTTTGACCCTCTACCGTGAAAGGCAGCGTAACAATACCGATGGTGAGTGCCCCTTGTTTTTTCGCAATATCCGCAACGACGGGTGCGGCTCCGGTGCCCGTGCCTCCTCCGAGTCCGCATGTAATAAACACTAAATCGCTATTTGAAAGTCTTTTTCGAATTTCTTGTTCAGATTCACGAGCGGCTTCTTCACCTATTTTTGGATTGCTCCCCGCGCCGAGGCCGTGTGTTAATTCTCGTCCGATGAGGATTTTATGATCAGCGTTTGCATACAGAAGGTCTTGCGCATCAGTGTTGAGTGCTACAACTTCACATCCTTTAATTCCGATTTCTTTCATACGAGAGACTGAATTACCTCCTCCGCCTCCACACCCGACTACTTTTATTCGCGAAACTTGGTTCTGTATTAACGTTTCGAGTTCTTTATCGAGCGGGTGTGCCGTCGTCTGCCCTCTCTTTTCAATGCTTAATGCCATTTACTTTCTCACGGGTAAATCGTTTATAAGGATTGTTGTATTCC
>JBBSZK010000013.1:0-44500 GCA_038044745.1 Nanobdellota archaeon
GGAGCTTTGTAAACGCAGGCTATCATGAAGCAGAAGTGCGCGAAGTGGCGCAAACTCTCCAAGGAGGTACCGCAGCACTCATCGCTCAGCAAGTTCGACAAAGTTCGCCTGTTGCGGCGCTTCCTCAACGTCAAATCCAGCCCTTGCGACAGCAACAAGATGCGACTATACGAACCAGTTTCGAAGTTCGTCGTCAGCGCACGCGACCGAGTTTGCTCATTATTGTTTTGTCACTCATTCTTTTGCTTTCTGTTACGGGATTTATCCTCTCGCTTCTATTCAGAAAAGAAATCGCAGACGCCCTCGCCGCATTTTTAGCATAATGATCTACGAACAAGCAGAAGATTCGGAACTTCTTGCGAAGCATATCCCTCGTTATGTAAAAAGAAAATCTTTTCTCGACATGGGTACGGGTTCGGGAATACAAGCAGAGTGCGCCAAAAAAGCAGGAGCCGCATCAATTCTTGTAACCGATATCGATGAGAGGGTTCTTGTCCACGTACAAAAGAAAGGATTTGCAATGTGCAAATCAAACGTATTCTCTGCAATCAAAGGCATCTTTGAAGTGATAGCGTTTAATCCACCCTACCTTCCCCGTGACGTCCGTGAAGACGCAGTAAGTCGACGTGTAACCACGGGAGGTCCCAAAGGGGATGAAATAACGCTAAAGTTCATCAAAGGACTGTCCAACCACCTTGCCCCCAAGGGAGTGGCGCTTCTCATTGTTTCTTCGCTTACTCCTCACGACCGCATAGAAAAAGCATTGCATACACATCACCTTGTTAAAAAAGTGCTCGAAAAGCAGTCATTTTTCATGGAAACACTCGAGCTCTGGGAATTAAAAAGAAGGCTACAATAATCTATTTATAACGTGTGTTCGGCGTCCCTCCATGAATCAAAGGAGGAGTATATGAAATTTGCCCATACAGGGGACTGTCATTTGGGGGGTTGGCGCCAACCTGAGATGATTGAGCTCAATCTAAAGAGCTTATCTTTGTTTGTAGATTCCTGCCTCAAAGAAAAAGTCGACTTTGTGCTCATTGCAGGAGACTTCTTCGATTCAGCCTATCCTCCCATCGACGCCATCAAGACGGCATTCGACCAATTGCGACGACTTAAAGAAGCACAAGTGCCTGTCTTTATTATTGCGGGAAGCCATGATTATTCTGCCTCGGGAAAGTCGTTTATCGATGTGCTTGAGAAAGCAGATTTCGTCAGGAACGCTTCCCGACCCGAGCTCCGCGAGAACATTATTTATCTTTCTCCACTCGTATACAAGGGCGTTGCGATTTACGGATACCCCGGGAAACGATCTGCGCTCGAAGTAGAAGACATCAAACGAATTAAACTTCATGAATCTCCGGGGATGTACACTATTCTTATGTTGCATACAGCTTTACGGGACGCAGTGGGTAACCTCCCAATTCCTGCCGTTGACCAGGATAAGCTTCCCAAAGTGAATTACCTCGCTCTCGCTCACTTGCACGTGAAATACGAACGAAATGGCAGAGTGTACTGTGGCCCTCTTTTTCCTAACAGTGTGGCGGAGCTAGAAGAGTTGGGGGGTGGCTCGTTTTATATCGTCGACACAAATGGCAAAACGGAACGCCACGAACTTAATCTCAAACCAGTTATCACCCTTGATGTGCCGATTACTGACACTACACGACTCATAGACGAAGCGCAAACGCTTTTTGAAAAACAAAATCTAAAAGATTCAATAGTCATTCTGCGCCTCACAGGTATCTTTGAGAATGGTTTGCCTGCCAGCGTTCGTCTCATCGAACTCGAACAAATGGCCAAGAAAAAAGGAGCGTATGCGGTACTCAAAAATACGTCGGGTATTAAAGGGGCAGAAGGCTCATTTCTCTTTGCATCTCCCGGAGAAGAACTAGAAGAGACGATTATAAAACGATTCAAAGAAGAGCACGACTCCGAGCTTAATCGACTTATCGAGCCCCTCTTACACACACTTGAAGCGGAGAAGAAAGAAGAAGAAAAATCTGCTCTTTTCGAGGAACGGATATATGAAGACTTCAGAAAGGCGGTGCACGTATGAAACTAGTAAAGCTTGCATTGAGTAATATACGAAGTTATCGATATCAAGAGATAGAATTTCCTGAAGGAGCTACACTGCTTGCAGGAGATGTAGGGTCAGGAAAAACAACCCTGTTGCTTGCGGTGGAATATGCCCTTTTCGGATTGCAACCGGGACAACGCGGAACTTCGCTGCTTGCAAATGGAGAGGATGAGGGAAAAATAATCCTTGAACTCGAAATAGAGGGGAAGCGCATTGAAATAGAACGTGTTCTAAGGAGGACATCGAAAGGAGTTTCCCAAGAAGAGTGTGCACTCGTTGTGAACGGAGAAAGAAGTGAGATGGCCGTGACAGAACTAAAAACGAGAATACTCGACTTGCTTAAGTATCCCTCTGAGTTTGTAAAAAAAACAAACGTACTGTACAAGTATACGGTATATTCCCCCCAGGAAGAGATGAAATCAATAATTCTTGAGGAAAGTGAAGCGAGACTTAATCTTTTAAGAACAATCTTCGGTGTAGAAAAATATCGGAGGATAAAAGAAAACTCGGCGCTTATCACAATACGCCTTCGCGAGCAAGGGCGTATTTTACAGGCGCAAGTAAAAGGTCTCGAGTCGTATGAAGAAAAAATAAGAGCGCTTTCAAGCGCCCTTGAAACGGCAGATTCTGAACTCATCACGAAAGAGAGAGAGATTCTTGCAAAAAAACAAATCAGGAAGAAAGTTGAACAGGAGCTTATCGAGTTAAAAGAAAAAATAGCAGAGTCACTTACACTCGAAAAAGAGCTTGAAAAGGCAAACGTTCAACATAGCAATAAGCGAGTTGCGCTTTCTGACGCGGAAACAGAACTCGAAAAATCGAGGGCGCTCATAAAAAATACAGGGCAAACGTTTGATGAATCAGAGTACAAGAAAACGTTGAGCGGAATCGCATCACAAAAAAGCATCCTTGGAGTTTTGCAAAGAGAAATCATCGAGCTATCAAGTAATCTAAAATCAATCGAAAGCAGAAAAA
The DNA here is from genome assembly GCA_038044745.1 of Nanobdellota archaeon. Lineage (GTDB taxonomy): Archaea > Nanobdellota > Nanobdellia > Pacearchaeales > GW2011-AR1 > JBBSZK01. The sequence continues at coordinate 3,056 of JBBSZK010000013.1, forward strand.
GCGACGAACTCCAAAAAAAGAATCGCATATTCAAAATAGATATGTGCCCCACATGTCTTCAAGATGTCTCTAATACGCATAAGTTAAATATTCTAAATGAAACAGAATCGCGCATAACCTCTTGGGAAAAAGAGAAAGCTATCTTGGAAACAGCCCTCTCAGAAAAATCTCGTTTAGTTGGAATTGCACAAGAAAAAGTGGCAATGCTCGAATCGACAAAGGCCTCGCTTGACATTTCACGCGCTCGAATCGACGCGCTAGCCCACACGAAGAAGCGAGTGGATGACCTTGAAAAGATGGTCATTTCATTAAAGAAAGACCTCGCATTCCTTGAAGAACATATGACGGGAATAAAACAAGCCCTTTTAGAGTATGCAAAGTTCAAGACGCAGGTTTCACTCAAGGAAGCGGAGGTCAGAAAGGCTTTTGGAGATGAGAAGTCAAGTGAGATCCAGTATGCAGAAAAGAAAAAAGATCACGAGTTCCTCGTTCGTGAAAAAGAACGTCTTAAACAAGAGCTGCAGGAAAAACGGGCTATCCAACAAAGGGCAGTTGAAATAGAGAAACTGGAAACATGGATTGCAGGACCATTCACAGAACTAATTTCACTCATTGAACGAAACGTGCTTATACGTGTGCGGGAAGAATTTTCAAAACGGTTCAACAAATGGTTTGGTTTGCTCACGACCGATGCGTTTAGTGTGCAGCTCGATGAGACCTTTACCCCCATTATTCTTCAAAAGGACTTCGAACTTGATTATTCTTTCTTATCGGGAGGAGAACGCACGGCCGTGGCGCTTGCCTATCGGCTTGCACTCAATCAGATACTCAACTCAATTCACAGCAACATAAAGACGCGAGACCTTATCATTTTAGATGAGCCGACCGATGGATTCTCGGAACAGCAACTTGACAAGGTACGAGATATTTTGAAAGAAATCAAAGTGGCCCAGCTCATTATTGTCAGCCATGAGCCAAAGATGGAGAGCTTTGTAGACAACGTGATTCGCCTGAAGAAAGAAGGCGGATATTCAACCAAGGTTTAACCAAAAACCTTAAATACTCAACCTCGTTTTGCGAAGCATACAGAGGTTCTTAGTCTCTATGAACGAATCATTTGAAACGTCAATTGCGAAAACAGGCACAACGATAGTTTCTATCCTATGCAAGGATGGGGCTATCATGGGTGCGGATCGCAGAGTAACCGCAGGCAATCTTGTCATGAGTAAGACCGAGCAGAAAGTCAAACAAATTAACGACTATCTGGTACTTTCATGGTGCGGGGGTGCAGCCGATGCGTTTCTCTCCGAGAAGGTTATCACGGCTGAACTTCGTCTCAAAGAACTCAAATCAAAATCCCGTCCCACCGTACGCGAAGCAGCAAATCTCATCGGAATGATGTATTACAGGAATATCCGCTCGCCGTCGATGATTCCCCATATCGTAGGAACGCTCGTGGGCGGATTTAACGAAGATGGCTCAGTAGAGGTATATACCATCGAACCTGCAGGCGGAGTCTATCAAGTCAAAGATTACGACGCCAACTTCGGTTCTGGAATGCCCTTTGTACTCGGGTTACTCGAGCGTCAATGGAAGCCCGATATGACTCTTAAGGAAGGCGTTGAGCTTGCAGTAGAAGCGCTCAAATCGTCAACACAGCGTGATACGGCATCAGGTAACGGAATTGATATATTTACTATCTCAAAAGAAGGAATAAAGCACGCAGTCTCTCAAAAGATAACCTCTGTTTACAATTAATTCATATTCACTTTTACTGCACATGGCTGACATTTTGAAAAGTATAACTGACGAGTTGCCAAAAGCAATTACCGACGCCATATTTGAAGGCGCAAACATAGTCTTGTACACAAACGAAAAAGAGTTCATCCGAACAGGCGAGGAAAAGATTCGAGATGTCGTCAACAAAGTAAAAAAACGCATAGAGCTACGCGCTGACCAAAAAATCCTGCTTGCGGAAGAAGAAACGGACAAAACAATCAGAGCACTTGTGCCCGAAGAAGCAGAAATAACCAATATTATCTTTGATGTCCAACGCAGCGTCGTCATCATCGAAGCAAAAAAACCGGGAATGGTTATCGGAAAGCAAGGTTCTTTGCTCAACGACATTAGGAATGCAACCATGTGGACACCAATCGTCCAACGCAGCCCCGCTATTCCCTCTAAAATAACTGAAAAAATTCGTTCAGTGTTATATGCAAATAACAATTATCGCCGTAAATTCTTAGATTCAATTGGAAAAAAGATTTACACGGACTGGAACCCTGAAAAGATGGATATGTGGGTGCGCCTCACTTATTTGGGAAGTGGACGCCAAGTCGGAAGGTCATGCTTGCTCTTGCACACGCCCAAATCAAAAGTGTTGCTTGACTGTGGGATTAATCCGGGTATTGCCGAAGGGCCTGAACGGTTTCCCTATCTAGATGTCGCGGAAGTAGGGGACCTGAACAGCATCGATGCTATCGTGCTTTCACACGCGCACACCGACCATGCGGGATTAATACCTTATTTATATAAAATGGGCTATCGTGGACCATGTTACATGACTCCCCCAACACGGGATATTGCCGCATTGCTCGCGCTTGACTTTGTGGGTGTTGCGTACAAACAGGCAGATTCTCCTATCTATAAGCCGGAAGACATTAAGGAAATGGTGCGTCATTCTATCTGTCTCAATTACGGAGAAGTTTCCGATATCACACCAGACATTCGTATCACTTTCTACAATGCAGGGCACGTGCTCGGTTCAGCCGTTGTACACATAAACATCGGAAACGGTCTTCACAATTTTGTGTACAGCGCAGATACAAACTATCGTAAAACGCGTCTTCTCGACCCCGCAGTCAATTTCTTCCCGCGCGTTGAAACAATTACACTCGAGTCAACCTATGGGTCAAAAGATGACGTACTCCCTACAAGAAAAGAAGTGGAAGATCGTTTTCTTGAATTAGTTAACGAGACTATAAAACGCGGAGGCAAGATTCTCCTTCCCGAGTTAGGGCTGGGTCACGCGCAAGAAACCGTGCTTCGTGTAGAAGAAGCCGTTCGAACAGGTCTACTCCCTGAAATCCCTGTGTATCTCGACGGTATGTTACGGGATATTAACGCTATCCACACAGCCTATCCTGATTTTCTGAGCGCCTCGGTACGAAATCAAATATTTCAGGATAACAATCCCTTCACATCCCCTATCCTCAAGCACGTAGGCTCGCCTACGGAGCGCAAGGAAGTCATCGAAGGCGGACCGTGCATCATTATCGCAACATCAGGTATGCTTGCCGGAGGAGCGTCTGTTGAATATTTCAAGAACCTCGCGGACAGCCCGAACAACTTGATTATTTTTGGGTCGTACCAAGCCCCGGGCTCGTTAGGGCGCACGGTGCAGGAAGGAGCGACCATGGTGAAAGCGAATGATGAAACGGTAGAAGTCAAAATGCAAGTCGAGACGATGTATGGTCTTTCGGCTCACTCCGGGCGAAACGAATTATTGCAGTATGTAAGTCGCATGAATCCCAAGCCGCGCAGAGTTATTATCAATCACGGAGAAGCGTCGAAATGTTTGGACCTTGCATCTACACTCTATAAACTCAATCGCGTCGAGACCATTGTGCCGCGCAACCTTGAAACGGTGAGATTAAAGTAAGATGAAGTATCAGTGGAAAATCACCAGTATCCTTATCACCATGTTTTTAGTGGCGCAGATTATCGGACTCTACGTTGCACACGTCTATACACCCGAATCCGTACAGGTGCTCAATCAAACGTCAGGCGAACTTGAAAACAAAACGGTGTACGCTATTCCCTATGGGATGGCTCCCCCAGAGGACATCGAGCCTGCCTCTTCAGTCACGTCAATTCTCATCGCGCTCGCAATTGCCGTCTGCCTCATGTTAGTACTCATGCGTCTTAAGGCAGAAATCTTCCTACGGGGATGGTTCTTCCTTGTCGTTATAATCGGTATTGCGCTCGCACTCAACGCTTTCTTTTACGGATTGCCCTATGCATCGCTCGTTTCGCTTATTATTGCGACACCCCTCGCCTACCTCAAAATATTCAAACGAAACATGTATGCACATAATGGCACCGAGCTGTTGATTTACCCCGGCATCGCTTCAGTGTTTATCCCACTGCTTTCCATTCCCTCGGCCATAATTCTCTTGGTACTTATTTCGGCATACGATATGTACGCGGTCTGGCACGTAGGGTTCATGCAAAAAATGGCACGGTACCAAATTGAGACCTTGCGTCTTTTCTCGGGATTTTTCATTCCGTATCTCGGGAAAAAAGAACGCATCGCGTTGCAAAGAGCAAAAACAGCAGGCAATAAAAACAAGAAAGTTCCCGTACACATTGCAATACTCGGCGGAGGCGACATCGTGTTTCCCATCATTATCGCAGGCCTCGTCCTGCAGGCGTGGGGTCTTGTTCCTGCGTTGATTGTAACACTCGGCGCGACACTTGGACTTACGTTCCTCTTCTATATTTCCAAGAAAGGCAAGTTTTATCCCGCCATGCCCTTCATATCCGTAGGGTGTTTTATAGGACTTGCAATTGCGTATATAATCCGCTAATTAGTCAAGCTCTTTTCTAATCAGGTCCATTTCGCCTTGTTCTGCGTTATCGATTGCAGCCCGTATTCGCTGACCATATTCTTTGATCTCCTTCAGAGTAAGCACGACGAGGTCGAGTCCCTTAGTGTAAATGTCTCTAGCAGAGTGTCGTATGGCTCGACGGGAGAGATCTATTCCTGCCATGAGATCCATATAATCTTCGGAAACCATATCGATCGGTCCGCGTCTGCGCACAAGTTCTTGATCCATGAAATCAAGAGCGTAGTCGGATCCGCTTCCAATTGCAGTCCCCTCACGGCGCTCTACGTGTCCGAGCGAGAAACAGGTGTACAAGACAGGAGAACCCTTTTCATTGAGACATGCAATAAGCGCGGAGTTCGAATCGTCAGGTCGTAAAAATCGTCCCTCCGCGCGCGTTAAGTGAATCGCTTCCATATCGGGGAAAAAACCTTCACTCGTAATCTTCTCCAAGTCGAGTTTTCCATTAACAAAATTCTTGACTAAATTCTGTAAGAGAGAGTCATAAATTCCCGCAATCCCTATAACGGATCTTCCGTCTTGAGCAACATACAATTTCTTGTGAGGTGCCTGCACGCGTCTCTTTAAGACGACTTCACCTTTATCATCAAAATTGGTACCCGTCCCCGTCATATCAGAAGCAAGGACTATCGCAGGTGTACCTTTGTGCCTCGTCTCTAATCCTATAATCGTGGTCATGAATCGTACGTCACCAGAACCATATTTAAATCTTTCTTAGTTTATGTCACTCTTTAGGTACAACATGAGAAAGGTTTAAATACCCCTTCCTACGTCACCCGACCATGATAGTAAAACCTGATATGGTCAAAAAGGTCAAAGAATACTTTAACCTGAACATCTATGAAACGAAAGTCTGGCTTGCATTGCTTTCCAAAGGAATTGTAACTGCTGGCGAGACGGCCGAATTGTCAGGTGTGCCTCGCTCTCGCACGTACGACGTGCTCGAGTCGCTCGAAAAGCGCGGATTTGCCATTGTGAAAATTGGAAAACCCGTTAAGTACATCGCGGTTGACCCGAATGCAGTACTCGAGAAAATGAAATCTTCTGTCCTTATTGATGCACAAGACCGCGTTAAATCGCTCGCAACGCTCAGAGAAACCTCCGAATACACGGAACTAGAGCAACTTCATAAAACAGGTATCGCTCCGATTAAATCAGAAGATCTCTCAGGCTTTTTACGTGGACGCGCAAATATTGTTTCAAAATTACGCGAACTCGTTGCAAACGCAGAGAAAGAACTAACGTTATATACCTCTTTAGTTGACTTTGAAAAGAAATCGCGCGTATTGCTCCCTGCACTTGAAAATGCTCAAAAGAAAAACGTAAAGATAAAAATCGTTCTCACGGGAGAAGAAGAAGCTGTTAAGAAGGCCGCATCAAAGACTGGACTTAAAATGCGTCCTGGAGACCATAAAGGCAGATTTTTCATGGCAGATAAGCGCGAAGTACTCTTCATGTTGCATCCGGAAAGCGTTGAAGAAGAGTGCGCCATCTGGTTGAAATCTCCGTTCTTTACCGAATCGCTTGATACATTGTTCGATTATCAATTAAAAAAGACACAGAACTAAAAAATGGAACCTGCTTTTAAATCATCTGCACGAATTGAAAAGGGACCAGAAGGTTCGTTTGATTTTTACGATGATCGAAACGGGAAGATAGGGCGTGCGGTTAAAAACGATCCTCTCTCTTTAGAACGTTTATACAGGAGCCTTCGTGATGCCTATGAGGCAGGGTGTCTAACCGAGGGCAAATACGAACAGTTCGGAAAGATAGTCCGCATGCGATTTGGCTATGAGCCTCCTGCCGAAGAGAGGAAAGAGCTCGAACAAAGAGACAGGGCTCATCGCGAACTCGTCGCACGGTTATGAACCGCTTAAATTGTTTCTACACGCGCTTCCGTAAGACCCATGTTATACATTTGTTCGTGATTGCTCGTTAGTTCGGTAATAGTTTGTTCAAACGTTTTTGCGTTAGTAACGTGCGCAATCAGTCGTCCCCGTTTCACGAATGTTTTAGCATGATGGCGTTTAAATGCCGCGCAAGCTTCTTTCATACGTATCGAAGGACCCCTGCGTTCAATCGTAATTTTTGGCGTATACGAAACAAAGAGTGTTGCGCATTGTTCGCCGGCGTATTCAAATCGATGCTTGTGAATTGAAAAATAAGGCGTTATCTGTTCAAGGAGATAGGACGCAACTTTTTTTAACTTCGTCCCTGCAATATCTCCCGCCTGGCGGTCCGTGTGTAACGCAATACGTCGCACCTCAAAATGTCTTTTGCGAGCTCGACTCGTAAATGTCTTCAGGTCAAACGGTTTTTCAACAAAAAAACTATCTGCGGGACGTGCGAGAAATTTCTTCGCGGCTTTCTGGAACGTTTGAAAGCTTTCATCACTTAGCGCCGCAAGTACGTTGCGTTCTTTGTAGGTAGGGTCAACAAGCACAATCGGACTTTGTCGTTTTGCTTCATTGAGCGAGAGTCGGGCTTCCACGGCCGTGCGATAGTGGTGCGCAGGGTCAAGTACAAGAGGTTCTCGTGCGCGGCTTAGTCCTCGAAGGAAATTTGCAAACGTCTTGTACTGAATAATCAAGCATTCAAGACCATATCCCGAAAATCCTCGGATATAACTTTCGGCACCATAAACCCCATGCGCATGGCAAAACTGTTTGGCAAGCCGCACATCATCAGCCATGCGTCGGTTCAATCGCTTTTTTATATAAGATACATGGAAGTAACTCAAGTCGGTAACATTTTCCGCGCGAACAGGTCGAGGTATGTCGAGCACGGGAATAATCTCAAAAATAACGCGCCCCTCATGACGAAATAATTGAAAATAATCTCGGCTTCCATGAATCTTTTTGAGCACAAGCTGATTTGAAGCAGCAACCATCATAAGGGCTTTCTCAAGCGCAACACGAGATGCTTTTATCTGTTTAATTCGAACAAATACATCAACATCATACCTGCCTTTTTTTACTAGCGTCCCTTTGGCAAAGCTTCCTCCCACAAACACACGCGCTCGCACCTTCGTTTTAACAAGCGCTTTTCGCAACGATATGAGAAACTCCGCATATTCTTTTTTCAGGCCTGCTTGCTCCTGCTCGGAAGGACGTAATAATGAATAGTGTTTGTTGAGCACACGAGCGAGACTCATGCCTGCTAAACGTATACCCCGTTTTTAAACGTCGCTATTTCTTTCGAGAAATCGTGCTGGGAAGTTGTGACCCTAGATCAACAAAATATTTGCCCTCTTCCAGCGTATATACCAGAGGGCGTTCTTTATTGAAAAGATTGTGTAAATCAATCATATACGTCCCAGGCTTTAGTATTTTCACACTCTCAAAGTCTAGAACAATGGGAGCTTCCTCAACGTTTTCAACACCGATTATTTCGCGTACATCGTGTTCTATCTGTTGCTTTTCTTCTTCGGAAAGCACAACGGGCTCGGGCGCACGTTCAATCTTAGCAAGTTTCTCAGGAGTTAAATAGAAAAAGAACTTACTCCCACAACTACATCCGTGGAGTACCTCTCGCGATCCGTCAGGATAGGTTTTGTTACAGTGAACGCATCGATGAGGCATATAAAATGCAACGTCAACGACTTAATAAAGATTTAGCCAAGCAGAACTTCAAGCTTTTTGGGATCTTTTTTAATTTCTTTAACGATAGACGCAGGCCCAATGATTGTAAGCGCATTATGATGGCCCACAAGCGTTTTAGCTATGCCTTTGCGCACCTTCATCATAAATGTTTCATCGCCCAGATCAGGTTCGATGACTGCAAGTTCAATACCCTTAAACGTCTTTACATGGTCCACCATCGCCATCGTATCTTCAATTAGCCTAATCTCTTCCTCAGGTCGCAGTCTCCCTTGAATAATCAACACTTTATTACCCAACACGAGATGCAATATTTTCTTAATGCGGTCGCTAATAGAAAGCTCTCGTATTTCCGAGAATGGAATGATATGTAAGTTCACGCCTTTTATCTTAGCCTCTTTGTGTTTCATAGTCATACTTTTTTCGCAAGCCTGAAGAGCGCCTCGTAGAGCTCATCAATATTAATGCGTTTCTTAACGGAAATACCAACGACGTCGTAATCGGGGAACGCGGATTCAATCTTTTTCACCGACGCGTTTTTGAGGTCAATCTTATTAGCCACAAGCAATACGGGTATTTTTCGCGCAACAAGATTTCCAACAATAGTAAGATTCACTTGCGAATACGGGTTTTCACTCGCATCCATTACCACGATAACTGCATCCATATCATCAAGCCATTTAATGCTTTCAATTATCCCTTGCGTCGCTTCTTTTGCGCGTCGTTTTGCCTCGCCTCTCTTCAACCCAAACCGAAGAAAATCTTCGTAATCTATCTTTGTTGCAATTCCTGGCGTGTCCACAATTTTAAAAACTAATTTTTTGCCCTTATGTTCTACTTCAACTTTCTCTTTGAATTGGATTTGCCGTGTTTCATGAGGGACCTCACTAACTATACCTACCGATTCTCCAGTCCAATCTTGCGAAATAAGATTTGCAAGGCTTGTTTTGCCCGCATTAGGAGGCCCATAAAATCCTATTTTTAGATTATCGCGACGCTTAAACCACCCGCTAAAAAACCGTTTAAGAAAGGCTATCATGGCGATTTAAAATCAGGTCTTTTAATAAACCTTACGTCATTTGAAGCAGGCACGTTATTCCCCTTCGATTTAGCATGTTGAGCAAAGGCGTAGGCGATTTGCTCGTTTGTCCAGCCTGCATGCTTGAGCTTTGCTCGTATATCATGTGACTCCATTCCTGCTCGAGAAGAGGTGGTAATAAAAGCGAGTACATTTGCAAGGTCCTGGCGATGAGCGAACAAACTGCTTTCATAGCGCGTCTTATACCACCAAAGAATAGCTGCCAGTACTATCGCGCCTACAAATACAAGCACGAGAATAACAACGCTTGCTAATCCCCAAGGCCTACAGTCGTTCGGGCAATTTCTCCATGTTTCTCCTGCTTCGCTGTCACACTCCGCATTAAAGTTGCAGGCATAGTCCATTTCATCAAACGTACCCAGTTTTGCAAAAGGAGGGGTTATATAAGCGCCTAGTCGTTCGGGCAAAATCGTGTCAATAATCCCAAACTCAAATATTTCCCCGCCCGTACCGAGCGAGATGCTGGTTGCGGCGGTGCCAACAAGTTTAGCATCGTAACTTCCGGCAAAAGTGAGGTCGTTAGGATGAAGCCCGACAATAAGGGCACTTCCTGATTCAAATGATGCAATCGGCTTTGTTTGTATTTTGAAAAAAGTCGCAAGAGGACGCGCCCCCCCATCATAATATCCCATGACGCTGTTAAAAGAAATATCTGCGTTGTTGTTTTCGATTGCCCACAAACCCAGCGAAGCACGCAGTTCTTCATCCGTTCCTTCTCTCTTTTCTGCCCAGGTGCGCAACGTCTCCATATCCGCATATTCGAGGGCAAGAACAAGCGGCACGGTGCCCGTTACGTGATTTTGTATGCTCGAAGGCATGTCCATTGCCACCATTGCATTCACCGCAAGAGCATAATCGCTGTCGTTTGTAGTATTTGTGGCTCGCGCGACTAAGAGCGCAGCTTCGCGAACGCTCGTGTTAAGAGCATCATATCCAAGTTGTGTTTTGAGAACATCACGCATCCAAACAGAATATCCCGAAAGGTTTGTTACAAGCGCACCCCATCGTTGTTGGACGGTCGTGTTAAGGCTTAGTGCCGCACCGCGAGCATCACCCGAAGTGACCACGAACGTGCGCTTACTTGTGATACCGTCGGCGCGCGTTACATCGACTTCTACGTTAAACGTACCCTGGCGCGTATACCTATAACGTATAGTCTTGCCTGAGGAGGTTTGCATAGCGCTTCCATCTCCAAACGTCCAGCGAATCGAACTAATATTAGAATTTGTTATCACGCTAAATGTCGTAGGCTGTCCAAAGGTCACAAAAAGCGGACCCATATCAAATGAGAATGTAGTCGTAAGATTAATTGTTTTGTCAAAGATTTCTTCATCATCAATATAAATTCTCAAACGGTTACCTCGCGCATTGAGCGGAATCGTAAGGTTTGCTTTACTCATGTCCAGAATAATGCGTGAAGCATCGAATGTTACGCGGCTTTTTTCTATGTTGTATACCTCGAACGACTGGCGCTGTCCAATCGAGCCCGTATAACGTATAGACGGATTTGCAACCGTAATGGTCTGGTCAGATCCAAAAACACGAATGGGGATCACGCAATAGGGTATGCACGCGCCACCATAATACTCAGAAAGATACGAACTCATGTACTCGCTCAAATCAGCCCCCGTCGCACTTTCGAATTCACTCTCATTAACATGAATTCGAGGAGTATCAAACTTCAAGTTCTTTGCAAATACTTCATAGTCCCCAGGATAACTACTACCAAAGTTATTGGTTCCACAAGGCTCATTAGTTTCAACTCGAATTTGGTAATTGGAATTTGACCCCGTCGACATAACACATACAAAATAGTCACGTTGGAATGCAGAACCATAGCGACTAATGCATTCAACCAGTTGTGAAGATTGAGTTAAGTTAGGAAGAATGCACTCTCCGAGCAGGGAACTATCAAGTGCGTGAATGCGCATCTTCAAACCAGCTTTTCCCTGCGTCGCATTGGTTACATTCGCACCAAGCCTAAACGCCGGCGAGACAGGAAGGGTCATGCGCTCACAATATTCCTTACCAGGCTCCATGACAATCTTATCGGCCCCTGCCCGTGCCCGCTCGAAGCACCCGTATCGGGGCTCATAACAGGCCTCGTCAATATAATTTTCACTGGCCACAAAATAGTCACTTTTATTTAGAACATCGATGGCAAGGTCAAGATAACAAGAAGGCTCTGCAATGCTTTGAAAATCAATTTCTGCGTCGTCAACGCGTGTGACGCTTGGGTCCTCAACAATAAAACCAAGTAATGCATTACCTCCTCGAAGATTAAGAGAGTTTACAACCTCTTTACGAACGTACCCTGCACGACAGTTAGCCGTACTGCAGTTGTAATGAGCGCCAACGCTAAACCCATTCGCCGCGATAAAATCGCGAAGAGACATAGTCGTATTATCAAAATTCGTTCGAATAGTAGTATCAAGATTCGTCTTATTGAAGGTAAGCGTAATTGTGCCGCTAATACGTTCGCCCGTGCTATACCTTGTTTTAACAGTGTCATTATGAGTAATGACCTCGGCACTCACACCCTCCACAAAAAAGAATACACATACAACGATTACCAGCCCCAACAATAACCTTCGCATCATGGGCTTTTCTTAAACCACCATACCCAATAGATGGCAAGAATTGCAAGGAGACTTATAATCAATTGCCAAGGCCCGAAAAAGTCGAGCGATATCGACGGCCGACCACACAAAATAGTGCGCGGACCAGTGCCGGCCATACAGGTCGCATTCGCTCCTTGATAGGAAGGTATCGTACACGTCCCTTTAGTAAATTCTGCCTCAACGGTCACCATAGCATATCCGTTAACGCATTCTGTAGGAGCAGATGTTGGAAGATACTTGCACTGGTGAGGCGTACAACTCCCTCCTCCACTGTGACTTCCTTGACTATATTCTTTGGAGAATACGCAATAGTCTCCCGTAATATAATCATCATTATTCCATGTGCATGAACAAGTCACAATGGAACCATTTCGAGCGCGCCCATCCTTACATTCTTGGTCCCATCCCGAATCAGTTTTTCTCAATCGTAACGGGTCATCTTCACACGATTGATTTGATTTGTAATCAAAGCAACGTGTCAGATTCGTGGGAACGCATGCCGCAGGAGTTCCCGAACAACGGAACGTATCAGGACAGCAGTCATCACTATTTCCGGCAAGACCATCATATCCTTTACAGCGATCGTTACCTGCGAGCGTGGACCAAGTTTCTATGATGTCGCCCGTCGTATAGTCATATTCGACCCATGTACGTCCACTATCAACACATTGCCGAGCGTCAAGTAACGTAAAGAATCTATTTGCAAAGAGCTGCATTGAAATACCGCCCACCATGTTTGTGTAATTTAATCGCAGACTCGCCCATTTGTAATCCTCAAGCGTCCCTGAAGGAAGACTGAACTGTTTGGTAATTATAACATTTCCAAGACCATCAGCGGCGGGAGCGCCATCACCATCACTGAACCCCCAGTCAAAGTAAAGCTCGCTGAACCCTTTAGGCGTTCCAACAATATCAAAATAACCAGGCCCACACGGAGAATTTTCAGTCTGATTAGGACAAGCCCCCGCAATACAAGTCACCGTTATCGTAGGGCATGTTCCTTGGCTGTTAAGCGCGTAGCTTTCATTTGCGTTGGTAAGTACCTTTAGCGTATGATTCACAACAAGGGCGTGATGTTCGGGGCGATTGATAAACGCAAACAATCCGGGACTAGAAACGACCACAATTGCAACCTGGTCTTCTGCCCATGCACCTTCGGAATCAGTTGCTCGCAGAGTTATCGTCTTTTGTCCCGGCGATGTGAACGTATAATTAAACGTCGCATTGGAGGTAGTGAATCCATCCTCGCTAATGTTCCACAGATAGGTGAATTGACCTCCTTCTCGGTCATAGCTCGCCTGTTTGAAGGTAATATTGGTGTTGTTATAATAGATGCCCCTATGCGTTGGCGCAGTAATATTGGCTATCGGAGGATAATTCGGACCTTTCGTGACGTTTACATACAGAGTTGCGCTTTCATTTATTTGATCAGCATAGCGTGCTATAAAATAAAACTCCAGAACGTCAGTCCAGACTAACTCCCCCTCAAGTCCCTTGGTAATGTTAGCATCATTAATGAGGTAATCAAGTACGCGCGCTCGTCCATCCGCAAGAGTGAGTACTGTAAAATTAGCTAAAAAGTCTGACGAAGACCCATGTCCTTTAACAAGGTCATCTTCCCAGACCTCTATAACAACCGGAGTATTTCCTGGAAGACTAGTGAACTCTACGAGTTGTACCGTACGATTGACCCATGTTTCCGTTATCTCGTAGGAACCTGCCGCATCTCTCCATGTACCCGTTATAAGTCGTCCCGCCCCACTTGATTCTTCCTTACAACAAATACGGTATCTTCCTAAGCCCGTATACTGACCGGGCAATCCAAGGTGAGCATTTGTTATGGCAGATAACGTCGCCATCTCAACATAAGTTGCTGCGCACGTGCCTGTCGCGACAACGCTTTCACAAAGTAATCCATCAAAGCATACGTCTTGATACCCTGTTGTTGTTCCTTCAGGGAGCTCGGCGTGGGCATTTGTTGTTCCGCTGAGGCGCACCACCACATTGGACTCGGTGCATGTACGCGTCGGAGTGCCGATAAATCGCGTAAAATAATCATCATAACAAATATGTTTTTGATATACTCCCGCGCCATTGTACAATTCTCCGTGCGCATTAGTGTCTGATGAAATCCTAAATATGCGTTGAGTGGTATCTCCAGGGTCAGAGCAAGTATAATCTGCGGCGATTACCACAGAGGCGGAGAAAACAAAAAAAATGAAGGTCATAAACCCAAGAAAAACCAACCCTCTTTGCATAACTCCTGTACTAAAAAGAACTTTATAAAGGTTGTGCGTTGGAGCTAGCCTTTCACGACGGCAAGCGGTTTCACACGTGCAACAAGCTTTCCAAGCCCCAATGCATCACTCACATGTGCAACTTCGTCAATATTCTTGTATACCGCAGGTGCTTCTTCAAGCGCACCTCGTTCGCTTCCGGTTTTGAGGATGACATCATGGCGTGCGAGTTGTTTTTTCACATCAGGCATGCGCAAATGTTTGATGGCATAACTTCGTGAAAGAACTCTTCCTGCTCCATGCGCGGCCGATCCAAACGATATGAGTTCGGCCGTCTTTGTGCCTGCAAGTATGTACGAGTGCGTACCCATGCTTCCCGGGAGAAATATCGGGCATCCCTGCGAGCGATAGCAGGAAGGAATCTCTTTTCGCCCAGGCCCCAAAGAACGCGTTGCACCCTTACGATGTACACAAAGCTCTCTCTTTTTTCCCTCAACTACGTGAGTCTCAAATTTTGCAATGTTGTGGGCAATGTCGTAGAGGAGCGGCATAGCCTCGCGCGGAAAAAACTGTTTGAATACGTTTCTAACATGGTAACTGATGATTTGTCTATTCACAAATGCAAAATTGGCGGCCGCAGCCATGGCAGCACAATAGTCTTTCCCAAGTTTTGAACGTAAGGGCGCACAGGCAAGCTCTCGATCAGGGAGGCGTTCAAATCCATATTCTTTTTCCATAGCCAATATGTAATCCGAAGCAGTCTGGTGTCCGAGTCCTCGCGAGCCACAATGAATCATGACAACGATAGTTCCCTCATGGAGTCCAAACACGCGCGCCGTTACACGGTCGAAGATAGTTTCAACTTCCTGAATTTCAAGGAAATGATTTCCCGAGCCAAGCGTGCCAAGTTGGTTTCTTCCTCGTCCTCGCGCCTTTTGAGAAACCTTTGAAGCATCAGCTCCCTCTATACAACCCCCGTCTTCTGTTTTTTCTGCATCATTTGCAGAGGCATATCCTCGTGCCACCGCCCAACCGACTCCTTTTTCAAGCACCCCGTGCAAATCTTTCTCTGAAAGTTTGAACTCACTCGATTCCCCTAGTCCTGACGGAATCGCTTTGTACAACGCATTGAGGAGCGTAATGCGCTTCGATTTGAACTCTTTGGAAGTAATCTTCGTGGTAAGAATACGTACGCCACAATTGATATCATATCCAACTCCACCAGGCGAGATAATTCCTCTTTCACTATCAAATGCTGCAACTCCTCCGATAGGAAATCCATATCCTTGGTGAATATCGGGCATCGCGAACGAGTATTCTACAATTCCAGGGAGGCTTGCGACATTAGCTACCTGTTTAATGCAAGGGTCCTCGATAGAAGCCAACAGATTTTCCGAGGCGAATATCCGTCCGGGCACATGCATAGTTCCCGAAATAGGCAGTTCATATACATGGTCTGCAACACGAACGAGCGTTTCTTTCATAGAAGAAGTCATGGCGTTCGATTTAATAATGCTCTGATGGGGCGTAAAGGGTCACACATCCAAGACCACTCGAGCTTCCCACCCTCCCTTTTGTTTCTTTAAATACATTTCAGCATACGTGGCTGCTTTTACATGCCTGAACCCCTTCGAGTGCGTAAGACGTATCCCCTCACACGTTGCCCTTAGCTCATTTTTCGCAAGAGTAGCGTGAACATTTGATACCAAGAACCGTTCGCCATCAACAAAAAATATGAGCTCGTCCATGAAACGGTAGAGCAATGAGAGATCATCATCTCCAGAAAGTACAATTGTTCTTTTTTCACAAGGTGAAATTCTTTTTCCTTCAGCCACACAAAGCGAAAAGGCCCGAGCACACTCCTCAAAAAGTTTCGCCTTGGTGGAGGCACGCACAATAAATTGCACATCCGCAGTGTGACTCACAAATCGAACAGTCATGGTTTAACGAGTAACTGTTCTCCATACAAAAAGCCTTACTTTTTTAGGCACAGCTCCTTCTGAAGCCGAATTCTTTTCAAGAGAGCTGCTTATGACTCTCTCTGCGGCATACACGTTGCCCTCGGTAAAGTTGCTTTTTCCACAAGCCTCATCAAGCCCGCATATTCTTGCCTCGAATAAAAGATGTGACTCTGGAATTTTTTCCGCAACTGCCTGGTGAACATAGGGCTCATCGCGCGAGAGGACGGCTTTTCTAAAATCACCCCTCGAAGCAAGTTCGGCAAGAATGTTCTGCGCCCGCTCGTCAAGCGCAAGACTCTCCGATTGTGCTTCACGATTATACAAGAAAAAAAGAACACTTAATATAATGAGGATAGACAGACTAGCTTCAACAATGCGCATCCACCCGTTTCTTTGCATAGTTCCTCAATGCAAATGCGAGTTATAAAGATTACCAAACACGCACATTAATCTCGGCGAAACTAATACGTCCGTCGATTCGTAGTACTTCTACCCGTTCGGTTTGGGAAACAACTTCGAATCCTTCGGGAATTTGACGAGACATACGTATCGCATCTCCGCCATCAATCACTGCTTCAACTGCAAAGTCTACGCGGCGTGGTAAATTAAACGACGTGCGCACTGAGCCGTAGTCTGAATAATAACTTTGGTTAAGCCCTAACAAAAGAGCTTCGCTCACAATATGTTTCTTATCAGAGCTTGAAATAGTATAATTGGAGCCATACTCTAAGAAAGCCACGTTGGGAATGAAGCCTTCTTCGGTAACAAAATTCCCCAATCGTGCATAGAAAAATTCAGAATCATTCCGGGAAACATAGAGTGCTCCGGCCACGTACTTCCCCCGAAGGCGCATACCTGTCGAAGTCTCAACATACACCCCTACTCCGTCAATACTCTCGCGTGAAAGTGGGAAGCTGATGTTCTGAGCTATTGCAAAATCGCTTTCGTTTAAAGAGATACCATACGTCAAAATTTCACGCGTGGTATTATCCATAACTTCATCAACCGCGTAAAAAAGTGAAGAGTCAAGCACACGATCGTTACTGAGAGGATTAAAAAAGTATAAACCGAAGATAAGAAACCCCATAAATAGCACAAATGCAAGAATAACTTCTACGTGACCCATCCCTTTTATCTGCATAGGTGCGTAAATCGCCGAGCGTTTAAATAGCTTACTCGCATTATAATCTATGGACGTACCTGCCTTTGTTGCAGAAATAAAAAGAAAGCCAGAGCTTAGCGGACTCTCTGACGCGTTTGTGCACACCATCGCGAAGAAACATCTAAAGGGAATCCAAATTCCCGCATCGGAACGCGAAAGGAAACTGCTTCTTAAAGAAATACGGGCAGAATTACGTCTTCATACAGGCAGGTTTCACAAAAAAAAGCGTTCCGACTCCACACTTTCCGAATTGGTTGATGCCCACGTCTCCACACACGAGCGAATAGCCCACTATGACTTTCTAAAGAGCCTCATCGCAGAATACGCTCCTAATTCGATTCTTGATCTCGGGTGCGGACTCAATCCCATCTTGCTTGCAAAAAAGGGACAAACCTACTACGCCTGCGACATACATGAAAAAGAAATAAAGATAATCAATGATTTTTTTAAGAAAGAACAGATTAAGGGACATGCATTCGTCGCCGACGTACGTACCTATACACAATTTCCTAAAATAGACCTCTGCCTTATGCTCAAGTTGTTAGACATCATAGACACCAAAGGTCGTGCCAATGCAGAGGCCTTAATAAAAGCGATAAACGCTCGAACACTTATAGTGAGTTTTCCCACACGCAAGTTGTCGGGTAAAAGAATGAATCGTCCGCGTAGAACGTGGTTTGAACATATGCTTGCTCGACTTAGCTATCCATTCCAGATAAAGGAAATCGATAATGAGTTATTCTATCTTGTTACGAAACCTTAAACAGAGGGAACTCCAATAAAGGCATTAGCTCCCGAGGTTATGAGGAACGCCGCAAGAACCATAATGAGCGAGTGTTTCAAACCTCCACGTAAGGTTCCTTCAGAGAGTTTCCCAATTGTAAGTCCCGTAAAGAATCCTTGCACCAAGAGGAGATACAAGAAAGGTCTCGCGAGCGTCTCAGGATCAACCGCCGTTCCTCCCGTGAGGGAAGTACCTTCAAGCGTTTGGCCTGATGCAATCCCTTGCGCTCCCGCAGTCAATGGAAGAATCTTGAATTGCATGATAAGCATGATCCCCACGAATATAAGAAAAATGATATATCCTTGCACGACCAAACTCGAAACCGCGGCCTTCCGTTCGCGTTTAAGCTTTTCAATCTGATAAATAGACTCGGCAGTCGAGTCAAGAATATAATCTATCTCTCCTCCTGCGTTTTCTGCTTCACGAATTAAACTGATTGCGCGCTTGATGACAACGCTGTCAACATCAATGGCGAACGTCTGCAGGGCGCGAGAGGTGGGAATTCCAAGGCCAATCTGATTGGCTAATTTTTTGATATGAGGGCTGAGACTACCAAAATCTTTTGAACTCATATTAGTGATGCTCTTTCCAATAGGCGTGCCTGTCTTAACACTTTCGGCAAGATTTCGGGTAAATTCTAAAAATCGCTCGTTTTTCTCCTGCTCAACTTTACTTTCAATAATGAGTCCAATAAGAAACGGAAGCACCACCACGGCCAGCCCTATGCTCAGTAGGAAGGGGAACATGGACTCTCCCCAGAAGAAACCCATATCCAATCCAAGGATAACAATTGAGGCGATGATTCCAATCCAATGGACTTTTGTGAGTTTCATGTTAGTAGCTCGGTTGTTTCAAAGTGATGACCCAGAGAAATACCACGTTAATAGCTGCGACGACCACCAAAATAAGGGCAGTCATTTGAGTAGGTTGCAATCCTCCTATATTGACACCGGAAACCGAAATCATAATCAGAAGCAAAAGTAAAATCATAGGTGCTGCAATGACCACGCTAATGTATAAGTCCATAAATGTTTCCGCAACCTTAGAGAACTTTTCACGTTCAATTCTATACTGCAGCAATAGGCTTTCGGCTCGCTTTTCAAAAAATGTCTTGAGGTCACCCCCCGAGCTTATCGTGGTGGCAAGACCATTAAACAATTCAGCAAGGCGCGTACTCGGTGTCAATCGTGAAATATTTTTAAGTGCAGTGATGAGGTCATATCCATACACGTTCACTTGATTCAATAGCTTCCGTATCTCCCCGCGTGTGTGTTTATAGTCCCTGCTAAGACCAACGATTTTGAATATTTGAGTAGGCTCGACCCCACTTCCTGCAATCGAACCCATGTGAATAACGACAAAGGGCAGTTCACTATCAATTTGACGCGCAAGTGATTTGCGCTCAATGGCAGGATAGAAATAGAAAAGCCCAAACGTGAGAAGGGGAAGCAAAAGTGTAAACCAAATAGTTTTTCCGAGCAAAACAAAATAACCCTCGCTAACGAGGCTGATAAAGGGAGGTTCAAGCGCAACCCTAACAAACAAAAAGAATATTGTGAGCATTATTCCTGCTACGAGCGCAAGCAGAATACTCAATATCATACTCGACACGTAACTTGCCGTGAGAATATTCAAATTGGCCTTTCGCAAATCAATGTTCAAATTCTTAAAGAGGCCGCGATCAAGCCATTCCGTCGATGTGCGTAAAAAGAATTTATTTGCGGTTTGCACATACGAATTTGGTCGTTTGTACTCTTCTCCTTGTTCCGTTGCTTCCGTGTGATGTTTAAGCTTATGAAGCAATTTTTCACTAATACTCAGTTCAGTAAGATATTTTTCTTTATCTGCAGTTCGCAATGCTATCGGCGTCGGGGTTCCCTGTAAGGTAACGCGTTCCACACCGGTGGGCTTATCCTTGCCAGGCAATTTCTTGACAGCACTTAGTGAAGCAAGCAGAGAGCCTACAGAACGATTAAGCATTTTTATGCGTTCTTGTACAGATAAGACCGCACCGAGTATAATGCGCCGCTCTTCATCCGAAGCACGTTCGGCTCGGTCGATAAGACCCGAAAGTTCGTGAGCCATGGCGAGCTCAGTTGCGATATTATGTTTAATTTCTCCAATCATATCATTCCCTCTATCTTTTTTTGAAGAGAAATCGCTTCTCTTCTTAATATTTCAAAACGTTCTACCGATGTAGTCTGTTCGGCCTGTTCAAGTTGTGTCACGACCGTTTCAAGCGTTTTAAGAAGCTGAGCTAAGAGCAGTACCTCTCTTTTATCCATCAGTTAAAAAAACGTCGGAGCTTTAAATACCTTTCAACTCAAACGACGCCATATGCGCGCAAGACACCCGCAGGGTCCCGATAGTAGTCCATTACGATTTTACGCATCTCTTCGAAATCATAAACGCGTCGTTGAAATAAGTTATAAAGTAGTTTTGCGCGCTTCACAAATTCGTCCTGCAAAACAGGCACACTAATTCCAAATCGTGCCGAAATCTTTTCAAATACCTTGCTTTGTTTTTTATAATAAAACACATCTTGCGCAGGATTCCACACAAAAGGAGTATTGATAAGAGCAGTACCATCTTTTTCAATATTCACAACTTCAACAATCTCCTTCAGGCGACGCGTATGTTTATTGTTAATAAGTGCATGGGTCATAATAGCGACGCAATCAAGTGAGTTGACAAGCGTAGGTGACAAGTTAATGGGGGGCGTCTGAAGACGTCGAATAAGCGTGTCGAGTGAATCGGCGTGGATAGTGCTTATTGACGCGTGCCCCGAAGCCATCCCTTGAAAGAGCACGAATGCTTCTTTTCCTCTAACTTCTCCTACAATTACATAATCAGGGTTTTGACGGAATGAATTTTTGAGAAGGTCAAACAAATCAACTTCTCCAACCTTGCCAATACCTATAGACGTACGCGCCACTGCAGGTAGCCAATTCTCTCGCGGAAGATTAAGCTCTCGCGTATCCTCAATCGAGATAACGCGTGCATCGGGAGGGATAAAGAACGCAATGGCGTTGAGAAGCGTCGTCTTTCCCGAAGAAGTGCCTCCCGAAATCATAAGGTTTCCTTTGTATTGTAATAGGAGCCAGAAATAAGCAAGTATTTCGGGGCTAAGCGTATTCATGGCAAGGAGCTGGGTAGGTGTCCACGGAACTTTGGTGAACTTACGAATGGTAAATGTCGGTCCTCGCGAAGTGACGTCTTTCGTGTACGTTGCATTGACTCTGCTTCCGTCCCCCAGTGTCCCATCGAGAAGAGGCTGTGCGTAGGAGATGTAACGCCCGCAACGTTGAGCAAGCTTCTCAACGAAGCTCGCAAGTGCGTCAATATCCTCAAATCTAATATTGGTTCGTAAATTCCGATATACGCGGTGCACGAGATAGACAGGAGTATTTGCCCCATTGCACTCTATGTCTTCAATGAAGTAGTCTTTCATAAGCGGGTCAATTTGGTTGTACCCAATGAAATCGCGATACAGATAATAGAACAATTTTTCGTAACTCTCTTCAGATAGTTTAATATTCATTTCTCCAATTAAGAGCCGTGCAGTTTTGTCAATATATTCAATCATCTTATCTAATGTCTTTTCAACGACGACGTTAAGATTAACCAGTTCAATCATAGCATCTTCAATCAGGGAAAGCGCCTTCTTCTCATCGGGTTTGAGGAGAGGTTCTTCAAGTTCGTAAACAAGCTCTCCACTTTTGGCCTCCCAATAGATATGGACGTTAGCGTAAGGCGCAACAAGCGAATAGCGCACGTCAACACGCGTCTTGTCATCAAGGCGTGGAAGTGCAGGAATAGGCGGATTTAAGTTAACACGGATCACCATCGTTATCGTCGTAAAGAACGCAGGTTTTTATTTAAACCTATGCTCCTGAGGAAATGTCTCGCACTTCTATTACTGCGTGCGTCGCAGTCTGATTGGAAACAAAACCGGTATGTGAAAATGAAAATCGATAGGGTGTGGACGCAGCCCCAAAACGAAGCAGCTCAGCATTGTTTGTATAATTAATGTCAATGTCATAACTGAGTGCAAGCCGAATCGTATATTTGGTCGCCTGTTTGCTCGTAAGCACGTTAATTCGCCCAATATCTACCAGCGTGTCGGGCTCGGAATAGGCTCCATGCGCGTCTTCAAGCACATAGACGATTTGATCACCCGTTGCATTAAAATAGAGAGTGCCTTGCTTAAGCCTAAATTCAACAACGCGGGTATTCCCCGGGGCTTGAAGCACTTCGTTTATTCTTGCATCAATTATATTCAATGAATTGATGGTTTGCTCGATGACGGCGCGATCGCGGTATTCAGTTATCTTGGGGGTGACAAGCGCAAGCACAAGCCCAATTAAACTTAATCCAATAAGCGTGTAGACTACTGTTTCAACCCATACCTGGCCGTTTCGCGCCATGGTTAATGTTTAGTAAGCCCCGCAACAATCCCGGGATCGGCGCACTCGGCAACGGTAATCGTCGCTCGAGTATCACATACATCTCCTGACTTCAAGACAGGCGCAAGCTCAACACGCTCGTATGCACCATTCGCTACATACGTGCGCACGCCCCCCTTGAAAGGTACCTCGAGCGCCGTTCCAAAATCTCCATTGAGCATACGGATAGTGTCAAGTGAAGTGCCGTTCTCAACAGTCTTAGTATCTCCACGCCCCGATGCGGTGAATGTCACTTTGAACGCGAGCGCTTGATCGGTGTCCATGCGCACTGAAAATCCCGTTCGTCCAACCGTTCGTCCACTATCGTTATATGCGTAACAGTTGTAAAGTGAATCTCCATCAAACTTTACCTTATCAAGGACTTCAAAACACTCTTTGCTGTTTTTGAAACTATCATTCACAAAAGGAATAACGAATGCCGCAAGGATACCTACGGCAACTAACGTCAAAACAACCAAAAGCACCGTCGCAATAATCGGACTCACCCCTCTTCTTGTAAACATCTCTCTTATAATCATGAACGCTTTTTATACCTTTCGCGTTTAAAGCAAGGTCACGCCTTGCCCCGTGCGATCGGGGCATATAAATGCCTCATTACCGCTATCCCCCCGTCGACCAAGCAAAATAGGAACTACCGTTAATTCGGAAATTCCCGTCAAATCAAGGGTCGCAAGTGATATGCGCAATGACGCCCCTGGTTCGACCGGCGTCGGGGGCAACTCCTCAATAAGTGTTTCTCCTTCTCCAAGCACACGTACCACAAATCCATAAATGGGAATATCTGCTCGATTATTTATTTCAAGCGTGTAACTTCCCGATTCAGGAACTACGTCTGCTTCAAAGTTAAGACTATCACACGAACGCTCAATCGGCTCGCCACGTTTGTGTACGCCTTCTTGCACAAACCCCTGTGCCCAAATAAATACGATCCCCGCAAGCGCAATTACAATCGCAATAAGCAACGTCGTCGCAACAACGGGACTCACACCTCGTTTGAATAAAAAATTTGTTTTCATGTTAAGGATTAGCAACGCACGTTCCTGACCAAGTACACTGGTCGGTGCAGTACTCGGTACCCGTTTGCGAACCACTGTCTCCAATACCCGAACCAGACCCCGTAGCTTCGCCCGTAATGGCCCCATGGCCACTCCCGCCAGAATCATCTACCGTACATGTGCGACTGTTACCATCACATTCTTCCGTGCCCTCTACGATATCATTTCCGCAGGTCTGTCCCCCGCCCGTCGTACAACCCGAGGTATCAAACCCGCTACATCCTGCCAAACATCCGAGCGTTCCACCCGTGTATCCCAGACCAAGTGTCGTGCAACTCTCTCCGCCCACGTCGTTGCCATCACATGCTTCGCCTCCATTTTTAGTTCCATCTCCACAATACAGCGAAGAGCTACACGTTTGATACCCCAAACAGTTTCCTGCACAATCTTGTGTACCTAAATAACCATCGTCTGTCGTACAAAAGAGCGAACCGCCATCGCAAGCTTCTGGGCCATTGGGCGTTCCATCCCCACAATATCCTCCTTGCATAGCTTCTACATTACAACTTTGACTGCAGTAGTTGCATGAACTTCCGTAATCGGGCGTGCACGAACCTCCCATACTAATATCGGGCTCACATTCTTCCCCCGAATCGGGTTGGTAATATCCATTCAAACACGAAGGATTGCGTTCCGTTGTCCACATAACATCGCTCTGTATCAAGATATCAGGATAGTCGGCAACATGCGCAATAAAGTAATACTCCGCGCGTCCTCCAAAGATATCGCACATGAATTGGACTCCATCGCAGTCCCATTGTGCAACGAGGGGAACATCCACAAAGGAAGCTCCTTGTCCGAATGTCGCACCATATTGTCCCACTTGGTCATCGCCTATAAAGTCATCCTCATACACGGTGACGACAATAGTTGGAGAACTGTCCATGCGAACACCCTCAACATGTGCAGATACGCTATCCCCTTCAGAGCCCGATAATTGCGACCATGCACCTCCGGTCAAATCAGATGTCTGGCACGACATACAATCACTGGAGCATATTCCGGGCTCCCCACTCCCTTGGTCGCTTCCTTGACCAATAGCATTACCAGTCATACCTCCCCCACCGGTTTGATCAGTGCCTCCAGTCGTACACGCACCACCATCAACGGTAGGGTCACATACTTCTTCACCCCCAATCGTTCCATCCCCACAATAGCCACATCCTGCCAAATCAATTTGACAACTGCCGGTACACGTTAGGGAACCTCCTCCCGGGAATCCCATCGAGGCGCACGTCGCACCACCAAAGAGCAAACCATCACATTGTTCACCCCATTCAGAATTAATCGTTCCATCCCCACACGAATCGCAGGTCAGCTGGAATGTCGCGCTACAATCTGCATTGCAGAACGTCTGTGAACCGCCGTATTGTGTGCAACTTGTTTCACTCACTTCGTTTCCATCATCACACACCTCGCTTCCTTCTCGAAGGTTGTTTCCGCATTGTTCTATAACGCCTTGACAGCTTACGGTATTAAATCGGCAGGCAACTAAATCGCCTGTTCCTCGCGCGTTACAGGTCAATGTTCCCCCCGTATATCCAAGGCTCACACACGTCTGTCCATTCAAGTTTGTACTGTCACATTGTTCGCCATCACTCGCATCCACAATCTCATCTCCACACGCGCGCACTTTCAGTTCATCCGCATCAACCTCGGGACTCGTGTACGTAGATCCGCCTTGGACAAGAATCTTAAAGTAGTATTCAGGAGGATTCGTTTGACTTCCCGCCTTATCACTCCCCCAAATTGTTTCGTGCCACGTTTGTACAAAATCCCTCGTACCTTGACTTACGACCTTGCTCGCAGGCCCCGGAGTAACTTCAACGTCGGTGCCGTCTACATCATGCTCCCATACTTGGAACGAGAGTGTTTTAGCGCCGCACGTCTGCAACAACGCTTCTACAGTAACGGGGTATCCTTCTCGCACGCTTGTCAAGCCCCATGCAAGATTAGTGACTGAGCAACTTTCCACGGTGCACGTCGATGAACACCCGTCATCATTTTCGTTGTTCCCATCATCGCATGCTTCCGTTGCAGAATTAATCGTTCCATCCCCACAATATCCGCACGCATCGGTATTGATTTCACACTCATGAGCTTCGCCTTCAGGCACGCAACTTACCGTCCCTGATGTATAAGGCGGCGTATGACTATAACCCGTACATGCTCGCTCATCATCGGGAATAGTTCCATCACATTCTTCCGTGCCCTCGCGGGCACCATCACCACACACGGCGCTCGCACCACCCAAACAAGCAACCATCTCGGTTTCAACTGCAGGGTTGATACACTCGTTCGTAATCGTAATATCCTTTCTCGCTTCAGCAAAACATCCCTTGCCCCCTGTGAGGATGGGGGCAATAAACAATCGTTCATTGTCGCCTCGAGAAACGTACGTGCGTACGTCTTCTGGTGCAGGCACGCTTAACGGTAGCGCAAACTCACTGCCTAACAAACAAAGTGCATCATACGTTTTTCCATTGGTGACCTCATACGACTGCGTCGTACCGTCCTGTCCAAATCCCACCTGAAATCCTTCAATAACCCCCTCGTTATCAGTCAACCTAACCGAAAATGATGTAAGTGACCCATCAGGCGCATCGGGCATTCGACAACTGTAACCCACATCAACA
The DNA here is from genome assembly GCA_038044745.1 of Nanobdellota archaeon. Lineage (GTDB taxonomy): Archaea > Nanobdellota > Nanobdellia > Pacearchaeales > GW2011-AR1 > JBBSZK01. The sequence continues at coordinate 29,304 of JBBSZK010000013.1, forward strand.
AATTGAATGTTATTCAACGCTTCCAAACATGAGGCGTCCACACTTTGCACCTGTTGAATCGTGTAATATGCAACGATGCTACCTGAAACGAGGACCGCGACTACCAGAAAAACCGTACCCACAATTGGCTCAATCCCTTTTTTATTCACGAGCACCATAGCAAACTGTTCTTTTTATACCTTATGTGCAAACCACCGTCGTACTCACGATGGCTTTGGAACAAAGAATACGACTACGGTTTATGGTTTGCAAACCTTGGCTTGCAATCATTAACGGCTCCACTTCTACTTCACGCTCACCCGCACCAAGCGTATAATTAAAAGTAGCCGACCACGATTCTCCAGGGGCAAGTGGCTTGGATAAATAAGCATCTGGACCCGTATTAAAATAAATTTGACAGTAAGGTGCGTGCTGTTCGGGCCCCGGGCAATTAATGATTTGTTTATAGACGCGGCTCACATTTCCCATCTTAATGTAAGACCCATTTAGACTAAACAACCCTTTGTTCTGCAGCGTGATGGAAAACATTTCTCCCGAGCAATTCAGTTCCGTTATAGCAAGACTCACATCGTCGGGACATTGCGGTTGGTTGCGGGGCAGTTGAAATTTCAAATAGGCGTATACTGCAGCAGCCATTCCAATCGCAAGCACAATAAGAAGGACATAACCGAGCACAGTGCTCTCACCGCGTTTAACCTGTTGCAACAAACGCTTCATCGTTATTCTCCTTGATAATTACAAAAAAGAAATTCTGTCCCTCGAGTAGCACAAAGGGGTATGTTACGCCTTCGATAGTTACCGTGACCGTTTCACCAGAAACGCTCACGTTTGCAACCGAGCCGGTTATCTGTTGAATGGGAATGACTGTTGCGCCGCCTCCCATGTCAACACCGACTGAGCCGAGTGCTCGGTTCGAGAAATACAGTCCCTCGAGTTCACGTTTGTTTCCAAATAAGAACAACACCTTCTCCTGCGCAATATAATCTGCATATTTGACCAAGAATTCACGCATAAGGTCATTCGTACTCACTTCCTGATAATAATAGGTTCCATAGTCAAGCACGCGTTTCGTCTCAAAATCAATCTCCTCAGAAAGCCCATAGAATGCTTTATCTTCAGCGCTTCCTCGAGCAGAGTTAATAACCGAAGTCAGTCCAAATAGCAGGCTTGAAGCAATCAACGCCGCAATAAGAAAAAACTGCCCTCTTGTATTCATGACCTACTAACGTCGACGATGTTTTTAAAGGTTCACTCGACTTTCTTTTCCAAAAGGCGCATAACCAACAATAACCCCTTTCGTCCTTTTTTCTCACACGCAGCGTAGATATAATCGCCCTCTCCAAATCGAGCGGTAATTTCGCTCTCAAGCTCTTCCGCAGTCTTGGGACTAGTAACTCCATCGGATGAACTCTTGGTGTCTTGAATAAACCCCTTTGTATCGTACGTTCCCCACGGGTAATCGCGATTGCGTTCGCTTAGAGTCTTAGGTTCGATGATTCTGTTGTAAGCGTTAATGCCTGCATATTTGACCTGTTCTATGCGACCCATAGTATTCCTTTCCAGGGAGTATTATAAGAATTTCTATAGTGTAGACGGGGAGATTGCTCAGCACGTATTACGCCGTGACCTTCAGCGCTTCTCGATTCTGCGACCCGGTAAGCACCGTTGCTCCTCCTTAGGGCTGCTCCGATCAAGGTCTGACCCATTTCGAAGAAGTACGATCGAACCGGACAGAACGTCAACGTTACGTTGAAGACGTCGTGACCGTTTCATCACGCACTCCTTTACGCTCGCCATGAAGCCCGTTTGCGTACAGCAGGGGGCTAGCCCGCCAGCGCGTCTACATCAAAAACAGACGGACAGAGGTTTATAAAACTGTCTATAAGAATTACAACCGCTTTCGATTTCGCGGAGAATCAAGACGAGGAGGCTTGTACGGCATCAATTCCTCTTCAGCTTCTTGTTCGCCTTCAAGCTCCACTTGGTGTTTAATCTGGTCAAGTTCATTTTCATCGCTAATAAATTCGTCAGGCAATCGAGACCGAGAAGGCATTACGGCCCAGACCACAAACAATACAATCAAAAAGAATGCGAGCACAGCCGTGTTAACCAAAAGAAGCGTTATCAACTCCATGCAAAAAAGGACAAAATGTCCTATTTAACGATTGTTGTGCCGCACTACATTTCCGTGAGTACGGGAATTCCCAATAGATGTAACGCATTCTCAAGCGTGTACGTAAAGGCCCGTACTAAAGAAATACGGAATCCTTCGTGATCCGAACCAACCACGGGGCAGCCGTGATAAAATTCATTGAACGTCTGTGCAAGCGTGTACGCATAGTGTGCAATCGTACTCGGATCATGCATCTTCGCAGCTCGTAGAACAGCATCAGGGAATGTCGCAAGTTCATTGATAAGTGCTCGTTCACTCGATTCGAGACGCGTCGGGGCATTCGTTTCTTTCTTTTTTATTGTTTTGCGTAGGATACTTTGTGCGCGGGCATAACTGTACAAGAGATACGGTCCCGTATCCCCTTCAAAACGCAACGCTTCTTCTTTGTCAAACACGATTACTTTGTTCAAATCCTGTTTAAGCATAGTATATTTCATGGCAGCAAGCGCAATAACTCCTGCGCGACGTTCCACTTCCACATGTGAAAGTTTCGCGTCACGCTTACGAATTTCTTTTCGTGCCTGTTCAATTAATTCTTCTCTAAACATCGAATAGAGGACATTGTCTCCCGTTCGAGAAGACATTTTTCCTGTAGGCAATCGTACAAGACTCACGGGTAAATAGACGCATTGAGCCGCCTGCTTGAATTTCATAAGCTCAAGCGCTTTGAACAATTGATAAATATGTTGTCGTTGTTCAGAACCTACAACGTACATAGCCTGTTCTATTTTGAACGTGTTAAACTTGCGTTCGGCAAGTGCAATATCCTTTGCAGAATATAGTACGGTACCATCGCTACGCAAGAGCACCCATATTCCCAAGTCAGGAGACCCGTGATGTTCAAAATCAATAATCGTAGCCCCCTCAGAGATTTCTGCAATCTTCTTGGTAACAAGCTCGTGCGCAATCGCTTTACCTCGTTTCTCAACGTCGCTTTCAAAAAAATACTGGTCGAATCGCGTTTCAAGCTGCTTGTAAATCATTTCAAGAGAGTCGAGACAGACTTTTCGTGTCTTCTTCCACAAACTCGCCAGGCGTTTATCCTTCCCGATTTCTAATGCCCTATTTATGTCTTCAACTTCTTTTTCGTACGTAGGCGTTTCAGCAAGTCGTTTGACGGCTTCAACATAAATGCGGGCAAACCAAGCTTCATCTTTTTTGATGACTTCATTCTTGTGGAAATTGGTGTAACACCATAACCACTTAGCAACGTGCATTCCGGTATCTCCTTGATAGTTGGCACGCACAACACGGTTCCCTGTAAACGTTAAAATGCGTGCTAAGCTTTCTCCGATTGAGGTTCCTCGAATATGCCCTACATGGAAGGCTTTATGGGTATTCGCTTGGGAAAATTCTATCATTATTTTTGAGGAGTTCCCTTTATGGGCGCCGTATTTTTGTTTGGTCTTAAGAATATTATGCAGGGTTTTTTTTGCAAGTAACCCGTCGTTCATAAAAAAGTTAATATACGGTCCGACTGCCTCGACACGTGCAACCTCTTTAGAAAGATTAATGGTCTTTGCAATTTCTTGCGCAATCACAACAGGGTTTTTTTTCAAACGCGAAGCAAGCACAAAACAGGGGAAAGCGTAGTCTCCTCGTTCACGTTCCTTGGGAACTTCAATAACCGAGAGTAATTCTTCTTTAGACAAGCCCGTAACTATAAGTGCCTTAGCGACAGTATCTTTCATAGCTCGTCTATTTCACAATAATTAATAAAGCTATCCGAGGCAAGATTTGTATTTCGCAAGTCCCCGATACTTCCAGGCCAGAGAAGATGACTCTGTATGCATGACAATCCCAAGTGCTCCATCTCCGCGCGCCTTCGCAAACGCGGCACAGGGCCCATACTGGCCCATCGTTGCAAGGTAGGTTTCAGGAATACGGAGCGTAATATCGGGATTAGAGGGTACGCCTGCACTCATAGACCCCTTTCGAAGGGTGTACTCCTCATCGCCAATGTAGGCCGCAATAACGCCTTCTTCAGGAATGTCTTGTATTAGGTTAGTTTGTGAAAGTACCTGTGCAACGTTGCTTTGGGTAATTTCTCGAGGAGTCCATCCTGCGCTCGTCGTCCCTATAATGTCAAGATATGCAAGCAAACCATACGTTGCAATTCCCAAAACGACAAGAAATCCAATCGCCACGAGCAATATAATCTTCTTTTTTTGGTTCACACGTCTACCAAAACCTACTCCTTTAAAAACCTCCTGATAGTTAGAAAAGTACGCCTCCGTAGCTCAGCGGTTAGAGTACGAGTTTCGTAAGCTGTGGTTCAGAAGAACCGAAGTTCGAATGAACTCGGGGTCACGGGTTCAAATCCCGTCGGAGGCTTATTTCTTTTTATTTGGTATGCCCACAACTTCTCGTTTAACCCACTCTTCGCCTTCGCGAATTTGGTTGCGTACTTCTCGTAACAACCTCTGAGCCCAAAGAAAATGACAGGCAAGCAACGTGAGCCCTAACAAAATGGAAATCCATCCAGGCCCCGGCAACACAAGCAACGCAATCCCCACAATAAGTAAAATAAACCCTGTAACAATTCCGAGGTATATGAGGGCTTGATGAATCAAACGCATACGAACAGAGAGGCGCGGAGTTTATTAGGGTTGTGCTTCCAGAACTTCAGGAACTCCCCCATGATCAAGCACGATACTCACTGCGCTTGCGGGATCTCCCGAGGGTTTGTTTCTTTGGTAAAACCCATGAAGCGAGCGAAAATCGTTGTCTGCTGTAAGAATCGTAGCAGGTGTTTGTTGTCCAATCGCGAGCGCGAGCAAATAAATTTCTCGATCAACATCCGGGTGTCCCGTTCGAGATAGATATGCTCTATTAACGGGCCTGACGATTATTTCTCGGACTCTCCCCGCAAGATCTGCAGAATCTTGGTTCTTCTGATAATGAGCTACTCGTAAATGCGCTTGCGGGCGGTGATATCTTTTCTCGGAAGGTTTTCTACCAAGTCTACTTCCAAGTTTCGTCTCAAAACGTTGTGGATACAGGGTGCTTGGTGCAACAAACGCTTCCGTTGAAAAGACGGCAAATAAATCTCGTTCGATTTTGAGCGCGCCAATACATCCCTTTAACTGTTTAACCGCACCATCACAAATTTCTTCATCAGGTACATGATCAATCGCGTATTCAATAACAGCAGGCTCTCCTTCAGGGCCCCCCCATCTATCTGCAAGAGCTTCAAGCGGGTCACCTGCAAATCGCTCAAGTCGTGTAATGCCCCGAGAAAATTCAGCAATCATGGCCCGTGGAAACGAAATATGTCTTCGGGAACCATCGTTATTATCTGCGACGATTTCAGGAGCATGCCCTTCGTGGAACGAGCGTTCAAGATACCATGCTTCGGAATAATTGAGCGGAACGCCATCGCGTTGTACGCGTCTTCGAACAAATCCATTGAGGAAGGAATTATCAACCAGTATAACTCCCTCCCGAGAATAAAGTTGGGAGAGCTCTTGCTGATAGGTTCGCGCAAGATCTTTCACAATAACTTGATTAATTAGGCTCATGGAGCAGGGGCACTGCAGAAAATAGGTTCTTAAAGGTATCTTTTGCGTGAGCTGTAAACTTAACGGCACCTAATCGGCACATTTTTAAGTTTCACTTTTCTTATTCTAGCATGGCTAACACTATTACTGATAGATTACAAGAAATGGGTATGCTCAAATTTGCACCTAAAGAAAAGACAGAAGAAGAGAAGCAGTGGGAAATACAGGTAAAGAGCAAAGAACTATATTCAAAAGCACTTAGAGAATTGACAGAAGAATATCCAGAGAAATTTGGAGAGACTATAAACTTTATTCCTGTTGTTGAGGGAGAGACCATAACTCTAACAGGAAACTTTGATATTATGAAAAATGAAGTTTATCATAAAGAATTAGAGTATAACGGAGAGAAAAAGACTTACAAGGTTATTCTTATAAAGAATTAAAATTTTCGGGCACCAACACGCTTAAATACTTAGGGCACCTAAATTTTTTATATGAAAATCATAAAGACTTTTGATAAAAAAGTAGGAGATACGGAATATTATAAATATCGGGCTCCATTGCCTAAGAAAGTAGCCGAAGATTCTGGACTAATAAACAAAGAACTAAAAATAACCACTAAAAATAACAAAATCCTGATTGAAGAAGATAAAGACAAGAAGGAATAAGTTTATATTTATTAAACGTACTTTATTCTAATGGGAGTTTCACTTAGCGTATTCAAAATAAAAGATTTTAAAAAAGAAAGATTTATTGGAGAAAAGGAAGTAACAACCTTAAATGGGCAACTCACCTTTAAAGATTTAGAAATTTTGGATGAATTGGGAAGTGCCAAATCTACCTTAAAATTAAAAAGTTATGACAAAGAAAAAGAAATTGCGAATTATGAAGCACTTCATTTTTCTGAAACAATCAAGAACCCTGTAAGAGTTTTCTTTATTGAGGATTATTCAGATATACAAGAGGAAGGTTTAGACATACAACCCGTAAGAATAGAAAGAGGAAGCAAGATTTTAGAAAATGGTTACCAAGAAGTGTTTAAATTTGAGGTTATAATTGATTTTAAGACGGAAGAAATATTTGTTTTTACTAAGAAAAATGTTGCTTTGTCTTTTATGAAAAGATTAAGGCATAGTAAAAATCTTGATTTTGAATTAATGGAATTTGACTTATCTAAAATTGATGAAATAACAGAATTGGATAATGTTTGGGGGTTATGGGAAGATGGGACAGGAAGATGTAAGAAAAGGGCATATTTTGGAACCGAGGTTCATAAGGAAGAAGGTGTTGAAGTTAAAAATATAACTTCTTATAATGTTGTTTATGTTTATGAAGAAAATAGTATTGGATTGATTATTTGTAGGGAATGTAGAATAAGCAGTAACTCCGCTACCCTAACCAATACAGATTTATTTAAGATTTATCAAACTCTTAAAAGAGAATTGAGAAAAAATGGAGCAATTAAAGAAACTTCTCAATAATATAATTAATTGATTCCTTTGTGTCTGATTTTAAATTTACTTTATTCAAACTAATTTCTACTTCAGATTTATAGGTTTCATCCGAGAAACTAACATTATATTTTTTTATCTTTAATCCTTTAGGAGTCCATAAGTTCATATCATCCCATTTATAGGGGAGAGTAAATACTAAATGACAAGTTAGAAATTCTGAAAGGGTTTTATCTTTTTCAAATTCTATTATTTTTCCTAATAATTCATTTAATTTTTCTTTTAAATCTTTGATTCCACAACCAATTTTATCTAGCTCTATAAAAAGTGTTTTTTGAGGAGTAAGAATTAAATTAAGAGATACGGACTTATATTGTAATTTTATCTTAGTATTAGTTTTTTTATCTACTTTGAAATATTTATCATTTCTTAATCTTTCTTTGAATTTTTCAAAAATTATATCAAAATCTTTATCAATCTTATATTCTAAAGATAAAGTTGCCTCTGTCCCGCTATTTTTTAATACTGAAATTCTTTTCCTTATTCTATTAACAACATGGAATTTGTTTTCAATAAGGGCAACAATTATAGTAGTAATTCCAAGACCAGAAAGAAAACCAGTTATAAAATCTGGATTAATCATTTTCAATAACCTCTTTTTTCATGTCTGAGAATATAATATTATAACAATAAGTAGAAGTTTTGGTACCCATACTCTTAGCTCTAGTTTCTATGATTTTATAAAGTTTTTCTGAAACTGTGATTTTTATTTGTTTTTGCATAGTCCTTATTTAAGCACCAATTATATACATATAAGTGAGTATTTAAGGACTTATAAACTTATCTACTGCGTCTTAGGGCACCGAAAGGTTTATATAGTTCGGGCACCTAAGTACTCTATGAAAGAAATAAAATGTAAACACTGCAAAAGCACCAACACCTACAAGAAGGGATTTAGACAAACAGAGAATAGGGGAAAAATCCAAAAGCATTACTGTAAAAACTGCAAAAGAATGTTCACAGAAGACTTAGGGTTTTACAGAATGAGGCACAGCGAAACAATAATCACTATGTCTGTTGATATGTATATCTCTAATCTCTCAAGTAGAAAAATGAAAAATCAGTTAAGTAGACACTTTAATCTAAAAGTTACCCATATGACTATTTTAGATTGGGTTAGAAGATTTACATTAAAGGTAAGCAAGTTTGTAGAGAGATTAGGTTATAATATGGGGAATAGCTTTTATGCTGATGAAACCTTAATAGATTGCGAAGGTAGGAACGATAGATTTTGGTGTTGTCTTGATTGGGATACTAGAATGATTACAGGAACACATTATAGTTTATCTGCTAATCCAACCCAAGCTATGAAATTCTTGAATAAAGCGATAAGTAAAGGAAAACCTAAGTTTATCCAGACTGATGGTGGAGTGTTTTATCCTAAGGCTTTCAAAAAGATGTTTTACTCTAATAAGATTGGTGGCTTAACAATAGAACATAAAATACAAAATTACCAAAAAACTAGAATACATAATTACAAAATAGAAACTGTCTTTATGAAAATTAAAGATAGAGTAGATGACTTTAGAGGGCTTAAAGCTCTGTGGTCTGCTCCCATAATGATGATGGCTATAACAATTCAACATAATTTTATAGAAGCTCACACTACAATAGATGATGTGCCTTGTGAAAGAGCAGGTGCAAATCTTCTACTAGGAGAAAATAGGTGGTTAGATTTAATTAAATTATCAGTACAAAACAATTAAAAATATGACAAGATATAACATTTTCATGAAAGAAGAGGGAAATCTAACTGATTTTGAAAATAGAATATCTCTCGTTGATGTTTTAAATGGGTTAAATAAGCTACCAGACAATTCCATAGACTTGGTTTTTGCTGACCCTCCATATAATATAGGTAAAAAATTCGGAGAGGGAAAGGAGAACGGGGATAAAATGGCTAAAGAAGAATATATAGAATGGTGTAAAAAATGGATAGATGAATGTATGAGAGTTTTGAAACCAACAGGAACTTTTTATTTCATGGGTGCAACTCAATTCATCAATTATTTAGATTCATATGTAAGCAATAAATATTCAGTTATATCTAGAATAGTATGGTACTATGACAGTTCGGGCGTTCAAGCTAAAAAGTATTTTGGTTCTCTTTATGAACCAATTATAATGGTTGTTAAAGATAAAAATAATTACAAATTCAATGCCGAAAATGTAATGGTTGAAGCCAAAACTGGTTCTAAGAGGAAATTAATTGATTATAGAAAAACACCGCCACAACCATATAATACTAAGAAGGTTATGGGTAATGTATGGGAGATTCCCAGAGTTCGCTATTTAATGGATGAGTATGAGAATCACCCAACACAAAAACCAGAAGAGCTTATGAGAAGAATGATTGTCGCCTCTACAAATGAAGGAGATATAGTTCTTGACCCCTTTTCTGGTAGTTTTACAACTTGTGCAGTAGCTAAGAAATTAAATAGAAAATTTATTGGGTTTGATATTGAAGAAAAATATATTAAAATGGGATTAAGGAGACTTGGGATTGCAGAGACATTTAACGGGGAGAGATTAGTCAAGATAAAAGAAAAAAAGACCAACAATAAATCAAAGAAAAGTCACATTACTAACTCACAATCTCAGCTTACCTAATATTAAATTCTACTTTATAATATAATATTAGACTATCCAGTAATTCTCTGGTTTTATTATTTTCTATAACTTTTTCCAACCTTTCTATCAAGATAGGTATTGAAATAATTTCCTCTATCGCTTCCTCATATTTTTTCAAAGTTTTATTATCATATTCATCTTTAGCCCTTTCCAAAATAATCCTTTTAAGTTCGTTTACTTTCTTAGTAGATTTTATAACAAAAGTTATAGGAAATCTGTTAATTTTATCTATGTCTAAAAAGTATTTTTTAAAATCAAGGACTTCAGTAACTTGGAAGAACCTACCTATTGGACGCATTACAAAATCAATTCCTCCATCATTGGCGTTTGTTCTACCTGTTTTGTATAAATTCAAATTTTTCAAAGCATAATATTCTCTTAAGACGCAAAAAGAGACTATCTCAAATATTCTTGCGTCAATATTTGGTAATAATTGAGATTTTACAAGTTCAATAATCTTATCTTTATCATAGTTATTTTTAAGTTCAATACAATTCTCAAAGAAAGTATTAAATTTAGTCGTTCTAAGAACAGAGTATTGATTGATAATTTCAATAACAGTTTTAGCCAGATTATATTTTTTAGAATGGACTTCTACAAACAATAAATTCTCATTAATCCAATATCTTTTACTAGCCAAATCCCTCTTTATTGGGACTTCTCTTGATTTTTGAAAAAACTTTCTAAATTCATCATTACATCTATTGTTTAGTGCATGATTTTGTAGCTTTTCACCATAGGGTAATTGTCTTTGTCTTTTGAATATAGTTGAAAACTCTGCTCCCTTGTAATTTGCATATTTACCATTCTTATCAAATTCTTTATTTTGGTAATCTTCTACTAGAACATAAATAGCATAAAGATTACCAAAATTAGCCCTAGATTTTGAGTCGCTTTCTACCGAGCTAGTCTTAATGGCTAGATATTGTAAGAGCAAGGATTTATTAAAAATTTCTTCTGAATCACTACCAACTACCTTTTTTATTACTTCCATAAAAAATGGACTTATTTTTACTCTACCCATAGAAAGATAAGCTAAATATCACTTAAATAGGTGACGTTTACTTTACAGCTCACTTTTGCGGCGCGTACGAATACGTCGTACATCAAAGAAGAACTTGATGGCGAGGATACATAACCCGAGCGCGATGGTAGCCCATCCAGGCCCCGGCAACACAAGCAACGCAATTCCCACAAAAATAAGCACAATACATCCCAAGTACATAATCATCCCCGCCGTTTTCTCACGAGGAGAAAGCTTTTTCCAACCAACAGGCACATCGGTTTTTACGGGCTCAAAAACACCATTCCTCAAACCGTAGAAGGTATGTAGGGTGCGCATGATAAGCAAACTAATTGCGTATGCAATGATGAATCCTCGCGTTCGGCCAAACCCAAGATTCATGAGCAGGTAATGTAGTCCTGCAGACGCGATAAATCCTACAGCGGTGAGAACCCACCGTTGTGATTGCAATTTCATAAGGTCTTTTGCAAGGTGAGGTGAAAATGACCATGCTCCTGAGCGAACATGATATAGCACCACATGAAGCCCCGCGAATACTAAAAAATCGATGAGCCCATCAACAACATATGAAAAAAGAACGACTGCCCACTGCGCCCGAATGAAATAATTCGTCGTATACACAATTTGCGCAGAAATAATCAATGAAACAATCCCCGAAATAATTGCATTCAGGTTAATGTGGAAAATACGCGAGCGCGCATAGACACTAAGGGGATGCATACCCTTCGAAAAGAATTAGTTATTTAAATATAACACAACAATCCTTAAATAAGCATGCTTCTGAAATCATACATGGCAATTGATGAAAAGAGAATAAAGATGGCGATTATTGCAGGCGCATCGCATGCAGTCGCATACATGCGTAAACATCGCATGGCTGACGAAGATGAAGTCATTCGCCACGTTTCGCAAAGTGCACACGAAATTCTAGAACGGATTGACGATCCGCTTTAACCATAGTTTTTTATAGCTCATTCTTTCATTTCAGATAGGCGGGGATGCCGGAGTGGTCTAACGGACAGGACTTAAGATGTCGCGCGTTCACAAGAACGCGTTAAGCGATTGGATGTCATGAGACATCCTGCGGCTTAGTGCCTTCGGAGGTTCGAATCCTCCTCCCCGCATACATCATAACGAGGATTCGTTCGAATACTTCACCTTCGAAAGAAGTGAAGTTCCCGCGGACATCAGTCTGCGAGGACCTCCTCCCCGCTATCATTCATGAGCCATCACTAATTTTTGAACTTACTCAATAGGTCCGAATAATTTTATGTAATTCTTCTCAATCTGCTTCTCCACGTCCTCAAGCGACAAGTCTTTAATTTTTGCAATCATCTCGTAACTCGCAAGCACGTTTGCCGGCTCATTGGGAAATTCTTTGCGCGGGTGCAGGTACGGCGAGTCGGTTTCACACAAGAGTTGTTCAATCGGGGTTTGTCGTATAAGGCTCTGAAAGTGTTCGCTATTTTTAACCGAGGTCGGTATAGACAGATACCATCCGTTCTTGACAATGGCCTCCGCAAGTGCAAGTTTTCCCGAGAAACAATGCATAAGTACTTTTTTCGCGCGTGCACGTTCAAGTTGCGTAACTGCTTGCAATTCAGCCTTGCGTGAGTGCACAATAAGCGGTTTATCGAGTTCAATCGCAAGGGAAATAAGTTCGCCAAACGCCCACTGCTGTTTCTTAAAATCATGTGCTTCTTTCAAATCAAGCCCAACTTCCCCTATAGCAACAATCTTGCTCTTCTGCTTTCGTATAAAATCAATTTCTTTTTCAATGGCCCTTTCGGTCATCTTTTCAAGGTCTTCAGGGTAAAGTCCCAAAGCGGCCTTCACCGAAACAAATTCGGTTGCATAATCAAGTGCAAGCCGATTGGACGTCGTGTTAACTCCCTGCGTGACTATACAGAGCACGTTATTCGCTTCAGCACGCGCTATCGCATCCGCTACATCATGCAATAAATTCAAATGACAATGCACATCGATGAACATGGTCTTTCGAGAAAAACACGGCTTAAATAGTTACTTCTTTCTCTTGTACTTATTGTCGTACATCTTCTGACCGATTGCAACATCTTTCAGGGCAGCCGCACGATTCATAATCTCAAGTACTTTCACGTGTTTGCCCTGTAGCTCCTTGTATCTTTCGAAAAAGTTTACAAGCTCTTTGAGGATATGGTGCGGGACGTCTTTGATATCCTTAAACTCGATATAACGGGGGTCTTTGTCATAGACTGCGATGACTTTATCATCTTTTTCATCACCGTCGACCATACGTATGACGCCGATGATACGTGCATTTACCAACGTGAGAGGATACACGGGCCTATGCGTAATGACGATGATATCAAGCGGGTCTCCATCGTACCATAATGTACGCGGCACGAATCCATAATCTCCAGGATAATGTGCCGCAGAATAGAGAAATCGGTCAAGTCGTAACATACCCGTTTCCTTATCAAGCTCGTACTTTATGTGCGAGTCTTTAGGGATTTCAATGATTGCATGAACTACATCGGGAGCGTTATCGCCCACGTCAACGTCGTGCCAGGGGTTAAAGGTAGTCATACGCAGCAAAAGAAAAGAGAGTTTAAAAAGCTACGCGTTTTTTTACCGACGATGAAGTCATTCAACGAACGTTGTTACGCTCTTCTTAAAAAAGTGCCCAAGGGCAAAGTGACAACCTACAAGGCGCTTGCACGCGCGTTGCACACCAAGGCCTATCGTGCCGTTGGCAATGCCATGAACAAAAATCCCTACGCACCCGAAGTTCCTTGTCATAGAGTAATTAATACAAACGGTTCGTTGGGGGGCTTTGCGTCGGGCATAGAAGAAAAGAAACGTTTGCTTGCAGAAGAAGGCATAGAAATTAACGATAACAAAATAGACCTTCGCCTATACGGTCACGCATTTGACTAGTTTTTTATACTAGCAAACATTATGTATAAAATGCACAAACTGAAGTACCCCAAATTAATTCTTCTTGTCCTGACGTTTGTCCTCGCGTACGAGTTGTTTATTTTTCTCAATACAAGTCGATTTACCACGTTAATTTCTTCGTGGGGATACCTCGGCACATTCATTGCGGGCATCTTGTTTTCATACGGATTTACCGCCGCCCCCGCAACCGCCCTTTTTCTTGTGCTTGGGCATCAACAAACATGGTGGATCGCATCCATCATCGGCGCACTTGGTTCGGTATGTGGGAACCTGCTCGTGTTTAACGTCATTCGATATTCGGTCGACGATGAACTTAAAAGACTCGAACGGACGAAATCGGTGCGTCAGTTCGAACGAGCAGTCCCTCGCAGACTTAAACATTTTCTTGTGCCCGTACTTGCAGGATTCATCATGGCCTCCCCGCTTCCTGATGAAGCAGCCATGTCTTTATTTGCCCTTGCGCGCCACATCTCCCATATAGAACTAATACTCGTCTCGTTTGTGCTTCACTTCTTCGGCATCGCCGCACTCATTGGTCTAAGCAGTAGTATATAACGGGTCTAAGACAGAAACAATCAAACGAAACCTCTGTTCGCAATTAAAACTTAACCTTGCTCAATGGAGTAAACTGTCCCCACGCAAGTTCAAACATTTGTCCCAATGACTTGGCAAGATAATCGCTCACAAGCCATGCAGCGATATCATAGTTCGGGTGTACTGTTTTGTCATCAAGCAACATGAACATCAATTGTCTTTCATCAATAACTGCAAATCTCCCTTGTGCCTTGGGCATGGAACGTACCTCTGCAACCCGTGCGAGTTCTTTCGCAATTTTATAGTTTTCAGGCGTGATCGGCGCAGCTACGCGAACATTAACTCCGCGCTTCTTCGCACGTTCAATCGCAGGCAACAAAGACTCCATTTTACGATTAAGACCTTCAGCAGTTGTCACGAGAATAGCATTTTTCTCAGCGTTTTTAATAATCATGTCAAGATGGTTATACATATTTTGACGCCCCTTGATGCTTCCGGAAAGGTCCGAGGGCTCAACAAATTTAATTCCATTAGTGAATAACATTGATAACTCCGAAAGGACGTCATCTCCTTTAAGTTCTTCTAGTCGTTTAGACTTTTCTTGGGCCTCCACAACAAGGTTCTTCTTCACGCGTTCAACAACTTCTTCAGGCTTGAGGGCAATAAATTTTATGGGCTTCCCTAATTTCATAATCAAGAAGCCTTTTTTCTCAAGAGATTCTAGAATATCATAGGTTCGGCTTCGAGGAACATCCGAAATGTTACTCAACTCGCCCGCAGTCGAAACGCCCCGAGACAAGCAAGCGGTCCACACCTTAACCTCATACAAGTTCAAATCAAAAATCTTTCGGAGACGGCTTAAAAATTCTTCTTTAACAATCATT